>NZ_CP176042.1:600000-1200000 GCF_051852995.1 Oenococcus alcoholitolerans
ATTTCACCTCTTCAAATATAATTTATTACAAAAAGTGTTGAAGTGTTCAAAATAAGCTGTTAAAGTTTATTTCAATTCGTCTTTTTAAGAGGTCATAATGAGAAAAATTTATTTAGTCCACGGCTACACGGCGAGTTCAAGATCACACTGGTTCCCTTGGCTGCAAAAAAGAATCGGCCAACGATTGATATGCGCGCAAATGCCCGATCCCTCTCATCCAAAGCTTCAAAATTGGTTAGATCATCTTGATAATTTGATCGATGACCATCAAAAAATGATCTTGATCGGCCATAGCTTGGGATGTGTGACTATTTTACGTTACTTGCAAAATCACGAACTGGAAAATGTTGATCTTATTTTGGTCTCGGCTTTTGCTGATAAGGTCGCTAATTTACCCGAACTCAACGAATTCGTTGAAAAAGATCTTGATTTTGATGATTTAAAAAGAAAAATAAACAAAGCTTATATAATTTCAGCCAGGAATGACCAAGAAGTTGATTATCGCCATTCTGATAGACTTGCCCAAAAATTATCCTGTCCGTTTATCTTGATGCCTGACGGCGGACATTTTATGGCTTCTGATGGAATAAAAGAATTTCCTTTAGTTTTGAACTTGGTTAGAGAGCTTTCGGATTGAGCCGGTTTGCCTTTTCTAAAGCGTTTTTAACAGCTTCCTTGATCGCTCTGCTTGATGCAGAAGCTCCGGAAACAGCATCTACTTGATAAGAATTTTGCTCGACCATTTCTTTTGGCAATTTTTGAACAGCCTTGATGCCGACGTCTTCGCTTTCTGATTGTTCAAGAATGTCTACTTTCTCGATTTTGTTGTTTTCATATTTTACGCGGACAACAACTTTGCCCCCGATGCCGTTTTGGCTGCTGCCTAGATATTCGTGAGGCCCCGTTTTAAATTTTTTTGATAATTTATCAGCTGCTTCAAAATCGTTTGTCAGTAGATTTTCATCTGCTTTTATTGAATTTACTTCTAATAACTCATCTTTTTTATCTTTAGCTGCATTTTGCCCGGCAATTTTTCCAAAAATCAAACATTCTGCCAAATTGCCGCCGCCATTATATTGGTTTTCATTTATACCGCCAAATTCTCCAGCACTGTACAAATGAGGTATCGGGTGTTCATCAGCATCTAAAACTTCGGCTTGAGCATTTCTTTTTGCACCGCCTTGTGTATTCAGCATAGCTGTTGCGATCGGAGTTGCGTAAAAAGGCCCTGCTCCGAAAGCTTTAAGAGTGTTTTTGTTTCTATTAAGCAATTGATCTTCGCCATTTTTTGCAAAGCGGTCGAAATCGTCGATAGTTTTTTGCAATATTTCAGGATCAGCTGATATTTTTTCTGCTAATTCGCTGATCGTATCAGCCTTGACCGTGATATCAAAAAAGTTTTCGTAGGGAAGATTTTTTTGTTTACTTATGACATCGAATTGAGCTTGATCGAAAATCAAGTGCGGGTGTGAAAAAACGGTTGGTGTTTTCCAGCTGCCATGGTCATATATGTGGCCATGACGTCCATTTTCGTCTTCACGAATATAGCGGCTGCCATCGTCGGCAGCGATGAAAATGCTTCCGGAAGAAAGTTCGGGCCATGGCGATAAAATAAATTTTCCTCTTTGTTCGTCTGGATCGTCAAAAGTAAAACCGCCATTAAAACCAAATCCCTCATAGCTATGAAGATGCCATAGAGCAGCGCCGACTTCTTGAACCATTTTGATGCCGTCACCTTTATTGTATAAAGTGCCGATGACCTTAAGTTTTGGGACGCCGATAAAATTTTGGATATAGTCCGGCTCGTTTTCAAATCCGCCCAAGCTTAAAACGACACCGTTGTTGGCTTTGACATTGACTTTTTGACCCTTTCGATTTATTTGCACACCCTCGATCACTTTATTTTTTGAATTTTGAATAAGATGAAGGGCAGGGGAATCAAGCCAAAGGTCTATTTTATTTGATCTTTTTTCTACTTGATGTCTAAGGACCTTCCATAAAGAAGCGTCAAAGTATCCATCGTGAACGGTCGTTAGATCGATCGTATCTGAACCCTTGAATTCAGGATATTCTGGTGAAAGACCATTAGCGAATGCTTGAAAATCGGGATCGCGGTGTACTTTGTTATAACTGATCGGTTCCTTTATTTCCAAATAATTTTTGAGATAGTTTGGAATATCGTTTATGCCCTTGATATAGGTTTCTAATATTTCGGGATCGATCTTATAAGGACCGAAAAGTTGTTTGAAATATTGTCTGGTTTTTTCTAAATCATGTCCAGTCAAAATAACTTGGCCGGCATAGCGGGTATTTCCACCTTCATGACCTTCAGGAGCTGCATCGACCAATAAAACTTTTGCATCGTTGTCTGCAGCAAATCTCGCTGCCGTTGCGCCAGCAGCACCAAAACCTATCACTATCACATCGTAAATTGCGGACCATTGGACCTTATCATTATTCATGAGACCATTTTCCTTTCTATTTCTGTTCACTTCTTTGGAAAAATGAATAAAATTGTTGAAACACTGTGTCAAAAAATCAATTGTCTTTTGGTCTTTGATACTGCCGTCATTACTGAATTGGCTTTCGGCAAAACCTAAAAGAAATTCATTTCCCGGCATTACAGCAGCACCGATCCCCGGCGAATCAAGGATCTGCCTCAAATGCTGCTGAGCTCTGGCTGAGCCAAGATTGCCCAAGGAAGTTCCGACCAGCATTATTGGTCGATCTTTCAATGGATGGATCTGCCAAGAAAGCCATTCTACCAAGCTTTTAAGAGATGAGGGGATCGAGTGATCGTATTCGGGAACACCGAAAATTACTCCATCAGCTTGATCGATTTTTTCTGCTAATTGTTTTATAACATTTGGAAGCGGTCGATCTTCATTGAACATTGGTATATTTTTGATATCAACAACATCGATCTCGGCTTTATCGTTAAAATAATTTTGCAAAAAGAAAAGTAACTTTCTATTGTAAGAGAGGTTTGCGTTAGTGCCGACTATTGCTATATATTTCATGATCTATTTATTCCTCGGAAAACGATATTATCCTAAAAATTTTGTGATAAAGTGATCATAACCAATAAGTTATCGCTTTCACAATCTATTATGAACGATTTTTTTGGTCAGTTTGATAAAACAATTTTCAAAAAAGTATGAACAAAAGGGCATAACTTAAAATTCAGGTGATCCAAAATGGAAAGTTTCCAACGGGAAAAACAATTGATTTCTATTTTAGAGGCGGTTGAAAAATATGGCAGTATTTCAAAAGCCGCTGATAAATTATATATGACACAGCCGGCTATCAGTAAAACCATTGCCAAATACGAAAATGAATATTCATTGAAATTTCTTGATCGATGTCAGCACCCGATCAAATTAACTGCTGCCGGACATTTCTTTTTACAGCGTTCAAGAGAAATATATGAATCATATCAGGAACTGACAGCTGGTCTTTTGCACTTTGTTTCATCGGATACGGCTAAAATATCGATCGGTATCAACCAATCATTAGCGGAAATTATTTTGCCAAAGATCTTACCTGATTTTTACCGGATGAATCCTTCTGTAAGTATCGATATTTTAGAAAAAAGCTCTTCTGAAAGCGAAGCATCCCTGCTTGATCAGGAAATTGATCTGTCGATCGGCATCGAACCAGTTTACAACCCGCAGTTGGCAGATTTTAAAATAGCAAGTGAAAGTGCTCTTTTGGTCGTCGCTGATGGCAAGGGAAAATATCATCAAGAACGTACCTTTGAAGATATCAGTCCTTACATCGATCCTAAGGGGATGATCATCGAAGACGACAGTTCAGCTTTCCAAAGATTAGTCAGCAGTTATTTTTCCAGGTATAATATCAAAACTCGGATCATCACTAAGACTGCTAATATCACAACGGCTTTTCGGCTTGCTGGTGTCGGCATCGGCAGTACGATCATTCCGTTCTCCTTAATGACGGATTTTTCTTTTCCCGGTAAAAACAGCCTATCTTTTTATCCAATATCTTCTTCAGTTTTGCAGGCTGATATTTCGATCGCTTACAATAAAAATTTTGCATTAAGCGATTCTTCAAAAAAATTTATAGAGCTGGCACAAGAAATTTTCGAAAGCAGGAGGACCTCTCAAAATGTTTCTGACTAAAAACTACTATGGTTTAGGAACTGAGATCAACTTGTCACTTCAAAGCATAAGCGAGGATCAGGATACTATTTTTCTTGACGAAACTTACCGATTGATCGAAAAATATGAAGATCTTTTGACTGTTAATCGGACAAATTCGGAAATTATGTCGATCAATCGCAATGCTGGGAAAAGTTTTGTTTCGGTTTCAGAGATCACTTACTCTATTTTAAAAAAATCATATGAAGCCAGTCTAAAAAATGAGGGATTTAATTTCACGATCGGTCCGCTTGTCAAGTTATGGAAAATTGGTTTTGATGGTGCCAACCTTCCTCGACCGGAGCAAATAGGAGCGAAACTTGATTTGATCGATCCCGAACAAGTAGTCTTTAACGATAAAAAACGTGCCGTCAAGCTGCAGCTAACAGGAATGGAGATCGATTTAGGAGCCATTGCGAAAGGTTATATTGCCGATGCCGTCAAGAATTTTTGGCAAAGATCGGGCATACTGTCTGGAATAATAAATCTGGGCGGGAATATCTTGCTGGTCGGCAGCAGTCGGCATGGTCACGGACGTTGGCAGATCGGTGTTCAAGATCCTTTTAAAATAAAAAATCTGCCACTTGGTATTTTGACTGATTTAAGAGACTGTTCAGTAGTTACATCGGGCATTTATGAACGTTATTTAAAATTGAACGGTATGTTTTATCACCATATGTTTGATTCTAAAACCGGTTATCCAATAAAAAATGATTTAAGCAGCGTAACGATCGTGAGTAAAAAATCGATCGACGCTGATCTTTGGTCGACGATCGCTTTTTATAATGGTTCAAAAAAGGGCTTAGCGCTTGTTGAAAAAAATCCAAATATCGGTGCTGTTTTTGTTAAAAACGATGCAGGTATTTTGCTTAGTTCTAATTTAGAAAATAAATTTAAACTGTTGGATCAGCAATTTCATTTGAATATATAAAAAAAGCGCTTAGAGCGCTTATTTTTTTCTTGTCACTAAATGTCCGGGATTGCCAACGATGGTTGCCCCTTCAGGGACGTCGATAAGTACGATCGTTCCGGCACCGATTTTAGCCTTGGCACCGATCGTTATCGGTCCGAGCAGTTGAGCACCAGCGCCGATAAAGACATTATTGCCAACGATCGGATGGCGGCGGTCGTTCATTTGTTTTCGCGACCCTAAAGTGACGTTGTGCATGATGGTTACGTTATCGCCGATCACTGCTGTTTGTCCGATCACGACACCATTGCCATGATCGATGAACAAAAATTTACCGATCTTTGCTCCTGGATGGATTTCGATACCGGTCGTCATTTTGCCTGAATGTGAGATCAGTGCTGCCAATAGGTAGAATTTGTGCTGGTAAAACCAATGAGCGGCCCGATAATAGGCCAGGGCGTGGAAACCAGAGTAGGTCATAAAAATTTCTAGTAAACTATGCGCAGCCGGGTCGCGTTTTTTGATCATTTCAGCAGCTGCTATTATGTCTGTTAGGCATTTCAAATCTTGGCAAACGCTCCTTTTAGATCTTCGATCAGGTCGGCAATATCCTCTAAACCAACTGATAGCCTGATCAATTCATCGGTTATACCGTTTTTAATGCGGATGTTGCGCGGAATCGATGCGTGTGTCATCACAGCCGGGACCTCGATCAAACTTTCGATCCCGCCAAGACTTTCGGCCAAGTCGATCAAATGCAGGCTTTCAACGAACTTTTTTGTATCCAGACCCGCTTTTAACTCAAAAGAAATGATGGCACCAAAACCCCGCATTTGTTTTTTAGCGATTTGGTAATCTTCAGCATCAGGATCGCCGGGATAATAGACTTTAGCGACTTTATCATTGCTTTTTAAAAAATCAAAGATCTTGTGTGCATTTTCTTCATGAGCACGCATGCGGACAGCTAAAGTTTTGATACCTCGCTGCAGCAGCCAGCTGTCGTCAGGACTAAGGACAGAACCGATCGAATTTTGTAAAAAAGCCAGCTGCCGGCCGATCGCATCATCATTGGTTATTGCCAAACCGGCGATCAGATCGCTGTGGCCGCCCAAATATTTTGTTGCACTGTGAACGACGATGTCAGCACCTAGATCAAGCGGTTTTTGATTGTAAGGGGTGGCAAAAGTATTATCAACGATACTTTTCAGTCCATGCTTTTTCGCTATTTTTGCAATGCTCGAGATATCAGTTATCTTTAAGAGCGGATTAGTCGGACTTTCAAGGTAAACGGCTTTGGTGTTGGCTTGAATAGAATTTTCTACAGCCTGCAGATTTCGTGTATCGACAACTGTGAATTTTAGGCCAAAGCGCTTTAGGACCTTGTCGATCAGGCGAAAAGTGCCGCCGTATACATCGTTGCCGACAATAATATGGTCGCCGCTGGAAAAAAGTGAAAAAACCGTATGAATGGCCGCTGAACCCGAAGCAAAGGCAAACGCATCGCTGCCGTTTTCAATGGCTGCCGCAAGTTTTTCCAAAGCAGTTCTAGTCGGGTTGCCGCTACGACCATATTCCCATTTTGGCCCGGCACCTAATTTATGCTGATGGAAAGTCGATGCACGATAAATCGGTATCGATACGGCTCCTGTGGCAGGGTCCTCGCTGTTGCCGCCGTGGATCAATTTAGTGCTGAAGTTCATGTTGGTTCTCCTTGTTGTTGAATGCGTAAATATTTTTGCTTAAATACCTTTCGCTTGAATCAGCGAAAACGGTCACGATCGTTGAATTTTCCGGCAGTTCATTAGCTAACTGTAAACTGGCGGCTAAAGCGGCACCGCTAGAACTTCCGGCAAATAGGCCGATCTCTTCGGCTAAAAGCGAAACTTGATCGAAAGCATCTTTGTCGCTGATCGTGATGACTTTGTCGATCTTGATTTGTTTGAAAAAGGGCGGTATGAATTCAACGCCGATACCTTCTGTTTTATGGGGATGCGCAGGTCCGCCGTTTAAGATCGATCCTTCCGGCTCAACTGTAATAGCTTTCATTTCAGGGAACTTTTCTTTCAGGTAACGGCCTGTACCGACAAAAGTACCGCCAGAACCGGATCCAGCAACGAAGGCATCGACTTTTTGTCCTTTTAGATCTTTATATATTTCCGGTCCCATCGTTTGATAATAAGTTTCCGGATTTGCCGGATTGGAAAATTGTAAGGGCAGATAAGAGTTATCTATCTGCTGATGCAATTCTTTAGCCTTGGCGATCGCACCCTCGATTCCTTGTTCGGATGGTGTATTGATTATTTGCGCACCTAGAGCACGCATCAAAATTTGTTTTTCTTTACTGAATTTTTCCGGGACAATAAGTTTGACCGGCAAATGATATTTTTGAGCAGCTAAGGCAATACCAATGCCTGTATTGCCGGCGGTCGGTTCGATAATAGTCGTACCATCTTTTATCGCGCCGATCTTTCTGCCATTTTCTATTAGAGAAAGGCCTAACCGGTCTTTGACGCTGCCGCCGGGATTGAACATCTCTAATTTTGCGTAGATATGACTGTTTTTTGGGACTTTGATATTTAATTTTAAAAGGGGAGTGTTCCCGATCAATTGATAAAGATTATTTACTAGCATGACTGCTCCTTTTGGATAAAAAAAGACGCAAATCTTTAAATTTGCGTCTTGATAAAATTCTCGGTTTTTGTGTTATCGAATTACTTTTTTAAGGCAACAACAATAAGCCGTGAATCCTCCAAGACGTGATCCACAGCAGCATGCGAAGCATCTATTTGTGTTATCTAAAAGCATCATAAATTTCCAGATAATCGTAACTAAATTTTTTTCAGCTGTCAATAGATTTCTCATTTTTTAATATTTGTTTATTGATGAGCTGTACTGAAATTTATCACATAATTAGATTTGAAAAGCGAAGTGATGGCTGGCAGTTTAATAATTGATCCTACTATGGTCAGACGAATCACAAGACGTTTAAAAAGTACACGATTTAATATCGAACAGTAATACATAAAAAAGAGTCCGTTTTTATTGAGATTCTTTTTTGGTCTCTCTAATGATTGATTCCAATATGTAAATAACGGGTAATTGACTGGTCAGATTTAAATCGCGACCAAGAATTTGATCTGGAAAATCATAATTAAAATTTACATCCGATAAACGTGAAAGTGAATTATATTCATGATTTGTAATACTTGTTATTTTTGCCTTGGAATTTTTTAAATCTCTGGTCATTTGCAAACTTTCTTTCGTCTCGCCACTGACTGATAAAACAATAGCTACTCGAATATTGCTATTGTTTTTTAAAGCTGTTAACGGATAAAATGGATCATCAATAAATTTTGCGTTTAGTCCGAAATTTGAAAATTGTCTTGCTCCATAATTGGCTAAAATTCCAGATGTACCAATTCCAAAGAAGAAAATCTCTTCAGCATTTTTTAATAAGAATCCTGTTTTTTTAATTTTTTTGGAATATATCGTATCTAATCTCTTATTAAAAAAATCTCTTGCTTGTACTAATAAAGAACTGGTTTTTTTAAAATCATTATCTCTTTTAGATTCGCTGATTATTTTTTGTTTGTAATCTGAAAAGCCGCTGTATCCAAGTTTTTTAAGGCAGCGTACGATCGAACTAGTTGAAGCATTTATTTTTATTGCCAACTCTCTAATATTGTATTTTTTTACCTGACTTGGATTATCAAGTAAATAACGATAAATAATCAGCTCGGTAGAAGTTAATTTTATTATTGGCGACATCTCAATATATAGCATATAGAATTTGTTTCAAAAAAGGAAACAAGTAACATATTTTATCTAAAGCATTATAAAGAAAGCGCTTCCAATATAAAATGTATTTGGGGAACGGGATAACTTAGGTTCCTTTGAAAGGAGAAATAAAAAAATTTATGCAGAATTTTGTGAATAAAAAAATACTTCCTCCTGTGATGCGTTTTGTTAATACTAAAGCAATAAGTGCTTTAAAAGATGGAATGATAGTCAGTCTACCCTTTATTATGATTGGTTCTGTCTTCTTACTTCTAAGTTCGTTTCCATTTAAGCCAGTTGCTGACTGGATGAATAAAACGGGGTTAGCAGCTTATTTTACACAAGCGTATAATGCTTCATTTGGAATAGTTGCAATTTTTGCTGTTGTGGGAATCGCATACGTTTGGGTCAAAAACGAAGGATTTGATCCGCTTCCCGCAGGATTGACTGCTTTGGTCAGCTTTTTTGTAGTTATGCATCCGACTACAGCTGTGATGAATGGCAGTAAAACCGTTATATCTTCTAGCCAAGCTCCTAGCTTGCTGAGCGACTTTATAGATCGATCCTGGTTGGGTGGACAAGGAATGATCGCGGCGATTATTATTGGAATGATAACCGGATTGGTATATTCTTGGTTTTTACGTCACAAAATAACGATCAAGCTGCCTGATCAAGTTCCTCCAGCTGTTGCTGGATCATTCACTTCATTGATACCAGCTTTTGTAATTGTTTTATTTTGGTTATTGATTTATATTTTCTTCGATCTAACATCTCATTCGACTTTGACACAGTGGATCTATAGAGTTATTCAAACACCTCTTCAAGGAATGACTGATAGTTTCCCGGGCGTACTAGCATCAGCTTTCCTAGTACCGTTCTTGTGGTTCTTCGGTGTTCACGGTTCAGTTATCGTAAGCGGAATTTTATCTCCAATACTTCAAGCGAACGCTCTTTCCAACGCTGCAATATTTAAGGCACATGGAGTTGTTACCGCGGCTAATGGTGGACATATTTTTATTCAACCGCTGTTTGACCAGTTTGGAACAGTTACTGGCGCTGGTATGACTATTGGTGTTGTTGTCTATATGACTTTCTTTGCACGTTCTACTCAGATGAGGGAATTAGGTAAACTATCGATCGTACCAGGATTTTTCAATATAAATGAACCAACTCTCTTTGGCTTGCCGATCGTTTTGAATCCTCTGCTTGCAATTCCATTTATCATAACACCGATACTGTCCATGACATCGACGTATTTTTTGATCAAAATAGGTATACTTCCTTATCTAACGGGCGTTATGGTTCCATGGACGACTCCGCCTATAATTTCAGGATTTTTGATCGGCGGCTGGCAAATAGCCGTTTGGCAATTTATAGTTCTATTTATATCGTTTTTCATTTATTGGCCCTTTGTTAAAAAATACGATGGTATTCTTTATATGCAAGAACAAAAAAATTTAGAGAACAAAAATAAGTAAAAATAAAAACCTTCTAAACTCAAAAATAGTGCAGAAGGTTTTATGTTTTTGATTTAAATACCGTTCACATTCACATTCTTATTGTCGTTATCATTATACGGATAACGCGCGATGACAGCTCTGATCTTCATCTGCCGGGTACCCGGTCGGCCCCAAAGCACGGTCAATTCTTTTCCCATCTGGTAATACTTTCGATCGATGAAGGCCAAAGAGATCATTCGCTGGTAATAGGGCAGGAAATCACGCATTACACTTATACCGATCGTTTTGTCGCCATCTAGAACTTTGTCAGCATGGTAAACGAATCTGCCATGCGGTAATTGATAATAGGTATCTGCTGGTCGTGCGTCGATCGGGTCGGCTGCCGGAGCTTGGTTTCCTTGAAACTGCGTTTTGTAAACTTCGGCAATGTCGTCGGCATTCCATTCTAAAGTAACGACTTGACGTGCCTGATTTTCATCTTTTGATATTTTCTCTAAAGCTGTTTTTCCAACGAAATCATGATCAAGGCGGACTAATTTTCCCCAGCCAGTTTCAAATGGATTGACAAATCTAACTTGCAGATCATCACCGACACTGCCGACCAAATCGCGTTCATAATTGTAAAAGGCCGCTAACGGCCGTGCTTTTAAATGATCGGCTAAACCTTTATACACGCCATCTTCGCTTTCAAACCAAGGCAGCGGGTAGTGCATATTTATATTCGGCATACCGCCGGGTGTATGATCCATCGTGTAAGTGACCATACCGATTTTTCTCATTCCCAAAGCTGATCCGGTTTCCCAGATCTTATCGTAAACGTCTTTGCCATCGGGGATGCTGCTATGGATCTCGTAGGCGATGCTTCCTGTCATACCTAAGCGCAGGATCCTTACTTCTTTACCGGCAATTTTAAAGAGGTCGTGGTGGGCAAATTTTAAGGAGGCGAAGTTTTGATCATCGTCTAATGTTTTTGAAATTATTTCAAATGATTTTGGCCCATCAACTTGAAAAAAGGTCTCTTGACCGCTGAGATCACTGCCTTGTAAATCATAGTCTGAACCAAATTTTTCAAAAAGAAATGAAATACAAGGATCCAGCCAGTAAGTGCGGAAATGATTTTCGCCAATTTTCATAACGACCCCATCAGCCATGATCTGACCTTTTTCGTTGCACATGATAGCGTGGCGGATCGAACCGATTTTCATTTTGTCATAGCGATTGACCGAAAACTTTTGTAGAAAATCAACGGCACCTGTTCCGCTTAGATCAAAGATCGGCGAATTCATCAGACTGGTTCCCAAATAAGCGTTCTTGTGAGCCTGCACTGCTTCATCACGCCATCCGCTGTATTCATATGGAAATAAACCAAGGCCATTATTCAGCAGAAGACTGGCACCTTTTAAGATCGTTTCTTGGAGCGCTTTTTCTGTAGACATTTTTGCTTCCTCGACATTCTTATGATTATTTGAAACCTTTAAATGACGCTAAAAAACAGGATCGCTGATCGTTCAATCCTGTCTTAATTTTAAAATATTTATACTGATTTTGCTTACATCTTTGAAAACCAGTCAGCTTTGACTTCTTAATTTTTTAATGAATGTCCGGCCATAATTAAAGAAGGCAATACCGACGATCGGCAAAACGATCGACCCGACTAAAACGGGTGCTAGGGAAATACCGAAAATCTCCGGTCCCCAAGAAAGCAGCTGGTCTGCCGAAGCTGCTCCTAAAGCACCTAACAGGCTGCCGACGATTTGAAGCGAACGGCTCTTTCTTTGAGACAAGGCAGAATATGCTTGGATAGTCGTAAAGCCGAGTATCAAACCAACTGCGATAATGAATATAATCATTTTTTGATCCTTTCTTTTGCTTTGTTTCCATCTGCTGATCGCATTGGACAGTTAAAGATTAATAAGTTTCTGTTTTGAAAATGTTTGAAAATCATTAATAAATTGTTAATCGACGATTCACATTTCTTAAACATTTCTCAAACGATTCAAAAACATTTGTGAACTATTCTATGCGTATAGAAAAGGAGCAAGAACAATGGCGAAATCAAAATTAGTCAAGGCAAACAAGAAAATTGAAAAGGCTGTTACCGAAGGTTATAAAGGAATCGAGAAAAATGCGGTCGAGGGATTCCAGAAGATGACCGACAAGTTTGTTGATAAGTATTTAACGAAAGATAATGAATCAGTAAAACAAGCTAAGCAGAGACTGCATGAAGAACAATTAAAGCGCGAAAAAGAACAAAGGGAGATACTGAAAAATTCTGATCCTTTCTAAAATTTTTCGCAGGAACCTGATGCTTTAAGCCATCAACTTAGTTGACATTCTTTGCATCTGTGTTATATTTTTATGCATAGATTTCAAACGACTCGATCCGGTGAGTCTTAAGTCCTTTATAGCTAGAGAGTCGGCATTTGCTGCAAGCCGGCAGAAGGGTTTAAGACTGTTATGGCCGGTGATCGGTTTTTACAAACGGTTTACCGCCAGTAAAAAACGGCTTGGTCCCCGTTATCAGACACGCCGCTAGCTGCTGCCCATCTGCATAAAGCTGCCGGTTAGTAAGCTTGATCAGGCAACTGGTCAAGACTTTTCAGAATGGTAACGTGTCCAGCACTTCTGTATTTACAGGAGTGCTTTTTTTATTTGAAATTATATTTTATCTATTTATGAGGAGAAAGATCATGGTTGAAAGCACAACACTTACAAAAGTTCCATTTCGAGCAGACCTGGTCGGCAGTTTGCTGCGACCGCAAGAATTAAAGGATGCCCATAAGCAATTAGAAGAGGGCAAGATCGATCAAGCTGCCTACTTAGCGATCCAGCACAAACAGATCAAACGGATCGCAGCAAAACAAGCTGAACTCGGTTTTAAAGATGTGACCGACGGTGAATTTTCCCGGTCTTGGTGGCATTTGGATTTCTGGAAGGGATTAAATGGTGTCAGTGATCGTTTCCGCGAAACCTTATCTTTTTCCGGCGGGACCAATAAGCTTCATGGCGCTGAATTAGTCGGCAAGATCGCTTATAACCCGCAGCATCCTTTCTTTGAAGCTTTCAAGTACTTGAAGTCTGTTGCTCCAGCCAGTGTTTTGCCAAAGCAGACGATTCCTTCGCCAACACTGTTATTTAATACTAATTGGCAGGATTTTTATGATGATTTTGACGAATATTTGAACGATCTTGTTGAAACATACCGCAAAACTGTTAAGCATTTTTATGATCTCGGCCTTCGTTACCTGCAATTAGACGATACTAATTGGGCTTATTTGATCAATGGCTTACGTCAAAGCAAGCAAGACCCGCAACAAACAGCAGCCTATTATAAAGAAGCCGAAGACTCGGTTCGTGTCGTTAATGCCATTTTGAAGGATCAGCCGGACGATCTTAAATTTACGACTCATATCTGCCGTGGGAATTTTCATTCAACATTCGTCTTTTCCGGCGGCTATGATGCTGTTGCTGAATATTTGGGCAAACTTAATTATGATGGTCTCTTTTTGGAATTTGACAGTGACCGGGCAGGTGGATTTGCACCGATCGCGAAAATTTGGAATGGTGATAAAAATAAGCGCTTGGTACTGGGCATCATAACTTCTAAGTTTCCTAAACTTGAAGAAGAAAGCTTTTTGCAAGATCGTTTAGCCGATGCTTTAAAATATGTACCTCTTGATAATTTGGCCATCAGCACTCAATGCGGTTTTGCATCATCTGAAGAGGGCAACAAACTCACCGAAGATCAGCAGTGGGACAAGCTGCGTCTGGTCTTGTCAACAGCGAAAAAAACGTGGAAGGAAATTTGATTCTTATTGGAAAGATAGTTGGACTAGACTATTAATAGAGGCTTAAACATGTACAAAAAATCAGGCTCTTTTTTTAAAGTGATATTTTTTAGTTTGCTTTTAGTTTTTTTGCTTTTTTCTCTAACGGTCAAAGCAAGTGCTAGAAGCAGTAAAAATAATTTTAACTCTGAGTTATTGAATAAAAAAACTTTAACGGTCGGATTAGAGGGGACTTATGCTCCATATTCCTATCGTCAAAATAACAAATTGACCGGGTTTGAAGTTGATCTGGCTTCACAGATCGCAAAAAGATCTCATTTGAAGGTTCGTTTTGTTCCTACTAAATGGGATTCTTTGATCGCTGGTCTAGGCAGCGGCAAATTTGATGTTGTATTAAACGATATTACCATCACACCGGCGCGACAAAAACAATTTCTTTTCTCACGTCCATATATCCTGTCTCGCGGTATTTTGATCACCGGTTCGAACAATAAATCAATAAAATCAGTTAAGGATATCAAGGGTAAACCATTTGCTGAAGGCACTGGAACGAATAACGAAATCATTGCCAAAAAATTTGGAGCCAAGATCGTTCCTTCTGGTGATTTTCAAACGAGTTTGTCTTTGATCAGACAAGGGCGTGTTCAAGGAACGATAAATTCTCGAGAAGCTTGGTTCGCTTATTCAAAGCAAAGGTCGACTAAAGGTCTGAAATACTATTCGATTCCATCATCAACTTCACCAGCAGCAAAAATCGCTGTCTTATTGAATAAAAAATCACCGAAATTACGCCGGCAGGTAAACAAGGCTCTAAGTCGAATCAAGGCTAGCGGTCAATTATCAAAATTATCAAAAAAGTATTTTGGTGCTGATATAACTAATTGATCAGCATTTTTTGGAGGATATATGAATGATATTTGGAGGGTGATCGCAAGTTCCGCTCCACAAATCATCGGGGCTGGGATCCGTTACACTATTCCGATCACGATCGTGTCTTTTATTTTTGGTCTGATTTTAGCGGTCATCACAGCTTTGATCAGAATATCCAGAAAGAAAAACATCATTTTTCGGGTGATAAAATGCATTTTTAGATTTTACGTATGGCTTTTCCGCAGTACGCCGCTTTTGGTTCAGCTGTTTATCGTCTATTTTGGGCTGCCATATCTGAGGATCAGCGGCATTGCTCCCAATGGCATCAAATTTACCCCTTTGGCCGCCGGTATTTTAACTTTTTCCTTGAATACGGGCGCTTATTGTTCGGAAACGGTTCGTTCTGCGATAATTTCGATCCCCCAAGGTCAATGGGAAGCTGCTTATTCGATCGGCATGACACGCTCTCAAGTATTGAGGCGCATAATTTTTCCTCAGGCTTCTCGAGTCTGTTTACCACCGCTTTTTAATAGCTTTATCAGTTTGGTAAAAGATACTTCGCTTGCGGCTTCGATCACGATCGTTGAAATGTTTGAAGTTAGTCAGCAGATTGCAGCTGAAAATTATCAGCCCTTGCTCATGTATTGCATGGTGGCAGTTTTCTATGCTGTTTTATGTACCATTTTGAGTTCACTGCAACGGTACTTAGAAAAGCATTTTTCTCGTTATTTGACCCTGGCATAAGGAGTGTATTTTGATCAAATTAAGTCATATAAACAAACGATATAATGATAAAAAAGTTTTGGTCGATGTCAGTACCGATTTTTTGCCTCAGCAGACTTCGGTCTTGGTCGGACCTTCTGGAGCTGGAAAATCAACTTTGATCAGATCCTTGAATTTATTAGAGATACCTGATTCGGGCAGATATTCGATCAATGATATTGAAGTGGATTTTTCTAAAGCTATTTCTAATCGGATCCTATTAAGGATTCGCCGCCAGACGGGAATGGTTTTTCAGGATTATAATCTGTTTCCACATTTTTCTGTGCTTGAAAATTTAATGGAAGGGCCGGTGCAAGTTTTAAAAAAAGATAAGCAACAGGTAAAAGAAGAGTCTTTGAAGCTACTAGACAAAGTAGGTCTTAAAGACAAAGCACAAGCCTATCCTAATTCGCTTTCCGGCGGCCAGCAGCAGCGAGTAGCGATCGCACGGGCACTTGCGATGCATCCAAGTTATTTGCTGCTTGACGAGCCGACTAGTGCTTTGGATCCGGAATCCGAGCTGGATGTTCTGAAAGTCTTGCAGGAGCTGTCTAAAGAAGGCCAATCGATGGTCGTTATTACACATAATATGGAGTTTGCACGAGCGGTTTCTGACAAAATCGTCTTTGTCGAACATGGACAGATCCTTTATGACGGCCAACCGGATAAATTTTTTAATAGTGATAACAAACGCATCTCTGATTTCTTGTCGGCGATGAGTTTTAAGTCATTGAATGAAGAAGAATGATTTTATATTTTTTTGTATCAAGAATATAATTATTTTGTTCTTTTTTATTTTAATTTTTTAATGGCACGAGGTTTAATATGAAAAAACCAAAATTGTTTTTGGATATGGATAACGTTCTTGTCAATACTTCTCCGATTCTAAACGAGGCCGACGTTAACGAATTCGGTGTCAGAAAACCGGATGAAATACCGAATATTTTTCATGATTTAAAACCAGTCAAGGGTGCTGTATCCGGAGTCAAATCGTTAGAAAATGATTATGACTTGTATGTCCTGTCAACCGCTCCCTGGTATAACAACAGTTCTTGGCAGGATAAAATTTTTTGGATACAAAAATATTTCGGTTATGAAAAAGACAGCCCTTTTTACAAGCATGTTATTCTTACTCATAATAAAGGTTTCATTAACTTGCCCGATAGCGTTCTAGTTGATGATCGTCCTTACCACGGAGCCAGTGATTGGGATGATGCACAAAATCATCGTGTCTGGCTGCAGTACGGGTACGATCCGCGATTGGTCTGGCAGGGTAAACTAGCTGCTTTTCTAAAGGATGCCGCTTTTGAATTCAGGAAAAATGGCGATCTCAGATCATCTATTATCAATGTTGCAAAAAATGGCAATTATTCGATCCATGGTGATAAACATCTTTTTAAGAAAAATGATTGGGAATAGATAGCCGCTTGATGCGGTTATTTTTTTTGAATTTTTTTGGTTAAAAATGATATTTTTTTATTGCAAAAAAATTCAAAAAGTTTAACATAATTTATGTAGAAAGCGCTTTCATTTTAGGAGGTGATAAAAGCATGTTGATCCAAAAAAGACAAGGCAAGCTTTTAGATGTTATTAAGAAACGCCGGATGATATCGTTAAAAGAATTAAAAGATGTTTCTCAAACTTCATTGTCGACTGTTAGAAGAGATTTAGAAGATTTAGAACGATCTGGAAAAGTTCGCAGAATACATGGAGGGGTAAAAATTGTTGAATCTTTAAATACAGAACCGTCTGTTTTGCAAAAATCTTTGATAAATCAAGAGGGAAAACACCGAATTGCTCAATTAGCATCAGAACAACTAAAAGGTGGAGAAATCATTTTTTTAGATGCGGGAACGACCACAGGAGAAATGATACATTTTTTAGCCAGTAAGGATCCATCAGTCTCAGTAGTTACCAATTCCGTTCATCATGCATCAAAATTATCTGACTTATTGATACCAGTGACTATAATTGGCGGCCAAGTTAAATTAAATACGGATGCAACTATTGGTGCAGCTGCGGTTGAGCGTATAAAACAATTATCATTTGATGTGGGTTTTATTGGAATTAATGGTATATCTAAAAAATTTGGTCTTACGACACCCGATATAGAAGAGGCTGCGGTCAAACAAGCCGTGGTACAGCGCTCAAGAAAAGTTTACGTGTTAGCCGATTCATCGAAAATAGACGTCATTTCTTATGCCAAAGCTGTCGATCTAGAAAAAGTGTCATTAATAACCGAGGGACTTTCATCAGAACAAAGGTCGTGGTTAACGGAAACAACGAATTTATTGGAGGCCGATAAAAAATGATTTATACGGTTATGTTGAATCCTTCTGTAGATTATTTTGTCAATGTTGAAAAATTAAAAATTGGTAAAACTAACAGAATGGTGTCTCAACATTTATTTCCCGGAGGAAAAGGAATAAATGTAAGCAGACTTTTGGATCATTTGGGCACGCATTCAACTGCTTTGGGTTTTTTAGGCGGTTTTACTGGAGAATTTATCAAGAAATCCATTCCTGAAAAAAAGATCTATCTGAATTTTACCGAGATAAATGATAATTGCCGTATCAACTTAAAAATAAAAGATAAGGTCGAGATCGAGATCAATGCTTCTGGGCCGATCGTTACTCAAAGCGAACAGTTTCTTTTTAAAAACGAAATAAAAAAAATAGATTCCAAGGACGTCATTATTTTATCCGGCAGTCTTCCCGAAAGGGTATCCAATTCTTTTTATTTAGAACTTATAAAATTGGTTAAAAATAGAGGTAGGTAGGAATCATTCCGCCAGAGAAAAACATTGTTATCACGCCCATTGAAGTGTATAAATTTCTCCCTTTAAGGTTTCTTTTGCTAAGAGCGTAAGCTACTATTGAGCACATTATCAGATGGAAAATGACCCCTATAACTGTTTTAGCTACTGAAACCCACATTGATTGCCATATTCCTGGATCGCTCATAACGCTTATATAGTTTGCAATTGATAATTTATTTGGCCAAAAAATAAATGAATTTGCATTATTAGCAGCAAACGATGAAACAAGAATATTCCACATTGGAATAAATATAATAAGTGTAAAAATCAGCATTAAAGCTAAATCTAGAATATTAAATAAACGTGTCGATAGGGAACTTTTTACGTGGTTCTGTGGTCTTATTTTTGTAATATCTATTTTTTTCATAATTTATAGACCACCTTTTAAAGCACCGATTGATTATCATTTAATTTTTTGGTTATTACGTTAGTTATAATTAGAAGCACAACCGATATTACCGATACGCCTAATCCAACGGCCGTTGCGTAAGAAAAATCTCCTTGTGTCAAACCAACTCGATAAACGTATGAATTTATAACTTCTGATTTAGGTTGGTTCTGTGAGTTCATTAATACCAATGTCTGATCAAGGTTTGAATTAAAAAGTCCTGAAACGGAAAGTATCAAATTCAATGCTATTATATTTTTCATTTCCGGAATCGTTATGCTCCAAATTTGTCTTAATTTAGAAGCACCATCCATTTTTGCTGCTTCATAATAGGTTGGATCTATTTGAGACATCACAGCTAAATAAAGAATGGTACCCCATCCTGCTTCTTTCCAAACATCAGATAGTGAGGCTATTGACCAATAACTACTTGCGTCAAGCATATGGTTTGTATGAATGTTTGCTCCAAATACGTTTAAAACTTGATTAAGCATACCGTTTGAAGACATCCAAGTGATGATCATCCCGCCTAAAATTATCCAAGAAAGAAAGTGGGGAAGATAAGTTATGCTTTGAACTATTTTTTTGAATGGCAGCCAATTCAATTCAAAAATCATAATTGCCAAGATTATGGGTAAAAAGAATTCAATGATTAATTTGATCGTACTTATACCTATAGTATTTTCAACCGATTGCCAAAAATATTTATCTTGTATGATTGTTTGAAAATTTTGTAATCCTACCCAAGGTGAATCTTGAACAGTGCTGGTGACAGAATAACTTTTAAAGGCAAGGACCAGCCCATATATCGGAATAAAATTAAAAATAATCATAAATATTATTCCAGGTAAAATCATGCTTTGCAGCTGCCATTGCCTTATCCAGTTTTTAAACCAACTTTGGATTCGAACGAGCATTGATACTTCTGTTAATTTTTGTGATTTTAAAGACACAAGCTTTATGCCTCCTTAAAATAAAAACGTTTTTATTTTTCAAAAGATAAAAACATTAAAAAATTGGTTTTACCGAATTTCTTATTGTTAGTTCTCCTGGAATTATTTTATTTTCGATATATTCGTTTCCATCAATGAGCATTTTCATTGATTCGACTGCCTTTTTTGCTTGTATTTGTATCGGATTATGATAAGTTGTTATTTTTGGACTAAAATATCTAGAAATTTCGATATCGTCAAATCCTGTAACACTGATATCTTTAGGTACTGAATATCCTTCTCGATTTAGTGCTTTTATAATACCGATTGAACTTATATCATTTCCACCGACAAAAACACTTGGAAGAGATAAAGAATTAAGTGAAGCTTTTCTGAGGAATGATATTACAGCGTTATAAGATGCTTCCTCCTCAAATAAGCCTTGTAGATAATAAATTTCAGGTATAGTTATTGATCTTTCATTTAATGCTGACTTTAAACCTAAAAATCTTTGGTCGCTATCATAAGTTCCTGGGAATCCGGCTACAAAAGATATTTTTTTGTGGCCCATATTAATTAAATATTTGCCCATTTTATAACCAGCATCAAAGGAATCGAAAATGACACTAGTAGATTTTCTTGAATTGAATTTTCTATCTAAAAAAACTGTTTTGATATCTAAAAAATCCATTTTCAAAATATCTTCGTTTCTTACAGTGGTGTCGAATAGAAAAAAACCGTCGTAAGTTCCACCGCCCAGGATATTAAGAAGTTTTTCTCTATCAGCAGATATATATACATTAAGATCGTAACCAAGCTTTTCAACAAAATTAACTAATGAATCAATTAGTACGGAGAAATACGGCCCAGTTACGCTGGAAGTAAAAAACCTAGAGTTTTTGTTTCGCCAGTTTTAAGTTGCTTTCCTTTTAAATTTGGGAAATAACCTAGTTTGTTGGCAGCGTTTAATATTTTCTTTTTAGTTGAAAGTTTTACAACATCAACATTATTTAATGCCTTCGATACGGTACCAATCGATAATCCGGTTTCTTTAGCTATATCTTTGATCGTTGTTCTTTTCATGATCTCCCTAAATCGATAATGTAAGCGCTACCAACAAATAAAAGATAGCACATAAATTTTCTTATTACAATCTATTTTTGAAAACGTTTTTATTTTACTTCATAATAATTTTCAATAAATTAAATAATCCGGTTACTTATTAGATTTCACAAACACCGAGATCCTGCCAAAATTATACGGGTGTCTGGTCGTTGAGTACTCGAATGGCGTGTTATTATTCAAAAAAACGGTCTGTGTTACTTCTAGAACCGGATCTTCCGTAGAAAGTTTTAAATATTTCATATCTGCTTGGTTGGGTTTGTCTGCGCCGATCGTTCTAAAAGCGGAACCGACAGTCAGCTTTAGTTCTTTTTCTATGTAATTATAAATTGATTTTTGAAGTATTTTTTCGTTGATTCCAGGGATAACTTTCACTGGCATTTTTGTGTATTCCAATGCGTACGGTTTTTTATCAACGACTCTCAAGCGAATGATATCGTAAACTAAATCATCTTCAGATATTAATAATTGACTTTGTTCGTTTTCCTGAGGGTACCTTATTGTAAATTTTATTATTTTACTTAAAATTTGATGATCCTTACCAAGCAAATTAGTTGTCCCTACATATTGCTCAACACTTTGATCATTTTTTAAAGTGAGGTTTATATTTTTCGCAACAAAGGTACCGGATCCTCTTTGGCTATAAACTAAATTTTCCGCTCTAAGAATATTTAAGGCTTTTTGTACAGTCATTCGACTAACTTTAAATCGATTGGATAATTCGTTTTGATCCGGTAAAGCCTGTCCAGCTAGATATTTGCCCTCTAAAATATCTTTCTTTATTTTGTTGGCAATTTCAATGTATTTGCTCATGTAATGAGTATCTTCCTTTTTCATTTCTAAATAAAGTATATACAAATTATTTAAAAGAGTTTACAAATTTATTTTTTGATATACTTAAGGTGTAATTCTGTAAGCGCTAACAAAACAGAATTACGGAGGAAAAATAGGTTTGATATGACGACTTTAGATAAAAATTTTTTCTGGGGAAATTCAACATCCAGTATGCAAACGGAAGGTGCTTGGAATCTCGATGGAAAGGGTATGTCAGTTTATGACATCCGACCGGCTGCTGATAACAGTTCTGATTGGAAAACAGCCATTGATGATTATCATCGGTTTCAAGAAGATATCGATCTTATGAAAGATATGGGGATGAATTTTTATCGTTTCCAAATCTCTTGGAGCCGAGTACAGCCTGATGGTGAAGGAAATTTTAATCAGAAGGGGATCGATTTTTACCATAATTTTATCGATGCACTATTAAAGGCCGGCATTGAACCGATGATTTGTCTCTATCATTTCGATATGCCTTTGAATCTTGCTAGAAAATATAACGGTTTTGTTAATCGCGAACTAGTTTTTAAATTCCTTGATTATGGCAAAAAAATGGTCGATGAATTTGGCGATAAGGTCAAATATTGGATAACTTTCAATGAACAGAATTGTTACAGCTTGTCCTGGGCTTTTAAGAATAGCGGCTACATAACCGGTCAAAAAAGCCTTTCTGATCTTTATCTTATCCAGCATAATGTAATGCTTGCTCATTCTTTGTTTACGCAATATTTGCACAAGGAAAAACCTAAAGATTTGGTCGGCGGCATGCTTGCTTATCAAGAAGTTTATCCTGCAGTTTCAACACCTGAAAACGTTGAAGCAGTCAGGGTGTTTAAGGAATTTTCCAACAATAATTTGATCAATCTGTTTACGCGGGGCAAATATTCTCAAGAAGTACTTTCGTATATGAAAGCAAATAACCTGAGTGATATTTTAAAAAACAAAGATCTGGAAACTATTTCCAAGACAAAAAATGATTTTTTGAGTTTCAGTTATTACTCCAGTTCATTATTAGATTCCAGTTTGATACCTGTTAATGCGGTTCCTAATTATTACATTGACTTGGGTCATAAGGTAAATCCATATCTTAGAACAAATGAGTGGGGCTGGCAGATCGACTCGCTTGCCTTCAAGGGAATTCTTTTATATTTATCTGATTTGACCGGTCAGCCGATTTTTCCAATTGAGAACGGTATTGGTGCACGTGAAAAATGGGACGGAAAACATCAAATCGATGACCAATATCGAATCGACTATCATCGCGCGCACATCCAAGCCTTAAAGGAAGCTGTTGAGCAGGGGGCAAAGGTGATCGGATATCTGGGATGGGGTCTTATTGATATCCCCAGCTCGCAGGGAAACGTTGATAAAAGATATGGAGCAGTGTATGTAAATAGAACTAATCATCAATTGCTTGATTTAAAAAGAGTCCCTAAAAAAAGTTATTTTTGGTTCAAAAAAGTTTTTGCTTCTAATGGCGAAGAACTTTAAGTACGGTGGTGAATTATGAAAAATAATAACGAAGCGAAAGGCCCTAATTTTCTGGATAAATTTTCCGATTTTTCAGCCAAAGTAGGAAATGAGATCCATCTTAGATCATTAAGAGATGCTTTTGCAACGATAATGCCCTTGTTTATTCTGGCCGGGTTAGCCGTTTTGATAAACAACGTGATTTTCCCGCTGTTTGCAAAAGGAACGACTTTATCCAATTATCAATATTGGGGCAATATGATCACAAATGGTACTTTAAATATTGCCGGTCTCGTGTTGGCTCCAGTGATCGCTTACTGTCTTTCGCGAAATAAGGATTTCCACAATCCGATCCTTGCGGCAGTGGTAGCTTTGACAAGCTTGATCGTGATGATGCCTTTTTCTATAAAGATTTTACCGACCGGTGCCAGTAAATCAGTTACAGCAACAGGTGTCTTGAGTTTTACCAATCTCGGTACCACCGGAATGTTTGCCGGGATAATCATTGGTTTGATCGCAACAGAAATATTCATAAGATTCGCTAATATGAAAATTTTGAATATAAATATAGGCGGAAATGTTCCTCCTTCGGTCTTCCAGTCATTCTTCGATATGATTCCGGTTATCCTCACTTTGGCGATCATGTCGCTTGTTTCGGCTTTGCTGCTGGTTTTTGGCAAAACCAATTTGATCGACTTGATTACTAATTTGATCCAAGAACCGCTTAGAAGATTCAATACGAGTCTAATCGGTATGCTTTTTATTTACAGCTGCGGTAATTTCCTATTTACTTTAGGTATTCACCAAACAGTTATCAACGGAACGCTTTTGGATCCTGTTTTGTTGATAAATATGAATAAAAATATGGCAGCTTATGCAGCACATGAAAAGATACCTTATATTTTGACTAATACTTTCCGTGATACTTTTGGTATGATCGGCGGAACCGGTTCGACGATCTGTTTGCTGATAGCGATCTTCATTTTTTCAAGGATCAAAGCAAGCAGGAACGTTGCGACTTTAGCTGTTGCGCCTGGTTTATTTAACATAAACGAGCCAGTCATTTTCGGTTATCCGATCGTTTTCAACATTCCAATGATGATACCGTTTGTATTGCAGCCGGTTATTGGCATTTCGATCGCCTACTTTTTTACCGTCATCGGATTCATGAACAGGGTGGTGGTCTACATTCCTTGGACAACGCCGCCACTTTTAAGTTCATATCTGGCCACGGCAGGAGATTTCAGAGCTGTGCTGGTACAAGCCCTGATCATTATTATCGGTATAGCGCTTTATCTGCCGTTTTTGAAAATCAGTGAAAGAGTTACTGCAAAACAAGCGGCCATGGAAAAAAATAATTGAATTTATCAATATTTGCTTTTTAAAAATGAGTCGTTATCTTGATTTATTGAGATAACGATTTTTTTGATTATTAAAAATGATGATAAGAGATATTTAGTAAGATCAATTGGGCAAAGCTGGAAAGACTTCAGTATTGCGGCTTAAGTCGACCATTGATTCGATGTGCTGTATTGCTAGTTTTTGCTGCTGGCTCGAGTAATATTCCTTTATCAATTGATCATCAGAAAATGTTTGGTAGTATTGCCAAGACGTATTGAATTGATTGGAATCAGCATTATCTGTTGTCGTATGCGGTGCATATTCATCCCAATCGCCGTTATGTTTATCGATAAATTTCATGACATGATCCGGCCATCCGCCGATACCTTCGCCGTTGTCATAAATAACGATCGCATTAGGCAGACCCATAAAAATTTGATAATTAGTGTTGTCGAAAGGCTTGCCATCAAACATTTTCGTTATCAATAAAGCAAGCTGAGGTCTTTGCGGCAGGCCGTTGAACATTTTCATCGAGTCGGCCTGCTGATTGCTGCTGTTTGGATCAGATACAGAGGACGAGGAATTGGAGCCGATACTTGATCTCGCTGAAGGATCGCTATTTATCTTTGAGCCGGTTGCTGAAGATGATTTTTGATCTTGAGTATCGGCTTTTGTTTTTCTTTTAATTTGGCTTCTTTTGACAGTCTTTTTTATTTCCGCTTGTTTATTTTTAATCGGTTGATTTATCGAATCCAGCGCAAATAAGCAAACTGAAAAACCTGCTGCTATACCAATAATTGCAGCAATAACGATGTAAATAAATGATTTATTTTTTAACATTTACAAATAATTTTATAACTTTAAATAAAAAAACGACCCATCAGGATCGTTTTCGTATATATGAAATATATCAAATTTTAAACTGTCTCTAATTCCGGCTCGGAAGTTTTTGAACCTCCGCCTAGATCAACATGGTATTCATCGAAGAATTCAGGCAATCCTTTTAATTCTTTGCCATCATAAGAATCAAAGAATTCTCTTAAACTGCTTACAGACTTATTTTCATAATTCAGGTTATAGTCTTGACTAACGGTTTCTTCTAATTTTCCATTCTTGATGTTCAAATCTAAGACTTCAACAGGTAATCCGCGCTTTGCTGTGATCTTGGCGTTGATCAGGAACGGACGACCGTCTTTTTCGGCTGCAGCTGCCTTTTGGAAGGCTGCTTTTAAATCATCTGATTTGCTGACGGTAACGGCATCAACTCCCATACCTTTGGAAATCATTTCAAAGTCTTGATCTTCTAGGTCGATCCCGGAATGATTCATCTTAAGATCATCTTGTTCGCTTTTAATGAAGTTCAAAGTCTTGTTTGAAGTGATGATATTTATTATCGGCAAATGGTATTTCTTTTCAGTCAACAGATCTTGCATGACCATCGAAAATGCTCCATCACCTGCGATATTGAACACCTGACGATCAGGGTAGGAAAGTTTGGCAGCGATCGCTCCTGGAATACCGGTTCCCATAGAAGCAAAGAGTGCAGAAATGACCCACTTATTTTTCGGTCCGATATTTAAGAAACGGAAACTGTTGATTATATTGTCGCCAACATCGATCGAGAAAACAGATTTATCATTGGAAATTTCATTGATCGACTTGTAAAGCGGCTCGAACTCTAATGGATCGGTATTTTTATTCGACAATTTATCTAAGTAAGCTTGCCAATTCTTTTTATCTGCAACTGCCGCTTTGAAGAATGGGCTGGGAGCAACCGCTTGGCTGCGCTCAATCGCTTTTTGGACAAAGTAAGTTGCATCAGACCAAACTCCGAGATCAAGAAAATGATGACGGCCGAATTCTGTCTTATCAGCATCTATCTGAACGAACTTGAAAGGATGAGTGCGATAAACCAAATTTGCAAATGGAAAATCAGCGCCGATAGCGATAACTAAATCAGCAACCCCAAAAATTTCGTTAGCCGGTTTTGAAGCCGCACGGTTTGCCATACCAAGGTTGCCTTCGTAATCGTCAGGTATCAATCCCTTGGAAAGTCCGGTTTGTACGATCGGTATCTGCAGCTTTTTAGATAGTTCGACCAGCTTTTGGCCGCCTTGTCTGATCCCGCGGCCAACGTGAATGACCGGGCGCTTTGCTTTCTTGATATAATCGAGGACCTTATCTACTTCCTCATCAGTTGCCTTTGCAAGAGGTTCCGCTTTACTATCAGTTTCTGAAGCGGTGGAATATTTTTCGTCTGGAATCGGAACAAAGCCGTAATCATTCGGTATTACTACGACCGATACACCTTTATTTTTATATGCTTCTCTAATTGCTTTGTCAACGACGTAAGGCAGACTTTCAGGTGTCATAACGATCCGGTTATAAGCTGCAACGTCCGCGAACATAGAGTTTTCAGGGAATTCCTGGAAGTAATCGTAGTTCATGTTGGTACTTGTAACTTGTCCAACTAAGGCCAAAACAGGAGCGTGATCTTCTTTGGCATCATAAAGGCCGGTAATCAGGTTTGTAGCTCCAGGACCCGCTGAACCAAAAGCGACACCGATCTTTCCGGTTAATTTTGCATCAGCTGCTGCTGCCAATGCACCAACTTGTTCATGACGGATCTGAACGTACTGCAGGCGTTCCTTTTCTTGGTCCAAAGCAGACATCGTTGAGCTAAATTAGCCGCCCGGATAACCATATACGTGCTTGACTCCCCATGCTTCAAGAACTCTTAACATTGCTACGCTAGCGGGAATTTTATCAGTCATTGTTTTCTCCTTTATATTTTCTTCAAAATTCAAGCAGTTTACTTAAAAATTTTAGGAAAACTACAAAGATGTTCTAGAAAAGAGGATTGGTATTGCATAAAGTTTTCCGATTTATTTTTTAAGTACTACTAAGACCGGAACTTTTTATTCGGTCATCCTTAAACTAACATTTTATGTAAGCGCTTGCAAGTATTTTGTGAAAAAAATTAAAGTTTTTTTATTAAAGTGCGTTTTAACAGTATTTTGTGAAGATTTTAATTTCACAAATTATGTTTTCTTACATTTTTATTGCAATACAGATAACATTGTTAAAAAATAATCAATCCAAAAGTAAACGCTTGCATTAAAATGAGCAATGTGAGGGTAAATATTAAAGGAGGGATATTATGTCGATAACACTAAGTTGGTGGGCTGCTTTGATTGGTCTAGCCATAGCTATCATTTTGATTCTAAAAAAACTTGACCCTGTTTATTCTTTGCTTCTTGGTTCGATAGTAGGATGTTTACTTGGCGGAGCTAATCTCAACCAAACTATAAACATTTTGATATCTGGTTCACAAAGTGTCGTTGGAACTATCTTGCGTGTTTTAGCTGCGGGAATGCTTGCTGGTGTGATGATGGAGTCCGGTGCTGCGGATAGGATTGCTAGGACCATAGTTGATAAGCTAGGAGATAATTTAGCAATTTTTTCTTTGGCATTAGCAACAATGGTTATTACTGCTGTTGGTGTTTTTATACCCGTTGCAGTTTTAATCGTTGCACCAGTTGCTTTGGAAGTAGGCAATCGAATGCATTTTTCAAAATTATGTTTATTACTAGCCCTTTCAGGCGGCGGAAAAGCTGGAAATATAATTTCACCTAATCCTAATACGATAGCAGCTGCGAAGGGGTTCAATTTACAAATAAGTCAGGTTATGATAGCTGATTTTGTTCCTGCTTTGGTCGCGCTGGCAATTACTGTACTATTGGCTACCTTAATAAGACATAAGGGTTCTAGAATCGATAGCAGCGATTTATTAGAAAGCTCGCATTCGAACGGTAAGAATCTGCCATCTTTATTGGCATCGCTTTCAACACCTATAATAGCTATTGTTTTACTATTGATAAATCCGATTGGTTCGCTTTTACGTATTTCTTGGATGACTAAAATAAATTTGGACGCTATGTATGTTTTGCCATTTGCTGCAGTTGTTGGTTCTTTATTTATGAATGATGGTAATAAAATTTTAAAATTTGCAAAGTCAGGTGTCGCTAGGATGACTGATGTAGTTTTGATTTTAATTGGAGCTGGTGCTATTGGGGCGACTATCACGTCTTCTAATTTACCAAATGAAATAATTAATTTGATTAAATCTTCAGGAGTATCAGGTGTCTTATTAGCACCTATATCGGGAATTTTAATGGCTGCAGCTGCGGCTTCAACCTCAACTGGAGTTATTTTAGCTACTGGTTCATTTTCAAAGGCTATTTTAGCCTTTGGTGTTTCGCCTTTGGCGGCTGCGGCTATGGTTCACACCGGTGCAATTGTTATCGACCATTTACCACATGGCAACTATTTTCATGTAACTGCTAATGCGATGCATATGGATATAAAAGAGCGTTCTACTGCGATACTATATGAATCATTGGTCGGGTTAAGTGCAGCTGCAACTGCTGTTTTGATGTTTGCATTTTAACAAGTTGATTTAAAGGAGATAATTATGAAATTTGTTATTGCTCCAGACTCATTTAAAGGGAGTTTAACTGCTAAAGAAGCAGCTTTAGCGATTAGGAATGGTTTGAAAAAAATATTTCCCGATGCTGATTTTGTTTTGATACCCATGGCAGACGGAGGCGAAGGAACAGTTCAGTCTTTAGTTGACGCTACTGATGGGAAAATCATTTCTGAAAGAGTAACAGGACCTTTGGGAAAGGATGTTGATGCTAAATTTGGCATTCTCGGTGATAATGAGGCTGCAGTTATAGAAATGTCTCAGGCCAGTGGAATACAATATGTGAATGATTCAAATCATGATCCGTTAGTAACAACTACTTTTGGTACTGGGCAGTTGATAATTTCTGCCATTAATAAAGGTGCTAAAAAAATAATCCTGGGTATTGGTGGCAGTGCAACTAATGATGGTGGAGCTGGGATGGCACAAGCTCTTGGCTATTCGCTTCTTGATAAAAATGGAAATGAGATATCTTTTGGCGGCGGCAGCTTAGATAAATTATTCTCTATAAATAGTGAGAAGGCGGATCCTCGGATTAATAGTACTGAAATTTTGATTGCTTCAGATGTAACAAACCCTTTGATCGGTGAAAATGGTGCTTCCAACGTTTTCGGACCGCAAAAAGGAGCTGACTCAGAAATGATCAAGTTGCTTGATGCCAATCTAAAACATTATGCCGAAGTTATAAAGAAATTTTTTCATAAAGATTTGGCCTATAAAGAAGGAGCCGGAGCAGCTGGTGGTTTAGGAGCTGGACTAATGGCTTTTACAAAATCCGAAATGAATAAGGGGGTCGAATTGGTGCTGCAGTACACTCATTTTAAAGAAAGATCAGTCAATGCTGATTTTGTTTTTACTGGTGAAGGGGGTGTCGATTTTCAAACTAAATTTGGTAAAACACCTTATGGTGTGGCTATTGCGGCAAAAGAAGTTTCTCATAATGCACCGGTGATAGTTTTGACCGGTAATATAGGAAAAAATATCAACGATCTTTATTCTTCTAAAACTATTGATGCAATATTTTCGACTCCATCAGGTGCAAAAAGTTTAGATCAGGCTATCGAGGATTCGATTCCTGACATTGAAAATGTCTCGGAAAATATTGGAAGGTTGATACGTTCAGTTTTAAAATGATCTTTATTTGCTTAGATCCAAAAATAAGCGTAACCTTATGTTGTAAAAGTACTTATATTTAGGAAGTAAATGGAGGTAACGATGTCAGCAGAAAATTATGATTATGACGTTCTATATATTGGAAGCGGGCATGGAACTTTTGATGGAGCGATCCCGCTGGCTTCTAAAGGTGTTAAAGTTGCGGTCGTTGAGAGCGGTTTAATAGGTGGAACTTGTCCTAATCGCGGTTGTAATGCCAAGATCACACTTGATGCACCGGTCGTTTTACAAAGATTAGCAGAGCGGTTGAATGGTGTTACAAATGGCAATATCAGTATCAATTGGGCAAAAAACGTTGAACATAAAGATCAAGTTATCGGTAGTTTGCCCGATGCGATCAGCGGTTTTTTGAAATCAGCTGGAATTGATATTTTCCACGGTTTTGGTAATTTGGTCGATGCGCACACGGTCGCTATCGAAGGACAAGGTACTAAAACTGCTGATAAAATAGTTATTTCGACTGGCTTGCGTCCGCATCGTTTGGATATACCGGGCACCGAGCTAGCAGGCGATAGTGAAGATTTTATGAATTTGAAAGAGCAGCCTGAGCGGCTCGTGATTATTGGTGCCGGATATATTGCGACTGAATTTGCTACGATCGCCAATGCTTCGGGTTCTAAAGTCACCGTTTTAACACATGGCGATCGCGCTTTAAGAGCTTATCGTAAAGAATATGTGGACCTTATTATTGATGATCTTAAAAAACGCGGCGTTGAGTTTATAAATAATACTGCGGTTACTTCTTTTGAAAAGACTGACGGTGGTCTTCTTGTTAAAACTGCGAGTGGTCAAAATTATCCTGCTGACTGGATTTTAGATGCAACTGGCAGAATACCTAATATTGAAAAATTAGGTTTAGATAAAGCAGGGGTCAAATATAATAAAAACGGTGTCATCGTTAATGATCATTTGCAGACTAGTGTTGATAATATTTATGCCTCTGGAGATGTGATCGATAAGACTCAGCCTAAGTTAACACCAACAGCTATTTTTGAATCAATGTATTTGACCAGTCTTTTTTCTAAGGAAAATTCTGATCCGATCGACTATCCGGCGATACCATCAACTGTCTTTTCATCACCAAGACTGGCACAAGTTGGTGTTAAATATGATGATGCTAAAGCTGATCCTGATAAATATTCGATCAAAGAAAATCATCTTCCCGATGACTGGTACCGTCAGGTCGATAAACAGACGATCGGAGATAATTACTTGATTTTTGATAAAAATGATCATCTGGTCGGTGCCGGCGAAGTTAGTGAACGCGCTGAGGATTCGATCAATACGCTTTTACCGGCTATTGAATTTAAACTGGATAGCTCGCAGCTTGGTCGGTTGATCTATCTTTTCCCTTCTATATCTTCGGCAACTGCTGGAGAACTTTGATCAATTAAAAGGAGAATATTATGGCTTCTATTTACGATTTTTCAATCAATGAATTAGATGGCAGCGAAATCAATTTTTCTGATTTCAAAGATAAGGTTCTTTTACTTGTCAATACAGCCAGCAAGTGTGGTTTTGCCCCGCAATTAAAAACTTTAGAGCGTTTTCATGAACAATATGGAGATAAGGGTCTGATCATAATCGGTTTTCCTTCAAATCAATTTAATCAGGAATTGGATGATGAAGACGCTATCAACGAGTATTGCCAGCGTCATTTTGGTGTTACTTTCCCAATGACTAAACCAATATCTGTTAATGGCAAGAATACTGATCCGATTTTTCAATATATAAAAAAAGAAAGCGGTGACGGACCGATAAAATGGAACTTTACAAAGTTTCTGATCGGCCGTGATGGCAAACTGATCAAGCGTTATGCTCCAATAACTGCTCCAGAGAAATTTGAAGATAAGATCGTTTCTGCTTTAGCTTAAAGAAAAACCCGAAAATAAAATTTTCGGGTTTTATTATGCTTATTTATTTACTGCAACAGTTTGTTCAGATAGGACTTCTTTGATCGCAGATGCCAAACGCTTGATGCCTACTTCGATTTGGTCTTCCTTCATATTAGAATAGTTAAGTCTAAAACTTCCTGGTATTTCTGCCCCGGCAAAGAAGGGAACACCTGGTACGAAAGCAACATTATGTTTTATGCACATGTTGAATAATTTGGTAGTATCTTTGACTCCCGGCACCTGTACCCAAAGAAACATGCCGCCTTCAGGATCGCTGAATTTTACATTTTTTGGGAAATACTTTTTGATATTGTCGGTCATCAATTTTTTGCGGCTGCCGTAAAGCTGACTGATTTTTTCGATATGTTTTTCAATATCATTTTCTTCAAAGAATTTAGCAACGATATATTGAGCTAAATTATCGGAATGAAGATCAGCTGATTGTTTTAAAACAGTCAATTTATTGATAACATCCAAGTCGGCGATCGCCCAGCCTAAACGCAGTCCTGGAGCAAGGATCTTAGAAAAAGTGCTCATATAGATAACGTGACCGCTCTTATCAAAAGATTTTACTGAAGGCACATGCTCGCCAGCGAAGCGAATATCTCCATATGGATTATCTTCTAGAACCATAAAGTCGTATTTTTCTGCCAGTTTTGCCAGAGCTTCCCGACGATCAGCCGGCATAGTTCTACCAGTTGGATTTTGAAAATTAGGCACGGTGTAAAGCAACTTTACTTCTGGATGTTCTTTCAGGGCTTCTTCAAGAGCATCAGTCCGCATTCCGTCGTCGTCCATTGGAACACTGACGAATTTGGCCCCATAAGACTTAAAGACGTCTATTGCACAAAGATAGGTAGGCTGTTCGACAAAAACAGTATCTCCGGAATCAATAAAAGCTTTGCCGACCAGGTCAATAACTTGTTCTGAACCGGTCGAAACCATGATGTGATCAGGATCAGTTTTGATGCCTTCACGATCCAACATTCGTTTAGCGATCGTTTTTCTGAGTTTTAAAACACCTTTGGCTGAGCCATATTGAAGAGCTTCTTTACCATTTTCGTCGTAAACATCATCGGTCGCCTTTTTCATTTCGGCAACTGGAAAAAGCTCTGGGGCAGGTAGTCCGCCAGCAAAAGAAATAATCTTTGGATCAGCGGCGGCTTTTAGGATTTCTCCGACCGCATCTGAACCATCTTTTGGAACTCTTTTTGAATACTTAAACATTTCAATCACCCCTTTAAGCTATTTCTTTTAAGAAATTTTGCTTGAAAGCAGTGTACACCCTTTTGTATGCTTTGTGAACATTTTCCTAATAAAAAAATTGATTTTTTTAAAATTTCACAAAAAAAGACCCAGAATAATGAACTGGATCTTTCGGATCAATGGTTGGATGTAAGCGCATTTATTCAATTAACTTCGGTTTTCCCAACGAACCTATGGAAATTTTGACTAACTTTTTGCCAATTCACAATGTGCCAGAAAGCTGCAATGTAATCTGGGCGGCGATTGTTGTATTTCAGATAATAGGCATGCTCCCAAAGGTCGATCCCTAATAAAGGACGCAAGCTTTCATCTGTCATGATAGGTGAATCTTGATTGGCCGTGCTGACTATTTTAAGCTGATCATTTTCATCTATAACGAGCCAAGTCCAGCCGGAACCGAAAACGGCCGCTGCTTGACTGGAAAAATCTTTTTTGAATTCGTCGAAACTCTGCCACTGCGATTCTATTTTCTGTTTTAGATCGTTAGAAGGCATTTGGTCAAAATTAGGGGAAAGCATCTGCCAAAAAAGGGTATGGTTATAGTAACCTCCGCCCTGATTTCTGATCGTTTTTTGAAGCGGTTCCGGCATCGTTGAAAGCCCGGTAAGCAGTTCTTCTATCGTTTTATTTTTTAAATCCGGATTTTGTTCTAAAGCTGCATTTAATTTATCGAGATAAGTCTGATGATGCTTGTCGTGATGGAGACGCATCGTCTTTTCATCGATATATGGTTCTAGGGCAGCGTAATCATAAGGAAGTTCTGGTAATTCAAAAGCCATGTAATTCTCCTTGCTCGATTATTTTAAAACGCTTACATCTAATACTTATTTTATCAATTTTATATTTCTTTCGGATTAAAATTAAGTAAACGGGGAATATTATGGACAAATTATCTGGTGCTGATAATCAAAATTTCATTGCAAGTTTTAACAAACTTCAATCAGCCATGAATTATATAAGCGGACAAAAAGAACAAGAATTCGGCATCTTATTTTCAAGAATGCTGAAAAAGGGTAATCCTGTCATACAACGCTACCAAAATTTTCTTGACAGTGTTCGTGATCTTCGAAATATCTTGGTCCATAATAATTTGCCAAGCGGCAGTCAGTACGCGACTGTCACTCAAGAATTAACTGATAATCTAGATAAAATCACTGACCAGCTGCTTCATCCGGTCACTATCGATCGTGATTTTCTGAAAAAAGTCCATTGTTTTCAGTCCAGTGACCATTTATCAGAACTTTTGTCTGCTGCTGATAAATACAGTTTGACACATTTTCCGATTTTTGATGGTGATCATTTTGTGACTGTGCTTTCTGAAAACGGCGTTATGAATTGGCTCGCGGCGTCCGTTACAAGCAGTCTTTTGGATATTGATAATAGCAGGATCATCGATTCATTAAAGTACGAGGAGCAAAGGCATCCAGTCGTTTTTGTTAAAAAAGATGCTTCCGTTTACTCTATTCTAGAAATATTTGTCAGCTCAGCCCGCCGCGGTTTGGGCAATCCGGTCATTCTTATTGCTGATAAGCGGCCGATAAAAGGTCCAAGTGATATCAAGGGTATTATCACTCTTTCTGATATGGCTCAGATCGTCTCTATAATTGAAAACGAAGCATAAAAAAATCCCTTAAAAAAGGGATTTTAAATCATTGTTCGGTACCTATCTGTGCTTTAGCTTTTGAATGGATATGATTTACTTGTTCAAATACAGTTGCCGGCAAAGTATATAATTTCATAAAACCGGCGGCTGCTTGTTCATCGAAAGAATTAGCTGAAGTGTAGGTCGCAAGTTCTTTAGAATAAAGCGAATTTTTTTCTGATTTTCTTGCGACGGCAGTTACATTGCCCTTAAACAATTTCATTTTTACGCAGCCGTTAACGAGTTCTTGTGTTTTGTCAATAAAAGAATTCAAAGCATCGAATAGTGGTGATATCCACATGGCATTATATATAAGATCAGTTATTTCATTTTCAATCAATGGTTTAAAATGAGCGAGATCGTGTTCCAAGGTTATATCTTCTAGATCTTTGTGAGCTGTCATGATAACTTTAGCAGCTGGTGCTTCGTAAATTTCCCGTGATTTAATGCCGATCAACCGGTTCTCAACGTGATCTATCCTGCCGATGCCGTGTTTTCCAGCTGTTTTGTTCAGTTCCTTGATCAGATCGGCCAGCTTCATTTTTTTATTGTTCAAAGAGACCGGGAGACCATTTTTAAATTCAATATCGGCGTAATCAGGTTGATCCGGTGTTTTTTCGATTGCTTGAGTCAAGGCAAAAGCATCTTCCGGTGCTTGGTTCCATGGGTCTTCTAATATACCGGCCTCGTTGGCTCTGCCCCAGAGGTTTTCATCGATCGAATAGGGTGAATCAAAGTTTATCGGAACGGGAACCTTATGCTGGTGGGCATATTCGATCTCTTCCTCTCTAGACCACTGAAAATCTCTGATCGGAGCTTCGATCTTCATTTCCGGATCTAAAGCGTGTATCGCCGCTTCAAAACGGACTTGATCATTTCCTTTGCCTGTAGATCCATGTGCGATCGTGTCAGCATTGTTTTCGTGGGCTACTTTAACCAATTTTTTAATTATCAGTGGGCGGGAGAGAGCTGATATGAGTGGATATTCTCCTTCGTAAAGAGCGTTTGATTTGATCACTTTGCTGACGTAATTTTCAGCAAAATCGTCTTGACCATCAATCACTAAGGATTGGATCGCTCCCAGTTTTAAGGCTTTTTGTTGAATCTGATCCATTTGTTTTCCGTGCTGACCGACGTTGAGACAGACTGTTATGACCTGATAACCCTTGTCTTGGAGCCAAGGTATAGCGACTGAAGTGTCAAGTCCGCCTGAATATGCTAAAACAATTTTTTGTGTCATTTTTTTCTCCTTGATAAATTTTTTAATAAGCCAATTTCTTTTCAAAACTTGATAATATTTTTGAAATTATAAAAGTTAATAAGAAATAAATTATCGACACTATCACTATTGGAAGAAAAGGCCGGAAACTGGCACCGGATACGACTGATGCTTGAAACATCAATTCTGCAGCTCCGATCACGGAAACGATCGAAGACTCCTTTAAGATACTGATGAATTCATTTCCTAAAGCCGGCAAAATGTTTTTGACTGCCTGCGGGAGAATAATAGAAAATAGTGTTTCTTTTTTTGATAGTCCCAAAGATCTTGCAGCTTCAGTCTGGCCATTTTGGACTGATTGCATACCGGCACGAATTATTTCGGCAATGTAGGCACTGGAATTAAGCGAGAGGGCTAAAGCCCCTGCTGCGAAGGTTGAAATGTCGATATTCAGGATCGGTTTCGTGCCATAATAGATCAAATACACTTGAGCTAATACCGGGGTACCTCTTAAAAATTGAATATATGCCGACGCTGCCGACTTGACTGCTTTGATTTTAGAAAGTTTTATAACTACTGCGATCGTACCGATCAAAGTACCAAAGAATATTGAAATGACAGCGATCAATAAAGTCATCAAAGTACCGTTTACGAAAAACATACCGTAGCGGCTGAAAAAACTTTTGTTTGCAAACATTTGTTTTGAAGCCTTATCCAAGTACCTTTGGTAACTATTTTTACTAACTATTGTTTTTATACTGTGGTTCACACTGCTTTTAAGCAGCGGGGCATTTTTTGGCATTGCCACAGCGATAGGCGATTTAGCTGCCGCGAAATTTGGATTTATGACCAAGAAATTTTTGTTTTGTTTAGCATATGCTTGAGCGATCACACCGGCAGCAACGACGCCGGATACTTTGTTGGCTGAAAGCTGCGCGATCACATCAGTCAGCTTTGAGACTGATACGATCTTTGCCCCGGTTAATTGGTCTTTTGCCAGACTTTCTTGGGTCGTTTGTTTTTGGACGCCGACCTTTTGACCGGCAAAATCTTGAATTTTTTTGAATTTACTTTTGTCAGACCGCCTAATGAGCATGACTGGCGATTCGTAATAATAGGGATGTGAAAAATCAACGATTTTTTCTCTTTCAGGAGTATCGACCATTCCGGTAATACTGAGATCTATTTTTCCAGTCGTTAACGCGCCGATCAAATTATCAAAATTCATTTCTTTGATTTCCAAACGCACACCCATGTCTTTCGCCGCTTTTTGTGCCAAGGATATGTCAGAACCGATGATTTTGTCTTGTCCATTTATAGTGCTATGAAATTCCATTGGTGCATAATCAGCTGAAAGACCAACGATCAAGTAACCGCGTTTTTTGATTTTGCTGTAAATTTGATCCGGATTTTGAGTTTTTGCTTGGGCGGTCGGTTGGATCATTGATAAAAATAATGTTGTCATCACGATTGTGATCAGCAGCAAACATTTGCCGAGTTTTTTATCTTTTTTAACCATTTTCCTTTTCTCTTTCTTTTTTTATTTTTTGAAAGAAAAAAGTTGTCGTCGTTTACAAAATAATATCGTGTGCATTATTCAAAGCATCTCCTTTTTTATACCTTTTTTCATGGCTTCTGGTATTTTTAGATAGTCGTAAATATCTTCTGTGATCATTGGCGAAAGATCTTTTAGTTCGTTCAAACTTAATTGTTCTAAACTTTTGTGTTTTGTTTCAGCAGACAGTACGGCTTTGCCGACTATTTGATGAGCATCACGGAAGGGTACACCTTTTTTGACAAGATAATCGGCCATATCAGTCGCATTTAAGAAACCTTGTTTGATCGATCTTGCTAGTCTTTTTTTGTCTAACTTCAAACTTTTAATGATCTTAGCCATGATCACGAGCATCATGTTTATTTTTTTGAATGCCGGCAGATATATTTCTTTATCAAGCTGCATGTCTTTGTTGTATGCCAAAGGCAGGCCTTTCATCATTACCAGACATTGATCGAGCTGGCCGATTATCATAGCTGCATTGCCGCGAATAAGTTCTGCCGAATCAGCGTTTTTCTTTTGCGGCATCATCGATGATCCGGTCGCAAGCGAATCGTCGATGATAAAATAATGAAATTCCTGGCTGGAGAAAATCACCAGTTCTTCGCTTAAGCGAGACAGATGTATTGCCATGATGGAAAAATCGGCTAATATTTCTAAAACATAATCACGATCGGAAACGCCATCTAAGAAGTTATCGACGGGTTTTTGAAAGCCCAATAATTTTGTCGTGAATTGCCGGTCGATCGGGTGAGTAGTCCCAGCCAGAGCACCAGATCCTAATGGATTTTCATCCATAATATCCAGTGCGTTTAAAATTCGTTTTTTGTCTCTTTTGATCATCTGCACATAAGCATCTAAATAGTATTTAAATGTGATCACCTGCGCTTTTTGCAGATGAGTATATCCGGGAATGATAGTTGATCCGTCGTCTTCTTTTTCTTTGTCCTTGAAAACCTGGATCAGCTTATCGATGGCAGCCAAAATATTTTGTAAATGTCTTTTGAAAAAAAGTTTGCTGTCAACGGCTGTTTGATCATTTCGCGAACGTGCTGTATGAAGTTTTTTTCCTGCCGTGCCGATTTGCTTGGTCAAAATCGTTTCAATAAAGCTATGAATATCTTCGTAACCGTTATCCGGAATTTCGATCGTACCAGACTCTATTTGTTTTTTTATCTTGTTTAGACCATCAATGATCAAAGAAGCCTCATTTTCTTGAATGATCTTTTGTTTTTGAAGCATTTTCGCGTGTGCTATCGACCCGTCGATATCTTCTTTGTACATTAGGCGACCTTGCGGCAGCGAGTTATCAAAAACTGTCATGTCTTGGTCTTCAGCTTTTTTAAAGCGTCCACCCCATAATTTCATCTTTATTCCTCCAAAAATTGAGTACAAAAAAACAGCTTCGACACAAAAATAAAATTACGTGTCAAAACTGTCTTTTATCGTCGAACAAGCCGACTAATTTGAAGCGATGAAATTGGCAGGAAAGTCTTTTTCATAATGTTGATTAGAAGTATACACGCATTTAATAAAAAAACAATACTTTTTATTTCGATTAAACGATTGACATTTTTAATTCACTGTGTTTATATAATATTCAATAAGTTTTGCAATGAGAAGATAAGTAGCTTGGCGGCGGTTTATTAGAGACTCAGTGTGGTGGAATCTGGGAACCTTGGTCAGGCGAAAATGGTCTTTGAGCATATCTGTGCGAGTGGTTTACCGCAAGTTCAGATCGGTTGAATCCGTTATCGTTCCAAACTATTTCTGGAGGTCCATTTACTAAAGGCGTAGTTGGTAAGACTGGTCGAGTGATCGATCAGCGAATACGAGTGGTAACACGTTTTTGTCGTCCCGTGAACATTTATTTGTTCGCGGGTTTTTATTTACCATCGTTTATTTATTCTGAATTTTTTTATCAAGGGAGAGACTAATGACATTAGTAAGTAACAAAATCGGTTTTCAACATGTTGGTTCGTTTTTACGGCCGGCAGAAATCAAAGAAGCTAACCGAAAGTTTAGAAATGGCCAAATAAGTTACCAGCAGCTGCGTGCTGTACAAGATAAAGAGATCGAAAACTGATCAAAAAAGAGGCGGAAGCGGGTCTGGATTACGTGACCGATGGTGAATTTCGCCGCAGTTGGTGGCATCTTGACTTCTTTTGGGGTTTTGGCGGTGTTGAAAAAGTTGAATATGGCCAAGGATATGCTTTTTCAAAAGAAGAGACCAGAGATGATACGGCTGTTTTGAATGGCAAATTATCTTTTAACGCCGATCAGCATCCCTTCATCAAAGATTTTGCATTTACTAAAAAAATAGCAGCAGAAAACGGTGTCGAAGCAAAAGTTACGATTCCGGCACCAGCTCAGTTTTTAGCTGAATTACTGCGCGGTAAAAACGCTGACAGGATCTCTGATTTTTATAACAGCCGAGAAGAACTCTACAGGGATGTGGCTGATGTTTATCACCAAGCGATCAAAGCCTTTTATGATCAAGGGGCTCGAGTCGTTCAATTGGATGATTGTACCTGGGGGATGCTGGTCGACAAAAAATTCTGGGATTCAATGGCGGGTTCAGAATTTGATCCGGAAGAGTTGAAAAATCTATATTTGAGGGTCAATAATCAAGCAATCGCAGATCTCCCTGAGGATCTAACTATCAATACTCATGTTTGTAGAGGAAACTATCATTCCGACTGGGCTTCACAAGGCGGCTATGGCCCGGTAGCCGATCAGCTTTTTAGTCAGGAAAATGTATCTGCTTATTTCCTCGAATACGATTCTCAGCGTGCAGGCGGATTCGAACCGTTGGCTAAAGTCAGCGGCGATAAAAGGGTCGTACTTGGATTGATAACTTCTAAAAAACCGCAGTTGGAAGACCGGCAAACTATAATCGATCGTATCCATCAAGCCGCCGAATATTTGCCATTAGATCGACTTTGGCTTTCTACCCAATGCGGTTTTGCCTCAACTGAAGAGGGCAATAAATTAACTGACGAAGACCAGTGGAAAAAATTAGCGTTAGTAAAATCGATCATTAAAGAGGTTTGGGGGTGATCATAAATGGCACATATTGACACGATACTCGCGCAGGCAGGCAATGGCAGCGATGATGAAAAAAGCGGGGCGGTAAGTTCGCCGATCTATTTTTCGACAGCTTATAGGCACCCTGGTTTAGGCCGATCAACGGGTTTTAATTATTCACGAATGATACAGCCGACTAGAAAAATACTTGAAGATGAATTAGCAGCTTTGGAGCACGGTCAACGTGCTTTTGCTGTTTCTTCCGGGATGGCGGCGATCGATCTTCTTTTTTCTTCATTTCTCAAAGAAGGCGATAATTTCATTGCTTCAGACGATTTATACGGAGGTTCTTTTCGCTATTTTGACGATATTTCTACTAAAAGCGGGCTTGATTATAAACTTTGGGACGGCAGAAATTTTCAAAAATTAGCAGATTTGATCAACGACAAAACTCGGATCGTTTGGTTGGAAACGCCAAGCAATCCAACCATGAAAATAATTGATTTGAAACGAACTGCTCAAGTCGTTCACGCTGCCAATCCTCAAACTATATTAGCTGTTGATAATACTTTTTTGTCGCCGATATTTCAAAATCCTATTTTAGACGGCGCCGATGCAGTCGTGCACTCAGCAACTAAGTATTTAGGCGGACATAACGATATTCTCGCTGGTGCTTTGATCTTAAAAGAAGATGGCCCAAGGGCAGAAACGGTTTATCAGAATTTGGTTACCAGAGGTCAAGTACTCGATCCCTTTTCATCCTGGCTTTTGATCAGAAGCTTGAAAACTTTGCACCTGCGTATGGCCCGGCACGATAAAAGCGGTCGATTTTTGGCTGAGGCTTTAAAAAAGATCCCCGGTGTAGACAAAGTACTTTATCCTGGCGTTGGCGGTATGATCAGCTTTTATTTGAATGAAAAATATGACATAGATCTTTTTCTGCGCGGCTTAAAAATTTTTTCTTTCGCTGAAAGCTTAGGCGGTGCTGAAAGCTTGATAACCATTCCCAGCGTGCAGACTCATCAATATATGTCTGAAAAAAGACGAAATCAATTAGGCATCACTTCTAACTTAGTGCGGGTCAGTGTTGGATTAGAAGATCAGCAGGATCTTTTGGATGATCTTACGCAGGCTGTCAGAGGAGCAGCGATCAAGTGACCGTTTTTATTGAAAATGGATTTTTATTGCATGATAAGGCCAAAATTTCAGAGGGCTTTTTTCGACCTGCTATTGAAGATGATGAAAAATTAAAAAGGGCAAAAAAAGTTTTGCTTCTTAATTTGATGTCGACCAGAAAACAAAGCGAAGAAGATTTTGTCCGGCTTTTGGACCGGGTGAGTGAAAAGACAGGTTTTGATTTTCATGTTTTTTTTGCCGTACCGAAGACTCATCAAGTTAAAGATGATCCAGAAATGGTAAAAAAATATTATCTTCAGCTCGATCAAGCGCAGCGATCAAGATATGATCTGTTGATAGTTACCGGTGCCCCGGTTGATAAAATACCGTTTTCAAAAATAGATTATTGGGAGGAATTCCAACAGCTGATCGATTGGCAAAAGAAGCAGGTGAACAAATCCTTTTTTTCTTGCTGGGCAGCCGCTGGTTTAGCCAAAGCACAAAAAAATATCGAGGTTAAAAAACTGGACAAAAAAGTTTTTGGTATTTTCGATCTCTCAAAAAATCGATTAGGTATTGATTTGGCACCGCATTCGCGTTGGTTTTCGATAGATAGCAAAAGCGCTGAAGCTTCAGGGTGGCAGGTCCTTTCCGGCAGAGAAGATCCTTTCGGTGTTTCCTTGGCTGAATCGGATGACGGTCATTCACTTATTTATACCGGTCATTTCGAGTACAGAGCTGATACTTTGGCTAAAGAATATTATCGCGATGTCAAAAAAGGTTTAAAACAATCCCCGCCCGAAAACTATTTTTTGGATCAGCAAAAAAATATCTGGCTTTCAAATGGTGCTGAAATAATTGCTAATTGGCTTGAAAAAGATTAAAAAGGAAAAAAAGATGACTGATTTTCATGATTTTACAAAAATTATCAAAGATACGACTCCCGAAGACAAACAGAACGGCGCACTGAATACACCTATTTACATGACTTCCACTTTTAGCCAGCCTGATCTAGAACATTTCCATCGATTTGATTATGCTCGTTCAGGCAATCCGACACGCGAATCGGCCGAGCAGACGATCGCTGATCTTGAAGGGGCTGAGTACGGCTATCTTTTTTCAACTGGAATGGCCGCGATTTCTTCTGTACTTCTGACTTTTAGTGCCGGCGATCATATTATCGTTTCAAAACACGTCTACGGCGGTACCTATCGTCTTTTTAATGATATTTTGGAACGCTTTGACATTAGTCATGATTATGTCGACCTATGCGATTTGAAAGCTTTTAACCGTTCGATCAAGGAAAATACCAAAGCTGTTTATATCGAAACACCGTCGAACCCGACCATGGATGTGACCGATATCGCTGCTGTTGCCAAAATTGCCCATCAATATGGTTTGATCGTTATTGCTGACAATACTTTTATGTCGCCATACTTGCAAAAACCGCTTTCATTGGGTGCTGACATCGTTGTGCATTCGGCGACAAAATTCTTAGCCGGTCATTCTGATCTTCTCGCCGGTGCAGCTGCAACTAGTTCAAAAGAGCTGGCTGATAAAATTTATTTCATACAAAATGCGATCGGCGCCACTCTAGGCGCTTTTGACAGTTGGCTTTTATTGCGCGGTATCAAAACTTTGGGCGTGCGTTTGGACCGTTCCAGCTCATCAGCACTTAAATTGGCAGGTTGGCTTGAAAAACAGCCGCAGGTCAAAAAAGTATATTATCCCGGCCTAAAATCTGATCCCGGTCACGACATACAAAAGAAACAGGCCAAGAGCGGGGGAGCGGTATTTTCTTTTGATCTTGGCAGCCAGCAGGCAGTTGAAAAATTCGTTTGTAATCTAAAAATACCTGTTTTTTCGGTCTCTTTAGGCGGCACTGAAACGATCGTTTCTTATCCGCCGAAAATGAGCCACGCTGAACTTAGTCAAAGTGATCTGCAAAAGGATGGTATTAAATTAGGTATGCTTCGTGTTTCAGTTGGATTAGAGGATCAAGATGATCTATTAGCTGATTTTAAACAAGCTTTGGAACAAATAAAAAACCTGACCGATTAAAGCCGGGTTTTTTATTTTTTTGTTATTTTACGATCAAAACATCTACTTTGGAATTTCTTACGACAAAGCTGCTGTGAGAACCGATCAAAATCTGTTCAACAGCGTTCAGACCGGTATTACCGAGGATTATCAAATCAATATCATTATCGTTAGGATAGTCTCTGGCAAGTATTTGCTTTGCATCGCCGATAACTGTTTTGGTAACGTTTTTTACTCCGCGGTCATCAGCTTTTTTTGCATAACTTGTTAAACGATCTTTATCGCGCTGGTATTGATCTTGGTAAATATCTTCGTTAGCACCAAAAGCAAGGATCATTGCCCGATCTCTGTTCACGATCGACAATATGTGCAGTTCGGCCGAAAATTGTTCTGCCAAGTCGAGAGCTCTTTCAAAAGCGCGATCTGATTGCTTGGAACCATCAATACCGACAAGAATCTTTTTGTAAGCCATTGTTGAAGCCTCCATTAACTTTTCTTGGTTGAAGCCGAGGCACTTTGAATATTCATCTTTGAATGCCTCTTTGAATAGGCAAAGTAAATTACCATACCTATTATAAACCAGGCAACGAACCTAAGCCAAGTCTCCCAGTTGAGTCCAGCTATCAAAGTGACACAGAAGATGATCGCGATAATAGGTGTAAAAGGAACTCCCGGTGCACGGAAACCGCGATGCTGATCAGGATTAGAGTGGCGCATCCAAATTATTCCGGCGGAAACAAGGATAAAGGCAGTTAAAGTACCGATGTTGACCAGTTCGGCTAGAATGTTTAAATTGATGAAACCACCGGCTAAAGCGGTAATGATGCCGAAGAACCAAGTGCCCTTGAACGGTGTTTGGTACTTTGGATTTACATCACCGAAAAATTTCGGAAACAGCCCATCGCGCGACATCGAATAAGTTATTCTTGATTGTCCATAAAGTTGGACCAGTATAACAGTGGTCATTCCTAAGATAGCGCCAATGCTGACGATAATGGACAGCCATGTTTGTCCTGTTCTTGCTAAAACAGCCAGGATAGGAGCGTTTATATAACGAGCAAAAGTCGTATAGTGAACGACTCCGGTCATTATCAAAGTCATGATGATATAAAGTACTGTTGAAATAAATAGTGATAACAAGATGCCTCGCGGCAAAGTCTTGCTTGGATTTACCGTTTCCTCGGCACTGGAAGAGACAGAATCAAAACCGATAAAGGAGAAGAAAACGATCGAAGCTGCCGGAATGATACCAGCGGCTCTTCCGCCATGGAATGAATACCAGCCATAAGGAGCGTAAGGATGCCAGTTGCCGGCTTTGATAAACCAAATAGTGCAGGCAATAAAGAGCACGATAACCGCTAGTTTGATAACGACCATCGTATCGTTTACTCGTTTAGTTGAGTTAATGCCGATCGAGATGATCCAAGTGATCAATAATACGATCAAAAATGCCGGCAGATTGAAAAAGCTGTTGACGCCTGCCGTAGTTCCGGCTGCAGAAGTCAGAGCTGTTGGGATGTGGAGACCAAAGTTAGACAGCAAGTTGACAAAATAACCTGACCAGCCAACAGAAACTGTTGCCGCACCTAGCGCATATTCCAAAATAAGATCCCAGCCGATGATAAATGCAACGATTTCGCCAAAAGCAATATACGAATATGTATATGCTGATCCGGCGACGGGGGCCATCGAGGCAAATTCTGCGTAGCACAGTCCAGTGAATCCACAACAGATCGCTGCTATCAAAAACGAAAGCGATAAAGCCGGGCCCGCAGTAAGAGCTCCTTCACCAGTCAGAACGAAAATTCCGGTTCCAATGATCGCGCCGATTCCTAGGAAGGTAATATCCCAGGTTCTCAGTGTTCTTTTCAGAGGAGTCGCATTTTTCGTGAGGCTTGCAATATCCTTTTTACGAAAAATACTCATAAATCAAAAACCACCTTTCTTAGATTTAAGTTTGATATTAGATACTTAAAAGTAAGTAAGTCAAAAAATGTTAACAATCCTGACAAATTTTTTAAAAAAATTCGTATTTTACCAGCTCTGCAGGTGGTATAGTATTCTTAAAGACGGATATGCTCTTTGAGGGTGGGTTTTAGAGAAAAGCCGGTCGGTGCAAGGCTTGTGCAGCTCGGAATCAAAGAGTGCTCCCGTTTTCTAATAAAAAATAATAAGCAGAGACACATAAAGCACTGTGTGAAGCTGGGTGGTACCGCGTCGTTGATCGCCCCAGCATTTCCACGTGCTTTTATTTTTGGAGGAAAATGAAAAAACTAAATTCAGCACAGATCAGACAAATGTTTCTAGATTTCTTCAAATCTAAGGGTCATAAAATAGAACCGAGCCAGTCTTTGATACCTAAAGATGATCCGAGTTTGCTTTGGATCAATTCCGGGGTGGCTACTTTAAAGAAATATTTTGACGGTTCACAGATCCCCGAAAATCCAAGAATGGTAAATGCCCAAAAGTCGATCAGAACTAATGATATTGAAAATGTTGGTCATACTGCCCGCCACCATACTTTTTTTGAAATGCTCGGCAACTTTTCTGTCGGGGATTATTTCAAAAAAGAAGTAATTCCTTGGGCTTGGGAGCTGTTGACCAGTCCGGATTGGTTCGGCATTGAACCGGAAAAGTTATATGTAACTTATTATCCGCGCGACTTGGAGACCAAAAAACTTTGGGAGGAACAGCCGGGTTTTATTTCTGGCCATACTGTTGCTCAAGAAGATAATTTTTGGGATATTGGCGAAGGACCTTCAGGCCCCGATACCGAGATATTTTTTGACCGCGGCAGGAAATTTCAGGATCTGCCCGATGAGGATCCGGAAATGTATCCGGGCGGCGAAAATGAGCGTTATTTAGAGGTCTGGAACATCGTCTTTTCACAATTCAACCATCTGCCCGGCTTAACAGATAATTCGCAATATCCCGAATTGCCGCATAAAAATATTGATACCGGTATGGGGCTGGAACGAATGGTCTCTATTTTTGAAGATGCACCGACCAATTTTGAAACTGATCTTTTTTTGCCGCTGATCCATCAAACGGAAAAAATTTCTGGTAAAAAATACGGCGTTTCCAAACAAGATGATATTAGTTTTAAAATAATCGCTGATCATATCCGGGCGGTCACTTTTGCTATTTCCGATGGGGCTCTGCCCGGAAATACCGGCCGCGGTTATGTTATCCGCCGTTTGCTTAGGCGCGCTGTCATGCATGGCCGCAAATTAGGTATCGAAAGACCGTTTTTGACTGAACTGGTACCGACTGTCGGCAAGATAATGCACTCTTATTATCCAGAGATCAGCGAGAACCAAGGCAAGATCATTCCTGTTATAAAAAATGAAGAGGAAAGATTTGGAAAAACTCTTAGTGCTGGTATTGAGCTGCTGGATGATTTGATCAAACAAGCTAAAGAAAAAGGCGAAAAATCGATTTCCGGCAAAGCGGCGTTCAAGCTGTTTGATACTTATGGTTTTCCATTTGATCTTACTAAAGAGCAGCTCTCAGACGAAGGTTTGCAGGTAGATCAAAAAGCTTTTGAAGAGGAGATGTCAAAGCAGCAGGAACGTGCGCGTGCAGCTGCCGGCAAGGTCAAAACTTTCGGTGTACAAAAGGGTGAACTTTTAAACTTGAAAGTTGCCTCGAAATATGTCGGCTGGTCGCAAAACGAGGTCGATTCGGCTAAATTGTCGGCTATTATTGTCCAAGGCAAACAAACAGATCAGGCTTTTGCCGGGCAAACCGCACTATTGGTGTTTGACAAGACTCCTTTTTATGCTGAGATGGGCGGCCAAGTGGCTGACCATGGATCTATTTATCCGGCTGGTCAAAAGGATGCTGCGGCTGAAGTTCAAGATGTTCAAAACGGTCCTAACAAACAGCATATTCACACAGTCTCGCTACTGAAAAACGTTAAAGTCGGTCAATTATTTGATTTGAAGATCGACTTAAAACGCCACAGGCTGGTTTCGTATAATCACACTGCAACTCACTTGCTTGATCAAGCCTTAAGAAATATTGTTGGTCAAGGTGTTCATCAAGCAGGTTCTTTAGTTGAATCGAAATATTTACGCTTTGACTTTACGCATCAGGGTCCTTTGGAAAAAACCGAACTCGATAAAATTGAAAATGAAGTTAATCAACAGATTTTAGCTGATTTGCCGATAAAATGGGTCGAAACCGATATCGAGTCGGCAAAGAAACTTGGTGCTGTTGCGGTATTTGGCGAAAAATACGGCAAGAAGGTCAGAGTCGTTTCGATCGGGGATTACAATAAAGAATTCGACGGAGGAACTCACGCTGAGCATACCAGCCAATTAGGTATTTTTAAGATCGTAAGTGAAAGCGGTACTGGTGCTGGTGTTCGCCGAATCGAAGCCGTAACGGGTCCTGAAGCATTCAGGCTGATCAAAGAAAGAGAAGAATTGCTTTTGCAATCTGCTCAGAAATTTAATTTGCAGCATATCGAACAGCTTCCTAACAAAATAGATGTGCTGCTTGAAGAAAATCGCGAGCAAAGAAAACAAATCGAATCTCTATCGGCAAAGTTGGCTAACCAGGCGGCGGAAGATATTTTTCACGATGTTAAAAAGGCTGGATCTTACAGCTATATAACAGCTAGGTTCGATAACCAAAATTCACAAGCACTGCGCGAAATCGTTGATAATTGGCGCGATAAAAAAGTTTCTGATGTTATCGTTTTGGCTTCTGCACCGGAACAGAAACCAATTTTAATCGCTGCTTCTAATAAACCAAAAGAAATAAAAGCTGGTGATTTGATCAAAAATATCGCCAAAAAGATCCAAGGCGGCGGAGGCGGTCGACCTGATCTTGCTCAAGCCGGTGGTAAAGATGCGGCCGGTATAAAAGATGCTTTGATTCAAGTTGGTCTATATCTTGAGCAACAATAGATTTTAATTTAAAACATTTAAGGTAGAATATAGGCAATGGCAGAATTTGAAGATACAACTGTATTTGACTTTGGCCCGGAAAAACCGGAAGACGTCAGATCGATGCTCAGGCTCGTTTATCAAGCCTTGGAGGAAAAAGGGTATAACCCCATAAACCAGATCGTCGGCTATCTTATTTCTGGCGATCCAGCTTATATTCCCCGTTTGAATGGGGCTCGTAATCTGATTCGTCGTTTTCAACGCGATGAGATCGTCGAAGAATTAGTCAAAAATTATATTAACGACGGCAGTCGGCTAGGGAAGGATAAATGAGACTTTTAGGCTTAGATGTTGGTTCTAAAACCGTCGGCGTTGCTCAGTCTGATCCGTTAGGCTGGACGGCACGTTCAGTTGAAATAATTCGTATCGACGAGAATAAAGGCGAATTTGGTCTAGACCGTTTGGGTGAAATAATTTCCGAGAAAAAGATAACCGGAGTCGTGGTCGGATTACCTAAAAATATGAATAATACCGAAGGACCGCGAGTCGACGCTTCCCGAAATTATGGCAAAATGGTCGAAGATCATTTCGGGCTGCCGGTCGACTATGAAGATGAGCGGCTAACAAGCGTTGAAGCTAATCGTATGCTGATAGAAGAGGCAGATCTTTCGCGGGCAAAGAGAAAAAAAGTCATCGACAGTTTAGCAGCGCAGCTCATTTTACAAAATTATTTGGATAAAAAAGGAAAATTGATTCGTGGCTGATAAAAATCAACAAAATAACGATCAAGATCAATATGTAACTCTAACTGATGATAATGGGAATGAAGCTCTTTATGAGGTTCTTTTTACCTTTCATTCAGATCAGTACAATAAGGATTATATTTTGTTCACTCCGGCAGGAGTCGATCAAATAGCAAACGATGATCCTGACCAAGAAGTTGAGATCCAAGCTTTTAGCTTTGATCCAAAAGCAGGTGATGAGAATACCGAATCCGACCTTTTCCCAATAGAAGATGAACAAGAATGGAATATGGTCGCAGAAGTACTCAACACTTTTGTTGAAGATGATTCACTTCATTCGGAAAACAAGAAAAATCATTGATAAATAGATAAATATTTTTTCTATAAAAAGCAATATAAAACACTTTGCTGTTTCATTAAAAGGCAAAGTGTTTTTTTATTAGTCTTGGTCGAAACCTTTTCTATAAATAACTTTGAAATTGGAATAAAAATCAGCTGAGACAGACTTCAACAAATCTGATTTGTTGAAATTTTGAAAACTAGCTGCGTCAGCAAATTGCAACAGAAGAACGTAGCGATGGAGATCCTTTGTTTCTTGCATCCAGATTCCACCCGAGATCCCATCTCTAGAAAATTCCGCTTTATGCAAACTTAAATTTTTCTGGGCTATTTGAGCTTCTTTATCTTCACCAGAAAAATAATATAAACCGATCAATTGGGCATCAGAAGATCTTTGTGAAAATTCTTCTAAAATCCGAAATTCGATCGGTCGCGTGTTTTCAGCAAGGAGTTCCCGTGAAAAAATACCGAATTGTGATTCACCTGATTTCGATATGTATTCAAGTTGATCGTAATCAAGATTTTTTGTTAAATTCAGTAGATACTTTCTGCTGCCGAAGGTCAAATATAATCTATTCATATTTAAATTCTAACGCTATATCTGTTAACTGTCATACTGTTATAATGTAAGTAATGAAGCTGGAAAGAATTGATTCAAATACTCTGCACATCATGTTAAGCAAGGCCGACCTAGACGACCGCAAGATCACGATGTCAGATTTAATGTCGGACCGTCAAAGGGTCGAAAAGTTTTTCTATTCCATTCTTGACGAAGCAAACGTTGATCATAGTTTCGTCAATGATGACCAAGTGACTTTTCAGATAATGCCCACTGGCAAACAAGGGATCGAACTGTTTATTTCACGTGTCGTAGACGATTCTAATATGAGCGTCGATGGTGACGGCAATATGATTTTTTCAATCAAAGATGAAGAAGTCGATGGCCGGATCGTGAATTTGCTTCAAGGTTATGATAAAAGCGGATCTAATTCTGATCGGCAAAAAAGAATTTCGTCTAATAGGCCCAAGTATGCGCTCACTTCCAGTCAACCGTCTGGATCGACATCTGCTTCTTCTTTAGATACTGATGATCAAAAAAATACCTTTATGTATGACGGCTGGTATCTATTGTCTGATTTTGACGAATTTTTAGCAGTTGGTCAGACTATCGATTCAAAGTTTTTGGTATCTGATCTTTATGAAATCAGAACAGCATTTCCGCATGATGGCAATGACGCAGTCCATCGGGCATTTTTACTGCATCTGTTCTCGCGGAACAAAAAAGCTGGCGGTGTCGAAAATTTAATGTCTGATTTTGGTATCAGAGTTGATAGCAGTCAGATAGAAAGTTCCGATTTGACTAAACCGGTTTTTACCAATTTAGCTTTGGAATTAAGCAAAAATATTTTTAAAAATTAGTTTTTTATCGTAAAAACTATTTAGATGCTTATTGCGCATAATGTTAATTTAGAACTGGTACGAGCTGATCGTTGCGGCAGTGGGAAACAATTTTATTGTCCAGCTTGCAAAAACAAGGTCATTTTAAAACAGGGGTCTATCAAACGACCTCATTTTGCTCACTTAAATGTTTCTGATTGTGAAACTTTTTCCGAAAATGAAAGCCTGCTTCATTTAGAAAGCAAGTATCTTTTAGAAAAGACAGGACGAGAACTTGGCTGGAATTGTACGCTGGAGAAAGTTTTTTCGAATATTTCTCAACGAGCTGACTTGTTTATTCAGTTCGGTGATCAAAGTCTGGCGATCGAATTTCAGCAAAGTCCGATTTCTGATGAAGAGATCTTCAAGCGTAATTCTGGTTATGAAAGGATCGGTTTGCCTTTTATTTGGCTGCTGGGCCCGAATTATCCGATAAATAAGCTGAAAGAACATACAGCGGCTAAATTTTCTGATCGATCAGGCCATATATTTTGTTTTGATGCGAAAGATAATATCAGGATCTTAAAGGATTTTAAAAAAAGAGATTTCTTGTCTTTATCGTTTCAAATAGCTAAATTAGATATAAAACTTTTCTTTGCAGAAATATCTAACTATTTTTATAACGGTGGATTTTCAAATAAGGTTCGTTTTAAAGCGGGAAATGCCTGTATAGGTGAAAACAGTTTTACTCATTTGCGGCGCTTGCAGACTTCTATTATCAAAGGCCGCGCAGACAAAAATAAACTTACAGATATTTACTGTAAAACAGGCAAATCACCAGTTTGTGCTCCTTGGTTCATTCATCGCGGTCATCAATTCGGTTTGCTTTGCGATAATTGGCAGTGGCGTCTTGATTGCCTGCTCCTTTTAGAAGAGAGGGGAGCCGATGGTCTGGATAAAAATAAGTTTATCGATTTTTTGACTTCAAAAAAGTATTTTTATTCAGGCAGATATAATCATGCGAATGCTTTTGCGGTTAAAGCAGCTGCACAGCTTCTTTTTGAAATGAAAATGTCTAAGCTTGTTTTTCAAAAGGGTGATTTGATTTTTTTAAGAGATGAATATCGTTGGTTCAAGAGTTACCAAGAAAAAATTTCTGATAGAAGCTTGTGTTAAAATTGCTTTCATTGACGGAGGTTTTATGACAGAAGAAAAAAAGCAGATAACCAGAGCTGAGGTCGAAAAAAATCCAGCTCAAACTTGGGATCTAACAAAAATATTTAAAAGTGATCAAAAGTGGGAAGAAGCCTTTTCTAAGACAGATCAGCAGACGAGTGCGGTTTCCTCTTTAGCTGATAAGGTCAATGACGGCAAGGGCTTATTGAATGCTATTAAGTCGATCCTTTCTTTGCTCAGATCGGTCGAAAAAATATATTCTTATGCTTCGTTGAAAGCAGATCAAGATACCAGCAATAATCACTATGCTGCTTATCGTGCCAGAGTTGCCAGCTTGGCTGCTAAAACCAATTCAGCGATATCTTTTCTGACACCGGTCATTATTTCTTTTTCTGATGAGCAGCTCGAAAATTTTTATAAACAAGAACCGCAATTAGAACAATATCGTCATCTGATCGAATCGATCGCAAAAAAGAGGGAACATACTTTATCAACAGAAGAAGAGAAGCTGCTTGCGTCGGCTGGAGATGTTTTTTCTGCCAGTTCTGATACTTTCAGTATCCTCAATGATTCGGATCTGAAATTTGGTACGGTCACAGACCCCGATGGTAATAAGGTCCAGCTGACTCAGGGGCTATATTCTCTGATGATGGAATCTAGTGACCGCAGGGCGAGAAAAGAGGCTTTTCAAACTGTTTACAAAGCTTACGGACAGTTTAAAAATACCTTTGCGACTACTCTGTATGGTCAAGTCAAAGCTGATAATTTCGATGCTTCTGCTCATAAGTTCAAATCAGCGCGTCAGGCAGCAACTTTTAGAAATGATATTCCCGAAACCGTTTTTGAAAATCTCGTTGATACGACTAATAACAACCTCGGCCTGCTTCACAGATATGTCAGTCTTCGCAAGAAAATATTAGGTCTTGATGAGATACATAGTTATGATCTTTATACGCCGATCACCGGAGAGGTCGATTTCCCAGTTGATTATCAAAGTGCTCAAGCAATCGTTTTAGAAGCCTTAAAACCCTTAGGAGATGACTATCTTCAAGGTATGCAGGATGAATTCGATCAACGCTGGATCGATATTCCCGAAAATTCAGGTAAACGTTCCGGCGCCTATTCCGACGGCTCTTATGATACTTATCCTTATATACTGCTTAATTGGCAAGACACCTTGGACAATATTTTCACTTTGATCCATGAATCAGGTCATTCTCAGCATTCTCGCTTAACACGTAAAAATCAGCCTTATCAATACGGTGATTATCCGATCTTTCTTGCCGAGATCGCCTCAACGACTAACGAAATGCTTTTGACCGACTATCTTTTAAAGACACAAACTGACCCCAGAGTCAAAGCCTATGTCTTGAATCATTTTCTTGACGGCTTCAAGGGGACTGTTTTCCGTCAAACTCAGTTTGCCGAATTTGAAGATTGGATCCATAAACAAGTTCAGGCCGGTCAGGCTTTGACAGCTGATAGCTTATCAAAATTTTATGGCGATCTTAATAAAAAATTCTATGGTCCTGATTTAAAATTCGATCCGGAAATATCTCTAGAATGGGCACGTATACCTCATTTTTATTACGATTATTATGTTTATCAGTACGCTACCGGTGAATCAGCAGCCATTACTCTTTCTGACGGTATCATTAAAGATCCAAAGAAAAATGTTCCACTTTATCTTGATTATTTATCTTCAGGCTCATCTGACTATCCGCTAAATGTTATTAAAAAAGCTGGTGTCGATATGGAAAAACCTGATTATTTGAACAATGCCTTTTCAGTTTTTAAAGATCGGCTGGATCAGTTCGAAGCCTTGCTTTCTTAATTTTTTCACAATTTGAAAAAGATGAAAATCGTTTTTCATCTTTTTTATTTTTTTCACAATTTTCTCTTTAAAAGTGATAAAGTGAGCATAATAATTATTTGAAAAGGGAGAAAATATGACAAGAAAAATTGGAATAATCGGTTTGGGACATGTCGGCTCAACGGTCGCACATTATCTAGTAACTGCTGGTTTTGCTGACGATTTGGTCTTGATAGATACAAATGAATTAAAAGTGACTGCAGATGCGATCGATTTCAGTGATGCAATGTCGAATTTGCCTAGCCACACTAATCTGTTCGTTAACGATTATCAAAAATTAGCTGATGCTGATTTGATCATTTCGGCAGTCGGTAATATTAAGCTTCAAAAAGATAATAAAGAGCACGATCGCTTTGTTGAATTACCATTTACCAGTGTGGCGGTCAAAGATGTTTCATCGAAAATCAAAGAGTCTGGTTTCAATGGTATTTTGATCGATATCACCAATCCTTGTGATGTTATAACTTCGTTATATCAAAAATATACCGGTTTACCTAAAGATCATGTGATTGGAACCGGAACTTTGCTCGATTCCTCCAGAATGAAAAGGGCAGTTGCTCAATCTTTGGATATCGATCCCAGATCTGTTGACGGCTATAATTTGGGTGAACATGGTAATTCACAATTTACTGCTTGGTCGACTGTACGAGTTTTGGGACGACCGATCAAAGAAATAGCACAAGAGAGAGCGATCGATCTTATTGGTTTGGATGATGAAGCAAGAAAGGGCGGTTACACTGTTTTTCACGGCAAGCATTATACTAACTTCGGCATTGCAGCGGCAGCAGTAAGATTGGCAAATGTAATTTTGAGTGATGCTAAAAGCGAGTTGCCGGTTTCTAATTTTAGAGAAGAATACGGTACTTACTTATCATATCCGGCCATAGTTGGTAAAAATGGTATTGAGAATCAAGTTCAGTTAGTATTAGACGATGAAGAAAAAACAAAGCTTGCTCAATCAGCTAACTATATAAAAACACGCTTTGAAGATACTTGCGAAAAACTTGGAAAGTAATTAAATAAAAAACACGATGGCGCCTTGATACTTGTATCGGCGTCTTTTGTTGGGATAGAATGGAGACTATGAAGATTTGCCTTTTTCCTAATGACCAGCCGCAATCATTGGCGGTTGCTAAGGAACTGAAAAAGAAATTAATATCTGCTAAAGACGACGGCATCCAATTAACTGATTGCCGACCTGATCTGGTCGTTTCGATCGGCGGCGACGGTACTTTTTTGTCGGCGGTTCAACAATTCTCAAATCAATTGTCGACAGTGCGTTTTGTCGGTGTCCATACTGGACATTTAGGTTTTTATTCGGATTGGCTGGTTCGTGAATTAGATGGTCTGGTCGATTGTATAAAAAAAGATCACGGGCAAACGATCAGCTATCCTTTGATGAATGGCCATGTTACTTACCTCGATGGCCAAGAGGTCGATATTTTGGCCGTGAATGAAATAATTTTGAATCGTATCAATGGTTCTTTAGCTGTGGATGTCATTATAAATGATCAATTTTTTGAACGCTTCCGCGGTGATGGTCTGGCTATATCAACGCCTGCCGGCTCATCTGGATATAATAAGTCGCTTGGTGGAGCTCTGATCGATCCAGCCTTATCATCTTTGCAAATGACCGAAATTGCTTCGATCAACAATCGAGTATATCGAACGATCAGTTCTCCGATAATCGTTTCGCCAAGCAGTACGATAAAAATAATCCCCGAAATCGGTAATTCTCAAATAAATTATGACAGTTATCGTTTGCCGAATTCTGATTTCAGCGAGTTAACTTTGCAAATATGCGACCAGCCTTTAAGAATGGCTAATTATCGTCACATCAGCTTTTGGCAGCGTGTTAAAAAATCATTTATCGGGGATGGTATCGACTTATGATCGATTTTTCTTGGCGTTCTTCGCTTGATCATGATGAAAAAGTTAGAAGCTTTTTAAAGTCGCAGGGGGTTTCCCATCGAATGTTTTCTCAAATAAAACATTTTGGCGGCCGTATCACTGTTGATCAAAAGGAAGTTTTTACTAGCGATTATGTCAGACCCGGACAGCTGGTAACTATTTTTATGCCTGACGAAAAAGAAAATTCTGATTTGACAGCTGATTTCGATGATCCGCTTGAAATTGTTTTTGAAAATAGAGACTTTTTAGTCGTTAATAAACCTGCGTTTGTAACCACTGTGCCTGGGCATGCGGATCGGACAACTACCTTGGTCAACATGGTCAAAGCTCATTTGATCACAGAAAATGCCGGTAGTTTGGTTCCTCATGTCGTTACGCGTTTGGATCGGGATACAAGCGGCCTTGTTTTGCTGGCAAAACATAAATTCGCCCATTCTTTATTAAACGATGCTCTGATGAACCATCACGATATCGAAAAATACTATACAGCCTTTGCTTCCGGTCAATTTGAAGAAGATCATGGCATCATCGATCAGCCGATCGGACGAGTTGACGATGATTTTATTCGTCGTCAAGTCAGACCAGACGGTAAAAGATCGGTTACTGAATATTGGGTCGAAAAACGTTTTGCTTCTTTTACCCAATTAAAAGTTCAGCTGCACACTGGCCGTACTCATCAGATCCGTGTTCATTTATCTTGGTTCGGACACCCTCTAGTCGGAGATGATCTTTATGGCGGGCCTCGATCAGAAGCGATCGGTCGTCAAGCGCTTAATGCCAGTCAGCTTGTTTTTTTTGATCCTTTTGCAAATAAAAACCGGCATTTTAATGTCGGTCTTCCTAAAGATATGCTTGATCTTTCTAATTTAATAAATTCTTGATCGATCTATTTTTCGAAATAAACTCGAACCGCTTCTGGAACAAAGAAATCTTTTTGGACCAAAGCTAATTTTCCTGAATTTTGGTCGATCGAATAAGTAGAAGCATTATTGGTATTTTGATTTACAACTACCAAATATTTTCCGTCTGGACTGATGTTGAAGTCTCTTGGAAAATCGCCTTCCGTTGATATTTGCTGGATCAATTCAACAGAACTGCCATCGTCAGATTTTTTGAAGACAGCGATCGAATTATAGCCTCGATTAGAGTTGTAAATAAAACGGTAATCTTTTGAAAAACGGATCGCTGCAGCACCGTTGTGTTTGTCCCAGTCGGCGGGAATCGTTGATTGAGTAGAGATCAGTTTGAATTCGCCGTCTTGATATGACAAAACTGAAAGCTTTGATGATAGTTCGCCGAGCAGGTAGGCATGTTTACCATCTTTATCAAATCTTATATGACGCGGGCCAAAACCTTTTTCGGTCTCAAATATTTTTTTATCACTCAGCTTACCGTCTTGATCAACTTTAAAAGTAAACACTTGATCGCTTCCTAGATCAACCGTAACTATTCTGTCATCTGGGGTTAGGGCTGAGTAGTGCAGGTGGGAAGAATCTTGTTCTGGACGCGGACCGTTTCCGGTGTTTTTAAAAGAATCCGCCAGTTTGATCTTAGCTCCGTTTATTTTGAAAACTTCTAATAATCCTTTATGATAATTGGCAGTGTAGACAAGCTGTCTTTTTTCATCAACAAAGACATAAGCAGGAGAGGCACCTTCTTCGATGTGTTCATCGGTTTTTTCGTAAGGATCCTTTGACATATCCCATACCGAAAGACCGCCCTGTCCATCTCTTTTATCAACAGCGTACAGAAAACCGGCTTCTGATACGGCGAAATAAGTTGGTGATCCGATCTCGGCAACGTTTTTGAGATCTGCTAATTTTCCTTGGTCAGACAAAGATGCCTGATAGATTCCTTTTGAATCAGCTTTAGTGTAAGTTCCAAATAAAAGTTTGTAGCTCATTTTAATTCCTTTCTAAAATAAAAATGCTTACACAATCAATTATCATTCATGTTAGAGTAAAAGAACAATGGAAAATAAAAATAAAGAGCCAAAAGTTAAAATCAGTTGGTTCCAACGCTGGGTAGTCAATAACAGATTGGTATCTGTTTTAGCTGTCGTTGTATTATTTTTAACAGCTGTTTACTTGCTTCATTTGACAAAATTTATTTTTAAACCTTTGAATGCCTTGTTCGCAGCAGTTGGGGCTCCTGTTATCACGGCCGGTATTTTTTACTATTTGCTTGAGCCGATCGTTAGGTGGCTGCATAAAAAAACGAAATTATCGAATGGCCTGATAATTTTACTTATTTTTTTAATAGCCCTCTTGTTATTGATTCTGATATCAATTTTCGTCGGACCGATGATTCGTGATAATTTGATAAATTTTTTCCAGCATTGGCCTGAGTATTATCGTGCTCTGACAAGACAGCTGAACAAGATCTTCAGTTATCCGGCCTTGATACCGGTCAGAAATTGGGTCTTAAGTACTAATAATGATCTGAACCAGCAGGTGATCGAATGGTCGAGGAGTTATTTAAGCAATGGTATTCAAGGAGTTAGCCGATTTACTCACGCAGTTTTGATGTTCTTTATAACCCTGATCACTTTTCCTTTTATTTTGTACTATATGCTCAAAGAAGGTTATAAATTTCCCGATTATGTATCCCAATTTTTCCCTCAGCGCCTGCGTTTGAGCCTGAAAAATCTTTTAGACGATATCAACAAACAGATATCTGATTATTTAAGGGGGCAGATCTTAACTTCTATCGCTGTTTCGATCATGTTTATGATCGGTTTTTCAATCATCGGCCTGCCTTATGGTATTTGGATCGGTTTGATCGCCGGTCCTTTGAATTTGATCCCATATTTAGGTTCCTTTTTGGCGATGGTACCGGCCATTATCGTTGGTATAATTTACGGGTATCACCTTGTTTTGGCATCTTTGGTCGTATTTTTGATCGAGCAGACCTTAGAGTCAAGACTCATTCACCCAAAGATCATGGGTGCTTCGATGCATATTCATCCGGTCACCGTTTTGATCATTTTGCTTGCGGCCGGTGAGATGTTCGGCTTGCTGGGTGTCGCCTTTGGTATTCCAGCTTATGCAGTGATCAAAGTCATAATCGGCCGGATATATAAATGGTGGAGAGAGGAATCTAATTTATTTTAATCATGAATCATATCGTACTTTTTGAACCTTCTATGCCGGCTAATACTGGCAATATTGCCCGCACAGCAACGGCGATCAACGCGAAACTTCATTTGATAAGACCTTTGGGTTTTGATCTAGATGATAAAAAGGTCATTCGAGCCGGGCTTGATTATTGGCCGCACGTTGATTTAACTGTTCATAATAGTTTGCCTGATTTTTTAAAAACGATCGGAGATGGAGAATTATTTTTAGTTTCTAAATACTCTAAAAAGGATTACGATCAGGTTGATTTTTCCGATCCAAATAAGGAGAGATTCTTTTTATTCGGCAATGAAGCTTTCGGTCTGCCAGAGACTTTTATGCGTAAAAATCCGGAAAAGGCGATCAGAATACCGCAAAATGATGAGCATGTGCGCTCTCTTAATTTAAGCAATTCAGTAGCGATCGTTCTTTATGAGGTTTTAAGACAACAAAATTTTCCAGATATGCAAAGAAGCCACCATTATTTGCAAGACAAGTTAAAGTAATATTTAAGGCAGTGGAAAGCAGCTGCTTTTTTTTATAGACTTATCTAGTAATGGCTACAAAAAGCAGAAGAAAAACAACAAGACGCAAAACAACAAAAAAAAGAAATTATTCCAAAAAAAGACAGCAGAATTTTGATTATAAAATCATTACCGGTTTGATAGCCGAGATCTTCCTAGCTATCGGTGCTTTTCGACTTGGTCTGGTCGGTAATTTTCTTGCTGATATATACAAATATGTCTTTGGCGATTATTTTGTTATTTTTATTTTATTAATAGCTGTTTTTTTAGGTTATTGGCTGCTTTATCAGCAAAAACCAAAGATAGCACCGCGTTTTTACTGGGCTTTCTTTTTGTTTGCGATCCCATTTTTGGCAATAAGTTCATTGCTTTTTCGTCACAGTTTTTCCGACGATAATGATTTGATCGGTCGCATATGGGAAATTGTTTGGCGTGATATCAGAAGCGGACAATCACAATCGACCGTTGGCGGGGGATTGATCGGTATGTCGATATATCTCGGCCTTTGCCGGCTTATTTCTGATGTTGGTGTTTGGATCACAGCGATTTTTTCTGTCCTTTTCGGTATATTTAGATTGATAAATCGATCTTTTTTGCGATCAGCCTCTAAAGCGGCAAAAATAGGGCGTGCAAAGATCAATGACATCCAGCTTTCTCGTGAAAATGGTTCGCATTTTGAATCTAATTTCTTTAGCAAATACTTCGAGGACCCTGATCAGGTAGAAAAAAAATCGTCTAGTGATAACGACCGACCAGCAGCAGCTGATAAAAATGAGATGCCTAAAGAAGATGTTAAACCTCAAATACGCTGGAATCATAATGAGAATAACAGTGATTTGACATCGGCTGGCGAACCATCAACACAGCAGACCACTTTTAATAAACCGGCTCCAGCCTCTGCTCCTGATGATTTTGACCAAATGGAAGAGGAAAATAGCAAAGATCCTAGTAAGGATCAAATAGTTGATTCTATTGAGACCCAGGATGATCCTAATTACGAGATTCCACCGACTTCGATTCTTTCGCAGGTCAAGATGGTCGATCAGACTGGTGAATATAAGCAGTTAACGAGAAAATCACAAATAGTACGCGATACCTTAAAATCTTTTAACATTGATACCGATGTCAGTTCTGTCAGCTTAGGGCCTACAGTTACTCAATATGAACTAAAACCGGCACGCGGGGTTAAAGTATCAACGATCGCAAATCGAGCTGACGACCTTGCTTTAGCGTTATCAGCCAAGTCGATCAGGATCGAAGCGCCGATCCCCGGGAAACCTTTTGTCGGCGTCGAGGTTCCTAATGAGGTCCAGGCGACCGTTGGATTTTCTGATGTAATAGAAAACTCAAAATTTAATTCTAAGCACCCGCTTACAGTTCCTTTGGGACGAGATGTTAATAATGAAGTTATTTCAGCTGATCTGGCTTCAATGCCGCATTTGCTGATCGCCGGTTCGACTGGATCCGGAAAATCAGTCGCTATCAACGGTATCATCAGTTCGCTTTTGATGAGATTAAAACCTAATCAAGTTAAATTGATGATGGTCGATCCTAAAAGAGTTGAATTATCAATGTACAATAATCTTCCTCATTTATTAGCTCCGGTAATATCTGAGCCGAGAAAAGCAGCCCGCGGTCTGCAAAAAGCCGTTAAAGAGATGGAACGTCGCTATGAACTTTTCGCTGATCATGGTGTGAGAAATATCGACGGCTGGAACAAAAAAGTTGATCAGTATAATTCAGCTAAGGGCAAAGCAATGCCGAGACTTCCCTATATCGTGATCATCGTTGATGAGCTTGCCGATTTAATGATGACCGCTAAAGGGGACGTAGAAAATTCGATCGTGAGGATCGCTCAAATGGGTCGAGCCGCCGGAGTACATTTGATTTTGGCAACGCAGAGGCCGTCGGTAGATGTCATTACCGGTTTGATAAAAGCCAATGTTCCTTCCAGAATAGCTTTTGCTGTCTCTTCCGGAATAGACAGCCGTACGATCTTGGACCAAAATGGTGCCGAAAAATTGCTCGGAAAAGGCGACATGCTTTTTGCTCCGGTCGGCAAAGAGCCAATGCGTATTCAAGGAGCCTTTATTTCTGATCGTGATGTTGAATCGATCACCGACTTTATCAGATCTGAATCACAGGCCCAATACGCCGCAAGTATGCTTGTTGACGGCAATGATAGCGATGATGATCAGGATTCCTCTGATTCTCAGGGCCAGCCGCTGGATGAACTGTTCCAGGATGCTTCTGATTTTGTTATTTCGCAAAAAAAGGCCTCGACCAGTATGCTTCAGCGCAGATTCCGAATCGGTTACAATAGAGCCGCTAGAATAATTGACGAATTGGAGGCTGCTGGAATAGTGGGTCCTCAGGACGGCAGCCGCCCGCGTGAAGTTTTGGGAAAACCAAATCAGAAAACTCAAGAAAATGATTCATAAAAAACGATTGGAAACTATTTTTTTAATAAAAATAAAGGTATCCTAAAAAAGTATGTTTTTATTTACTTTGATTTTTTGGTGTCTTTCATTGTTATCGTGGATTGTCCTGGAAATCTTTTTCCGACAGTATCGTATCAGTGACATACCTTTTTGGGATTGGCTGATACCGGCTGATTATTTTTTGGTTTTGGTCCTGTTGGATAATTATTTTCCTTATAACTTTCAGTATTTGCTGCTGACTTTTTGGCTGATCATTTTCTTTCTTTATGCCTGTTGGCTGATCGTTAGATCGGATGACCAGCATTCTTTAAAAAAATTTTGGTTCATATTCACCAATTTGAGCGGTGCTCTGCTCCTGCTGGAATTGATATTCGTTTTAGTCATTAAAATAACTTTCCTATGAGACCGATCTTTGATCGGTTTTTATTTTTCTTAAGAAGTGGTATTTAAGTGGAAAAAAGTGGGGGCAAGTGGTAAATTTATATTTGAACTTGAAAGGAGGCCTGACTATGTTCATGGGAGAATACCAGCATGCTCTTGATGACAAGTCACGTTTGATAATTCCTGCAAAGTTCCGTAACCAGTTAGGCGACCAATTCATCGTTACGAGATGGATGGAACGCTCACTTTTTGCTTTTCCTAAAGATGAATGGCAGAAATTTGAAGAGAAACTTGCTAAATTGCCGATTGGAGCCAAAGACGCTCGGGCTTTTCGGCGCTTTGTCCTTGCTGGTGCGATGGAAACCTCTTTTGATAAACAAGGACGAATCGTTATTCCTGTTGTTTTGAAAAAGCATGCCCAATTAGTAAAGAATGTTGTTATTACCGGTTCTGGCAATGGTTTTGAAATTTGGAGCAAAGATAACTGGGAAGAATATACTGCTGGTACGGCTGAGAAGTTTGACCAAATAGCGGAAGGATTGACCGATTTCGATTTATGAATGATCAAGATTATGGACATATCACGGTTTTTCTTTCACAAGCCGTTGAAAATTTACAAGTTGAAAAGGATGGCATCTATGTTGATGCTACTTTAGGCGGCGGCGGTCATACTGATTTACTGTTAAAAAAAGCGGTCAATGGTCGAGTTGTGAGTTTTGATCAAGATCAAAGAGCGATCGATTTTAATCAAAAAAGATTTGCTGATCAAATTAAAAGTGGTCATTTAACTTTAGTCCACGATAATTTTAAGAATTTAAAAGATCGGTTAACGGATATCGGTATTGAAAAGATAAATGGTGTCGTTTTTGATCTAGGCGTCAGCTCTCCTCAATTCGACGATAGTCAGCGGGGTTTCAGCTATCGTTCTGATTCGCGTTTAGATATGAGAATGGATCAATCTCAGGATCTTGATGCCTATAAGATCATAAATACTTGGCAAGAGGCTGATTTAAAAAGAATCCTGCACAAATACGGTGAAGAAAAGTTTGCCGCTAAAATCGTTAGATCGATAATAACGGCAAGGCAAAAAGAAGCAATAAAAACTACTGGGCAATTGGTGGATATCATTAAAGAAAGTTTGCCTGACCGAGTTTTGAGCAAAAAAGGCCACCCGGCAAAAAAAACATTTCAAGCAATTCGCATAGCCGTCAACGATGAGCTCAATGTTCTAGAAAGCGCTTTAAAACAATCGACAGAAATGCTGGATCATCATGGCAGGATCTCTGTTATAACCTTTCAGTCTCTAGAAGATCGGATCGTAAAAAAATTTTTTAAAAAAATGTCAGAAAAAGACCAGCTTCCGGCAAAATTACCTGTCACAGCTGACAAGATCAGTGAAGAATTCGTACTAGTGAATCGGCATCCGATCGTTCCAAGCCAAGAAGAAATCAAAAAAAATCATCGTGCCCATAGTGCTAAATTACGGGTTTTGGAGAGAAGATAATGGCACAAAATGCAGTTTCAACTACATATAGAAAAAAGATCAACAGCAAAACGACTGTTTTACCGAAAAAAAAGAGTAAAACTGCTGTTCGCTATAAGCGGGCTGCTTGGTCGCTTCAAGATTTTACTTTTGCATTTATCGTTGCCATTGTTGTTGGAGCCGTAATGTTTTTCAGTTTGCTTATTTCTAACCGAACTTCTTCTATAGATGATCAATTACAATCAAAAAATAAACAGATTCAAAGTATAACTAACGATAATGAAAAAACCCGAGAAAAAATAAATCAATTGACAAGCATAACTGCGCTACAATCTTTTGCTGCAAAAAATAATATGCAAATGAACTCTGGAAATATCCAAAACATAAAAAATAAGTAAAGCAGTGGATCCAAAGAAAAAACAAAAGAATAAAAAAGAGGCGATTCGTTTCAGCCAAATTTCCGGTATGATGCTATTTACGACCATCTTGATCGTATTAGTGATTTTAGCCTTTCATTTCGTTCAATTTTCTACGAGTAAAACGATAAAGGGACGGCATTTGACAGAAAATGATTTTCGCCATTTTTTATCTCAACAGACCACACAAGCCCAGCGCGGGAACATTTATGATTCTTCAGGACATTTATTGGCCGGCAACAGTTCTACATATAATCTCTATGCTGTCGTCAGTAAAAGTTATAAGGATGGCAGCAAGCCGCTGTATGTCGTTGATAAGAGAAAAACTGCGCACGTTTTAGCTGGTATCATAAACTTGCCGGAAAATGATATATATCAGCGGCTTAACGCTAAGAAGGGCACTTTTCAAGTTGAATTCGGATCAGCCGGCAACAATCTAACGATCGATCAACATGATAAAATCGTCAAAGCTGATCTTCCTGGCCTTAATTTTACGGTAAATCCTGCTAGATCCTATCCTAATGGTGTATTTGCTTCACATATTATCGGTTTGACGGCAAATGATAACTCCAAAAATGGTACTCCCCGGCTCAAGGGCATCATGGGACTTGAAAAATCCTTAAATCGATACTTAACAGGACGGCAAGGATTCAGAGTTGGCCAGCAAACGGCTAACGGGGTGCCTTTGACAACTTTTAATCATCGCACCGCTAAAAACGGTGATAATGTCTATTTGACTTTGAATTACAATCTTCAATTACAAATGGAACAATTGATGTCTAATATTTACGACAAGACCGACCCGCAGGCGATGACTGCAATTTTGGCCGATGCTAAGACCGGAGCCGTCTTGGCTGCAAGTCAGAGGCCTTCTTTTAATAGTTCAACTAAATCCGGTTTGAATAAAATGTGGGATGACCTGCTTGTACAAGATCCAGTAGAACCAGGTTCGACGATGAAAGTATTCACATTATCAGCGGCGATCGACAGCGGTCATTGGAATCCGGAAAATGTCTTTCAATCTGGAGTTTTAAATATTGGCAGTCAAAAAGTTTTTGATTTTGAAAGAAATATGGGTGTTATTTCCTACAGAGAAGGTTTTGCCCGTTCTTCTAACGTCGCATTCGCTAAAACAGAACAAAATATGGGCGCTGATACTTGGCGTGATTATATTAATCGTTTTCAATTCTTAAAGGCGACAAACACGATGCTTCCTAATGAAGAAGGAGGATCGATGGTTTTTACCGAACCGATCGAACAAGCCAATACGGCCTTTGGACAGGGTATCAGGATAACTCCGATGCAGATAGTTCAAGCACTAACAGCTGTTGCAAATAATGGAAGAATGATCAGACCGTATATAGTCGAAAAAATCAAGGATCCGACCAGTAAAAAAAATGTTTATCAAAATCGACCGGTCATATCCGCTCCGGTGGTAAGTCCTAAAACGGCTGCACAAGTCAGAAAAGACATGATCGATGTCGTTAATCTTCCCGATGGAACTGCACGAACTTACTCTTTAGCTAAACAAGGATATCAGATAGCTGCTAAAACCGGTACGGCACAGATAGCTGTCGATGGAAAATACACTAATAACTACTCTTCATCGACTCATTCTGTTGAAGCCCTCGTTCCAGCTGATAATCCGAGATTTATCTTTTACATGTATATTCGTCAGCCGCGAAGTTTTATTGGCGGATTCGCTGATTCAACGATCAATACTTTATTTCATCCTTTGATCATATCTGCGCTGAACAATGTAAAATCACAGCCCGCCGCTTCTGACAGTGCAAAAAAAATTCCTGATTTCTATGGTAAAAGTTATACTCAGGCTCAGCAATTGGCAGAAGATAACGGATTACAGATGATTTTTGTTGGAAGCCGTCGAGCTAAAGTTTCTTTTCAATCGATCGGAGCAGGCAGTTTAGTAATCGTAGATCAAAAGATTTTTTTGAAATCTGATGATTCGATCGATATGCCCGATATGAAGGGGTGGACTTTGTCAGACGTTTCATCTTTTGCCAAGATCGCCGGCTTGAGTTTAACTTATCATGGTGCCGGAACAGTTTACAAGCAATCGATTCCGGTTGATACTAGTTTAGAAAAGGGAAATAATTTGGAGGTTTATTTGGAATGATATTTTTAGGACTGGCAGCACTGATATTAGCTTTTGTATTGGCATTTCTATCGTTGCCGATTTTGATAAATTATTTAAGGACACGTGGGGAAGTCGGAGTTGAAAGAAGCGGTAAGCATGGATTTGGGGTCGATACTTCTTTTAAAAACGGAACGCCGTCGATGGGAGGCATTTCGTTTGTCATATCGTCAGCGATATCTTCTTTTTTGGTTCTCTTGTTTACTAATAATCTGAATTTGACTTTTCTTTTGATTATCGCAGCTTTATTTTCATTTGGTTTGATCGGTCTGATCGATGATATTTTGAAAGTTATTTATCATCGCGATGACGGTTTTCGTTTTATTCCCAAACTTATAGCACAGATCATCGCTGGTTTGGTTTCGACGGTCATCTTCTTTTCTTCTGGCCTGAATGATCAATTAACGTTTTCTTTTTTGAAGGTTATTCCGGGCTTTTTGATCATCCAATTTATTTTTTATTTGATTTGGTTTGTAGGCTGGAGCAATGCCGCTAACTTCGTCGACGGCATTGATGGTCTATTAGCCGGCATTTCTGTGATCATGTTTGCCGGTTTTGCTTATTTAGCATTTTCTTATCATAAAAATATCATTGGGCTTTTTGACTTGGCTTTGATCGGTTCGCTATTTGCCTATTTATTTTTCAACAAGCCGAAAGCTTCGGTCTTTATGGGCGATTGCGGAAGTATGGCTCTCGGAGCTGCAATGGCTGCTAATTCTCTTTTATTGGGCAATCCTTGGAGTTTGGTCTGGTTTGGTTTGATACCGTTTTTAGATACGATCTCAGTCATGATCCAAGTTACTGTTTATCATTTTTTTCATTTTCGTGTTTTTCCGGTTGCGCCATTGCAACATATTTTTCAGAAAAAAAATTGGCATGAATGGAATATCGATATTCTTTTCTGGCTTATTCAGCTTATAATTACCGTGATTGGAGTTTTTATATGGATGAAGTGAATTTTAAGGACAAAAAGGTATTGGTATACGGCTGGGCTCGTTCCGGCAAGGCCGTTTACCGCCTTTTAGAGAAATTAGGTGCCCAAGTTTATCTCTTCGCAGATCAAAAGCCTGACGGGTTGCCGGACGATGTTGATTTTATTTCTGAAAGAGAATTTGACGACAGTTTTGATTTTGTCGTCAAAAATCCTGGTATCAGATATGAAAAATCATTGCTTCAACATGCTTTAGAATTAAAGATCCCGATTTTGACCGAAGTCCAAGTAGCCCTTGATCAATATAAAGGGGAAGTCATTGGTATCACTGGTTCTAATGGAAAAACGACCACAACGACCTTGATCGGAAAAATGTTAAAGGCCGACAACGTTGATGTGGAAGTCGGCGGAAATATCGGCACTCCCGTCAGCGAATTGATCTTAAAAGCCAGCGATCCCAGTGTTTTTGTTTTGGAACTATCAAGCTTTCAATTGCTCGGTGCACAAAATATAAAACCAAAAATCGCTGTTGTGACAAATTTGTTTTCTTCTCATTTGGATTTTCACCATACACGCAAAAATTATCTCAGAGCTAAATTTTCGATCACACAGAATCAAGATGCCGATGATTATTTAGTTTTGAACGGTAATTCCGAGGACTGCCGCCGGTTTGCAGCTGAAAGCAAGGCTCAGAGCTACTTTTTCTCTGCAGATGACAAAAGTGTAAATAGTTATATCAATGATGGTTCGATCTATTTTGATGACGAAAAAATTATAGATCTTTCCGACATTGTCCTTGTCGGCAAACACAATTTGGAAAATATTCTGGCGGCAATAACTGCTGTTAAAATTTTTGGAATTTCTAATCGCGCTATAAAGGAAGTTTTGACGACCTTTACCGGACTTGAGCATCGTTTGGAGCCGGTTGGAAAGATCCAGGGCAGAACCGTTTATAACGACTCTAAGGCTACTGATATCGAAGCGACCGAAAGAGCACTCGCAAGTTTCGACCAGCCGACAGTGCTTATTGCCGGCGGCCTCGATCGCGGTGACGATCTCGATCGTTTGATCCCAAGCTTTAAAAACGTCACTGCATTGATAGCTTACGGGCAAACTAAAGAAAAACTCCATTCGGCAGCTCAGAAAGCCGGCGTAAAAAATATAGTTATTGATAATGATTTAAAGGAAGCGGTTTTTAGTGCTAAAAAAATCAGTCAGCCTAACGATATCGTTTTATTCAGCCCTGCAGCAGCAAGTTGGGATCAATTCGCTAATTTTGAGATCCGCGGCAGAGAATTTAAAAAATTTATCAGTGGAAAAGAAGGATGGCAATGAGAATAATCGTATCTGGCGGCGGCACTGGCGGACATATTTATCCGGGACTTGCTTTAATAGATTCTTTGCTCAAACACGAACCTGATTCTCAGATCCTTTATGTCGGTTCTTTTAGGGGCTTGGAGGGTTCTATCGTTCCTAAGACCGGCATTGAGTTCAAACAGCTGGCAGTTCAAGGTTTCTCTCGTTCTTTGTCTTTAAATAACTTTAAAACGATCAGCATGTTTCTAAAGGCTGTTAGGGCATCAAAAAAAATAATCGCTGAGTTCAAGCCTGATATCGTTTTAGGAACCGGCGGGTATGTCAGCGGTGCTGTTCTTTATGCTGCTCAGCGTTTGAAAATACCGACTGTCATCAATGAACAAAATTCTATTGCCGGAATGACCAATAAATTTTTAAGCCGCGGTGCTGACAAGATCGCGATCAGTTTTCCTCATGCAGCTGGTCAATTTCCCAAATCCAAAGTCGTGATGACCGGTAATCCTAGGGGTCAGCAGGTCGTTGAATCAAGCAAAGCGGCCACTTTTTCCTTAACCGAATTAAAACTTGATCCAAAAAAACCGACAGCTTTGATATTCGGCGGTTCCGGCGGCGCACTTAGAATCAACCAGGCCGTGATCGGTTTCGCTCATCGTTTCAGTAAAAACAAGGATCTGCAAGTTATTTTCGTTAGCGGAAAAAAATATTATCCAAGCGTAAAAAAAGAGTTTGATAAACTCGGCCGATTAGATAACGTTAGATTGCTGCCGTATTTAGATAATATGGATCAAGTCTTACCGAGGATCTCATTGCTGGTTTGCCGTTCGGGTGCTACCACGTTAGCAGAGATAACTTCTTTGGGAATCCCATCGATATTGATACCTTCGCCTAATGTCACAGCAAATCACCAAGAAAAGAATGCCCGTCAATTAGAGACAGTCGGCGCTTGCGAGGTGATCACTGAAGATCAGCTGTCTGCAGCAAAGCTTTACCATGATATGACTGAAATTTTGTCAGACGAAAGCAAATTAAATCAGATGGGGCAGGCCGCTAAAAAATTGGGTCATCCGGATGCAGCTGATCGTTTGTATGCTCTTTTGGTAGAAGTTATCGATGAACGGAAAAAATCAGACAAAAAATAATATCAATGCTGGAAAGACTGCGACCGGCCGGCGAAGGATCCTTAATTTTAAAAAAAAATATCGAACGGCGGAAAATAAAGCCGATCAAGGATTCTTTTTCGCAAAGATCGGCTTGATCTTCAGTGCGGTCCTTTTTTTGTTTTTTATAGTCCGACTCATTTATTTTTTTCATCCTATGCAGAAAATAACCAGTATCAAGGTTAATGCTTATCAAACTGATTATCATCAAATAATCGATCAAGCAGGTATAGCTGTCGGTCAGCCGTATGCAAGATGGGCCGGACAACAAAAAAGTTTTTCTTTTTCTTTTAGGAAAAATTATCAAGTTTCTTCGGTCGATCTTGATCTTGACCCTAAAAGCGGTAAAGCTTTCATAAAAGTTCATGAACGTGTTTTTGCAGGATTCGTTTTTTATAAAAACGCTTGGCACCGTTTGAATCGTGACAGCAATGTCGGCAATTATGTTTCTGTACCGGATGGACGAAGTCCAATATATACCGGCTTCAATCTGCATTCTGATTATTTTAAACAAACCGTGAAGAATTATTTTAAGCTGGGCCAGCTCTCAAGAAGTGCTGTCAGCCAGATCATTCTAGTTTCAAGCGGATCAAGAACAAAGGAAATAGCTATAGTCATGAATGATGGCAATTTGGTTTATACATCACCAGCCAGTATCGGTAAATTAGAACTTTATCCGCAAATGGCGGCAGTTATCAGACAGCGCAATTTAAATCGCGGCGTGATCGATCTTATTTCTGGAAATTTTGCCAGGCCTTTTAACGACCAGGACCAAAAAGTTTTGAATGATGCAGACAATAGAAGATAAAAAAAGGGGGAACAGGTGTTTGAAAATATAAGATGATTTTAAGCGTTAGTTTTTTGACTTTATTATCGTCTTAATGATTGATACATTGTTTTTGTTGAATATGAATAATGATGTGATCGTCGGCTTGGATGTCGGCTCTGATAAAATTAAATGTGTAGTTATTAAACGAACACCTAATCAACAGTACGGAATCGTCGCCGTTGGCGAATCTCCCAGTTCCGGAGTAAAACAAGGCCTTGTTGTTGATATCGACGCGGCAGCACAAGCTATCGACCAAGCTGTTTCGCAAGCCTCTGACAAGGCGAATTTTCGGATCGATCAAGTCAATCTTTCTCTTCCGGCTATTCAAACTTCAATGATCCATCTTCATGGGTCGGTTAATGTTGCTAGAAACGATAAAAGGATCACGGAAGATGATGTGATGAATGCTTATCGCCAAGCTATCTCGACTGCAAAACTCGATGTAAATTATGAAGTCGTAGATTTGTTGACTGATGAGTTTGTAATTGACGGTTTTGGTCAGGTTCCCAATCCGCTTGATATGGTCGGTGTCATGCTTGAAGTTAATGTTGAGGCTTTTGTTGGTTTTAAAACTGTTGTCGAAAATTTGCGGACCGCCGTACAAAGAGCTGGTTTACAAATTTCTGAAGTAGTTCTTTCGCCGATATCGCAAAGCGAATTGATTCTCAATCAGCAGCAGCAAGAAGATGGCGCGATAATCGTTGATTTAGGGGCTCATCAGACTACGGCAGCGATCGTTCAGAACCATCGGCTTAGATTCATAGCTGATATTGGTCAGGGAGGTTCTTACATAACTTCTGATATAAGAACGGTTTTAAAAGAAGCAGATCATATAAATATTTCTTTTGATCAAGCAGAACAGTTGAAAAGGGACTTCGGTTTCGCTGACCCGTTAAGATTGAACAGTGATAGAGTGATCGAATTCAATCAAGCTGGAACAGGCAATGTAAAAAAAGTGTCAGTCGTTTATTTGTCTCAGATAATCGGTGCTCGGCTGGAAGAGATTTCATCTGATATTTATGCTCATCTTAATCAGCTGCGCTCGATGTCTATCCCCAGAACGATGATCTTGACTGGCGGCGGAGCGGCGCTAGCCGGTATTGCTGATCTTTTTAAAAAAAGATTCAACAAGGAGGTTTCTCTCTTCGTTCCTCAAGAGATCGGTTTAAGACATCCCTCCTTTGTAAATGCTTTATCAGTCGCTGATTATGTTGCAAATCAATCGGTGACAGACTGGCTTTCAAAGCGTACACTTAGTTTGGCACTGGTTAGACCGAGTGCGAATTTTTCTAGGGATTCCGAACCAGATAATGGGCAGACAGAAGATACGAATATAGAAGGTTCATCTAAAAAAAAGAGAAGTTTTCTTGATAAAATAAAAGAATATTATTCTCGAATGTTTGAATAAGAGGTATACAAATGGTAGTTAGAAGAAAAGATTCAGAAAATCATACTAACGGCAATGTTACTGAACCAGCTCAAGCGGGTTACGGAGCCAATATCAAAGTTATCGGTGTTGGCGGCGGCGGTTCCAATGCTATAGATCGCATGATCGAAGAAGGCATCGAAGGTGTCCAATTTATCGTCGCAAATACCGATATGCAGGCATTGGCTGCTTCTAAATCACCTAATAAGCTTCAGCTTGGTCCCAAGCTTACCCGCGGCCTAGGTGCTGGTTCTACCCCTGAAGTCGGTGAAAAGGCCGGTGAAGAATCACAACAATCTATTCAAGAAGCTTTGCAGGGAGCTGACCTGGTATTTGTCACGGCTGGAATGGGCGGCGGAACCGGTAACGGTGCTGCACCTGTTATCGCCCGAATAGCACGCGAAGTAGGCGCTTTGACTGTTGGTGTCGTTACAAGACCCTTTAATTTTGAAGGACCTAAAAGAGCCCGTTTTGCTGCCGAAGGAATAGCTAAATTAAAAGAGAACGTTGATACATTGGTCGTTGTATCTAATAACCGCTTGTTAGAGATCATGGATCGTAAAGCATCTTTGGCGGATTCTTTCCGTGCAGCTGATAATACACTGCTCCAAGGCGTTCGCGGTATTTCTGATTTGATCACAAAACCAGGTATCATCAATCTTGATTTTGCTGATGTTAAAACGATCATGACCAATGGCGGTATGGCATTGATGGGTATCGGCTCTGCAACCGGCGAAAATCGTGCTGCTGAAGCTACTAAGGCTGCTATTGCTTCTCCGCTTCTTGAAGTTGATCTGCAGGGTGCTTCTGACGTTATTTTGAGTGTTACCGGCTCTGCCGACATGTCTCTTTACGAAGCACAAACAGCTGCTGATGTTGTGACCAAGGCTGCCGGTCAAGACGTTAACATCGTCTTTGGTACTTCAGTTGACGACAAGCTTGAAGATCAGGTCAGAGTAACTGTCGTTGCTACTCACATAAATCAAAATACCGGCGAACCAGCCGGTCCAAGCGATGACGTCTTTACAGTTGATTCATCGGCAAGCGATTCACAGGCAGGCACTCAAACCGGTACCGCTGATGGTAATCGCCGCTCTTCTGTATTTGACGATATTCCTAATGTTACAGTCGACCCGATAACAGGAAATAATCGTGTCGTTCCTAACGAAAACAATAATAATCAAAATCAATCAGCTCCTGCTAATAACGATAGTAGAAGAAGCTCAGGTAATTTATTTGAAGACTGGCAGTTGAACACTGTTGATCGCAACAATAACCAGCAGGCTAATTCTCAAGCTGATTCATCGAATCAAAATTCTGGTCAACGATATAATGGCCAAAATTCTCAAAGCAGGCCTTTCAATCAATCTAATGACTCAGACAGCGACGATGATTCGTCAAGCCGTCCGTCATTTTTCAAGCGTCATTAATTAAGATTTAGGAGTAGATATGGCATTTTCATTCAAAAACTTTTTCGGTGGATCAGACGATGATGAAGAAGAGTACGAAGACGACGGTTATCAAGGGGCACAGAGCGCCGGCACGACCGGAGAGGCTGGGCAGGCTTCTTTGAATCAGAATCAAAGCAGTAATTATTCACAAAATTTACATGGTTATCAAAACCAAAACCAACAGTCTTATGGTTATTCGACTAACAGCCAGAATAATAATTATCGCCAGCAGTCAAGAATGTCAGCAGTGAATTCTTCAGCTCAAACCAATAATTCTGTTAAAATCGATAGTCATATTGCTCTTTTTGTTCCAAAAGTATTTTCTGATGCAAAAACGATCGTTAATCAACTATTATTGCACGAGGCAGTAATAGTCAACTTTTCCGCTATTGATAGTACTCAGTCTTCAAAAATAGTCGATTTTGTCGCAGGAGCGATATATGCTGTTGAAGGTTCGATCGAAAAGATATCTGATGATATTTGGTTGATAGCCCCTAATAATTACGCCGTTTCCGGCTCAGGTTCAGCTGCAGGCTCAATGGGTCAAAATGCTCGCTTTTAATTTATCTACATTATTTTTATACCTTTATTTATTAGTTCACTGGATAATAATTTTTTATTCTTGGATCATATTTTTAGCTGCTGCTTTAAGCTTTTTTCCAGGAATCGTCAATACAGCCTTTGCTAAAATTGCCTATTGGATCTTTCGACTTGCCCGACCGGTCTTTTCTTTTTTTCAGCGATTTATTCCACCGATCGCAGGTATCGATTTTTCGCCATTAGTCGCTTTGTTGGTTTTGAATTTGATCGATCGCGGTTTTTACAATGTTATCATGAGACTTTTTTATTAAAGTAATTCAAAAAGCTATACTATTTCTATTTTTTTTGTATAATGTTTTTTATACCGATACTATTTCGGACCAGAAAGCCTTGGCAATAAATGCTCAGCGAGTCGGGTTGGTGTAAGCCGATGATCAATGTTGCTTTCGCAGATCAGCCGATATTGTATTAAGTTAATAAAGAGGTACGCTTTTGGCGTATAAATTTTGGGTGGTACCGCGTTAAAAAAACGTCCCGATTAGTTTCGAGGCGTTTTTTTGTATCATGACTGGTTTAGAAATGAGGAGAATTATGAAAATAAAAGACACGCTTCATCTTGGTCATACTAAATTCCCTATGCGGGGAAGTCTGCCAAAAACAGAACCGCTTAGGGAAAAACAATGGGAAAAGGACGACTTGTATCAAAAAAGGCTTGATTTAAATAAAAATAAGCCACATTTTAATTTGCATGATGGACCTCCGTACGCGAACGGAAATATACATATTGGTCATGCAATGAACAAAATATCGAAAGATATTATCGTTCGTTATAAAAATATGACTGGTTATTACGCACCTTACGTACCTGGATGGGATACTCATGGCCTTCCTATCGAGCAACAGCTGACCAAGGCTGGGCATGATCGTAAAGCGATGTCTAAAGCAGCTTGGCGTCATTTGGCCCATGATTATGCTTTGGAACAAGTTAGTATGCAGCGCAAAGATTTTAAAAGATTAGGTGTTTTAGCTGATTGGGATCATCCTTACTTGACCTTGCATCCCGAATTTGAAGCTGCCCAGATCCGTGTTTTCGGCGAAATGGCTAATAAAGGTTATATTTACAGAGGATTAAAACCTGTTTACTGGTCATGGAGTTCTGAATCAGCTTTGGCAGAAGCAGAAGTTGAATATCATGATCTTGTTTCTACCTCGCTTTTCTATGCCAACCGGGTAAAGGACGGCAAGGGTTTGCTTGATAATGATACTTATTTGGTAGTCTGGACCACGACACCTTTCACCATTACTGCTTCTAGAGGTATAACGGTTGGTCCTGATTTTGAATATGTTTTAGTTAAACCTGAAAATGATCAACGAAAATTCGTTGTTGCAAAAGCTTTGCTGGCTGAAAATGCTCAGCGTTTCGGCTGGAAGAATTTCCAAGTTGTCAAAGAATTCAAGGGAACTGATCTCGATAAGGTCACAGTCGAGCACCCTTGGGATAAAAATGTAACAGAAGTAGTCATGAATGGCGATTTCGTTACTCTTGATTCTGGTACTGGATTGGTTCATACAGCCCCTGGTTTTGGTGAAGATGACTATAACGTATCGCTTAAATACGGCTTGGAGATCTCTGTAACGGTCGATTCAAGAGGATTTTTGACTAAAAACGCCGGGTCCGACTTTGAAGGGAAATTTTATGATGATGTTGCGCCGATCGTTATTAAAAAGCTCAAAGACGCCGGCCTTTGGCTAGCTACAGAAAAGATAAAACATTCCTACCCTTATGACTGGCGGACAAAAAAACCAATCATTTGGCGAGCTGTTCCTCAATGGTTTGTTTCGATCGAGCCATTTAGAAAAGAGATCCTGGATCAAATAGAAGACGTAAAATTCTATCCCGATTGGGGCAAGATCCGTCTTTACAATATGATCAAAGATCGAGGAGATTGGGTGATCTCGCGTCAACGTGTTTGGGGAGTACCTCTGCCGATTTTTTATGCGGAAGATGATACACCTATCGTTGATAAAAAGTTGATCGATCATGTTGCCGATTTGTTTGCTAAATACGGTTCGACCTATTGGTTTGAACATGATGCCAAAGATTTGCTTCCGGAAGGATATACTAACGAACACAGTCCGCATGGAGAATTCCGCAAGGAAGAAGATATTATGGATGTATGGTTCGATTCTGGCTCTAGCTGGGCCGGTGTCATGCAAGAACGCGATAACCTTGATTATCCTGCCGACCTGTATTTGGAAGGTTCTGATCAATTTAGAGGCTGGTTCAATTCTAATATCATTACTTCAGTAGCGGTCAATGGCATTGCGCCTTATAAATCGATCCTTGCTCAAGGTTTTGTTTTTGACGACAAGGGCCAAAAGATGTCAAAATCACTCGGCAATATCATTTCGCCAAATGAAGTCGCTGACCAAATGGGTTCTGAAATCACTCGTTTATGGGTCATGAGTATCGATTCAAGTTCTGATGTGCATGTTTCTAAGGGCATATTAAGACAAGTATCTGAATCATATCGCAAGATCAGAAATACACTTCGTTTCTTGCTAGCAAATACTGAAGATTTTGATCCTGAAAAGAATACTGTTGCTTATCAAGATCTTAAGCCGATCGATAAGTGGATGACACTTCGATTTAATCAGTTCGTTAAAGATTGGCATGAAAAAATGAGCAGGTATGATTTTTACGATCTGTTCAAACAGTTGATCAATTTTGTTTCATCAGATCTTTCGGCCTTTTATTTAGACGTTGCTAAAGACATCGTTTATATTGAAGGGCGTGATTCATTAGAACGTCGTTCGATGCAAACAGTGTTTTATCAAGTGGCTAAGGGTCTGGCACAATTGCTCACGCCGTTTTTGCCGCATACTTCTGAAGAGGTCTGGGAAAATTTGAAAGAAAAACCGGCTTATGCATATTTAACTGAGCAGCCTGTTTATCAAAAATATTCTGATGAAGAAAATACTTTGAAACTTTGGCAAGTATTTTTCGATTTCCGCGATCAAGTCAATAAAGCTTTGGAGAAGGCCCGTGAAGATAATTTGATCGGTAAAAATGCTGAGGCAGCTTTGAAAGTTGCCTTGACTAAAGAACAGCAAGAAAGCTTCGACGAGCTTGGAATCGACTTAAGAAAACTTTTAATGGTCAGTCAGCTTGAAACCACATTTGCCGATAAAAATGATGTTGAGGTTTCTCACGCTGCCGGCAAAGTCGATCCGCGCGACCGCTTGTATCACTTGGATATTGGTGCCGATCCTAAATTCCCGATGTTTTCTAAGAAGAATGCAGAAATCGTTGAACATGATTTTCCTGAACTTACTGCATCAGAAATCGAAGATCGATAAGAATAAAAAATTATTTTAAAAACGGATCATTTATCCGTTTTTTTGTTTTCGCGAAAAAAATTTTCCTGAATTATCTTGCTTTTTTACTTATATCTGTTAAGATAAATAACAATCAAGCAGGTATATCGTCAGATAACGGCTGACAGTTTCTACCCAACACCTATGTTGGACTATCTGCGGATCGCTTTTTTTGGCATCCGCAGCAGCCGCTTTTGACCGCTTGCGGATGTTTTTTATTAATTAAAAGGACGGACATACATGGCAGATTTTTCAAATAAATATACAAAACTAGGATTAACCTTCGATGACGTACTCTTGATTCCTGCAGCATCAGAAGTTACTCCGGACCAGGTGGAGCTAGGTACTGATCTTACGCCCAGCCTGCATTTGAATATTCCGATCTTGAGTGCGGCAATGGATACCGTTACCGAAAGCCGCTTGGCAATTCAAATCGCATTGAACGGCGGTATTGGTGTCGTTCACAAAAATATGCTGATTCAGCAGCAGGCTGATGAAGTAGCAAAAGTAAAAAAAACAGCTATCGATTTTAAAAAATATCCGCAAGCGGCAACGGATAAAAATGGTCATCTGATAGCGGCTGCCGGTGTTGGTGTTACTAACGACACATTGGATCGAGTTCAGGCTCTTGTGTCGGCTGGCGTTGATGCAGTCGTCGTCGATTCGGCGCACGGTCATTCTGCCGGTGTTTTGCGTAAGATCCGTGAGATTCGCCAAACTTATCCTACTTTAAATATTATTGGCGGAAACATCGCTACTGCTGAAGGCGCTCGGGCAATTTTTGAAGCGGGTGCTGATGTAGCTAAGGTTGGGATCGGTCCTGGTTCTATATGCACTACCAGAGTGGTTGCCGGTGTTGGTGTTCCGCAAATAACTGCTATAACCGATGCAGCAGCGGTCGCTGCTGAACTTTCCAAGACGATCATTGCTGACGGCGGCATCAAATGGTCCGGTGATATCGTTAAAGCACTCGCCGCAGGCGGAAATGCCGTTATGCTTGGTTCAATGCTGGCTGGTACCGAAGAAGCTCCTGGAGATACTTTCGTCGGTGAAGACGGCAATAAGTATAAGTCATATCGCGGTATGGGATCGATGGCTGCCATGGAAAATGGTTCTAAAGATCGTTATTTTCAAGGAGAAGTAAAAGAAGTCAATAAATTGGTTCCTGAAGGTATCGAAGCAAGAACTGCTTATAAGGGCAAACTAGACGATGTTATTTTTGAAGATCTTGGAGGTTTGCGATCTGGAATGGGTTATACCGGTGCCAAAACGATAAATGATCTGATCGAAAAAGCTCGTTTTGTTCAAATAACTAATGCTGGTTTGGTTGAATCTCACCCCCATGATGTACAAATAACAAAAAAAGCACCTAATTACAGTCGGGCTTAAACGTTCGTGTTTTAATCGAATATATTGTAATAGTCAGATGAATTATAAAGTATTTGATTAAAAAGGAATCTTTTAGGAGACACGATGGAAGGTATTGTAGTAGTTGGTGCTCAGTGGGGCGATGAAGGCAAGGGTAAGATCGTTGACCTTTTTTGTCAAGATGCTGATGCTGTGATTCGTTATCAAGGCGGTAATAATGCTGGTCACACTATTTACCATGGGCAAGAAAAGTTTGCTTTGTCAGCGCTGCCAGCTGGTATTATCAGCCCAGATAAACTTTCAGTCATAGGAAACGGCGTCGTTGTAAATCCACAGGCCTTGATCGCAGAAATGAAAGAATTAAATGATCGCGGCATCGATACCAGTGGTTTGAGGATATCTGAACGGGCACAGGTTATAATGCCTTATCATATCGAGCTTGATGCTTTATCAGAAAGAGCAAGTTCAAATCGGATAGGTACAACTAAAAAGGGAATCGGTCCCTGTTATTCCGATAAAATAAATCGTCGCGGCATCCGGATCTCTGAACTGATCGATCCGGAGGTTTTTGCTGAAGAGCTAAAAAAAGTTTTGCCATTTAAAAATAAAGAAATCACAGGTCTTTATGGCGGCAAAGCACTTGATTATAAGAAGATTTTCGATGAATATTCTGAGTACGGCCGTCAGTTGAAACCTTTTGTCGTTGATTCAACGGAACTTATCGAAGAACGATTGGAAAAAAATAGTCGGGTCGTTTTTGAGGGCGCACAAGGGATCATGTTGGATATCGATCAAGGAACTTATCCCTTCGTTACTTCTTCAAATCCGACCGGCGGCGGGGCTGCTGTCGGTTCAGGAATTGGTCCGGATAAGATAAGTGATGTTATCGGTGTCGTGAAAGCTTACACATCGCGTGTCGGTTCAGGACCGTTTCCGACCGAACTAAAGAATGAGATCGGTGATAGGATCAGAGAAACTGGGCATGAATATGGTGTTATCACTAAAAGACCGCGGCGGATCGGCTGGCTTGATGCTGTTGCTTTGAGACATGCGATCGCAGTTTCGGGTATTACAAAGTTAGCGATAAATTCACTTGATGTTTTGTCCGGATTGGATGAAATAAAAATTGCAACTGCTTACAAAATAAATGATCGGCTGATAAAGTATTTTCCGGCTGACCTGCATAAGCTTGAAACTGCGGAAGTGATTTATAAAACGCTGCCGGGATGGGATGAAGATATCAGCAGCGCAGAAAGTTTAGACGAACTTCCGGTCAACGCACAAAAATATATTCAAACGATCACTGATCTGCTTGATCGTCCGGTTTTAAGTTTTGCTGTCGGACCGCACCGTACTCAAACTCATTTAATTTCTCCTCTTTGGAAGAATTCAAAAGAGGGTGCTTTATGATCGACCGTTATACCAGAGACGAAATGGGTCGGGTCTGGAGTCTTGATAATCAGTATCAAAGCTGGTTGGAAGTTGAGATCGCTGTTGATCAAGCTTGGGCTGATTATGGCGAGATCCCACAGTCGGATGTCGATGCGATCAAGAAAAAAGCTGCTTTCAGCAGTCAACGGATCGCCGAGATAGAAGCCAAGACTCACCATGATGTTGTCGCATTTACCAGAGATCTTTCTGAGTCGCTTGGATCCGAAAAAAGATGGATCCATTTTGGTTTGACTTCAACAGATGTTGTCGATACGGCCCAAGGTCTTCGACTGAAGCAGGCAAACGCCATTATTTTACAAGATCTACAAAAATACCTTTCTCAGATCAAATCAATGGCGCTTAAATATAAAAATACGGTCATGATCGGCCGCACTCATGGTGTCCAAGCTGAACCAACGACTTTTGGCCTGGTTTTGGCGCGTTATTATGCGGAAACACAGCGCAACATTGATCGTTTCACCAGAACCAGCAGGGCTGTGGAAACGGGAAAGCTGTCCGGTGCGGTAGGAACTTTTGCTAATATTCCGATGGAAGTGCAGGATAACGCTCTGCGGCAGCTTGGATTAAGTTCTCAACCGGTAACTTCGCAAGTTCTCCCGCGTGATCTACATGCCGATTATATTAATTCGATCGCTTTGATTGCGACTGGTATCGAAAATTTTGCAACGGAGATCCGCGGATTGCAAAGAACGGAGATCCATGAGGTCGAAGAGAATTTTGCCGCTGGACAAAAAGGGTCTTCTGCAATGCCGCATAAGAGGAATCCGATCGGTTCGGAAAACGTAACTGGTCTGGCACGCGTTATTCGCGGTCACATGCAAACAGCTATGGATGATATTTGTTTATGGCATGAGCGTGATATTTCTCATTCTTCTGCAGAGAGGATCATACTTCCGGATTCTACGATCCTGATCGATTATATCTTGGACCGCTTTACAAATATTCTTCAGAAATTAGCTGTTTTTCCGGAAAGAATGAAAACTAATATGAATGCTAGTTTCGGGCTCATTTATTCGCAGAGGCTTTTATTAAAGCTGATAGATAAAGGGATGAGCCGTGAGAAAGCTTACGATTTGATCCAGCCTTTAACAGCTAGATCATGGGATCATCATTTGATGTTTAAGGATCTGGTTTTAAAAAGCAAAGATATAACCGATACTCTTTCACCAGAAGAGATAGATGATGCCTTTGATTACCATTACCACTTGCGGAATGTTGATCTAATTTTCAAAAGAGCGGGATTGGAGTAATGTTAAAATCATGAATGCTTTGATAAGTCACCCGGCAATAAAAAAAGTTTTGGCCACGGAAACTGATATTTCTGCAGCCGTTCAACATATTGCTGATAGTTTAGATAAAAAGTTTTCAGATTCGAGCCGGCGGCCCATTTTTATTTCTGTTTTAAAGGGTGCAGCTATTTTTACAACGGATCTTTTAAGAAAAATGAGTTTGGATGTTGACCTTGATTTCATCGATGTAAAATCCTACAACAAAAGTCAGTCGACTGGGAATATTCGTGTTACTCATGATGTTTCAACTGATCTGACCGATAGGCAGGTTGTGATCGTGGATGAGATCGTCGACAGCGGCAGGACGATGAAATGGCTGGTCGATTATTTTAAATTAAAGGGTGCCTCGCAGATCACAACGGTCGTTTTGACAGATAAAAAAGAAGCGCGGCAGGTGCCGGTGCGAATCGATTATGCAGGTTTGGAGGTTCCTAACGAATTTATTGTCGGTTACGGCATGGATTATAATAGCAGGTTTCGCAACTTGCCAGTCATTGCGATCCTTGATACAAATAAATTGGATGATATCAAATAAATAAATGGATAAATTAAGTGAAAATTTCGATAAAGTTTTAGTACTTGATTATGGAAGCCAGTATAATCAATTGATAACACGCCGCATCAGAGAATTCGGTGTTTTTTCTGAGCTTAAATCTCGTAAAATAACGCTAGAGAAAATCAAACAGTATGGCCCAAAAGCAATAATTTTGTCAGGCGGGCCGAGATCAGTTTATGCTGATGACGCTTTTAAAATTGATCCGGCAATATTTAACTTAGGTATACCTGTTTTAGGTGTTTGCTACGGCATGCAGTTGATAGCCAACGAGCTTCCTGGCGGGGAAGTCACTGCAAATGATGGTAATGGCGAATTTGGTCAGGCACGACTTCATTTTTCCAAAGAGCCTTCTCTGCTGTTGGAAGGAACTCCTGATGATCAAAGGGTATTGATGAGCCATGGTGATTCTGTTTCGGCTTTGCCAAAGGGTTTTTCTGTAGCTGCTTCAACTGATAAAACACCGATCGCTGCTATCGCTAATGATCAGGATAAGATTTATGGTGTTCAGTTCCACGCTGAAACGACTTTGTCTGAATACGGGAATGAAATTTTGAAAAATTTTGTTTTTAAGATCGCAAAATGCCAAGCTAATTGGAAAATGAGTGATTTTATCGATGTTCAGATTGAAAAGATCAGAGCAGAAGTTGGTGATAAAAAGGTTCTGCTGGGTTTATCCGGCGGTGTTGACTCCTCAGTTGTTGCTGTTTTGCTCCATAAAGCTATTGGTCGTCAGTTGACTTGTATTTTTGTTGATCATGGTCTTTTGCGTAAGAATGAAGCGCAGCTGGTCATGGATTCTTTGGCCGGAAAATTCGGTCTGAATATCATTAAAGTCGATGCTCAGACACGTTTTCTCAGTAAACTAAAAGGTGTCAGCGATCCAGAACAAAAACGCAAAATAATCGGCCGCGAATTTATTGAAACTTTTAATGACGAAGCTAAAAAATTAGATGGTATCGACTACCTAGCTCAAGGAACTCTTTATACCGATGTGATCGAATCCGGTACCGATACAGCGCAAACGATCAAATCACATCACAATGTTGGTGGTCTGCCCAAGGAAATGCACTTTAAGCTGATCGAACCTTTGCGTACGCTTTTTAAAGACGAAGTTCGACAGCTGGGCGAAGAATTGGAAATGCCTCACGAATTAGTTTGGCGCCAGCCTTTCCCGGGACCTGGATTAGCTATCAGGGTGCTTGGCGATATTACTGAAGAAAAATTAGCTATCGTTCGTGATTCAGATGCCATTTTGCGAGAAGAGGTCGCAAGGGCCGGCTTGGAAGATTCTGTTTGGCAGTATTTTACGATCTTGACCGGTATTCGTTCCGTTGGTGTGATGGGTGATGGCCGGACCTATGATTGGACGATCGCTATTCGAGCTATTACTTCAGTTGATGGCATGACGGCTGATTTTGCCAAATTGCCTTGGGATCTGCTGGGTCGGATCTCAGAACGGATCGTTAACGAAGTTGGCCATATCAACCGGGTAGTTTACGATATTACAAGCAAGCCGCCGGCAACGATCGAATGGGAATAAAATTAAAAAAACGCACTAAATTATTCAGTGCGTTTTTTTATTACCAACTATTTTTTATGCAAAAGTTGTGACATCTGCAGCAGGCAACCGGTATGTTTTTTCTGGAATTTCTTTCGGATCAGCTTTGCCGACAACAAAAAACAGCATTGGTTTATAGCGGTCGTCATCCAAACCAAAAGCTTTTACCAGACCTTCGCGTTTAAAATCGTCAGCGATATTAGCGTCATATCCATGTGCTCTTGCGATCAAAACGAACTGCATCGTAACTATCGCATTATTTACAGCAAGCATTTCATCCATACCTGATCCAAGTTCATCTTTGCTGGAATCTAATAATTGCGGAACCCACCAATCTAACATTTTATGAAAAAAATCAGAAGCTTCTTTGGGATAGTGTTCATAGGTTTTATCAAAATGATCTTTTCGATACCATTTAGTATCGCCTAAAACTATTATGGTGGCAGAAGCACCTTTAGACAATGCCTTATCCGGACCGACCATAAATTCATCAAGTTTTTCTTTACCGGCATCACTGTCTACGATCAGAAAGTGCCAGGGTTGAGAGTTTATAGCGGAAGGCGCTCTTACGGCTTGCTGGACCATTTGCAATAATTCGCTATGGGGTATTTTGAAACCTTTCTCGAATTTTTTTACTGAATGCCGGTTTAATACGACATCAGCAAAGTCGTTATTGATAAAATTTTTATTTGCCATTTTTTGGTTATCCTTTTGAAATCGCTTTCACAATGATTATACATTGTCTGAAAATTATTTGTGTATTTTTAAACAAAGTTCTTTCTTGAAAATGGTCAAAATTTAAAAATTAATCAAAATCAACACTATCCGGGAAGTGAGCTAGATCTGAGCCGGGTTTTCTGAGTTCTTTTTATATTCATAAAATCTGATCGCATTTCAATCACTCCATGATCTGGTCAAACATTCGATACCTAATGCTTTCAGCATAATTAAGCACTTTTGTGTTCAATCCGTGTTCTAAAGTCCAATTCAAAGTATCCATAATAATACTGGTACCAAAGGAAACCAGCAGGTCATTTGGAAGACCGCTTTTTTGCTCTTTAAAATATTTTTCTAATTGTTCTGTAATAATATTTTTATAAATATTTTTTAAATTATATTCGATTTTGTCGATTTTAAAAAGGGTCATTATCGTTTCTTTGTTGTTATAAAGATCATTATAAAAATCGCTGATCGTTTTTTTAAAGCTGCCCGATATGAAGCCTTTGATTCTTTGAGAGAAAATTTCTTCAAAAAATTTTTTCTGTTCTTCAACTATTTTTTCGATTAAATCATATTTATCCAAATAGTGAAGATAAAAAGTCGATCGGCTCGTCAACGCGATAGCACATATATCCGAAACTGTTATTTTTTCAAAATTCTTTTTTTGGAGCATTTTAATCATTGCTTCTTTAATGTTCCTATCTGTTTTTAATTGTCTAAGATCGATCGTCATGTGGTCAATTCTCTCTTTTTTTGTAGTTTATCAAACATTTTTACAATAAAATGTCCATTTATGTACATATGCAGTGTCTTTTGATGATTGTTAGCTTTTATGATCGCAAATACAATTATGTTATCAAAGCTAAGGAGATTGATAAATGTTTTATAACTACATCAAAAATAACCAACAAATGAATTTACAATTGAATCGGCAGCTCGAAGGACTCAAAGAGGATCCTCAAGTCAAAAAAGACTTAGCAAATGGTTTATCAAAAATAGTTGACTTAGAGTCTTGGTTCTCAGTCTGGTCTTCTCTAGCAGACGATCGTCAAAAACAGGGCAGATATGATATAGCTTGTTCATATTATGGCTTAGCACAATTTTACTTAAGCAAAGATGATCGGCGGAAGAAAAATACCGTCCATCTTTATTTAGATAATTTTTACAGATCTCATCCGGAAATTGATTATGAGAGTTTTAAGGTACCTTATTTAGGAACTTATCTGCCGGCAGTCAAAGTTAACGTTAATCCAGACGCTAAAAAAACTTTGATCATAATAAATGGTTTTGATAGTTTTATGGAAGAAATATTGGCAGTCGCTGATTTTTTGAAGGGCAGTGAATATAATGCAATTCTTTTTGACGGTCCCGGCCAAGGAAGAGCTTTGATCGATAATGGTTTAAAGTTTACTCCTTATTTTGAAAAACCTGTTTCAGCTGTTATCGACTATTTTGGTTTGTCGGAGGTCGATGCTATGGGAGTTTCTTGGGGTGGTTATTTCGTGATCAGAGCAGCGGCTTTTGAAAAAAGGATCAAGAAAGCTATTTGTTTTGACTTTTTCTACGATGGATTGAATGTATTTTTGAAAAATTTTTCTGAAGAAAATCGTTCACTGATCCGAAGCTTATTAAATGATCAAAATTCAGCCGCACTCGATCGTTTGATCGAAACTTTGATAGAAACTGATTCGAATATAAGCTTTTTATTTAATAAAGGCTATGAAAATACCGGTACCGATACGCCTTATGAACTTTTAGCTGACTTATCAAAACATACGATCAAGGGCCTTGGAAAATTAGTAGATCAAGATGTTTTGCTCTTGGCCGGTAAAGAAGATCAATATGTTCCCTTTGATGATTTGAAAAAAGAGCAAGCAGAACTGTCTAATGCTAAATCTTTAGAAACACACATCTTTACTAAGGAAACCGGCGGAGAACAGCACTGTCAGGCCGGCAGGTATGACCTTGCTTTGACTGTTATCAAAGATTTTTTGAAAAAGTGAACCAGAGCGGCTGCGTTTCAGAAATGAAAAGAAAAAAGCTTCTTTAAAAAATAATTTTATTTTATTTTTATCTAGCCGTTGTACAATCTAATAGATTTATTAAACTGGATTTTGGATAGAGGATTTTTAGTGAAACGCAAGTTTACTTTTTTAATAATAATTGCAGCGATCGTTTTCTTTGCTTTTTATCGTCATGGCGACATCTCTTTGTCTCCGACAAGCGATAAATTTATTCGCCAGTCGAGCCAGCGGGTCGTTTCACAATTGAACGATTCATGGAACAGATTGAAAATGGCTTTTGGCGGCGACGGGCAAGGGATCGAACTTCCTAAATTTCCAACGATCGATGATTCTGCTGCTTCCAATAAGGGCAGCAAAGGGTCTAATTCGACTGATGATAATAGGATCAGCGATCCTAATGCTACTCCGACTGAGTCTATCGTCGCTGGAGTTCATTTGGATAATGTTTATTATTATCATTTTTCTCAAAATCTGCCGCAAGCAGCTCGTCAAATTTTTCAGCAAGCCGTTGATCAATATAATTCTACCGGCATCGTTCACCTTATTTTAGGCACGCCGACTGGTCAACACAATCTGATAACTTTTTCTTCCTATACTAAAAATGAGGGATCTGCTTTGTCTCAAGGAACGATCGAACTCGGACGCGGCGGACCTGAAATAATTCAGCAATACGGATACCAGACTCATTCTTTTAATCATGGTATCGCTAGTTTGAATTTAGCTTATCGTCAATCGCTTTCGCTTCCGGTCGCTGTTCATGAGTTGGGACATGCGTTAGGTTTAGATCACAGCAGCGATCGAGATTCAGTCATGTTTCCGATCGATCAAGGGAAGAGCCGTTTATCAACGGGTGATATCGATGGCTTGAAAAACATTTACGACCGCACATAAAAACACTGCTTTTAAAGCAGTGTTTTTTTAAAGATCAAATATCAAACCATTCGTGAGTCTCTGCGTGCCAGCCGCGTCCGGCGCTTGGATCTGAAAGCTGATCCAGTTTTTTTAGATCTTCAGCTTCTATTTTAAAATCAAGTTCAGCATCATTTTGGATATGTTTGATACTTCGAGCTTTTGGTATTGGTACGATATCGTTTTCGATGCAGTATCTTAATGCCAGTTGAGCGGTAGTAACACTATATTTCTTTGCTAACGATAAAATCGTATCATTTTCTAAAAGACGTCCGGTAGCCAGCGGAGAATATGCTTGAACGATAATTCCGTTGTCTTTTGAAGCTTTTGTAGTGGGATTTTGTGTGTAACCGACGTAATACTGGATCTGATTTACCATAGGCAGAACGGTCGTCTTTGGATCGTTGATAATATTTTCAATATCATGCGGGGCAAAATTGGAAATACCGATCGACTTAGCTCGACCGCTATTGTAAATTTCTTCTAAGACATGCCAAGCTTGTCGATTCTCAGGATCGCAATTTTGTCCCGGGTTGGTCCAAGGCCAGGGTGCATGGATAATATATGAATCAACGTAGTCGGTGCTGAGATTTTTCAAACTATGTTCGAATCTGCGAAGGATCTCATCACGGTCAGTTTTTACTTCGCCGGGGAGTTTTGTTTGGATAAAAATATCCTCTCTTTTAATACCTGAATCTAAAACTGCATCACCAACACTTTCCTCGTTTCGATAAGACCAAGCTGTATCTAAAAATCGATAGCCGGTTTTAAGTGCATTTGTGATGGCATTATATGTTTCGTATCCCGGTTTGCTTTGCCAAGTCCCAAAAGCGACTTTTGGCATTTTTAAGCCGTTTCTCAAAGTTACGGTTTCAGTTAAAATAGCCATTATTAGTTCCTTTCTAAAAGTAATAGCGCTTACTTTTAAATTTTATCTCATTTGATCGATCTTTTGTCAGCAAAAAAATATTCAGTTACGATTCAATTTTGTTTCACAGCAAGCTTATTGTATTCTATTAACTATGAAAAGAATTTTCATTGTTAGGCACGGAAGGACCGAATGGAACCTGGAAGAGCGTTTTCAAGGCGCAAATGGGGACTCGCCGCTCTTAGAATCAAGTAAAGAAGATTGCAAAGATCTTGCGGTTTTCTTAGATAAATTTAACTTTAGCAGAATTTTTACCAGTCCAATAAAGCGGGCACGCTTAACTGCTGAATTGACGGTCGCGGCTTCTAAAAAAATGCAGGGTACGCCGATCGAGGAAGATCCGGGATTTACCGAAGTGGCTTTTGGCGATTGGGAAGGATTGACCAAGGGGCAGGTTCAGAGGCTTCATCCTGAGTTATTCGAAAAATTGATTAAAAGACAAGACGACCCGGCTTTTTTTGAGTTTGGGGTCGAGCAGTTTTCAAAAGCCAGTCAAAGATTCCGCCAGGCAGTTATTGATGCGGTGAAAACGATCGCTGATGGCGAAAATATTTTGATTTTTTCACACGGAGCCATTTCTCAGCTTGGAATAAAGGCTTTAACCGGCGATCAAAATTTGGACTCACTAAAAAATGAATCCAGTTCTATTTTGAAAACCAGTAATAGCAGCGATTTTATATTGGAAAGCTACAACGAAGCTGCTTATTTAAAAGATGCTTATGCTAAGGGCAGCACGACACTTATTTAATTTTTTTGGGATGGATCGATAGTAGGGAAATGTTTAAATTAGAAAAATATCATACAAATTATCGTCAAGAGATCATTGGTGGGCTAACGACTTTTCTATCAATGGTCTATATCTTTTTTTTAAATGCTCAGATCCTGTCGCAAACAGGGATGCCCAGACAGGGGATATTTTTAGCTTCGATAATCGTATCAACGATCGGAACTTTATTTATGGGATTATTCGCTAACGTTCCCTTTGCTTTAGCGCCGGGTATCGGCATGCAGGCTTATTTTACATATACGATCGTATTCGGCTTCCATTTTCGTTGGCAGCAAGCCTCGGCTATTGTATTTCTCGTCGGTGTTTTTGATTTGATCATCACCTTGTCGCACGGACGAAGGGCGATCGTTAAAGCGATCCCAGAAGAATTAAAGGCTGCTATTGCAGGCGGGATCGGTTTGTTCGTTACATATATTGGTTTAAAAAATGCTGGTTTCATCAACTTTATCGTTGACAGATCTGATGTTATTTCCGGATGGGGCACTGATTCAATGGTTGCAAACGGCGGCATAACACCAGAAATAGCTAACTTTAATCAGTCGTCGGTAGTTCTTTCATTGATCGGACTGCTTCTGCTTATTTTTTTGGTTTTGAAAAAGATCCCGGGCTCCTTTCTGATCGCCTTGGTAGCAACTACTATAATCGGCATACCTTTCGGAGTAACGAATGTTGATTTGCATTGGGGCCAATCATTTTCTGCTACTTTCAGTCAATTTCAAAATATAATTTTTTCTTCTTTTTCAAGTAAAGGCATGCCGACTTTATTCAACAATTGGCACGATTTTTTGTTAACACTGGCCACGATCTTTGCTATGGGCCTGACCGGTCTGTTCGATGCCGTTGGAACTTTGCTCGGTATCGGCGAACAGACTAATATTTTTACAAAAGAAGATCAAAAAGAGTTTGCCGAAAATAGATCCGGCTTTAAAACACGCATGGATCGTGCTTTGCTCGCTGACACAGTCACAACTACCGCAGCAGGTATTTTCGGGACCTCTAACACGACGACTTTGATCGAGTCCGCATCAGGAGTTGCAGCCGGTGCACGGACCGGTCTTTCAAATTTGATCACTGCCGCCGGTTTTCTTTTTACTATTTTTTTGGCACCGTTAGTTTCAGTCATTCCTAATAGTGCCACCGCACCGATCTTGATCGTTGTGGGTATATCGATGATGAATGAGTTTAAAAAAATCGAATGGGGCGATCTCGAGGTGGCGATTCCTTCTTTCTTTACCTCGGTATTCATGGCGCTTTCCTATTCTATTTCTTATGGGATCGCAGCAGGATTTATTTTTTATGTTTTTGTAAAAATCGTTAAAGGCAAATTCAAAGATATAAATCCAACCGTTTTGATCATCAGCTTGATGTTTTTCGTTAATTTTATTTTGATCGCTATTCGTTTCGCAAATTGATTTTTTCTGTATGATTGAATTATGTCTTTAATGGATAAATTATCACGATTATTCAATGGCCTAGGTCAAAAAAGGGCAATGAGAAAAAGGCTGAAGCAGCGTAAAATCGTCGAACAGCAATATGCAAAAGATCATCCCCAAAAAATAACCGTTGTTAAACCTGAATATGACAAAGAATTCAAATTAACTCACAATGGACGTTTTGAGCTTGGTTCCAATGGTAAATTAACACAAAAAGGACTGATCGACAGGCTTAAGTACCGCTTGAACCGAGCTATAATCATCGTGATTTTTTTAACCATTTTACTTTATTTATATTTCATATTTTTTTAGGAGCTGAATCATGAAAATCGGAATCATTACCCCAATGGAAAAAGAAAAAAGGCTGCTTTTACAGAAGCTTGAAGACCAAAAAAAGGTTTTTATCGGTGGACAATCATTTGTTTCCGGCACCATCTACGATCAAGAAGTTATATTGACCGAATCCGGTATCGGTAAAGTTCAGGCAGCCATGGCTACAACGATTCTTTTGGATCGATACCATCCTGATTTTGTCGTTAATACTGGTTCAGCAGGGGCACTTGGCAAGGGATTGAAGGTCGGTGACCAGCTTATTGCCGATCGGCTTGCTTATCACGATGTTTATAATACGATCAAACCGGGATCAGTCGGCCAATTGCCTGGAAAAGAACTTTATTTCAAATCTGATCCGAAACTGGTTGCTGAATTTTTGCGGACCAACCCAAATGCTCATCAAGGACTGGTATTATCCGGCGATTCATTTGTGATGGGAGATATGAAAGATAAGATCATCGCTTCTTTTCCGGATGCTCTCGCTGTTGAAATGGAAGGTACAGCTGTTGGCCAGGTAGCAGCCAACTTTAAGACACCTTTTGTTGTATTACGAGCCATTTCTGACGCTGCTGATGATAAAGCTGATTTAAGTTTTGACGAATTTTTGGAGATCGCTGGTCAAAAATCGGCAGAAATATTGCTCAACTTTATCAAAGAACAAAAATGATATTTAAATAATTTTGTGATATAGAATTGACTTATGGCATTTGAAAAGATAGTAGATGTAAAAGGTGACGGCAAATATCAGATCGATCCGCAGATCAAGGCTTTTACTTTAAGAGATCTTGGTTTTACTGAAAATAATGCCGGCGCTTACAGTCAGACCTTTATGCTGGAACCGGATAAGGGCTTTGACCTGTCTAGAAAATTAAAAATAACTTTTAAGGGCGACCTGTCGGCTTTTAAAATTTCTATTTTAACTGCTAATCAGGCATTGAATATCAATATATTCAAAGACGAAAAGAACAAAGCACTTGTTGAACAATATAGATTTTATATCCAGTCTTTGATAGACAGACAGGTCATTAAAAAAATCTGATCATGAATTTTTTTAATAACATTAATTGGGTTAAACTTAATAACGATGTTTTCGCTTAAAGCAACTGTAAAAAAACTCTTCTTTAAAAACAGCAGTAACAGCTATGCTGTTTTTTCATCGAGGCCTTTGGACAATGATTTTGACTGGACGGATGACAAAATTGTTTTAACAGGACAGATCGCTTCTTTAAAAGTCGGCAGCAGTTATGATTTTAAGGGTCAGTTGACTGATCATCCTAAATATGGCCCTCAATTCAAGGTCGAGGATTTTCAAGAGGTGATTCCTGATGACGAGGATGCTTTAAGCGAATACTTGTCTTCTGATAAATTTCCCGGTATTGGCAAAAAAACAGCTGAAAAGCTTGTCGAACGTTTCGGCACGAAACTTTTTGATTTGATAGCTGACGATCCAAAGGTATTGAACGATAGCGGTCTTAGTAAAAAACAGATCTCGACTTTAAGCGAAGTCATCGTTGGTGATAAAAATCGCGTCAAAGCCGTTTCTCAAGCCGCATCATTCGGTTTTAATACAAGCATGTCTGATAGTCTGTTCGATCTTTACGGTTTGGATTTTATAAAAATGGTCAAAGATAATCCTTATCGCTTTATTGGATCAATTGATAGTTACAGCTATCCGATCGCTTGTCAAGCGGCTTCTTTGATCGGCTTTCAAAATTTGGATCTGCAGATAAAAGGTGCTATAAAGTCTGTTTTGATCACAAGCGAACAAAACGAGGGCAATACCTTTTTAACTGAAAAACAGCTTATTACCAGGACTAGTTTATTATTAGACGGCGAAGCAGATTTCTTTTCTGAAGACATAAAAAAATCTATTTCTGATATGAGTGCTAAAAAGCAAGTACAGGTCCAAGACGATCGGATATCTCTAAAGAAATCTTTTCTCGCTGAAGAGTCAGTTGCAAATGATTTGTTTCGATTGAGCCATTCTGCTAAAGAGAAAGTATCTTTTGATTCCCGTGCGATCGAAGGCAGCGGCTTAGATGAAAATCAGCAGCAGGCGGTAGTATCCGTTTTCAAAAATAAAATTACAGTGTTAACAGGCGGTCCGGGAACGGGGAAGACGACCGTTATCAGTACTGTTATCGATCAATGGAAAAAGAGCAGGATCCGCTTAAAAGATGACGATGATTTTGAGCTTGATCTTAAAAAAATATTTTTGGCAGCTCCCACTGGTCGAGCTGCAACGCGTATTACGGAAGTTACCGGACATTCAGCTTTAACGATCCATCGGATGCTGGGCGCTAATAGTGATGGACTTTTTGAACGTGACCAAGACGATCCGTTAGACTGTGGTTTAGTGGTGATCGACGAAATGTCGATGGTCGACATAGAGCTTTTTCAGCATCTTCTAAAAGCACTGCCTGATCAATGCCACTTATTGCTGGTAGGCGATCGTGATCAGCTGGCTTCAGTTGGTGCCGGACAAGTATTGACTGATCTGATAAATTCTGATCTGTTTCCTGTTATCGAGCTTAATATAAATCACCGGCAGACTAAGGGTTCGGGTATCGATCTTTTGTCGCAAAATCTAAAGCAAGGATTGGTAGATCCGAAAATGTTTCAGCCAGGAAAAGATGTTTCCTTCTTTCCTTTACATGAAAGTCAAACCAACATAGTTATCAGCAAAGTTTTAGGGGCTGCTTTACGAATAGGCATTAAAAAAGAAGACCTCCAGATCATCAGTCCAACTAACAGAATGGTCGATCTGCTCAATCGTGCGGCACGGCCTTTTTTGATCGAAAATGATCAGATGGCTGATTCTCCGGTTTTTCCTGATCATTTTTTGATCGGCGATCGTGTCATGCAGCAAGAAAATAACCAGGAAAAAGGTGTTAATAACGGGGATATCGGCTATGTAACTGCTTTTTATGAGGGCAAATATGAATCAGATCTTGTTGTTGAGGTTGATTTTTCCGGCATGCTCGTATCATATAAGGGTAAAGAAAGTAACCAGCTAAGGCTCAGCTATGCTTCAACAGTCCATAAAGCTCAAGGGAGCGAATTTAAGAATGTTATTTTTGTTTTGACCAGCACACTGAATAATTTCGTTACAAGAAACCTTCTTTACACAGGAGTAACACGGGCCGAAAAATCATTGATTTTAATCGGAAATGAGGAAGCTTTTCGCCAAGCCATAAATAATCCTGCGCCTCCAAGACAAACGAATTTGATCTTTATGCTGGCTGGAGATCAAAACAAAAACTTTTCAAAAGAAAAACATAGTTCCAAAAAAGCTTCAGCACTAGGCAAAAAGAATAAGACAGTCAATAATGTTTTAACTAAATCTTTGATCGATAATTTAACTATCGATCCGATGATAGGCATGGAAGGGATCAAACCAAGCGATTTTAGCAAATGAAAGAATTTTCTCTGACTTCAACAACTTCATCAAGGGCCTTTACCGGCAATTGGATATTCCAAAAAAATGGAAGTGTTTTAACAAATAATTTGGGTGCCGAAATAAGACTGCTCAGTTCTGGCAATTCGGAGTTGGTTTTTGATTGGCGTGATCATACTCACGGCCAAGATCGATCGCGAATTTTGGTTTCTGTCGATCAAAGGCCCTTTGTCTCGCTTGTTTTGGGCAATGAACCTTTTTCACTTCCGCTTGGCAGTAAAGGAAAACATCTAGTCCGGATCATGACTCAATCCTTAACTTATGTAAAAGCAAAAACTTGGGATCTGGAAGACTATTTTTTGCTTGATTCGATCAGTTACCAAGACAGACTTGAGCCTTGTTCTTTGTACGATTCCCAGATCGTCTTTATCGGCGATTCTATTACTAATGGTCAAAAAACAGATGCTTTTATTTCTGACGGCGCTGCGCATCGCCCTGATTTTAGTTGGGATTTTTTGTTGTCAGAAGCACTTGCGGCAGATAATTTAAGGCTGGCATACGGCGGATGCGGTATAACACAAAAAGCTAATATTTATCCGCCTACAGCGATAGATTTTATTTGGCAATATGCAAAAGGAAAGGCGCGGCAAATCGATTATAATCGCAAAAATAAGGCCATTATCGTTAATCTGGGAACTAATGATAAGGCCGCAAGCGATATGGAATTCCTATTTTCCTTAAAAGCCTTGGTCAGAGAACTAAAAAAACGTTTTCATGATGACAAGATAATCGTTATTGAACCTTTTGACGGCAGCTTTAAAAATGTTTTTGAAGATCTTTTGGCTAACGACCGGTATGTTGATTTGGTATCGAATAAACGATGGGATTTTCAAAAAAGCGATCGCGTTCATCTGACCAGACTAGGGCATAGACAAGCATTTACAACTTTACTGCCGATCATCAAGGAGAAATTGAATGATAAAACTACCGCAAGCTTTCATTGAAAAATTCAAGATCCTTTTAAAGGATCAAGCAAATGATTTTTTTGATAGTTTTCAAAAAGAAGCAGTATCAGCATATCGTTTCAATCCTTTAAAAAATTTGTCTTCTTTTACGGAAAATTTTAAAAATGATCCAGTCATACCTTGGAATGAAAGATTCGGCCGTTATGGCAATGTCAGCGGAAAATCAGACGCTTTTTTGACTGGTGCTGTTTATTCGCAGGATGCAAGTGCCCAATTCGTCGGGCAGGTAGTTGACGGTCAGGCAGGTGAAAAGATCCTTGATCTCGCGGCGGCTCCCGGTGGAAAAAGTACCGAAATAGCCGCAAGTATGCATAATAAGGGATTGCTGGTCGCTAATGAGATCGATTTTAAAAGAGCTAAGATCCTGAGTCAGAATATCGAAAGAAGCGGTATATGCAATACTTTGGTCACCAATCACAGTCCAGAAGAACTGCTGGAACGTTTGCCCGGTTTTTTTGACAAAGTTCTTTTGGATGCACCGTGCAGCGGCGAGGGGATGTTCAGGAAGGATCCTGACGCAATAAAATATTGGAATCCTGAATATAATCGGCAATGTGCTGAACGCCAAAAAGAAATTTTAAGATCGACCATTCCATTATTGAGGGATGGCGGTACATTGATATATTCGACCTGCACATTTTCCCCTGAAGAAGACGAGCAGGTCATTAGTTGGATTTTACAGAATTTTCCTCAAATGAAACTTTTGCCTATCCAAAAATTCCAAGGAGTTCAAAACGGGCGGCCTGACTGGTCTGATGGCAACTCTGAGTTATTGAAAACCGCTCGGATATGGCCGCACAAAACTAAAGCCGAGGGCCATTTTATTGCAAAATTGATCAAAGCTGCTGATCAAGAAAAATTTGAAAGCCGCCTGTCGACTCCAACAGTTTCTTTAAGCAGAAACCGGAAAAACAGGAAGAAAAGTACCGTTTCGCTTGAAAAAAACGAGCTCAAACTCCTTTCTGACTTTTTTGATCAAGCAAAGATAGATACTGATCTGTCGACCTTGGCAAAGTTTGGTGATCATGTTTATTCTTTGCCTGATTTTTGTCCTGATTTAGATAAAATCAAAATTTTACGTGCCGGTTTAGAAATCGGCTATTTCAGGAAAAATATTTTTTATCCATCGCACGCACTGGCTTTAAGTTCTTTAGGCGAAAAATTTTATCCTCAATTGTCCTTGGACGATCATCAGCTTATCGATTATGTACATGGAGACGTGATCCGCATTGAAAAGTCTGATTTCAAAAAAGGCTGGATACTTTTGAAACGAAACAATAACGGCCTTGGCTGGGGACGTTTTTCGGATGGAATGATCAAAAATTTTTACCCGAAGGGGCTTAGGACAAAAATTTTTAAAACTGAAATTTTATAGGTTTAGGCGCAGTTTAAATATCCAATTCTTTTAAACTCCTTAATTCGTCGTTTCCTTTTACTCCATAAATTGCATACAACAAAGGAAGCTGTTTTTGCCAAAGTTTGATCGTATCCTCTAATTTATCTTGATTCAGCATATAGAGGAAAAAACCGGCTACACCGACTAAATGTGCCCCTAAAGCCAAGGAGTTGAATACTTCAAGGCTGCTGCTTATACCGCCGTTAGCGATTATCGGCAAATCAGTCTTAATTTTTTTAGCAGCTCTTAGTGAATTTAATGTGGAAATACCAAGCAAGTGATTGCTAGTTAGGCAGCGGTCGTTTCTGGGATCTTTTGAAATATTATAGGTCCAAAGAGCATCTCGATTGCGCTGTTCTTCAATAGTACCGAAATCTGTCCCGCTGCTTCCGGCAATATTTATGGCGGCGGGGGCAAAGGACGATAATTCTTCGATCGATTTTTCCGACATTCCAAAGCCGACTTCTTTTAGGACTACCGGCAGACCGATTTTTTCAATGATTTTGCTGATATTGCTTTTCCAATTAGTAAAGTCTCGGTCACCATCATTCATAGAAAGTTCTTGGACGGCATTTAAATGTATTTCAAGTGCATCGGCCTCGACCAGATCGACAGCTTGCTTTGCTTCTGATAAATCATGGCCGGCTCCGATATTAGCAAAAATAAAACCGTCTGGATTTTCTTCTCTGACGATCGAAAAACTATTACGAGTTTCCTTTTCTTTTAGAGCGATCGACTCTGAGCCGACAGCCATCGCCAGTTGATATTTTTTGGCAATAGAAGCTAATTTTTGGTTTATTTTATTGGTTTTCTTACTTCCGCCAGTCATCGCTTCGATATAAAAAGGCCATTTAAAATCACAGCCGAACAAATGCTGCGACAGATTTATGTCTGAGACTTTCAAATCGGGGATCAGAGGTCTTTCAAATTGGATCCTGCTAAGATCACTGGTATATGCAGTTTCTTTCATTCGTTTTTTCCACTGCAAAATAGCCAAACTCAAATGTTCATCTTTTCGGTGTGCATGTGCTGATTCTTGATAATTATCGTTCATTTCCAAAATACATATGAAGGTCTAGCGAAATTATTCCGGCCTTTTTCCATTCTGCTTTTATTTTTTCTTCGATTTTTTTATCCCGACAAAAACTGATCACGTTGTCACCGGCCCCGGCCCCTGATATTTTAGCGGCGACACCCATTTTTTTGGCAATTTTAATAGCATTATCTATTTTGCTGGTCATTACGCCCTTTAATAATTCTAGGTTTTGTTCTGCGGCAATGATCTGTTTTTGAAATTCTTGAAAATCCCTATTGACTATTGCTTGGGCCATTGATGAAACGATTTGGTCGGAACGCTCGATAAAACTTTTCTTTAATTTGTTTTCTTCTACCAGCTTGCTTGTAATAGCCGGATGACCGGTCCAGCCGACCAGCAATCTCCATTCGCTTGGGAAAGTTATCCGTTTTGGAAGCGAACCGTTTTGGTAGTACAGCAGACCGCCAAAGGTCGAGGCAGCGACATCGGCACCTGAATTTTTAGGCTGTTTGGTTCTCGAATAATATAAAGCTTTTAAAAATATTTCTTCATCTGACAAATATGAGTTTTCGCTCTTCGTTTTTAAAACAGCATAAGCTCCAGATGATCCCAAACCATATTTTATACCTTGCTTATTAACTAGCTGTGATCTCTCATGCGACAAAAATCTATCGACCGCAAAAACCAAAGCCTTCCTTCCCGGTAATGTGACAGCGTATTCTCCGCTGAGCATCAATTTTCCGGGTATTTTTAAAATTTCTTCACTCATCGATTACTCCCGAACCCGGTTTTGAAATAATGACCCGGCCGAATTTTTCCAACTCTTTTTTTAATTTTAAGGCAGTATCGTTATTTGTTAAAGCTTTTACGTTTGGTCCGGCATCGATAGTAGCGTATATCAAAAAACTTTTTTTTCTCATATTTTGGATAAAGTTGATTATTTCTCGAGTTTGGTCAGTAAAATAATCAAATGGTTTTACACAATTTCGATTTAATTCATGCATTGCCAGTGAATTTTTTTCTGCGATCCGGCCGATCGATTCAAGATCTTTTTTTTGGATCGCGATTTTCATTTCATCAAATTGTTGTTTGCTGTCTGAGACCCATTTCGGATAATCAGGCGAACTTTGCGCCAGCTGCATGCCTGTGCTCGAAGATATTTTTTTAATTTCATTATCAGAAATAATGTCTACGACTCGTATATCGAAATCGACCGGATCTAAAAAACTTTCAGCAAAAGAACTTTGATGATCGCTGCCGGCGTGCCAAATACTAAAACCGCCGAAAATCGACCGGCTTGCAGAACCGGACCCGAGACGGGCTATCGTTGACAGTTCTTGGTCATTAAGATTTAAGCCGTATGCATGGGCTCCAGCTCTTGTCAAAGCGGCAAAAGCGGATGAAGATGATGCGAATCCATTGGAAAAAGGGACGGTATTTCTGCTTTTGATCACAGCAAAATTATTATTACCACTGATTTTTCTTAAATGGTCCATTACTTTGGATACTTTTTTATTTTGCCTCTGTTTCCCTTCGAACAGGAAAAAATCTTCTTTCAAATCGGAATCGATTTTGACCTCTGTTTCTGTAAAAAAGGCATCTAAAGTCAATCCTATCGAAGAAGTAGTCGGTAAATTCCATAAAATATTTTTTTTGCCCCAGTACTTTATCAGGGCAATATTTGTAAAAGCCTTTGCTTTTGCCATTAGATCCTTGAAATCCAAGTTCCGGCTGCCCCGGATTTTTTCAATTCCTGTTCGATTATTTTTGCTTGCGGCAGAGTTTTGCTCAAGGCAACGATACTGCCGCCCAGACCGCCGCCGGTCAATTTAGCACCAAGAGCACCGCTTTGAATAGCTATTTTGTTAAGTCTTTCCAAGTAGGGGGTAGAAACACCGATCTGTGCTAATAATCTTTGATTTTCACTCATCAAACCGCCGAAATCTTCCAAATCCCCAGCGATCAATTCTTTTCTTCCCTGCTCAGCGATCTGACCCATTTCACGAAAATAATCGCCATATTTTTTTCGGTCTTTGGCATAATTGTCTGCAACCAGCTTTACTGCTTGCGAAGTCAATCCTGCAGTGCCGGAATCGGCAACGACGATGTAAGCTTTAGCATCCAGCCTTAAGATGGTCGCGTCTTTATCGGAATCAAAAAATATCGGCCGCTCAGCCATTACTGCAAAAGTGTCGCCACCCGATGATTTGCCATGATTTTTGTTTTCGGCTATCTGTGAGAATTTAAAAATTTCTTGGTCGCTTCCTTTATAATCAAAGTAGTCGAAGACGGCTTTGGTGATCGCTACTGCATAAGCAGCTGAAGAACCCAGTCCTTTTTTTGAAGGGACATTAGATTTTATATTCATTCTAAAGGTAAGATCAGGCTTGCCGAAAAAATTAAGCAGCTCTGTCAACAATGAATATAGACCGCTAAAACGATAGTTTAATTGATACATAGTACCTGAAAAGTTGTCTGATTCGATTATCGTTTTATCGGAATCGGTTATCTCGGCTTTATTATTCAAACTCAAAAGAGGGGTGATAATTGCCGGATATCCATAAACTACCGAATGTTCACCTAATAAATGCGCTTTTGCGTGCGCCTGTCCAAAACCAAAATTCATATAACTTATTGTAGTAAAAAAGGTAAAATTTTGTAGATGGATCAAAAATCAATTTTTGCGATCGTTGACTTGGAGACAACGGCCCCTTTTAAAGAAGGAGGCCATATAATTCAGATCGGGATCTGTTATATTCACAACTGGAAAATAATAAATAATTTTCAAAGTTTCGTTAATCCGGGCGTTAAAATACCAGAAGCTATCGTTGAATTGACGGGAATAACCGATAACGACGTTGCTAAGGCACCTTTTTTTGAAGAAATAGCGCCTTTGGTCAGAAATCAGTTAGCCGGCACTGTTTTTGTTGCACATAATGTTCGTTATGATTTTCCATATTTGAATGGAGAATTTTCAAGGATCGCTGTTCCGAGACTACGCAGCGAATACATCGATACAGTCCAATTAGCTCAGATAGCTTTCCCCACTTTGCCAAGCTATAAACTTGATGAGCTGGTAAATTGTCTGGGCATCAGCCTTCCGAGACATCATCAAGCTGACCAGGACGCAGCTGCGACCGGAAAACTTTTTTTACGGTTATATCGGGAAATATCAGATAAATCTAAGCAGACGCTAAAAAATTTGTCAGCTATATCAGAAGGATTGATCGGAAACACAGGCCAATTTTTTGAATTATGCCGCAGCAAAAAAGAAGCAAAGCGAATCTATAAGGGCATTGATATTTCTGATCTTGATATCAAAGATCCCGATACTTCCAAGCTTCCGGATCATTACCGAGATTTTCAACCGGATTTTGATACGAGTGCTCAAGCTAGTCGATCGGTACTTAGAAAACGTCAATATGAATTTGCTGATATTTTTTCACAAAAGGCCGATAATGAGCATTTTATATCGATTTTTTTACGCCCGCGATTTGGGAAAAGCAACGCTTGTTTATTATTGGCAAGGAAACTATTAGAGCAAAAGAAACGTGTTTTGATCGTTGAAGAAAACGATCATAGACGAAAGATGGTTTTACAAAAGGGGTTGCAATTCTTCCCGGAATTATTCGGCCGGATAGCGATACCTGTAACAAGAAAAGATTTCGTTAATTTAGATAAATTAAAAAATATTCTAAAAATTCCTGACAGTCCTACTCGCCAATTAGCGAAAATGCGCGTCATCAGCTGGTTATCGCAAACAAAAAGCGGCAGCCTATCAGAAATAATCAACGGTTTTCCCGAGTCTCTTTTTGAAATGTTTACCTCCGATGATCCGCAAACGGACATATATAAACGAGTTGCAGAAAAATATTCTTTTCCTGATATCGGCATCACAGATCTATATTCTTTTTCGATAACCAGCAATGAATTAGGGAAAAATTACGATATCATTTTGTTCGATAGCGGTCGGCTTCCATCAGTCTTTTCCCATCGTTTGAGTAATGATCTCTCATCAGCTTTTGTATTGAATCGTGTAGATTTTGATTTAAAAAAATGGTACTCAAGCCGCTCGTTTTCAACGGCAGCCGAATTATTTGAGTCGCTTTGATCAGGAACATGCTGATTGTATTATAATTTTATGGAGGTTTTTTGAAAAATTATTCAAGGATACAATTTGAAAAAAGAGCTAGATCTGCGCATCGAAAAGCAATTTGGATCGGTATTTTTTTAGTCCTTTTATTGATCATCTCTATTTTTTTGTATTCGGTTTTGATACCGGTCAGAAGCGATAGGGCAAGATTTTCCGAATTGGCTTCTCAACATGCAGGCATAGAACACGTTCAAGTTTTCAAAGAATCAAATCGGAATGGAAACTACTATTCTATTCAAGGATCTGCTTCAGATCATCGATCATATTTAGCTGTTTTTGATAGTAAAAGCCATTTAGTCAGAAGAATCAGTGTTGATCAGCGCGTTTCTGACGGTCGTTTGAACAGGATATTCCATCGTTATGATATCGGCAAAGTTTATTCGCTCGCTCCATCGATCTATAAAAAAAGGTTGGTTTTAGAAATGAGTTATCGAGGAAGGAAAAATACGATCAATTTTTTGACGATTGATTATAAGAGCGGAAGAGTTTATCGTCTGATTAGAGGAATTTAATTTATTTTGTAGTCGTGGGGGATTTATGTCTGAAACTAAATTGATAAGAATTGAAGATGCTGCTGATAATGTTGGCCGCGATGTTAAGATCGGCTGCTGGCTGCGTGTAAAGCGCGGCAGCGGCAAGATCGTTTTTCTGCAGCTGCGTGATGGGACTGGTTTTATGCAAGGCGTAGTCGTAAAGCAGGAAGTTGATGCCGATACCTTCGACATTGCTGACCATATGCGTCAGGAGACCAGTTTTTACGCATACGGAAAAATAAATGAAGACTCTCGAAGCAAATTCGGTTATGAATTAGCTGTCTCAAAGATTGAAATAGTCGGCGAATCTGAAGATTATCCGATCACACCGAAAGAACACGGTACAGATTTTCTTTTTGATGAGCGTCATTTATATTTAAGGCACCAAAAACCCTTTGCAACATTGAGGATCCGCGATGAAGTCATTCGGGCGATCTATGATTTTTTCTATCAGGAAGGATTCCTAAAACTGGACTCGCCTGTATTAACAGATTCGGCTCCAGAGGGGACAACAGAACTTTTTCCAGTAAAGTATTTTGATAAACAAGCATACTTGTCGCAAACCGGCCAGCTTTACGCCGAAGCTGGAGCAATGGCTTTTGGTCGCGTCTATGACTTTGGACCGACATTCAGAGCGGAAAAATCGGCTACTAGAAGGCATTTAACTGAATTTTGGATGATAGACGCAGAAATGGCTTGGATGCACCAGGACCAGTCTTTAGCCGTCCAGGAGCGCTTGATCGCTTACTTGATAAAAAGGGTTTTAGATAATCGCCAGTCTGAGTTAAAAATGCTCGGAAGAGATCCTGAAAAATTAGCTGCTTATATCAATCCGCCGTATCCTAAGCTAACTTATGACGAAGCTGTTAAGATCTTACAAAAAAATGGTTTTGATATTGATTGGGGAACTGATTTTGGTTCGCCTGAAGAAACTTTTTTGGCAAAACAATTTAAAACACCGTTTTTCATTACCGGATTTCCTAAGGCGATCAAGGCTTTTTACATGAAAAATTTTCCCGGTAGAGATGATATCGTTGTTTCTGCTGACTTATTAGCACCCGAAGGCTATGGCGAAATCATTGGCGGATCTGAACGAAATGTTGATTATCAGTCGCTAAGACAGAGGATCATCGACCATAAACTGGATCTTGATGAATATAATTGGTACTTAGATTTGCGAAAGTACGGCAGTGTTCCGCATTCAGGCTTTGGTTTGGGTCTGGAAAGGTTCATTCGCTTCGTTACCGGTGAGGAACATATCCGTGAAGCGATACCGTTCCCAAGAACTTTGAATCGTTTGAAGCCTTAAAATATCGATATGGATCCTATTGACGATTTTAAAAATTTTATCAAAGCGGGAAACGCTGAGATACCGATAGCTCTTCTTCGCGATTACCATCGAATCGGTTTGAACAATCAAGAATTATTGCTATTGGTACAATTATATTCTTTTGCTGCTGAAGGCCAGCCGCTTCCCAGCAGTGCCATGATATCCGGCAGGACTAATTTTTCTGAAAAGGACGTTCAAAGGATCATTGACGGTTTGTTGAAGAAAAAAGTTCTCGCTCTTAATAAACATAATGACGGCTATGACTTAAGCAGTATAGCTGTTTATTTGCTGCAAAAAAATCCGGCTTCTGGCGACATCGCTTTAGCAAACAAGAATAATGGCAGTGATGAAAGTTTATCCGGAAAAAAATCGAGGAAGTATTTGTATCGACTTTTTCAACAAGAATTCGGCAGGATGCTGACGCCGCTGGAACTTCAGACCATCAACGAGTGGATAGTAAAAGATGACTTTAATATTGAATTGATATCGGTCGCTTTACAGCAGGCTGTTAATAGTCAGATCCTGAATTTGCGTTATATCGAACATATTCTCCTTAATTGGAAAAAAAGCAATATTAGAACCAAAGATCAAGCTCAAGCGGAGAATTTGAAGCATCGTCAAGAAATGCTTAACTCAAATAATGATTACCAGTTTGATCAAGATTCTGGAAAAATCTCAGATAATCAAAGTAAAAAGAAAAAAATAACCCCATTTAAAATCCCGATGCATAAAATCGGTCAGGATCATGATAAAAAAAGTCATTAAAAAAACCTGCTTTTAAAAGCAGGTTTTTGTTTACTGATTATTTAATTTTGGTTCTGTTGATCAGAACTTGAGCTCTGAGAACTTTGATCGTCGCCATCGCCCCCGCTAGGCGGAGTTGATTCTGCCTGACTGCTTGAAGAACTTTGCGAGTCAGATTGACTGCTGTTTGTTGAAGAACTGCTTGAAATGCTTGGAGCTACTGGCGGAGTCGGGGGAGTCACTATTGCAGAAGAGCTTGATGAGGAACTGCCGCCGCCAATAGATGGCAGACCGCCATTGCTCCATGAAGCGCCTTTGACCTCATACTCGGTCTTACCGTTTCTTGTCACTCTTTGTACCGTGTCCGGCATCGTCCAGTTACTGTTTTCATATCCCTGCTGGGCTGCATAGGACATAAAATCACGATATGCTCTTTCAGGCATTGATGATTCTGATGCATTCGGGATATAGTTGCCGGGTTTGTTCGGTTCGTCATAGCCGACCCAAAAAGATGCTGTCAAAAATTTTGTAAAACCTGTGTACCAGACATCTGATTCGGCACCTTCCGGCTGATTAGCAGCTTCGTCATAACCGACGATCCCTGATTTACCAGCTTGGTATAAGCCCGGTATTTGAGCACCGGGTGCAGATCCGTTGTACATAGGAACTTCTTTAAGCATATCGGTCATCATAAAGGCCGTTGATTCTTTCATTGCCCGAGTTCCGTTCGAACCATAATTATGGGTGACCCCATCTTGAGTCACGATCCTTTCAACGTACTGCGGAGCGTAGTAGGTTCCGCCATTTGAGAAGGCAGAAAAAGCTGCTGCTTCTTGTTCGGTAGAAACATTTATGCCAATCGCCGAAGAGAGGGTCAGATCGTTTGGTTTTGTTGGAATACCTATCCCGGTCAAAAAGTTTGCAGACCTAGTCATACCAACATCGACCAAAGTCCTGATCGCAGGGATATTTCGAGAAATTTTGATCGCCGTTCTCATGGTCATATTTCCCATGAAATTACCATCAAAGTCATGGACAGAAATGTTGGTTCCGGGATAACGATAGGGTGTATCTTGAACCGTTCTATAAGTCGGCCAGTTAAGATCTTCGATCGCCGGTGCATAGTCCACCAAGGGCTTTGCAGTGGAACCTGACGAGCGGTTAGTCTGAGTTGCTCTGTTTAAACTGAACATCTGTTGGATATTACGACCGCCTACTTGAGCAACGACCCGGCCGTTATGCGGATTGACAACCGTTCCGGCCGCTTGGATACCTTGCTGCCATGGGACGCCGGTCTGGCCGTTAAGTACATCATACAGGCGCCTTTGCAGGTTCATATTTATTCCAGTGTATATTTTCAGGCCGTCTTTGGTCGGATCATATCCGAGTCTTCTGACTTCGTTTAGAGCTGAACGAACATAAGCATCGACCATCAGATGAGATGCTGATGAATCTTGAACATGCTGATCCTTTGGGATCAATCCTTGACCGACCGGCTCAGCCATTGCCTGATCAGCTTCTTGCCTTGTTAAATAACCCATAGAAACTTCTCCGGACAGAACCTCATTTCTTCTTGTCCTTAGATTATCTTGATATACATAAGGGTCGTAGAGAACAGGCGAGCGGGGGATACTAGCTAGTATTGCAGTTTGGGAATTATCCAGGTCCGATAATTTTTTGCCAAAATAGTATTGAGCGGCAGTTTTCATTCCGTAAACATTATTTCCCATATTTACTTTATTTATATAAAAAGTCAGGATCTGATTTTTACTGAAATTCCGTTCGACTTTCAAAGCCAGCCAAGCTTCCTGTGCTTTTCTCTTTAGTGTTTGGTCAGAACTTCTTGTTGAAAATACCGACAGTTTAACTAATTGCTGTGTAAGTGTCGAGCCGCCTTGAAGGCCATCTGATTGTCCACCGGTCAACTTTGATCGGACGTTTGAAAGCAAAGCTCCGGCCGTACGATAAAAATCAACTCCATGGTGATGGTAAAAACGCCTATCCTCGATCGAAACGACAGCGTGACGAAGTTTTTCAGGTATTTCTGATTGGTCGGCGTAGTCTCTTTGCTGTTGTGAGAGAGAATAGATCAGGTTTCCTTGCGAATCAAAAAATTGCGTTGAATTTTCAGAAGCGAGTTCTGATTCGGTTATTTTAGGAGCCCCCGCTGCATATGTGAAAAATAGGATCATAGCGGCTAAAGTCGCTACAGCACCGGCAGTTATCAACCAACCGATTATTTTTGCAGCAAGACGCCATTTTCCGCCTTTTTTTGGTCTTTTCTTTCGGTTGCGCGGTCGAGTGGGTTTGATATTGTCTCCTCTTGTTCTTCTGTTTTGATCGGACGATGCTGGTCTGTTAGCAAAATCATTTGATTTTGAACTGAAATCAGCGGGTCTGTTCCTTGAAAAACGGTTATCGTTATTATTTACAGAATAATCATTTTGACGATCGTAACGGCGATCAGGATCCGAGCTGTTTTGCCTTCTCGGTACTGGTCTTTGTGCGTCGTTTCTATGATTTTCTGATCTTTTTCCAAAGCTTATCGGCCGTCTGCCGTTGGTGTCTGGAAACATCCTTTGGGCGTCTTGGCGATCGTAGGGATTGAACTTATTTGCCGGTCTTTGACTATTTTGATTCGGATTATCTATTCTTCCGTCGTAATTGCTGTTTGAAAAATTATTATGATTGTTGTTGTTATCTGACATTTAAATTTTAAAAAAAGTTTTTAAAGCGGGTAAATAATCCAAGCTTGGTATTATTTTACCGTTTATTTTGATTCCTTGCTGACGAACGATTTCGTATTCTATAGATTTGCTTCCGCCTTGCTTAGCTTCTTGCCAAAGTTCGATCAGCTTCGAAGCTGGAAAAATATAATATTCGCTTAAGCTTGTGAAGGCAAGAATAAAAAAACCGATCCCGCCGCAATTAATAACATTCTTAAGATGATCAATTTGGTGCTGATGAAAATTTTTTAAGGGCATGTTAGTTTTGTTTTTCGTTTCCTTAGCATCAAAATCAATGTAGTGCCCGTTAACGACACCATTATAGTCGGTTGTTGAAGGTTTTACATAATAAGCTTCCGTAATTTTTGCCATACTCCGATCGGGATAGTCTACATGTACGACTGTGATCGGTGTTGGTTTTTTGTGTATGACTGCTATTTTCTTGGCCAGATAGTAATGATTAGCTTGGTTTATCATCTCTTCCAGTCCCATGCCGCGTTTGCCGTAATTGATATTTTTTTTTGACTTTTTTTTAGGACTAAAACCAGCTTTTACGCCCTTTGGATAATTAATCATACAACAATTGTAAAATAAAGACATGCAAAAACGTCTTTGGATCACCGGATATCGTGCCTTTGAACTTAATATTTTTTCGGAAAAGGATCCAAAAATTCAAGTTATCAAACGAGCATTAAGGGATAAAATAATTGAAAAAATCGAAAATGAGCAAAGCGAGGACAGTTTTTGGGTCATCAGCGGCGGTCAAATGGGAGTCGAGCAATTTGCCGCTGAAATCGTCTATGATCTAAAAAAAGATTTTCCGCAATTGAAAAATGCCATCATGCTGCCTTTTACAGACTTTTCGAGTAGATGGAATCAGCAGCATCAAGAAGCTTTAGAATTTTTGATCCAACGAGCTGATTTCAGCGATCATGTATTCAATAAAAAGTACAGCAGTCCTTTACAGCTACGCCAATATCAGCGATTTATGTTTGAACATACCGATCAAGCTCTTTTGATATACGATCCGCAGTTCCCGGGTAAAAGCCAGTATGACTACAGTTTTATCCAAGAGCAGCAAAAAAAGCGGGAAGACTATCGTTTAGATCTAGTAGACTTTGACTATTTAACCGACTTAGCACAGGAAATGGAAGAAGAAAAGCGTCCTTGGTGATCATTATATCTGTGAACTATATTCAATTATTTTGTCTACAGTATCAGATAAAAAGGCGATCGTATTTTTTAACGGCTGGTCGCTGCTTACATCGACACCGGCGATTTTTGCAGCCGTGATCGGATCCTTGCTTCCGCCTAATTTGAGAAAATCGATCCAATTTTTTCGTCCTTTTTCCGGATCATTTTTTAAATTGATGAAAGCTTGCGTTGATATAGTCAAACCAGCTGAATAGGTATATGAATAAAGTCCCATGTAATAGTGAGCTTGGCGCATCCAAGTACGGCTGGCATCGTCGTCTATTTCAACAGCATCTCCCCAAAAACGGCTGAGGACCGATTTCATGATCTGATTTAATTTATCTGCATTGAAAGTTTTCCCTTGATCTATCAAACTGTAAACTTCTCTTTGAAAAGCTGCTTCAGTCAAATGGGTAATAAAATTGTGAAAATAAGTGTCGCTCAAACGATGTGCTAAAGCAAAGCGTTTAGTTCGCGGATCATCAGCTCTATTCTCTAAATAATCAGATAGGAGCAATTCGTTGAAAGTCGAAGGTGCTTCTACATAATAAGTGGAAGGTTCGTAGTTGTAAAAACTTTGATACTTTGCCGAAAGTGCCCCTTGGCCTGCATGTCCGATTTCGTGGATCAGAGTATAAACGTCGGATAAACGGTCAGTCCAGCTCATAAGGATAAATGGATGTACACCATATGGGAAAGTCGTGTATCCGCCGGAATCTTTACCAGTATTTGCTGGAAAATCTACCCAGCGGTCTTTTAGAAAAGGTCTGATCGTTTCGATGTATTCCGGGCCAAGTGCTTCAATAGATTTCATCACGAAATTATAACCATCTTCGATAGTTGCCTTAGGATTAAGCGCCGGATCAAGATCGAGTTTCCAATCGGCAAAAGTCATTTTTTTCAGCCCGTTTATTTTTGCTACATGTTTTAAATACTTTTGAGCGACTGGCGAAAAATTATTCATGATCAAATCTATTTGACGATCGAAATAGCTTTTATCTACTTCTTGATCAGCAAGTAAATAATCAAAAACGGAATCGTATCCTCTGAGATCAGCAAGAGTTTTTTCATTGATGACCTGATTTAAATAAGCCGCGGCTGCAGTATTTTCATTGTTCTTAAGTGCTTTTGAGAACGATCGGAATGATTTTTCTCTTATTTTTGGGTCCGGATCGTTTTGATAATAATTTTCATAAGTCACGAAGGAATTTTTATATTTTTTTCCATCGATTTCAAAATCATCCATGTGAAAATCACCGGCACGGAGTTTTGTATATATATCGTAAGGAGTGTTCAAAGCATTTTGAAGATTAGAGAGTGTTTTTTCTACTTTATCTCCAAGATAAGTTTTTCTTCTTAATCTGACTTGACGGATCAATTCGGCATAATCAGGATTTTGACCAATTTTTTCCAAGATATCTGATTTTGCCTTAACTAAAGCATCATCCCAAAAACTCAATTCAACACTAGCTTTTGTGGTGAAATCCTGGGCAGCATGAGCTATTTCGGCAAATTTTTCATTTGAAAAGTCTGAACTTTGCGGCATAAAACCAAAGTTGGCTATCTGCTCGATCTCGATACCGATCTGTTCATATATTTTTAAAGCTTTTTCAAAGTCGTCAAAACTATTGAGATTGCCTTCAAAATTCTTTTTAAATTGATTTATTTGCGAAAGTGAATCGCTGATGGCCCTTAAAAAAGCATTTTCATCAGCAAAAAGGGGGCTGAGATCCCATTTATATTTTTTCGGGAATTCAGATCTTTCCTTTAATTCGACCATATTAACTCTCCTTTTTTATTTTCTGGTGACTAAATAAAACATATTGTATAATATTGGAGGCGGATCGGACAATTACGCGATGAAAGACTCGTGAGGAAGGTCCATGCCCGCCCATTCTGTGATGAATGGAGTGTTTGTACTGAGCCTAATAAGCGAAGGCAGGTATTTACCTGACGGCTGGAAAAAGAGTTAAGGTTTTACAGCTATACTTGAGTATCCTATAAAAGTGCTATAGTGACGAATAACCGGGAAACTGGTGAAGTGAGACGTCGTAAACCCTGCAAGCGGGCAACCCAAACTTTTTGGTAGGGGCGGCTGATCTAGCTAAAAGAAGTAAAGACCAGCACCAGGCGACTGGTAGATAGATGATTGTCGAAAAATGCATCTGCCAAATGCATTTGGAACATAACATGGCCTATAGATCCGCTGGGCAAGCCGCATTTTATGCGGCTTTTTATTTTGCTTTATGGAGTGATTAATTAGTAGAATAAAGCGATGCATAAATTTAATTTAATTGCGACTTGCGGTCAAGGGATCGAATCCATTTTGACCAAAGAACTTAAAAAAATGGGTTACCAGACTGAAACAGAGAATGGTTTTGTTCGTTTCTCAGGTGACCAATCAGATATTCTAAAAACTAATTTATGGCTGAGATCAGCAGATAGAGTGAAGATCTTGGTAGGCGAATTTCATACTCTGCGCTTTGATGATCTGTTCGAATCAGTCAAAAAATTGCCTTGGTCGGAATTTATCGGATGGCAGGACAGCTTTCCAGTTTCCGAGGCACACAGCAGAGATTCGCAGTTGTTCAGCGTACCGGATATACAGCGGATCACCAAAAAGGCGATCGTTGAGTCTCTTCGTTTATCGACCGGACATCAAATATTGCCTGAAGACGGCAAATTATTTGATATCGATATAAGAATAGTTAAAAATAACGTCAGAATAATGATCGATACTAGCGGGGAATCGCTCTTTAAACGAGGGTATCGTACAGAACACGGCGGAGCACCGTTGAAAGAAAATTTCGCTGCTTCATTAGTACTTTTGACAAATTGGTTTTCTGATAATCCTTTTGTCGATCCTGTTTGCGGGTCGGGTACTATTCCGATCGAAGCCGCTATGATCGGTAAGAATTTAGCCCCGGGTATGAACAGAAGGTTTGCGATCGAAGATTGGGATTGGTTCGACAAGAAATTAAGCGACGACCTCAGAGACCAAGCAGATAGTTTGGCTGATTATGACCGTCCTTTAGACATCAGAGGTTATGATATTGATGGCAATATGATCAGAATATCGAAAGAAAATGCGAGGAAAGCCGGGCTTTATAACGATATTCAGTTCAAGCAGCTGGCCGTAAAGGACTGGTCAACCGATCAAAAAAACGGTATTATCGTAGCGAATCCTCCCTATGGTCAGCGTTTGGGTGAAATAGAGCAAGCTCGCGAACTTTATCAACAAATGGGTGCTATCTATAATAAAATGCCGACTTGGAGCAAATATATTCTTACCAGCGATGAAAAGTTTGAAAGCTATTATGGCCAAAAGGCCACCAAAAAAAGAAAACTTTACAATGGCCCTATCAGAACAGATCTGTATCAATTTTGGGGCAGAAAAGAGCGCAGCTGAGCTATGTCCAAGAACCAAAAACGTTTTATCAGTCATTATCAAGATATCTCAACCAAGGGCTTGATCAAATTAAGCTGGCTGGCCATTTTTTTGCTTTTTGTTATCGTTGTCCAACTTGAGGTTTATCGTTTTTCATTTTATTTGCTTATCTTGTGGCTATTATATTTTTTCTTTTTGCTTTTATATATCAGCCGATCAAAATTGATGATCATCGACCAAAATGTTTTCTTACAGAGCTTCTTTTTTAGTGAGGATCAACCAATATATTCCGAAAATATGAAATTGATAAGGATCGGAAAATCAGGTAATTTGATTGAATTTGAATATTCCGGCAAATTTTTTAAATTGTTCGCCGGTAAGAAAACGATCGATAAATTAAAGGAGATCGCTGTAAGCAATTAATTAAATGAATAAAAAAGAAATAAATTTTACTATAGATCCCTCTTCGGCCGGGCAGCGTTTAGATAAAGCGATCGCAAAAATCGTCACGGATTTGTCTCGCAGCCGCATCGATAAATTGGTCGAAAATAAAAAAATCACTGTAAATGATTCGTTGAAAGAAACTAAATATAAAGTGATATCCGGAGACCTGATAAAAATAGTTATCGAGGAGCCGAAACAGCTGTCTTTAAAGGCGGAAAAAATCCCTTTAAACATCGTTTATGAAGATGATGATCTTTTGGTCGTCGATAAGGTCCAGGGAATGGTCGTACATCCTAGTGCCGGTCACCCGGACCACACATTGGTCAATGCTTTGCTGGATCATACGCCGCTTTCCAATATAAATGGCGAGTTCAGACCGGGGATCGTTCACAGGATCGATAAAGATACAAGCGGTTTGCTGATGGTCGCTAAAAACGATTTTGCCCATCGTTTCTTGTCTGAGGATCTAAAATCACATAAAACAAAGCGACAATACATTGCCTTGGTCCATGGAATTTTTTCCGAAAAAAAAGGTATTATAGATGCTCCGATCGCTCGTGATCCAAAAAATAGGCAAAAACAGGCCGTTGTCGCCGGCGGAAGAAGAGCGATAACTCATTTTCAGGTTTTAAAAAAATTTGATAAATATACGCTTTTATCGATTTATTTAGAAACAGGCCGAACCCATCAAATCCGTGTCCATATGGCTTATATCGGTCATCCAGTCGCCGGCGATCCTTTATATGGACCTAAAAAAACTCTGCCGGGCAATGGCCAATATCTTCATGCTGCCAGCCTGGAGCTGGTCCAGCCGAGAAGCCGAAAAAAATTGTTTTTCCAGGCACCGTTGCCGGATTATTTTAAAAATATGATATTAAAGCTAGAAAAAAAGAAGTTCTGATTCAGGCTTCTTTTTTTAATTTATCGATTATATTTTGGTCGGGAGTAACAAAGATCGTTTTTTGCCCCTGGAAAATCACAAAACCCGGTTTGGCGCCATTCGGTTTGCGCAAATGACCAGCTGGAAGATAGTCGACTGGTACATTAGCGGATTTTTTTCCTTTACTAAAGTAGGCGGCTAGCTGAGCGGCTTCCAACAAAGTTTGCTTTGACGGATCGCTGTCATGGATGATAACGTGAGAACCGGGCATTTTTTGGACGTGGAGCCAGATGTCATTTTTTTTCGCTTCTTTAAGACTTAATCGATCATTTTGGTAGTTATTTTTGCCGACTTCGATTCGGGTCCCATCGCTGGAAATAAACAAATCGGGGCGTGCTGCTTGGGTCCTTTTTCGTGCCGGCCGTTTGTTGAACTCTTTGTCTTTCAAATAACCTTCTATAACCAATTCAAGTTTTATTTGGTCAAGGTCTTTGGGCGAAGCGTTGTCTAATTGTTCTTGAATGGAAGAAAAATAATCGATCTCTTGGTTGGCTTTTGATAACTGTTGACGCAAGTAACTGCCTGATTTTTTTAATTTACCATATTTTTTAAAATATTTTTGTGCGTTAGCGTTAGCGGAAATTTTTGGATCAAGATCGATTTTTATTGGTTTGCCGCTGTAATAGTTGTTTAAAGTTACTGAATTTTGGCCGCGTTGAATCTGTTGTTGAAAAGCAGTCAGCAATTCGCCCTTTACTCGAAAATCATCGGCCGTAAGACTTTTTTTCAGATCTTCTTGAATTCTGGATGCTTTTCGTTCATTTTTCTTTAGTTCGTTTTTAACTATTTGGTGTATTTGAGAAGAAAGTTCGCGGACTCGGCTTTGCCTAGCTGTGTTTTGATAGTAATTATCCAATAATTCTGAAAGCGAAGAATATTTTTGCTGCCGGCCTTTCAAAGTAAGGTAAGAAAAGGCAGTAAATTCGGTTTTGCTGTCGTCTGATATGGTCAAAGTCGGATCTGGCTGATTGAATTTTTTTAACCAATTCGTTAAATAGGGAGCAGCAGCAGCTTCGTTTGCCGATTGACGAGAAAATCCTTGATAATGTTCAAGAATTTTTCTTGGATCATCAGAAATAAATTCACTTGAACTAAAGGGATCTGCCTTGCCTTGACTCGGCGGGAATTCGTATTCTGCACCCGGCAAGAGAACCCGCACTCTGTTTTCAAAAGCCGGGACGTGTTTGATCAGTTCGATTATCTTTCGTTTATTATCAAGCAAAAAAATATTGGAGTGCCGGCCCATTATTTCTAAAACCAGCTGAAAAGAAACTTTGTCACCAATTTCATTTGCATTTGCAATATTTAGAACCAGGATCCGGTCATTGCCTACTTGTTGAAAATCAATGATCTTGCCGCCTTGAAGATTTCTTCTTAGGACCATAACGAAATTCGGAGCTGTTATTGGATTTTCAAAATCGGTCTTAGTAATTTGAGCTCTAGACATCACCGGATGTGCCGATAAAAGCAGATTGCGATTTTTTTTAAAAGAACGGACAGTGATGATCAATTCGTTAGGAAAAGGCAGCGCGATTTTGTTTATCCGTCCGCCGGCAAGTTCTTTATTTAATTCATTGACCATCGAATGTAAAAATAAGCCATCAAAAACCATATATCCAGTCTAAAACAAAGTATAGATAATTTCTTGATTTTAAATTGCACAATACAATCTGCTTGTTTATAATTTATTGCATCATACAAAGGTTTTAAAATGACTGCACTGGAGATCCTACGTCAAACTGACAATATCTATATCGAAAAAGTAACTTCGATCATGAAAAGGTTCGGCATGACATACGCTGAACACCGATTGCTTATTTTAGTAGAAGAAGGTTTTAGCACACAAGAAGGGATCTCTAAAAAAACCAACTTGGATACTTCTACTTTGAGTCGACAATTAAAATCAGCTGTTAAAAAAGGATTCTTAAAAAGAACACCGACTGGTAAGGATAAGCGCCAACTTGTCTACTTTTTAACAGAATCAGGGAAAAATAAAAATAATGCAGTCGCAGCCGAGTTGGCTCGGCTGGATCATCTTATCTTTTCTGATTGGAACAGAAATGATCGAGCCTTATTAAACGAGCTGTTGATAAAATTAAAAGAATCTTTTTGATTTATTTTTTATTTTTATTTCCTGGTTCTTTTTTATCTTGTCCAAGGGCTTTTTCACGAGCTTTTTTTGCGTCCTGGTCTTCCGGCATGACAAAATATTTATCTAATTCTTTATAAAGATCATTTTCTTTTTTCTGTATACGCGCCATTCATTTATCCTCGCTTTCCTTAATTTTATCAATTTTTTCATGATCAAAAAGCAAATAAAACAGCCAATAAGCAGCGCCAGTCGTTATAGAAAACAATACGACAAAACCAAAGGTGTGTAAATTTATCACTGATAACATCGTTTTGATCAAATACAAGGGACGTCTGAAAATATCCCAAGAATTAAAACGGGGGAACCTGCCAAGATACATGCCTAATCCGGAAAGGATGCTGACCAGTGCCACAAATATCCAAGAGACAAAACTGTTATATTTCTTTTTAATGATCGAAGACGTTATATAAAGCGACAGCATCCCCATCAATACACCGGTCATAATAGAAAAAGCGGCGAAAAGCAATCCAAACCAGGCTGAACGAAAGGTAGAAATATTCAATCCGTATGAAACTTCAAAAAGATTCAAATGGGCAAGGTCGGTGAACATATACGGAGCATTAGGGAACATTATCAGCCAAAGAAGCCCGATCAAAAAGATGGCTAAGCTGAATTCGCCATTTTTTTCTTTATCTGCCATTTTTTGCATTATCAAGGACAAAAGCATCGGAATCAGAGACAAAAAGATATTCCAAATATAAGCGGACGATAATGGTATATAATCTTCAAAAAATAGGGTAACTATAAAAAGGATAAAATAAGTAAAAGTTAATCCGGCAGCGGCTCGATATTCAGGATTTTTTTTAAAAAAAGAAATCATTAGAATTAATTTTATCTTATTGTTTATAATTTTAACGTGGCTTCAGCTTTAATTGAAAAAAAATTATCTTTATTACCTGACCAACCTGGTTCTTATCAAATGAAAGATAAGAACGGCAAGATAATTTATGTCGGTAAGGCAAAGAATCTGAAAAACAGAGTAAGATCATATTTTAAATCGGAGCATACCGGCAAAACTGCTGAGTTAGTTGCTAATATACACGACTTCGAATTTATTGTCACCAATTCTGATAAAGAGGCTTTTTTATTAGAAAACACTCTGATAAAACGTTATAAACCCTATTTTAATATTCGGCTTAAATTTTCCGGTTCTTATCCTTATATCGAGATCACTAATGAAAAAGATCCGCGTCTTATTTTGGCCAATACTCTAAAAAAAGATCATGGTGAATATTTTGGACCTTATCCAAATGTTTATGCAGCCAGTGCGACACTGGATTTTCTTCATATGGTCTACCCATTACGCCGTTGCAACGGTTATCAAGGCCGTCCATGCTTATATTATTCAATGGGTCAATGTTTGGGTGCTTGCTTTCGACAAGTACCAAAAGCAGAATATCAAAGAAATATCAGAGCGATCGAACGTTTTTTGAACGGCGACACGAAAAAAGCGATTTCTGACATAAGCAAAAAAATGTATGGTGCTTCAGCCAGAATGGAATATGAATTAGCTGCGGATCTAAGAGACCGTTTGAAGTTCATCGATCAAACCGTTGAAAGTCAACGAGTTTTGCAAAATGATCATACGCCCAGAGATTTGTTTAATTATTATATGGATAAAGGGTGGATGACTGTTGAAGTTTTCTTTTTGAGACAAGGCCGGCTATTGCGGCAGCAAAAAGAAACTTTTGCCTTGGTCGATTCTGCAGATGAAGAATTAGAATCATATATTCAACAGTTTTATGGTCAAAAAAATGCTCAAAAACCAAAAGAGATCTTGGTTCCGCAAGGGGTCGATACTAAATTGCTTTCTGAAACTCTTTTGACGCCGGTTAAAGTTCCTAAAAGAGGCGAAAAAAGGGATTTAATGGAATTAGCCGAAAAAAATGCTCGGATAACTTTAGAAGATAAGTTCCGTTTGCTTGAATTAAATGAACAGAAAACGACCGGGGCCATGAAGGAAATAACCGACGTGCTTAAAATACCGGCCGGTCATCGATTCGAAGCCTTTGATCATTCGAGCACACAAGGAAGCAACTACGTCTCGGCGATGGTCGTTTTCGAAGACGGTCTTCCTAATAAAAATTTATACCGGAAATATAAATTAAGGACACCTACAGGTCAAGACGAAGCAAAAGCAACTTACGAAGTGATCAGCCGCCGTTATCGCCGGCTGCGTGATGAAAAAATGATGTACCCTGATCTGATATTGATGGACGGCGGTGAAATACAGCTGCACGCTGCAGAACAAGCATTAAAAGATCTTAATGTAGCGATCCCGGTCGCGGCGATGGTTAAAAACGACCGTCATCAAACAGCCGATCTATTAAATTCTCAAGGTAAACATTTGTTTTTAGACCCGCATTCACAAGGATTTTATCTGCTTCAGCGGATCCAAGACGAAGTTCATCGATTCGTTATAAATTTTCATCGTAAATTAAGGACTAAGACCGGTCTTTCTTCACGGTTAGATGAAATACCGGGAGTCGGTCCCAAATCCAGAGTCAAGCTAATGCGGAGATTTGGTTCGCTGCCGAAAATAGCCGATGCTTCGCTTGAAGATATTTCTGCTTTGGGCATCAACAAAAAAGTGGCAGCTTTAGTCAAACTCTCTGTTTCTGCGATCGTTAAAGCCGAAAAGAAGAATATCAATAATAAAAGAATAGAAAAAGAATAGACCTGTATAATAGTTTAGGAATGGCATTTGTAGATCAAGCAACAATTGAATTAAAAGCCGGTAAAGGCGGCGATGGTATCATTTCCTTTCGAAGAGAAAAGTTTGTTCCCTTAGGCGGACCTTTTGGCGGCGATGGCGGCCGCGGCGGCAGTATTTATTTCGTTGCCGATGAGGGTTTAAGAACTTTGATGGACTTTAGATACAATCGTCATTTTCGGGCTAAGCATGGTGAAAAAGGCGGGACCAAGGGGATGACCGGTGCATCCGCTGATGATATGTTTATTAAAGTCCCTACCGGAACGATCCTCTATAAAGAAGATACTGGCGAGAAATTAGCGGATTTGACAAAAAACGGACAGCGATTTCTAGCGGCTCGCGGCGGCCGTGGCGGTCGCGGAAATATGAAATTTGCTACTCCGTCAAATCCAGCACCGGAGATCTCTGAAAATGGCGAACCCGGAGAAACATTAAAGATAAAATTGGAACTTCGCGTTTTAGCAGACGTAGGTCTGATCGGTTTTCCATCAGCCGGTAAATCAACCTTTTTGTCTGTTACTACGGCAGCTAAACCCAAAATAGCTGCTTACCATTTTACAACGATCGATCCTAATTTGGGGATGGTTCGTTTGGATGACAGCAGAAGTTTTACGATCGCCGATCTGCCTGGATTGATCAAAGGAGCTTCTCATGGAGTGGGCTTAGGGTTTGAATTTTTGCGCCACGTTGAAAGAACACGTGTTTTGCTGCACATAATTGATATGAGCCAAGAATCAGGGCTGGGGATAACACCTTATCAAGCATTCGTTCAAATAAACCGTGAATTGAAAGATTATGATCCGGATCTATTAAAACGGCCGATGATAATCGTTGCCAGCAAGATGGATCTGCCCAGTTCGCAGGAAAATCTTAAAATTTTTAAAAATGATTTGGTTGAGCATCATATTGATGATCCTGTTTTTGAAATATCTTCTGTAACTAAAAAAGGAGTTTCTCAACTGCTATATAAAGTTGCTGATATGTTGGATAAACTGCCAAAAGAAAGCGATGAAAAGCAATCAGGGGATGGCCAAACAGAAGAAAGGATCTATAAATTCAAAGACGATCAGAATGATGATTCGTTAGTCATTGATAAATTAGATCAAGATAGTTGGATCATTAAAGATCAGCGAATAACCAGATTAGCCGAGATGACTAATACCGCTACTGATGAGTCATTGCGCCGATTTGCACGTCAGCTTAGAAAAATGGGAGTAGACCAGCGTTTGAATTCCTTGGGTGCTAAAGAAGGTGATTTAGTATCGATCGAAGGCAGCAAATTTACTTTTGAATATGAAGAATAAGAATAAATAAAAAATGGAATTAGAATTTTTAGGTACAGGGGCTGGTCAGCCTTCAAAGCAAAGAAATGTTAGCTCTATCGCATTGAGGATGCTGAACGAACGTAACGAAGTTTGGCTTTTTGATGTTGGTGAAGCAACTCAACATCAACTTTTAAGATCCAATACAAGGTCGCGCAAAGTTAGAAAAATTTTCATAACTCATATGCACGGTGACCATATTTTTGGGTTGCCCGGTTTTTTAACTTCTCGTAATTTTCAAGCGTCGGAAACCAGTGATAATGGTCGTCCGACTGATATCGAAATTTTTGGACCTCGCGGTTTAAAGAACTTTGTTATCAACGCTTTAAAATATTCGCAGGTGCGTCTTCAATACCATATAAAATTCATCACTGCGGCCCCTGGAAAGATATTTGAAGATGATCAATTCGTCGTTAAAGCATATCCAATGAACCACGGTATCGAAGACTACGCCTATCGTGTCGAAGAGAAATCAACGGCCGGCCAGTTACAGGTCGAAAGGCTGTTAGATCTTGGCTTAAAGCCAGGGCCCATTTTTGGTCGTCTCAAAACAGGCGAAACGATCACTTTAGATGATGGAAGACAAATAAATGGGAAAGATTTTATCGGTCCTGAACGTCAAGGACGTATAATTTCGATCGTGATGGATACAAAAGATAACCCCGAAATAGTCAAGGCTGCTGAAAAAGCAGATATCCTAGTTCACGAATCTACTTATGATGCCGGCAACGCAGTTATGGCAAAAAAGCATGGCCACTCAACTTCTGCACAAGCTGCAAAGCATGCTAGTCAAGCTGGGGCAAAAAAATTGATTTTAACGCATATTTCAGCACGTTATCTTGGCAAAAAAGCAGAAATTTTAACGAAACAAGCAAAAAAAATATTTCCAAATACATTCATAGCTCATGATCTGGATGTTTTTGACATCCCAGCTAAAGAACAGGAAAAGGGTAAAGTTAATGCTTGATAATCAGTACGAATGGAAGCTGGCTGATGCTGACCCAAAAATAATTTCGAAGATCAGTAATAAATATCATTTTGGTAATTTTATGTCAACTATCTTGGCACAGCGTTTCTCGGATTCTGATAGATTGGAAGATGCCATCGGTTCTGATCCAAAAATAATCGACCCGGCTAAATTAAAAAATATCGATAAATTAAAGGATATTTTAGATCAGGCAAAAAAAGAAGGCAAAAAAATAACCATCTATGGCGACTATGATACTGATGGTGTAACCAGCACTTCGATCCTATATAAAACTCTTCAAATTTTAGGTTTAAGAGTTGATTATTACATACCGGACCGGTTTAAAGACGGTTATGGACCTAATCTAGAAGCTTACAAGCGGTTAGTTAAAGAAGGCAGTCAAATCATTTTTGCTATTGATAACGGGATAACCGGTTATCAAGCGGCATCCTACTTAAAAGATAATCATATAGATTTTTTGATTGCCGACCATCATCAAATACCTGAAAAATTGCCGGAGGCATCAGTTATAATCCATACTGAATTATCACCGGATTACCCCTTTAAGGGTCTGTCAGCAGCCGGATTAGCTTATAAGATCGCCGTTTATCTTTTAGGCAAAGAGGCTGCCGCTCAATTTTTGCCTTTGGTCGCTGCAGGAGAGATCGCCGACGTTATGCCTTTGACCGGTGAGAATAAAAGCCTAGTCAAAGCGGGTCTAAAGGCGATCGGCAATGGGCTTAATCAAGGCATCTCTATGATCTTAAAAAAAGCTGGTATTGATGCTGCTCAAGTCACAAGTGAAAACCTTGCTTTTTCGTTGGCACCTAGACTCAATTCGCTTGGAAGGATGGCTAATGCCTCGGCTCTTGTGGAATTGTTGACCAGCCAGGATACTGCAGTCTTAGCGAAGATCGCGACTGAAGTGGAAAAGTCGAATCGGCAAAGGCAGAGTACTTCTGACAAGATTTTTGAAAAAGCGCAGCAGCAAGTCGACCCATTAAGTAAAAAAGTTATTATTTGCGAAGGGCGAAATTGGCATCAAGGGGTCATCGGTATTATCGCTGGAAGATTGGCCGATAAATTTTCCCGGCCAGCGATAGTTTTTTCCATCGACGAAAATGGTGTTGCCAAAGGTTCGGCACGGAGTATCGGCAATTTCAACATTTTTGAATTACTTAATAAAGCAAAAGACCTGTATCTTTCATTCGGGGGACACCCGCAAGCTGCCGGTTTAAGCCTGCCGGCTGAAAAGCTGGATATTTTTCATAGCTTGATCGATGAAAAAGATGTTGAGATACCGGCAAGGATGATTAATATAGATTATTGTGCTTCTAATAACAGCCCGATAAGCTACGAAGACTATTTGCAGGTACAAAAATTAGAGCCGTTTGGGGAAGACAATCCTAAACCGGTCATAGAATTATCCGGCCAAAGACTTTTAAGCGTTCAAATTCTGGGTAAAGAAAACAAACATTTTAAATTAACTTTATCCAATTTCGTTGGCGAGGTCATCTTCTTTAACAGACCTGATCTATTTAGAAAGCTGCAGGTCGGCGAAAACGTTTCTGTTGTCGGTACTTTATCTGTCAATGAATGGCGCGGTCGGAAGAAACTCCAGTTGGTCGGAAAAGATTTGCGGTCGGAAGAAAAATTACCTAATCGTTCGGTTTTTGGTCATGCTTACCACTATCTTTTGTCAAAAAAGGTTGTTTACTCACCAAATGACTTTTATCAGAAAGTTTTTTTGGAACTTGGATTTGTTAAAATTGAGAATGGTTTCGTTTCTGTGAACGAGCACGCTGAGCATGCCGAATTGTCACAATCGAAAACTTATCGAAAGCGAGCTGAAAATGAAAATTGATTTACATGACTATGTTGCTACAACACCTGATTTCCCACAAAAAGGAGTTATGTTTCGCGACATTAATCCCTTGATCGGTAATGGTCAGGCTTATCGCCAAGCGATCAACGAATTAGTAGATTTTGCCAAATCGCTTGAACCGGATATAATTGCGGGTCCCGAGGCACGCGGATTCGTTGTTGGGTCGCCCATGGCCTACCAAATGGGTATAGGCTTTGTACCGGCGAGAAAATATGGTAAATTGCCTAGAGAAGCTGTTAGCGCTAAATACGGATTAGAATACGGAACTAGTGAATTGCAGATGTCAGTCGGCTCGATAAAACCGGGGCAGCGAGTTTTCATCGTTGATGATCTGCTTGCGACAGGCGGTACTATCACAGCGACTATGGATTTGGTTCGACAACTTAAAGGTGTTGTCGTTGGAGCAGGATTTTTTATAGAATTAGCTGATTTAAAGGGTCATCAAAAGATAATGGAAGTTGAAGATCTTCCCTTTAAAGCTTTGATGGAATACTGATTTTTTACTAAATAATTATTTAAAGGGTGGTGATTTATGGCAAAAATAAAATATGTTTTTCCAACTGAGGCATATTTGGACAACCCTTTTTTGAAATTAGTTAGTGCTAAACACCCTCTAAAGACCGAATATAAATTTTCTCAATTTAAAGTCGGCAGACAATCCTTTGATTTAGCGATTTTAGATGATTTATTGAGATTATTAGCTGCAGCTGATCAGCAAATGTTTAAAATCACTTTATCCGACGGCTATGAATCATTATTAAACCAGAAGAAAATTTTTCAAAGAGAAGTAAATCGTTATTTAAAAAAAGGGTTTACCGAGCGGCAAGCAAGGGATAAGATTTCGGATAAAATCGAAACTCCAGGCGTATCCGAACACGCGATTGGTTTGGCTGTTGATTTGATCGATACTACCTTTTTAAAAGAAAAAGGAAAACCCGAAACAGAAGTAGATCGGCTTTCCTCTCAACAGTGGCTGATTGGAAATAGTTATAAATATGGTTTTATTTTGCGTTATCCAAGAGATAAGGAAAATATTACCGGAGTTTTGTACCGGCCTTGGCACTTTCGTTTTGTCGGCATTGAAATAGCTCGCTTTATGTTTAAGGAAAATCTTTGTCTAGAAGAGCTTATCGCTTTGTTGAAGAAAAACAAGCGAAACAAAATCTTTATAAGAACGCAATATAATCAAAGATAATTTTTACCGTTTCTATTTTTGAATAGAGACGGTTTTAATTTAAAAATATAATTTTTAGTTGCAAAAAATATATAATATGAATAAATAAGTTTATTATTATATATTTTTTCAGGATTTTTTGGAAAGCGGTATAGTAAGTATTGAAAACCGTTGACTAAAATTATTTATGGTATTTTTAGCCAGGTTTGTTTAATTAATTTAATTAATTTTGGAGATTATTAAATGAAAAAAGTTGTCGTTTTGGGTGCCGGATATGCCGGACTCAGAGTTGTAAAAGAACTTGTTAAATTAAAAACTGATGCTGAAATAACTTTAGTTAATAAAAATGATTATCACTATGAATCGACTCAGCTTCATGAAATTGCTGTTGGCAATAAAAAACCGAGCGATATCAGTTTTAAGATCACTGATGTTATTAGCAAAAAGGTCAACTTTATCAAAGACGAAGTCGTTTCTATCGATCGTCCTAAAAAGGAAGTTCATCTAAAAAGCGGTAAAGTTCTGAATTATGATTATTTAGCTAATTCTTTGGGCTTTGAATCAGAAAGTTTTGGCATCAAAGGTGTTGATGAATACGGTCTGCCTTTGATCGACATAGAAACAGCCTTGGCTGCTAAAGAACATTTGGAAAATACTTTAGCTGATTATGCTAAAAGCGGCGACGAAAACGACTTGCACATTGCTGTCTGCGGCGCGGGTTTTACTTCAATCGAGTATCTGGGCGAACTCGTTTATCGACTTCCAGAGTTTATTTCTAAATATAACCTGCCTGCTGACAAAATTAAAATTTATTGCATTGAGGCTGTCGACAAGATACTGCCGATGTTTACGCAAGACCTTTCAAAATATGCAGTTGATTATCTTGAAAAACGAGGTGTTGAATTTTTTGTGTCTACACCAATAATCGAAATTACTAAAAATAGTGTTAAGAGCAAAGACAAGACTTTCAATGCTAATACGATCATTTGGACAACCGGGGTAAAGGGCAGCCATGTGATAGCTGATTCCGGGTATTCGCAAAGACGGAATCGCGTCATGGTCAAAGATGACCTTTCTTCTTCTGATGATCCCAATGAATTTATCATCGGTGACGTTTCAGCAGTTATGAGTGCTTCAGGACGCCCATATCCAACGACCGGTCAAATTTCGATCGCCCAAGCTAATTTTGCTGCTAAAAATATCGATGCACGTATTAAGGGACAAGAAACAAAGAAATTTACTTTCAAGAGTTTAGGCACTGTGTGCTCTTTAGGACCTAAAAATGGAGTTGCTGAAATAAACGTTTTGGGTCACTGGAAATTAAAGGGAAGAGAAGTCGGTCCTTTAAAGAAGATAGTAAATGACCGCTCAGTATTAGAATTGTCTAATTTTAAAGAAATGTTAGCTAGTCGTTGATCTCAGAAAGGAGGATTTAAAATGGATTTCTTTACAGCGTTAAATGTGTTGTCACTCTCTCGTTTTCAGTTTGCGATGACGACCTTATTCCATTTTTTGTACGTTCCCTTATCGATCGGTTTTGCTTTGATCGTAGCCATTATGGAAACGACTTATGCGATAACAAAAAAAGATATTTATCTAAAAATGACTAGATTCTGGAGCAAGTTTTTCTTGCTTAGCTTTGCTGTAGGCGTTGTTACCGGAATCATTCAAGAATTTCAGTTCGGTATGAATTGGTCCAATTATTCGCGTTTTATGGGGGACATCTTTGGTGCTCCATTAGCCATCGAAGCACTGCTGGCTTTCTTTTTGGAGTCTACTTTGTTGGGTGTATGGCTTTTCACTTGGGGCAAATTCAAGCCGATCGTTCATGCGTCTTTTATGTGGATAACATGGTTTGGATCAACTCTTTCGGCTTTTTGGATCTTGGCTGCCAATAGTTTCATGCAGCATCCAACTGGTTTTATGATAAATAGGCAAACCGGCCACGTTCGTTTGACTAATTTTTGGTCTGTATTGGGCAATCCGCAGCTCTGGTATGAATTTCCTCACGTTATTTTTGGTGCTTTTACAACTGCTGCTGTTGTCGTCGCGGGTCTAGCAGCCTTTGGTCTTCTTTTGAAACAAAATCATGATTTTCATGTTAAATCTATGAAAATAGGGCTTTCGGTAGCTTTAATATCATCTGTTTTGGCGCTCGGAGCAGGTGACTTGCAAACTCGTTATTTGATCCACGAACAGCCGATGAAGTTTGCCGCAACAGAGGCGATTTATAAAAATACAAAAAGTCCTGCTTCTTGGACTGCCTTTGCTCTAATAGATACCAAGGACCATCGTGTAAACAATTCAGTTGAAATACCTTATATGCTTTCGCTTTTGTCTTATCATCGGCTTACCGGTGCCGTGAAGGGCATGAATCAAACAAACAAGGAATTGCATGCTCGCTATGATAAAAAGTTTGGTCGCGATATGAATTATTATGTACCGGTAAAAACGCTCTTTTGGAGTTTTAGGATCATGGCCGGAGGCGGGAGTCTTATTGCAGCCGCCAGTTTAGTCGGTTTGTTCCTGCTTCGTAAAAAAAGAGAAGTTTTGCCTAAACACAGATGGCTCTTATGGGCTTTTGGTATTATGACTGCTTTGCCTTTTATCGTTAATAGTTGCGGATGGCTGATCACCGAATTAGGACGTTATCCATGGGTCGTTTATGGTTTTCAGACGATCGCTGACGCCGTTTCGCCAACTGCAACTGTTGGTTCGATGTTATTTACAAATATAATTTACTTTGTTCTGTTTGCCTTTTTGGGAGCATTCATGGTTTATTATTCGCAAAGAGCTTTAAAGCAGGGCATAGATGACCCGTCAGCAAAAGAAGATCAATCAGGCAAGAGCTCTAATTACGATCCCTTAAATAAGGAGGCCTTCAACTCATGAGCTTTTTACAGATTCTCTGGTTCGTTGTTATAGCTATTCTTTTTGCTGCTTTTATATTTTTCGAAGGATTTGATTTTGGCGTCGGCATGGCAACACGATTTTTGGCCGAAACTGATGATCAAAGAAAAGAAATGCTCTCAGCAGTTGCTCCGCATTGGGATGGAAACGAAGTTTGGCTCATTACAGCCGGCGGTGCTATGTTTGCATCGTTTCCGATGTGGTATGCCAGTCTATTTTCCGGTTTTTATATCTTATTGTTTTTGACTTTGGTAGCTTTGATATTGCGAGGAGTTTCTTTTGAATTTCAGGCTAACGCTCAAACAAAAAGAGAATCTTCGCTTTGGCTTTGGGCCAATTTTATAGGCTGCTTCTTTGCACCGTTATTTTTGGGGATCATGTTAACAGCAATGATCCAAACACTGCCGATAGATAAAACTGGGAATCTTTGGCTTTCATTTTTCAACGTGATCAATCCGCTTTCTGTGGTAGGAGGATTAGCCGTCGTTTATATCTGCTATATTCATGGACTTAATTTTCTGAGCTTAAAAACTAAAGGTTCCATGCATTATCGCAGTTTGAATGTTTCAGAAAAATTATATTGGCCGCTCTATCCGGCTTTAGTATTGTTTGCAATACTAGCTATTTTCCAAACCGATTTCTTCAGCAGAAATTTGCCTTTATCCGTGATCCTTATTCTGCTGATCGTGATTTCTGCTATTTGGGGCCATTTGTCCTTGATAAAATATCGTGCCGGCAAAGCGTTCATGGCAAGCGGCAGTACACTGGTATTGATCATTGCTTTTATTTTTTCCGGACTGTTCCCGCGTCTTTTGATCGCTAGAAATCCATCGAATGATCTGCTGGTATCTAATTCTTCTGCATCTAATTTAACTTTAATGATCATGACAGGTGTTTTGGTCGTTTTGCTGCCGATAGTTATCGCATATATGTCTTGGAGCTATTTCCTGCAGCGCAAGCATTTCGTGGATGATCAAAATGACACTCAAGAACAAGGGTACTGAAATAAATAAGTAATAAAATGGAGCTTGTTTAGTGCTCGATAAAAATATATTAAAAATAAAAAGTTTTAAAAATTATTTTATTAGTTTGATCACTTTTTCTGTTTTTGATGCTCTATTAGTGATCGGACAGACTTTATTTTTGACCCGTACCTTAACAGAGGCCTGGTCATTAAAAAACGGATCGAAGTGGATCTACTCCATCGTTTTTTTCGGTCTGTTTTTTTGTGTACGCCAATTTGTTTTGACTATTAAAAAGAAACGCGCCAATATTTTTGCACAGAAAAGTTCTAGTAATTTAAAGGAAGAATTATTAAAAACTATTTTTAAAAATGGAACACTTTTGGTCGATCATCAAGGCAGCGGCAGTATCGTTAATCTGATTTTTACCGGAATAGATAAAATTAAATTTTATCTTAACGAATTGCCGATCAAAATTGCTGACTTATCAGTGACTCCATGGATAATCTTGATCTGCGTTTTTTATCTTAACTGGCCATCCGGTTTGATTTTATTATTAGTATTTCCGCTGACGATTTTCTTTTTGGCGATCTTAGGCATCGCTGCAAAAAACAAATCTGAGGAACAATATCATGGATTCCAGATACTCAACAATCACTTTCTTGATTCGATCAGAGGTCTAAAAACACTAAAAATGCTTGGAATCAGTCATGAATATGGAAAAAGTATCGTTAAAGTGAGCGATGATTATCGCAAGCGGACCATGAAAGTATTAACGATCGCTTTTACTTCATCATTTGCCCTGGATTTTTTTACGACTCTTTCGATAGCTATCGAGGCAGTTTTTTTGGGAATAGCTTTGATCGATGGGCGGGTGTCGTTATATCCCGCTTTAGCCGTATTGATAATATCCCCGGAATACTTTTTGCCGTTAAGACAATTTGGCGAAGGATACCATGCCAACCTGGATGGAAAAAATGCCTTGACCAAATTATTTGATATTTTAGAAAATTCTAATAACGTAACTTCGGCTTCTTCCAAGCTTGATCAAAAATTAGATCTCTGGTCTGACAAATCAGCCTTGGTCGTTGACAAATTAAATTTTTCCTACCCCGATGCCAGCGAAAAAACTTTTTCAGACTTATCTTTTTCTGCAAATGGCTACCAGAAAATCGGTCTTGTCGGTCCTTCTGGATCAGGCAAAAGCACGCTGATAAAAATACTTGCTGGTTTCTTGCCTCTAAGCAAAGAAGGTGAAAAAATATTTATCAACGGCAAAAATGCTGAGTTGTATAATTCTGATGATTGGCGCGATCAGATTGCCTACATACCGCAAGACCCGTACATTTTTTCCGCTACGATCGCTGATAATATCGCCTTTTATTCACCTGATATCGATCGTTCTGTCATTGAAAGATCAGCAGCAGAAGCCGGTTTGAATGATTTTATTTCAAGCCTTCCTGATGGTCTTGATACAAATATCGGCGACCAAGGACGCGAGATAAGCGGAGGGCAGGCACAGCGGATCGCTTTAGCGAGAATTTTCGCAGAACCAAGACGTAAAATAATTTTTCTAGACGAACCAACGGCTCACTTGGATCTGGAAACTGAATATCAATTAAAAGGCACCTTGCAAAAAGTAATGGAGGATCATCTTGTTTTCTTCTCAACACACCGGCTTCATTGGTTAAAACAGATGGACAAAATATTGGTTTTGGATAATAAAAGCATTGCCGAAGCCGGTTCTTATTCAGATTTGATTTCAAAAAAAGGAAAGCTTTACCAAATGGTCAAAGAGCTTCAGCCAAAGGGAGATTTAAAATTTGTACAAGGTAAAAAATAAAATTAAAGATGATCAATGGTTTTTACCCTTTTTAAAAAAACGGGGAAGTAAACTGTTTTTAATTTTTTTGCTGGCTTTCTTAACTGTTTTTTGCGCTTCTGCTTTGATGTTTACATCCGGCTATCTGATAAGTCGTTCCGCCCGTCATCCGGAAAATCTTTTTGTTGTTTATGTACCAGTTGTTTTAACGCGAGCTTTTGGTATCGGCCGGCCGGTATTTAAGTATTTGCAAAGTTTGCAAAGCCACGATTGGGTTTTGTCGATCGCAAGTTCTCTAAGAGATAAATTATATTTTCAATTAGAAGGTACTGGATCGTTTTTAGCGCAAATTTTTAAAACTGGAGATCTTTTAGAGCTTCTTTCCGATGACATAGATCACTTGGAAAATTTCTATCTAAGGGTCATTTTTCCCGTATTACAAGCTTATTTAGTTTATGTGTTCGTTTTGTTTCTTTCATTGATACTTGACTGGAGACTTTTCTTGGGAATATTGTTAAGTCTTTTGGCATCGCTGCTGCTCGTTCCGGTATTATTGATCAGCAAAGTCTGGATCAACTATTTGAAGAAAAAAGATTTAACCGGTAAAAGCTATCAGATAATGACTGATGCAGTTCTCGGTATTGAAGATTGGAAAATATCCGGAAGGATCAAAGATTTTATCGGTTTGACACGAAAAGAAGATCATGAAATATCCCGCCTAGATCATCAAAAGGATGATTTAAATCTCAACAAATCTTTTTTGGTTCAAGTGTGTTTTGCGGCAGCTGTACTGTTCACTTTATTTTGGGCTGGAAAAAACTTGACCTATTCCAATAGTGCCGCTAATTATGCAGCTGCGATAGTACTGACTTTATTTCCTATTTTTGATTGTTTTGCACCGGTCGTATCTGCTTTTGATGAGTTGCCGTTTTATCTTTTCTCCTTGGATCAGCTGAATGATTTCAGTAAGAAAAATAACAAGGCTGTTTTAAAAAATAAAAATAACTTTATCGACATCAGCAGCAACGAAGTTATCAAAGAGATAAATATCAAAAATGCTGCTTTTAGTTACTCCGCTGATGATGATCCTTTACTAAAAGATTTTTCTCTTGATATAGAACCCGAAGAAAAGATAGCGGTTTTAGGTCCGAGCGGGGAAGGCAAGACAACACTTTTACAGTTGATAATCGGGGAACTGCAGCTCCAAAAGGGCAAGATCCTTTATAATGGCCGCCAAAAAATAAGCGATGATCAAATCAAAAAATCTTTTAGCTATCTTAACCAGGATCCCTTTATTTTTAATAGTTCGATATTGAATAATGTGCGGCTAGCAGACGAAAAAGCCAGCAGAAAGCAAGTCATTGACCTTTTGAAAGATGTTGGTCTTTGGAATTTTGTAAAAAAATTACCTAATGATATCGATTATCAAGTCAGTGAAAAGGGAAATCAATTATCCGGCGGCCAAAAACAGCGTCTAGCTTTGGCCCGGATCCTTTTAAAAGACTCGCCGATACTTTTATTAGATGAACCGACCTCAGGTTTGGACCCAATAACAGAAAGACATTTGATAGACACGATATTAGAAACCCAAAAACATAAAACGATGATCTGGGTAACACATAGATTAGTTGGTCTTGAAAAAATGGATAAAATAATCTTCCTTGATAAAGGGAAAGCGGTAATGGAGGGAAGGCCTTCTGATTTGTACCAAAAGTACCCGCGTTTTGCTCATTTATATGATTTAGATGCTGGTCGTGTTGATTAAATTTAATTGATCTTTGATAATATCAATTATTTTTTGCACTTCTGATTTTATTTGGTTATTTATGACTGGTAATTTGTCCAAATCGATCTGAGCTCGCTGAATAAAATCATAGCCGATATCCAAAGTCTTTTTTAATATCTCCGGTTTTGACCTGAAATATTCTTCTAATTTTTTGCGATCAAATTTATCGTTATCCATAATTTGTTTTTTAAAGTCTTTATCCGAGGATGCGATTATGATCGGCAAAGTATAAACGCCTTCTTTAAAATCTTCGAATTTAGGCTTTCCAGTATAAACTTTAGGATCGAGATCTTGCAGATCATCAATTATTTGAAATGCGATACCGATATTTTTACCAAAATCATTGATCGTAGAAAACAGCTTATTTTTTGATATCTGTTTATATTCTTTGATCGCTGTTCCGATCCAAAAACCGCTTATTGAAGCAAGAGCAAATAAAGCAGCGGTTTTTTTGCTGATAACATCGATATAATTTTCAAAAGTCAGATCGCTATCAAACCTCAAACTGTCTTGTTTTAATTCTCCATCGAGGATTTTTTCCATAAAACGAGAATGAAAATCTATAAAACTGATATCCGGCGCGATTTTAACCAACATTTGAAAATATTTGGTAAATAGTATGTCGCCAAGATATATGGCATCTTTGTTTTGAAAACTAGTCTGTAAAGTTGGCAAACCGCGTCTTTCAGGCGAAGCATCAATAACATCATCGTGGACTAAGGTCGCTAGATGCAATAATTCGATCGCAGCGGCAGCTTGGCGAATTTTTTTGGTTGAACTTTCGATGTCGACACTATTAACGAATGTTTTATTTTCTACTGCATATCGGCCAAAAAGGATCGTTAATGCAGCACGAATCATCTTGCCGTTTTGTTTGATCAAGCCGTCTGTTTTTTTTCGATAAAATTCCGGGCCAAAGTGCTGGTCAGCAATTATTTTTTTTGTGGCGTCTAAATCGCTTTTAGTCAAATAAAAATCTTCCCAAAGATCTGTCATCCCGCTCCTTAAAAAACATCTCATAATTAAAATACAAATAGATTTGAAAGGTCCTGCTTTAATATTACCTGACTGGAAAAAAACTGTCTAATAGTTAGTAGAAAAATAAACTATAATTAAGAAAGTGTTATTTTTAAATAATGAAAAATGGTATAAAAATGTATAATCGTATGAATTTAAGTGTTTTTTTGGAGTTAATAGAATTTAAAGCAAAAGCTGCCAGTGTCTTTCCTTTTTTGCTCGGCTTGTTTTTTACTGCTTATCATTTTGGCTGGAATAGTATAGATCCACTGAACATGCTGATTTTTTTTGCGGCAATGTTTATTTTTAATATGTCGGTCGATATCAATGATAACTATCAAGATTTCCATCGCGCAAAAAGGAATAAAGCGGAACAGTTTCGACTGAAAACGAATGTGATAGGTGTTAATAAACTTAATATCCACATGATCGGCCGGCTTTTGTTTTCTTTTATTGCCATTAGTGCACTTTTAGGAATTTTTTTAGTTTTTAGAAGCAGCTGGCTGCTTTTGGTAATGGGCCTGTTTTGTTTTGCGGTCGGTTATTTTTACGCGGCAGGCAAAACACCAATATCAGCTCTGCCGATCGGTGAATTTTTTTCTGGATTCACGATGGGCTTTATGATTTTTTTTATAACAGTTTTTTTGAATTTAGCTAATAAAGGGCTGATGAGCGTTCAAGTCTTATGGCAGTCTTTTCTTGCAGCCGGACTCAGTACCTTTGCTATTTCTGCCTTGTTATTAGCTAATAATATTTGTGACCAAAAAGAAGATCTGCAATTAAAAAGAAGGACAGTCGTTTATTATATCGGCACTAAAAAAGCACTGATAGCTTTTGACAGTTTTTATATTCTTGGTTATTTGTGTCTGATAATCGCAGTTGCTTTATCTGCTTTGCCATTTTTATCATTATTGTCTTTGCTTTCGATTCCGATAGTTTGGAAAAATGTCATTAAATTTAACAAAAAACAGGTAAAAAAAGAGACCTTTCAACTGGCTGTTAAAAATCTCATTATAAGTTCTTTATTTCAGACGATAGCCTTGTTTTTAGGTCTTATTTTTCATTTTTAATGGTTATCGCCACTTTGCAGAAGTTTGCCGATGACCGGTATTTGACCAAGACTAGCTACTTTATCACTGGAAATAACTATTGTATTGGTATCTGATTTAGCTAAATCAGAAAAGGCATTGATGCTTTGATTTTGAAAATATTTATCATCAGCTTCTTTAAGGCCGGTTTGGATCGTGTCGATCCGATACTTTTCTGCGTCGGCCCGAGTTTTTGTTGCATCGGCTTGAGCTCTTGCGGTGGCCATCAGCGCATCATTTTTTGCTTTTGTCGTCAATTCGATAGATTTAGCTTCACCTTCAGCTTGAGCGATCGTTGCAACTCTTTCTCTATCGGCTGTTAACTGTTTGTCCATTGCTTCTTGGATCGCTTTAGAAGGTGTCAATTCATCGATGTTTATCCTGTCAACATTTATACCGTAAGTATTGGTTAAATCTCCGATCGCTTTAGCCAGCTCTTGATTTATTTGTGCTGTTGCACCTAGGGCCTGGTTCAAATCTAGACGGCCGATAATATCTCTCAAATGGCCGCGAACCAGCTGTGCCATCGATTCGACCGAGTCTGTATTTTCATATTGGTATTTGACCGCGTCGGTAACGTGATAATTAAGTGTCACACTTGCCGAAACATCAGCATTATCCTTGGTTATAACAGAATAATTCGGTAATTTTAAAGGATTCATAGCTAGATTGACTCTTTTTATACTCTGGACCAAAGGCATGTAAAAATGCAATCCCGATGGTACACTTTTTCTGTATTTCCCTAAAGTCTCAACTAGCCCCATGTTATTTTGCGGAACTATTTTAAAAAATAAAACCATTTTTATATTTTCCTCTCAAAAATCACTTTTCTTTTAATCGACTTAAAGTAAGCAGGTTGCCGTTAGCCGAAAGAATAACGTATTTTGCCCTTTTTTCGATCTTTTCATCTCCGGCTATGATGTATCGGTAATAAATGCCAGACACGTCAACGAGCCCGTTTTTTTCATCTATTTTCGATGCATCGACACTAGTACCGACGAACTGACGATTTTCAAAAGAACTGCTTTCCACTTTTTCCTCTAAAACTTTAGCGATATAAGAATTCAAGCTGCGGTTATCCGATTTTGCTAATTCACTAATTTTTTCATGTAGCTCCGGTTCTATCCTTAAAGCTATTTTACCGGATTTTTTATTGACCATTTTCTCTCCGAATAATTGTCTTTGATATTATAATCATATCATTTTGATAGCTAAAATATTTTTATTGCATGCTTTCCATAATATTTTTTCTTTCATTGGCTGTTATATGCGTATACAGTCTAGTTGCGCTAGTAGTGGTTTGTCCTAATATAGAAGCAACGAGTGTCTCGCTGCCCGTTTTTTGGATCAGTTCGGTTGCTAAACTATGACGAAATTTGTGCGGTGTAGTTGGCCGGCCAAAAGCTGTTGAATACTTTTTTACTAACCTATCAACGGATATAGTAGTGATGCGCATTGTTTTATTTCTACTATTAGAGAGAAAAAGTGCTTTATTATTTGAATCAGGAGTATATCGTTTTTCCCTTATTTTTAAATAATCCTGGAGATAGGGGATAGCCCAAGGAGCAATACTGGCAATGTCCTTGTAATTTCCTTTACGGATCACTTGTATTTCGTGGCCATTGAGATTGCAATCGCCGACATTAGCATTGGTAAGTTCAGAAACACGAATACCTGAAGCCATCAGCAATGATATTATCGCTAGATCTCGTTCTTTATTTTTATTAAAAAAAGCTAGTTGCTGCGGAGTTAATTTTTTTGGATATTCATCTTTGAGCCAATCGATAAATTGGCCTTTTTCTTTGCCGAGAAACATTCTTTTTCTTAACTGATCAGCACGATAATTTAATGTTTCGCTTTTTTGTTTTGGCAGTCTGACCCTTGTTAATGCAGTATTTTTAAGATAGGGAAGACCGCTATCGGAATTATTTTCTTCATTTAGATACCTAAAAATAGCCTTTAGTGAAACGATTCTATCAACGACCGTCTTATTAGAAACTGACTGGTTTCCGTCAGCGATAAATCCATGTGCAGTTTTTTTCGGACTATGCCGCAATTGTGTCATATAAACTTCAATGTCTTTGGTCGTTAATTTTTCTAATTCTGATAATTTAACTTCCTTAGGCTTATCAGCTTTTGAAATACCGGATTCTATAGTCCAATTCAAAAACATCTCTAAAATTTCTAGATACTGATATAAAGTAGCTTCAGAAAAATTCAAAGCTTGTTTTGATAAATAATAATCTGATGCAAAATTCGGCAATCTTTTCAAACGATTCGTATTTAGTTCAATATATCTATTTTTCTGCATTAAAATTCTCCGAATTCTCTTTAACCAATGTAATTCTAAACCATACATGAATTTTCTTTAAAGAAAATGTTATTTTAAATTTTTTAATATTTTTTTTTGAAAAATCGAAAAATAAATTTATAAATTACAAATTTTTTTAAAATTTCATAAATAACAAAAAGACATGAATATGATCATTTTCAGGGGGCTTTTTAGTTAGTATGTTGTAAAGTTATTATAATTATACATAACCCTTAAATGGCCTTTTCATAAAGAAAAACCACCAGTTCTATTATCTGACTGGTGGTTTTATAAATCTATCATAATTTAATATATCATAACTGTTTCAAGGCCCGATCATCGATCCAAAACTGTCTATTAGTTCCGTCTTTTAATTCAACAAGTGAATAAACGTAATTAAGATTTGAATCAGGAAGACGCTTAACAGAAACTTGTTGAAGCAGGTCAACTTTTTTTCCGTTAAAAGATTTTCCGTCTCCAATTGAATTGAATGATTGCTCGCTGGTATAAGGCAGATCACTGTAAATTTTATCGGATCTATTAGATTGATCTATTTCAAAGTTCCCTAAATTAGATTTTGGTGCATCACTGATCTTATCGTAAATCAGTGATCTAAGGTCTATCCAGAAATCGCGCAAAATATTTTTATTACTGTTGTTACTTGTATCTACTAACTGTACATGTGCATATTGATAAACATTTTGATTAGAAGCTCTTCTAGTTGAATCGACCTCAATTATCTTAACAAGCGCTCCTCTATAATCAAAAGAATCAACTTTGGAATTTTTGGTCTGCGTATTTTCGCTAGTTAAAGCTGGTCCGTATTGATAGATACCGTCATGGCGCATACCATTAATGATCGCAAATTGATTATAGTTATTAACGATATCGGTGTCTTTTTTAATTATTTCGTCAATTATGCTGACAGACCTGCGGTCCAACCAATAATTATCATTGCCATCTTGCAAATAATAGTAAGTATAAGCTTTGCCATCGTCGCGTGTCGTTGTTGCTACTTTAAGAATCTTGACTTGATGACCATTCAAGTCAGCAGCTTTTCCATCTGAGAAAATAGTATTTGAGCTGGTCAGAGCTGGACCATTTTTATAGATCAGATCAGCACGGCCGTTTGTTTGTATGATTGCTGATCCTGAACCTTCGCTAGTTGAATAGTCAGCAACCAAATGATGTTTTTGGAGATTAACAGCGCGGTAATCTATCCAAAAAACATCATTGTTATCTAAACTAGCTTGTACCTTTGCGTAAACATATACTTTCCCATTTGAACGTTTGGTAGTTGACAATTCTAATATTTGAACTAATTTACCATCATAGTTTGCTTTGCTGTCAGCAGAATAAGCCGCTGGTTTTTGAGTATCAAGGCTCGTCAGAGCTGGACCGCTGGTAAATATTCCATCATTACGAGTATGGGCATCAATATAGGCATACTGATCATTGACAGCTTGCGTACTTTGAATATCAGCCATTGGATCGATAGCTCGCTGATCGATCCAAAAAATTTTATTACCTACTTTTATTTTTGAGTAGTTATAATTTTTTCCATTTGATCTTTTTGTAGTTAATGATTCAAGAACTGTAACCGCTTGGCCGGCACTGATTGGTGAATTTTTAGAGCTGGTTCGATAATTTTCTGTCAAACTATCATAATTTGTCAAAGCTGGACCATATTCGTAAATTCCATCATCACGATTATTTATAAATCCTTGGTAAGAGTGAAGATCATAAGAAATTATACTTGCATAATCATTTTGCTGATTTTTATTTGTACTTAGCGCACGAGTGTCTATCCAAAAAATTTTGTCAGCGTTATTCGCCAGCTGAACTTTAGCATAAGTATAAAAAGTTCCGTTGGACCTCTGAGTTATTGAAAATTGAATGACATTAACTTCACTACCGTTATAGGAACTTGCAGCTTTTGGATCAAATTGTAAAGTGCTTTCTGATGAAAGTGCAGGGCCATCAGTAAATACACCATCGTTACGCCCTTTTTCATTAATAAAGGCCTTTTTTATATTTGGTTCAATAGAGTAAATTATTTTTGCATAATCACCCTTATACTGTTTGGATGAGTCGAAAGTAAGATATTTAGCTGTTATTTCACTAGGATCTTTTACTTTGGTAATATCAGTGGCATTGCCATCATCTTTACTTAATTTATAAAGAGTTTGAGTATGAATATCGTAAACGTAAGCATCCTTTAATTGGCTGCCGTCATTCAAAAAGAATTGCATATGGCCGTTTATATTCATCAATCCTCTAGCCATTTTTCCTTGACTATCTAAATAATAAAATACATCAGACTGTTTGCTGTCAGCCAGATAGGTATTCTTCAACATTTTTCCAGTTTTATCAAAGTAATAGTCGTTGCCATCTATATCTTGTGCAAAACCATCTTTTTCGAAAGCTCCATTTGGCAAAACGAAATATTGGCTATTTTCATTATTATTATTTTGATCAGAATCATTGGAAGATATATTTAATGACATCAATCCGCTCATTCCGTCAACAGTACCTTTTTGCATGTTGCCCGAAGCGTCAAAATAGTACCAGTCCCCTAATCCGTCCTGTATAAATGTATTTTTTGCCTTATATCCGCTAGTTGAATAAAAAGAAATATTACCTTGATCGTCACTATAAAAACCAGTTTTAGAGTCCTTGCCAATTAATTGCAAAGGCAAGAATATTTCATTGGTCGAACTAACTTTAAAATAGTTTCCGCTGGATTCGTCTTTAAGAACATAATCAGATCCGCGGCCTAAAACATTAGTCCCATTAAAAAATTTAGCAGACCATTCTGTGATTTTTTGGCTTGGATCAATCGGTTGGCCGGTTGAAATTTGTTTTTCACTAAAAAGATTAGAGAATTTTGGATCATTTTTTAACTGGTCTAAGAAGGCTCCGCCATATTTCTTTTGATAGTCTCCCCCGCCGATCGTATTAGCTATATAAACATCATTTTTGATTTCAGCGTTCGGAAAAACATTACCTTTTTCATCTACTCTAGAAACAGTAACAGCTTCTTTCCCTGGAAGATTATATATTTGATCAGGCACCCAATCTGCAATAGCCTGAATTCCCTTAGAGTGTAAAGCCTTTATAGCATCTGCCAAATCATCAACTGTCCCGTATTTCGTTGGTGTGCCAAATCCTAAATCATATCTGTCGGTAAATGCGTAGCCGTTATCAATTACTGAATCGAGAAAAGTTTTGTCTGAACTTGATCGATACTGCGGAGCTAATTCAAAACTAGTTATTCCCCAAGATTTAAACAAATCAACATTTTTGGCAATTAAAGAATTCGTATACTCGCTTGGATCAGTCGGCATTGATTGAAAATTAGAAAATCCTTCGTAAATAACATTGGAATCCAAAGAATCATTAGAATCAAATACAGAATTATTTGGCGATTTTACATCTTTAGATGCTGTCCGCACATCTTGGTCATCCGCGGCGCCGACAGGGACCCATGCTGCTAAATAACCAGAAACTAGCGGACTGGAATAACCTTCGATATTGGTATATTTTTGTCCATTTATAAGCGATGATGTAAAAATCAAATCACCATTGCTGTCGGTACGAACCGTTGGTGCATTATTGTCATCTTGAAAAACTTCAATACCATTGTCTTTATCGCCTTCTTGATATTCTTTTGTTAAAAGCAACGCACGATATTGTTGATTGGCATGTTCTTTGCCCATGCTCAAAACGACTTTATCATTATTATTAAGCCGTAAATTAGGATTATTGCTAACGATCAAACCGATACCTTCATTTTTGTTTGATCCGTCTTTTCCATAGCGTACGCTTGTCAGTATTCCATTTTTGTCGACTGACATTCTTTGCCCGCCAGAAACATACTTGACCCTAGCTTTTAAAAGAGCAGTTATCGCATCATAATTTATTGATTTTTGGGACATATATTGTCCGCCATCTGTGAAAATATCACCATAATAAACTCTCGGAACAACGTTTTTATCTGTCAGTAAAATAGCGTAAGCACTCGGAATATTATAATGAGTATATTTTTTGTCTGTAGAAGCATAATCGGCATAATAAACCTTCAAGGCTTCGTTTAATTGTTCCCAAGTAAAACTATTGCCTGATGGTGCACCTGTCGTGTCGGTGATTATTTGTCCCAACATAGCTTGAACTTCGCTGTCGTGGGCCCTGACGAAACTATAATTTGGTATAACATTATTTTCCTGAAAATCGTTGCTTCTATCGACCAGGCTTTTAATGAGAGTGTCTAATGAACTTCTTTGCCCGTTATCATCGGGTTTAGTTAGAGACGACAATAAATCGGAATGCAAACCATTGTCCATTGTTAGTTGGGGATTGCCTAGGTCGCTGATAACCTTTGGATCTGCACCTGACCAGTCTTCCAATATAGAAATATGTTTATTAGCATTTGCTTCTGATTTATCGGTATCGTAAGCGTCTTTAAAATAATCTGAAGCAATTTTTAAAAGATCTGCATCAACATTATCGACCGCATCAATTCGTATCCCATCAAAGTTTGCCTGAGGATCGTTTTTAACGATACTGCCGAAATTCATCAAATAATGAAGCCAATTAAGCTGCTCTGCTTGAACGATCGGATTTGAATTATCAACATCATTTGCTAATAAGAATTCAGATCCGCTATACGAATTATTTCCTTGCCAATCGAACGGTGCTAAATTTAGTTTTCTATAAGATGAATCGGCCCAAGGTGTTGATTCGGCATTATTTTCATAGGCAAGAAAACCGCCTTGAAATTGAGTACCGCTGTAATCAATATTTTCGCTAGAACTGTTCCAACCTGGTTCAGTTTTTATAAAGGCAGAGATCAAAGTCCGTAACCATTGCATGTCCTTAACTTCGCTGGTTCTTGATTCGATTGCAATTTGAACTTGTTCAGCTGCTTTATTCAATGAGTCTTGAGAGTCTTGCCCGCTGAAAGTGCGTTGAGAACCATAAAGACCTTGCTTTTGCATAAAGTTAAGGTAATCGACTTGTACTTTCTTGTTCGGCCACCATGCCATCAGGATCGGCCTTAATTGGTCGGTATCGTTTGCAACCCATTCTTTGCCATTTTGATATATATCTTTTGGTTTATACCAAGAGTCAGCGGTTAAAAATCCATTAACATTTTCAAAATTTTGTGTCGTATAATTTTTGGCCTGATTATGTTTGTTAAAATTATCAACTTGGTTAGTCAGGCCGCTTTCAACTTGATATTGGATCGAACTTTTGCCAATACCGGTTTGACCATTAAAATAGTACCATTGACCGTTAATAGAAACTGAGTAATTTTTCTTCAAATGTCCTGTCGGATCGAAGAAATAATTATTTTTATCAATAGTTTGAAAACCAGTCACACTATTTCCGTTTGCATCGAAGTAGTAGGTATTGCCCTGTTGATCATCGGCAAATCCGCTTTTTAAAACGTTTCCGAAAGCATCAAACCCTATTATCACTTGTTTGCCAAAAGAAATACTGTTTTGTACATAGGCAGAAGATTGTCCGCTGGCGTTAAAATAATAGGTTTTTTTAGTTACTGGATCAGTCGCAAAAACGTTTTTTAATTGCTGCTGACCCTTTGAATCAAAGCCGCTGACAGTACCGTTGCTATCAACTTGAGCATAGCTGACAGCGTTGCCTGTATTATTATCAAAATAATATTTTACATTATTGACTTCTTCGAATTGTCCCTTTATTTGTTGTCCAGAAGAAGGATCGAAATATTGTAAATTCCCCCGCACAGTATGAAGGCCCTTGAGCAGGCTGCCATCTTGCCGTTGATAAAATATTTTATTTTGATCTATTTTCCAATTGCCGTCTAAAATATTTTTAAAAGGATCATTTTGATCGTCAATGCTGGCGGTCTGGTCTGTCTTAGCTGCTTCTTTTACAACAGTTGTTTTATTGTCAATATCAGGGTTGGATGTCGAATTATTATTATTGTCTTTTTTAGAACCGCCTGATTGTTGTTCTACTTGATCATTATTTGTTTGCGGACCTTTATCTTGTTTTTGTTGATTTTGTTTATTTATCGAATCTTTATTATCAGTAGTTGATGGATTTCCATTAGATTGATCAGCGTTTGATAATTTTGTGCTATCTAAAACAGATTGATCATTTTTTTGATTTTCATCCGTTTGTACTGCGTTAGTATTATTTGTAGATTGATCGGCATTAGCGATCAAAGAACCAGGAAAAAAAGTCATTGCACTAAAGATACTTGCCGCAACGACCCAACTCTTTCCAGATTTATACATCTTTTTTCTTACAACGGTACTTTTGTTAAAAAGATTACCTGATCGGTTCATTTACTATTCCCTTCCCCATAAGTCATTAAATTAAAAAAATAACAATTTTAATTTTAACGATTTATTTTTTGTGTTTTTTTAAACAGATGTTACATTTGAATAACTTTTTTACTTTTTATGCCAAAATAGTTTTTATTTGATTTATTAAAATATTTATACCCACTAAATTATTTTTTCCTTCTGGAATTATAATGTCGGCATATCGTTTCGTTGGTTCAACGAATTGGTGATACATCGGCCGCACAGTTTTAAGATATTGCTGAATGATCGAGTCGGTAGTCCTTTTTCTTTCAGAGATATCTCTTCTTAATCTTCTTATCAGACGAATATCATCATCGGTATCAACGAAAATTTTAATATCTAGGAGATCTCTTATGCGTTTATCAACAAACAATAAAACTCCTTCAACGATCACCACACGAGAAGGTTTTATGTACTTGCTCTCACTCGATCTGGTATAACTGGCATAATCATAAATCGGCAAATTTATCCCCTTGCCGCTTTTGATCATAAGCAGGTCCTTGTAAAAAAGTTCCGTATCAAAAGCATCAGGATGATCATAATTAACAGCTTTTCTTTGTTCCATCGTTAGATCTGATTGATCCTTATAAAAAGCATCTTGAGGAATTATAGTTACAGATTCTCTTTTTAACCGTTCATAAATTATTTTTGCTATTGAGGTTTTTCCCGAACCAGAACCACCGGTGATCCCTATGATCATAGTTGGATTTGAAATTTCTCTGTCTTTTTCCATCTTTTTAATTTTTGCTTTAACTGATCAGTCTGTCAATAAATGTACGGCTCAAATTGAAAAAAATTTAGAAAAGAATAAAATTGATTAAATTATATAATTTTAATTAAGGACAATAAATAATAGATGGCAAAAGAAATCAGTATTGAAAAAATAAAGCAATTACATCAAAAATTTTCCGAAAATAAAAATAACGATTTGATAACCAGAGCAATAACGAAAAACGGAATTTTGAATGCCAGCTTTGATAATAATTCCCAGGCTCGTCTCAACAGAAATTTTTCTTTTGAAATAAAAACTGGGAAAGTTACAAATCAAAAAAGAAGCGGCCGTTGTTGGGAATTCTCGCTTCTTAATACACTTCGACACGAATTTGCGCAGAAATATAAAGTTAAGGATTTTGAATTATCACAAAACTATCTCTTTTTCTGGGATAAATTAGAAAGAGCGAATATCTTCTTTAAAAATATTGAGCAAACTGCAAATAAACCGATCGACGATCGTGAAGTTCGATTTTATTTTTCCGGACCTGGTGAAGATGGCGGACAATGGGCAATGGCTGCATCACTAGTTGAAAAATATGGTTTGATCCCGGCTGAGATGATGCCGGAAAGTTTCAACAGCAACAACACCAGTGCTTTGATAGATGTTTTGAATCGTGTTCTGAGAAAAGCTGGTTTAGAAATACGTCAAGCTGTCCAAAATAATTTTTCTGAAATAAAAATACAAGGCATAGAAGACGATTATCTGCAAAAGGTTTATAGGATCGCATCATATGCTTTAGGAGAACCGCCATTGATATTTGATTTTGAATATCGCGACGATGATGGAAATTATCATATTGAAAAAAATCTAACTGCAAAAAAATTTTATGAAAAATTTTTTAGCACTGATTTTGATGATTACGTCGTTTTAACAAACTCTCCTGATAAAGATTTCGGAAAGCTCTATTCTTTACCTTCAGAAGATAACATCATCGGCGGAAGAAATATCGAATTTTTGAACACTGATATAGAAAATCTTAAATCTTCTGCAGAAAGACAGCTTATATCAAATGAAGGAGTTTGGTTTGGCAACGATGTATTAAAAGAAATGGATCGTACCAGCGGTATTTTAGACACTAAGCTTTACGATACTGACCAATTGTTTGATATTGATAGCAAAATGACCAAGGCTGATCGATTGTTGACTGGTGAAGCACAAGTTTCGCATGCGATGACTTTGACTGGTTTTGATAAAATTGATGATCATATTATCAAATGGAAAGTTGAAAACAGCTGGGGTGAAAAATTTGGCCAAAATGGCTATTTCGTGATGAGTAATAGCTGGTTTAACGATTTTGTATATGAAGTTGTTGTTCATAAAAAATTTATAGATAAGAAACTGCTGAAAATTCTTGATGAAAAACCGATCCAGCTGGCAGCTTGGGATCCCCTTTCTTAGTTAAAATCAAAAAAATCCCTTTTTAGGGATTTTTTAATAATTACGACTCGTTCTTAAAACAAAATTTTTAAACAGTTCTAATTGTTTGCTATTTTTTTGCCATAAATTTTCCGGATGCCATTGGACAGCGATTATCTGATCCGTTTTCTCGCTCTCTAAAGCCTCTATAACGCCGTCTGGTCCTGTTGCAGCGATTCTTAAACCACTGCCGACTTGTTTTACTGCCTGGTGATGACGCGAATTAACGAACGCTTTGTTTCCCAAAATGTTTGAAAGACCGCTATTTTTAACAATATTAACTTCATGGGTTGGGAAAGATCCTTCGGTTGGGTACTGTTGATGCTTGATCAAGGAACTTTCATACTGCTTTTTTAAATCTTGATAAAGGGTCCCACTAAAAGTTACATTGATCGACTGCAAGCCCCGGCAAATTCCAAATATCGCCTTGCCTTGTTCATAAAAAGCTTTGATCAGTTTTATTTCAAAAAAATCTCTTTGGTAAGATATTTCACCTATTTCCGGAATCGGATCCTCTCCATAAAAACTTGGATCTACATCCGGGCCGCCGGGTACCAGTAAGCCATCAAACTTTTGAGCTATTTTTTGAATGTCCGAATCGCCGCTATGATCATGAAATTCAGGTACTTTTAAACCAATCGGTATTCCGCCGGCCTCAAAAATTGCCCTGCTGATATCTCGCGGACTATAATCTATTTTCTGGTCATTTGATGACATGCGCGACGATCTTTCTATATCGTCAACAATAGCGATTAAAGATTTACTCATAATACTGAAGATTCTATCAGAATTATTTAATAAAACAAAAAACAGCCTGAATAGACTGTTTTAAATCATTACCAGCTAGCTTTGCGAACGCCAGGAATCTGACCTTTATGAGCTAATTGACGGAAATTCAAACGACTAAGTCCAAAAGCACGCATATATGCATGCGGACGACCATCTGTTAAATCACGATTATGTGCGCGAACCGGCGAAGCATTACGAGGAAGCTTTGCAAGACCAGCATAATCACCGGCAGCTTTTAATGCAGCTCTTTTTGCGGCATATTTAGCAACTGTAGCTTCAATACGCTTTTCTTTTTCAATCTTCGACTTTTTTGCCATTACTTCACCTCCTTAAATTCAACAACTTTACGAAGCTTTGGGGAATACTTCTTTAATACCAAACGATCAGGGGTATTACGACGATTTTTACTCGTTAAATAAATTCTCTCACCAGTTTGATCATTTCCCAAAACAACATGATCTCTTTGTCCTTTACCTGCCATTTTAACTCCTAAAATATTTTATATAAAGTCAATTCAATACAGCTTAATATTATACATAAAACAAAATCATTTGTAAATAAACTATTTTAATTTTCAATTAAAAGACTCTGTTAAAGGTGGTACTATTTGTTTTTTCCGCGATACGACTCCTGGGAGATCGATCACATCATCTTTGAATTCCCTGTTAAAGGCTGATTCAATTTTAGTTTGGTCATCGCCGAAATAAAGAGCCACCGAATTTGAATTCAATATATCAGTAATAACGAACAAAAACCCAGCAAATCCTTTTTCCTTATTTTCGGTTTCGATTTCTTTTTTAAGTGCGTCTTTACGAGCAAGAACACTTTGGATATCAACTGTATTCACTTGGCCGATGCGATAAGTCTTGTTACCAAACTGGAAACTTTTGGCATCACCATCGATCAAATCCTTCTCAGACTTTTTAGAAAGATCGGTACCGGCTTTTAGCAACTCTAATCCATATTTATCGTAATCGGATATTTCAGCATCTTCAGCTAATTCTTTGATAACTTGGCGATCAACATCTGTGGTCGTTGGGCTCTTTAACAAAAGAGTATCTGATATTAATGCAGACAGCATCATCCCCGCAAGATCTTTAGGTATTTTTATACCATCTTTTTTGAAAAAGCCATATAAGATAGTCGAAGTAGATCCTAAAGCTTCGGCATGATAAAACAATGGTGCACTGGTTTTGAAATCTATTTTATGGTGATCAAAAACATGCGTAACAGTCAAATCTTTTATATTTGAAACAGATTGGCCGGCCTCGTTATGATCAACTAATACAACTTCTTTGGTATCTGCTTTGTCTATGATCCTCGGAGTTTTCACTCCAAAATATTTTAAAGCAAAATTCGTCTCATCATTAGGAGCACCCAAAGCGACTGCTTCAGTGTCGAGTCCTTTCTTGTTCAAATAATACGATGCAGCTAAAGCTGCTGCTATTGCATCGGTATCAGGATTTTGATGTCCAAAAACTAATTCTTTTGCCATTTATCAATTCACCTCTTGATTTTTTCTCACTCCTACAATAATACTATTTTTTTCAACTTTCACCTTTGGCTTGAAAGGTCCATTGATTTCAGAAATATTTGAAGCATCGCTTACAAAAGAAATCGTCTTACTGGTATTAGTAAACGCCTTTAATTCATTTTTGGTATGTTGAGCAAGCAATTGGGCTCCGCCGATGATATCGCCAGACATAAAGACGGTCTCGGTTCTTTTCAGCAACCCTCTGGTAGAGATTGGCAATTCTAAAGGATCTATCAATTTATAATGTCCTCTCTCGGTTAAAAGCATCAGCACCTGGCTTTTATTAGGATCTGTTATTTCTATATCTATTATCCGATCTTTGCTTAAAAGTCTTATTGGCTTAGATCCGCTTGATTTAGCACCCATAGCCGGTATTTCGGATAAAGCTAATTTATAGATAGATCCCCTTTGAGAAACCATGATTATTTCTTTTTCGCTGCCGCTTAATTTCACCGCGGAAACCAAGTCGGCATTTTCTTTAACCGAAATAACGGTGTTTACACGTTTTTTATAATATTTTGTAGGCAATATATTTTCAACAGAAATTTGTTTTATAAATGAATCGCTGCTTGTTAATAAAATGCTCTCTTTTTTTTGTTCATTTGATAATGGATAATCGTAAATTATCACCGAAACCACATACTCATCTTCAAGCAATCCGCTCGTTGTCTGTGAAAGGTGTTCCCCTAGATCTTTCCACCGACTTTCAGCAATTTGATGAATAGGCTTGTATATCAAATGCCCTTTATTGGTAAAAATGAATAACTGTTTTAAAGTATTGGTTTTTGTTAGGAAAACCGGATAATCATCTTTACTAAGTCCGTTATCTTCGCTGGCCTTGTAAGAACGATATGACGCTCGCTTTAAATAACCTTTTTTTGTGACCTGAATTATAGCTTCTTCTTTAGCGATAACAACAGTTTTATCAATTTTTATTTGACTGATTTCATCTTCGATCTTGCTTCGGCGCGGATTGGTATAAAGTTTTTTGATAGTTAAAAGTTCTTTTTTTAAAACTTTGTTCAATTCTTTTTGATCGGAAAGAATCAAACGGTAATAAGCAATTTTATCAGCTAATTCTTTGGCCTCTTTTTGAAGTGCGGCAACATCGGTGTTAGTCAAACGATAAAGCTGCAAAGTAACGATCGCTTCAGCTTGATGATCGGTAAAATCAAATTTTTTGATCAGATTATCTTTAGCGTTTCGACGGTTTTTAGAAGATCTGATCGTAATTATAACTTGATCTAAAATACTGATCATTTTTATTAAACCATCAACTATTTCCTGCCTTGACAAAGCCTTTTCTAATTCAAAATTTGTCCGTCTTGTGATAACTTCTTGCCTGAATCTTATAAAAGCAGAAAGCATCTGTTTCAAACTAGCGGATACCGGCCGCTGATTTTCGATCGCGGTCATATTAAAGTTATAAGCTTGCTGGAGCGAAGTTTTTTTGAAAAGGAAATCCAAAACACCTTGCGGATCAGCATCTTTACTTAATTCAATAACGACTAATAGGCCTTCGCGGCTTGTATCATCACGAACTTCTGTGATCCCATTGACTTCGTGATTGACCCGGATTTCATCTATTCTGGAAACCAAAGCTGCCTTGTTGACCTCATAAGGCAGTTCAGTTATTTTTATCTGTTTTTTCCCGGCCTTTAAGTCTTCAATTTCGGTCTTTGCTCGAATATATATTCTTCCCCGTCCTGTTTGATAAGCTTCGCGGATACCCTTTATTCCCTGGACGATAGCACCAGTTGGGAAATCCGGTCCCTTGACGAACTTCATCAGCTGGTCAAGGTCTGCTTGGGGATGAGCAAGCAAAAATACTAAACCGTCTATGACTTCACCAAGATTATGCGGCGGTATTTCAGTGGCATAACCTGCCGATATACCAGAAGCACCATTTATCAAAAGGTTTGGGATACGACTAGGCAAAACCGTCGGTTCATAGCGTGTATCATCAAAATTTAAAACCATATCAACGGTTTTTTGGTCTAGATCTGCAAGTAATTCTTGAGAAAATGGCGACAGCCGCGCTTCCGTATAACGCATGGCAGCTGGAGGATCATTATCGATAGAACCATTATTACCGTTCATATCTATCAACGGCTCACGCATCTTCCAATTTTGGCTCATCCTAACTAGCGCCTCATATATTGAGGAATCACCATGAGGATGATAATTACCCATAACGTTGCCGACTGCCTTTGCTGATTTACGGTAAGGATGATCGAAAGTATTGCCGTCTTCTTTCATCGCAAATAAAATTCTTCTTTGTACCGGCTTTAGGCCATCACGAATATCCGGCAAGGCTCTTTCTTGAATAATATATTTTGAATAACGACCGAAACGTTCACCCATAACGTCTTCAAGGCTTAGTTCCTGGATCCTATTTTTTTCAACCATATTTCTTATTTAGACTCCTCTTTTGAAAGGTCTGGATGGTAACTGCCGTCATTGCCGTTAACAGTATCTAAGATCGATCCGGCTTCGTCCAAAGAAAATTGGACATTTTCTTCGATCCATTTACGTCTTGGTGCGACCTGGTCCCCCATTAAGACAGTCACTCTTTTTTCAGCTAATGCTGCATCTTCGATCTTAACTCGAATCAAAGTCCGGCGATCCGGATCCATCGTTGTTTCCCAAAGCAGCGAGGCATCCATTTCCCCCAATCCTTTATAACGAGTTATTTGATAACCGTTTTTTTGTTTTTTTGTCAAGTCAGCGAGCTCTTCATTAGTCCAAGCAAAGCTTTCATTTCTTTTCTTGTTTCTGCCTGAAGATACCTTATATAAAGGTGGTAATGCAATATAGACTCTGCCTTTTTCGATCAAAGGACGCATATATTTATAAAAAAAAGTCAGCAGCAAAGTCTGGATATGGGCACCGTCATCGTCGGCATCAGTCATGATTATTACCTTGTCATAGTTAGCTCTTTTGATATCAAAATCGCTGCCGACGCCCGCTCCGATCGTATAGATCATGGTACTTATTTCTTCGTTTTTTAAAAGTTCATCCAAACTAGCCTTCTCAGTATTCAAGACCTTACCTCTGAGCGGCAAAACAGCTTGAAATTTACGGGCTCTGCCTTGCTTTGCAGAACCGCCCGCAGAATCGCCTTCAACCAAGAAAAGTTCATTTTTAGCCGAATTTTTTGATTGAGCCGGTGTTAATTTTCCAGAAAGTAATAATTCGCGGCCTTTTTTTCTTTTTCCTCCGCGAGATTCATCGCGTGCTTTGCGCGCTGCTTTGCGCGCTTGCCGAGCCCGGAGTGCCTTGTTGACCAGATTTTGAGCAAGATCACCATTTTCCATTAAAAATTGGCTAAGCTGTTCGGAAATGATTTTATCAACAGCCGTTCTCGCTTGAGCAGTACCTAACTTTTCTTTGGTTTGTCCCTCAAATTGAAGAATATCCTCGGGAACGTAAAGGCTTATGACTGCTGAGAGGCCTTCTCTAACATCTGAACCCTCAAAATTAGCTTCTTTTTCTTTTAAAAGTCCCGTTTTACGTGCATAATCATTAAAAGCTTTGGTCCAGGCAGTTCTGAACCCGGTTTCATGACTTCCGCCATCAGGAGTATGTACATTATTAACAAATGAAAGTGTGGTTTCAGAGTAGCCGTCATTGTACTGAGCAGCTAATTGGACTTCGATCCCTTGATCTTTCCCATGAAAATACATTATGCTGCCGATCGAATTTTTGTCTTCGTTCAAATATTCGACAAATTGTTTTATGCCTTCGTTATATTGATACTCTTGAACAGTTTGCGGTTCGGTACGCTGATCAGTAAGGATTATTTTGACACCCTTGAGAAGAAAGGCTGATTCCCTTAATCTTTCAGCAATTTTTGAAAAACGAAAGACAGTCGTAGAAAAAATCTTCGAATCTGGTTTAAAAGTTATAGTCGTTCCTGTTGGATCATTAGTTTTACCTAATTTTTTTAAAGTCCCCACTGGATGGCCGCCATTTTCAAATCTTTCTTGGTATTTATGACCATCGCGATTTATAGTTACGACCAAAAATTCTGATAAAGCATTCACTACGGACGAACCAACACCATGTAAACCGCCTGAAGTTTTGTAACCGCCCTGACCGAATTTCCCTCCAGCGTGTAAAACCGTCAAGATAACTTCGGGGGTAGGTTTGCCGGAAGCATGCATCCCAACCGGCATGCCTCTTCCGTGATCGATTACCGTGATCGAATTATCTTTATTGATAGTGACTTTGATTATATCGCCATAACCCGCCAATATTTCATCGACAGCATTGTCTACTATTTCCCAAACCAGGTGGTGAAGACCTTGTGAATCAGTAGAACCGATGTACATTCCAGGTCTTACTCTTACCGCTTCTAAACCCTCTAAAATTTTTATGTCAGATTCGTTGTATGTATTTTGTCTTTTCTTTGCCATAAAACTCTCTTTAATTTAATAATCATGATTCAATCAACAGTCAGTAAAGATACACTATTTCTTATTTTCTTTGCAAGCTTTCCGCGATAGGCTATACTGTTACCGTGATTTTAAAAACTATCTTATTCATCATTGCTGCATATCTGATCGGTTCTATAATGACCGGATATTGGATCGGAAAATATTTCTTTAAAAAAGATATCACAAAAGAGGGGTCTGGTAACGTCGGCACTACAAACGTTTTCAGGACTATCGGCCCTATTGCGGGCGTAATCGTTTTAATAATAGATATCGCAAAGGGAAGTATTGCCACCATCCTTCCAGGAATGATGGGTTTTCATAGCGTAAGCCCCTTGATATTTGGTATTTTTGCCGTAATCGGCCACTGCTATTCGATTTTTTTGAATTTTAGAGGAGGCAAAGCAGTAGCTACTACTGCAGGTGTGATGCTAGCATATGATCCGACTTTTTTTCTTTTTTGTGCGGCCGTTTTTGTAATCGTACTTTTTTTTGGGTCAATGATAAGTTTGGCTTCGATCATTACTTTTATATCCGGCACTATAGAAGCTTTCTTAATGCCGGATAATTTTCTTAAAATAGTTGCCATTATCGTAACTCTCATCTCTTTATATGGCCATAGAGAAAATATCAAACGGATCCTTAAAGGACAAGAAAGAACGGTGCCCTTTGGCATCCTTTATTGGAAATCAAAGAAAGCCGATTGAGTATTTAAAGTTCTGGCTTTGCCCGGATTGGAGCGCAAGTATACCATATTTATCTTTTAATACACCATCAGAACCCGTTGTGTCAGCTACTCCCCACCATGGTTCTATCGCAACAAACTTAGCCTGTTCGGTATTTTTGGACCAGATGCCAATGAACTCGGTATCATCCGCACTTAAAGATATCCTAGCCGGACGATAACTTATTTTTTCGCCATTTTTTTGTTCATCCGGCAGACTGGCTTCCAGCATTATTTCGGTCATTCCAGGAACGGTTTTAAGGATTATTGCATCGTTTGAAAAATCACTTCGAGTTATTTTTCGAGCAACTCCAAAATCAAATTCGCGCTTGCTTGATAGGTCCAAATAATTTCCCTTTAATGAATATCTGTAAAAACGTCGTCTATTAGCTACTATTTTCGAATTAGCAAAATCCGCATTGAATGCTGGATGACCGCCGATCGAGAACAACAATATTTTTTTGTCTGTGTTTTCCACTTGATAATTTACTGATAGATCAAAATCATGCAATTGGTAAGTAACACGCAGTTTAAATTCGAACGGATATATTTTGTATGTTTCATCATTACTTTGAACCTGAAAAATCATTTGTTCTTGGTCTTTAAAAACTAATTCCCAGTCAAGGTCGCGAACAAAACCATGTTGATTCATCCTATACTCATTGCCGTTAAACGAATATCGATCATCTTTTAAGCGCCCAACGATAGGAAAAAGAATCGGTGCATGTCTTCCCCAGACCTCAGGATCTGCCTGCCATAAATATTCATAACCACCGTTGTTGGCTTTTACAGAAGAAAGTTGAGCTCCGTGATTTGAAATCGTAACTGTTAGAAATTTGCTTTTTAAACGATAATCTGTCATCACGTACATTCTATATCATTTAATCTGCTCGTTTTCACGATTTATTAAACAAAAAGCAATATTAAATGTTATAAAAATATAAAAAGTTTTAAGTTAATCCAAAAAAAATTTTTTTTGGATTTTTTTTACATAAAATCAAAGTGGAGATACGAAAATGCAGTTTAGAAACAATTTAAATCCTGTTGACAATATCCGCTTAGGCTTGGCGTATCATCGTTATAAGAAAAACAAAAGAAAAACATTTAGAAGAAAAAATCATCTAAACGTTTTGGTAAATTTTTACGATCGCTTTTTAATAGATCTTATCAATTTTTCTGATAGAGCAAAACAAAGAGCAGCTATTGAAGCTTCCGAAAAAATACAAGACGAAATTTTGATAAATCAAAAAACAATTTCTTTTCCTGTTTTTAAAATACTCACAATTTTGTTAACTGTACTATTATTAGCAACTTTGTTATTTGGTATCTTAGTTATCGTGACAACCAACTGGTATATACCTAGATATTGATTTAAATATTTTCTTTTCCTCTTTAACAAAATACAAAAACATTAATAATTTATTTTTCTCTTGTTAAATTATTCAATCAGCATCAACTGCAGTTTGATCGTCTTTTTTTAGGTTTTGTCCAACTAGCAAAGTCGCAGTCGGGATAGCGAGAGCAGCCATAAAAAATTCTTCCGCGTTTTGTGTGTTTTATAACCACTTCCCCTATACCGCATTTTGGACACTTCATACCGATTTGTTCAATTATAGATTGTGTTCCGTGGCAATCTGGGAAACGAGCACAGGCATAAAACTCACCCCTGCGCGATCTCCTTATAACCATCAAAGAACCACATGTTTCACATAGTTCAGGCGCTATTCGATCATATATCGGAACCTTTTCTAAGTTTTCTACAGCCTGATCGACCTCTTTTTTAAAGGGACGATAAAAATCATCGATAACTTTTTGCCACTTGGCATCGCCTGTTTCAACTTTATCTAATTCTTCTTCTATTTTAGAAGTAAATTTGTTATCAGTAACTTCCGGGAAAGATCTCCTGACGACATCCTGCACTATGTCTCCAAGATCGGTTGGGATTATTTTTTTCTTATCAAAACCAATATATCCGCGTCTTTGCAAGGTATCCATCGTAGGTGCATAAGTAGATGGCCTACCGACTCCTAATTCTTCTAAAGCTCTTATCAGAGTAGCTTCTGTGTATCGAGCGGGCGGTTGAGTGAAATGCTGTTCGGGTAAATTGCTGACCATCTGCACAGAAGAATTTATCTCTAAAGCGGGCAAGATATTGTTTTTTGTAGACGACGTTTTTAAAATTTTTGTCCAGCCGTCAAAAAGTACTTTTATCCCCGTAGCTCTCCAGTAAACATCGTTCTGTTCGATCATGATCGACTGATTTTCGATCCTTTGAGCTTCCATTTGACTGGCCAAGAATCGCGACCAAATCAAATTATATAATCTGTATTGATCGCGGCTTAAAGTATTTTTGATAGAGTCTGGCGTTATTTCAACGTTAGTTGGTCTGATTGCTTCATGCGCATCTTGTATATTATCGGATTTTTTGACTATATTTTTCCGATGATAATAATCATTGCCAAGATTATCCAAAATAAACTTTTTCGCCATTTCTTGTGCAGTTTCTGAGAGTCTTGTCGAATCAGTTCTCATATAGGTGATCAAACCAACATGACCAAATTTAGGTACACTCAGACCCTCATAAAGCCCCTGAGCTATCTGCATAGTTTTACGAGCGTGAAAATTAAGTTGCGAGTTGGCCGTTTGCTGCAGTGTTGAAGTTGTAAAAGGATTTGGAGCGTTTCGCTTTGACTCTTTTTTAGAAATGTCGGCTATTTTGAACGGCTCATTTTTATCTATTTTAGAAAGGATATCAGAAACGTCGCTCTTTGTTGATAATTTCATTCTCTTATTGTGCAAACCATAAAAATCAGCATCAAATTCATGGCGCTTAGCCTTAAAGGAAGCACTAAGACTCCAATATTCTTTTGGAACGAATGATGATATTTCTTTTTCTTTATCTAAAATGAGGCCAAGTGCTACCGATTGTACTCTGCCGGCTGATAACCCTCTTTTTACCTTTTGCCATAATATAGGACTGATCGAGTATCCAACTAATCTGTCCAAAATTCTTCTTGCTTGTTGTGCATTTACAAGGTCTTCTTCAATGGCACGCGGATGTTTAAAAGCATCTTTAACGGCATTTTTTGTTATTTCGTTAAAGGTTACTCTATTTTTACCATCTTCCGGCAAACCTAAAATATGGCTTAAATGCCAAGCTATCGCTTCACCCTCTCGGTCAGGGTCGGAAGCAACATAGATGGAAGAGGCGGATTTAGCAGCCTTTTTTAAAGAATTTATAAGTGGTGCTTTTCCGCGAATGTTGATGTACTTAGGTTGATAATTATTTTCCGTGTCCACCCCAAGCTGTGATTTAGGCAAATCTCTTATGTGTCCCATAGAAGCGAGCACTTCATAATCTTTACCAAGATAATTTTCGATCGTTCTAGCTTTTGAAGGGCTTTCAACGATCACTAATTTTTTTGACTTTCTTTTTTTTGTTACCACGAATAACAGTCTACACTAGCTGTCAAGTATTCAGTAATAAATTATTTCTTCCATAATATCTTCCGCGTTTAAAACTATTTTTGCTCCATCGGATATAAGTTTATTAGTACCTCTAGATTCAAGGTTGTCCATATTGCCGGGAATTGCTAAAACATTTCTATTTTCTTGTGCAGCAAAAGCAGCTGTTATCAGGCTTCCTGAATGCTCTTTTGCTTCGATAACTAACGTAGTTGAAGAAATTCCTGCAAGGATCCTATTTCGAGCGGGGAAATGAAACTTGGCTGGTCTTTGACCGGGGAAATATTCTGACAAGAGCAGTCCTCTATGTTTTATTTCTTCTTGGATCAAAGCGTTTTCAGCTGGATAGCAGATATCTACACCGTTTCCAAGCACGCCGATAGTATTTCCGTTAGACTTAAGTGCTTGGTCGTGGGCAAAACCATCGATTCCTCTAGCTAGACCCGAAACGACTGTTAATCCTCTTTCTATAAGTTCAGGTATCAATCTTTTTAAAATACGTTGGCCGTAGTTTGTCATTTCTCTTGTACCGACGATAGTTATCATTGGTTTTCTACAGAGATCGATATTTCCTTGATAAAAGATAACTATCGGCGGTTCGTAAATTTGTTTAAGTTGATAAGGATACTCCTTATCACAAATTGCTATAAATTCCATTTGTTGATAATCGTTGTAATTAAAAATAAACTGATCCAATATTTGGCAATATCGGTTGATAACGATTTGATCAACTTTTTTATATTCGCCGCTCGCTAATAAAAGGTTTGTAAATTCCTCTTTGCTTAACGGCAGCTGTTTTTCGTTAGGATATAGATCTAAAATTTTCCTGTAAAAAAATATTTCCTTTTTACTGCTGCCTAAGGTAAGGTGCAGAATCAATAAATAATCGCGTAGTTTCACAATATGAATAACCTCCTAAGGGGTATTACGCGATTTAATTGCTTTTTTGAAAAATAGGAGCGAAACTTCTCCGATGAATTGGAGTTATACCATATTTAGCCAAAGCGTCTTGATGTTGTTTTGTCAGGTAGCCCATATTGGCAGAAAATCCGTAACCTGGGTACAATTTGTCGTATTCTTTCATTAAATCATCACGATATACTTTTGCCAAAATTGAAGCTGCCGCTATCGAATTAGACTTTTGGTCTCCATGGATTATCTTTTTTTGTTCTATCTTTGAGTCGATCGTCATTGCATCGATCAATAAATGATCAGGAGTTACAGAAAGTTTTTCAACTGCCATTTTCATAGCTATCTTAGTAGCCTGATAAATATTCATTTTATCAATGTTTGTTGCTGAAACTTTACCGAAAGCAAAACAAACTAGACTATCTTTTATTTGCGGTTCTAATTCTTTTCTTCTCTTCTTGCTTAATTGCTTTGAGTCAAAACAATCTTCAACAAAAAAATCATTTTTCAATATACAAGCACAAGCGACGACCGGACCGGCTAAGCATCCGCGCCCGACTTCGTCGATACCGGCGATGTACTTTGCACCTGTTGATTTAAGCTCATTTTCAAATAAAAATCTTTGTGGAAATCCTTTTTTTATTTCACTTATTTTCATACTTGTGCAGCTTGCTCCCGCAGCTAATTGATAAAACTGTCGCCATAATAGTCTAGGGATATCTTCCCAAATTTTCCAGCTCTAAAATCATGGATCAATTTTTGGCTGGAGCGCTCAAAATCCTGACGCATCCCAAGTTGGCTAGTGATAGACATCAAGGCTGCGGTTGGATTATCTAAAGGAAAATGATTTATTTTATATTCAGTTGCGATCGCCGTTGGATAATTTTTTTGCATAAAAGAAATAAACCAAAGCGCTAGATCATCCGGTGCTAGAAGTGTATCCTTTATACCGCCTAGAAGAGCTATCTTCACGCCTATATCTTGATCTTCAAACTTAGGCCATAAAAGACCCGGTGTATCTAAAAGATCAAGATCATATTTAGTTCTGATCCAATACAAAAATTTTGTGACTCCTGGCATATTAGCTGTTTTAGCGATATTTTTGCCTGCTAAATGGTTTATAAAAGTTGATTTGCCAACATTAGGGGTACCGACGACTAATGCTCTCAAATTAGATTTTTTTTTATTATCAGACACATCATTATAAACAGGATTGTTTTTTAACTGTCTCAAAAAATCACGTGACAATACACCTAATTTAGAGTCAGTCGTCAAAATACCGGAAAAATTTTCCTGATTTATCCTAGAAAATTTTTTTACTTGTGCAGGATCGGCTAAATCTATTTTGTTAAGAAGCAAAAAGACAGGTTTTTGAGAAATAATTTCACCTATTTTTGGATTTTGAGTTGATTGCGGCGCACGTGCATCAACTATTTCAATAGTGAAATCGATCGTCTTTATTTGTTCACGGATCTCTCTAAAGGTTTTGGCCATATGGCCGGGAAACCATTGAATTTGTTGAGTCATAATTCCTCCTCGGAAGCCAAGAATTCTTTCCAAGCCTCATCAAAAATTTGCATGCTTGCCAAATAGTTAGCATTTTCTTCTAAATAATTCGATATTTCTGAAAAATCCTGCGATTGTTTGGGAAAAGCCGAATCATAAAAAGCCCCATTAGCAAACTCCTGAACCTCGTTTGCATTCTCAGGTTTTCTTTGTGTCATCAGCCATTGATAAAAACTTCTGCTTCTCACTATTTTAAACCTCCTCTAAAGATAATACGGTCTTGCTTCAAATTTATTTCTTCAGCTTTAAAAGCAAAAATACGGCCAGTAGGAAGTTCGTTCATGTCTACAAAAATCTCATTTCTCTTTGGATCTATTTTTATAAAAGCCGGTATGTTCTCCGTTGCCTTAACATAAGACAAAACTATCGGAATCGGCAAAGGAAGCGATCCGGCGACTAATTTTCTTGGTTTTAGCAACAAATTTCCATTTTTAATTACCTGAGCTTTTGTCAATAAACCAAAATTTATATTCGATCCGAAAACTTTTTGATTTCCATATAAATAAATACCGTCATTTTCAACATCTACGGTTAAATTTTTTTTTTTCTATATCTTCAAAATATTTTTTTTAGAAATGCTGTTTATTTGTTTCTTTGTAAAAGTTATATTAAAAGTTGCATTAGAACTGTTAACCGCGTTTCTCGCTGGTGATACAGAAGTTTGATTCAAAAAAATAAAATAATATATTGAAAATAAAAAAATAATTATAAAAAGAACTATCGACCAAAAAAGATAGAACCAAATATTAATTTTATCCTTGTTTATTTTTGCCATGAAAATCTCTTTTCAATCATGCTGTATAATGATTTTGCCATATAATCATATCCTTTGTTATTTGGATGAAAGTTATCGCTGGTAGAAATCAGATTATTTTTTATTTCATCGTTATTATTTAGAATCGATCTGCTATCTTGGTCTCTTTCGATCAAAGCTTCAATTTGGGATCTCGTTTGGAATTGTCCAAAAGTTAATTTCCGGAAAATCGAAATATAAAAAGTTTTTTTCTGCTGATCGTACTCAGAAAGCGAACTATTTATTGAGTTAAATTGCACCACATCGTCATTAAGATCTCTTCTTTGTGCTAGATAAACAAAAAAAGGATTGTAATTACCGAAAATAAAAATAGATGATTTATTGTTTAACGCCCTGATTTTGTCAAAAAGGTTTCTCAAAGACCTTTTGTATATTTGAGACTGCTCTTTTACCCCGTTATTCAGCTGTTCTTGACTTGATATGGAAATATTTCTTAAAAGATATTGGCGTAAATCGTTTCCGCCTACCGTTAAAACTATTATGTTGGCTTGACTTAGTTTTTTTTGAATATATTTAGAACTATTAATTCTTGTTAGGATCTGGTCAGACCGATCACCGGGTTTTCCAAAATTTTCAAAAGAAAAGTCGACCCCCTTATGATTCCTTCTTAGCGTTTTTTCAACTCGACCCGTATAACCAAATTGGCCGCTTGTGTCTCCAACGCCATAAGTCAAAGAATCACCGATAAAAACTACATTGGCCTTCTTAATAATGGACACATTATGTATTTGACCTGCCCTTAATCCGCTAAATAAGGCAAAGCAAACCAAAGAAAACAGCAGAATTGAAAAGAATAAAATTGTTCTATAATGTTTTCTCACTCAGTCACTATAATACAAAATGCAAAGAGTCCCAATGCCTGTATGTGTAGCAATGATCGGTGCAGTTCCCAAAACTACTACAGGCACATTCGGAAAAAGTTTTTTTAGCCTATCTCCGATCTGGTGAGCTTTTTCGTCCGCATCAACATGGGATACACCGATAGCTTTGATATTTGGTATATTATGCATATCAGAGATCAGCTGGTCAAAAAATTTGTTAACGGTTTTTTCGCCCCGGCCCTTAATGATCGTCTTTATGGAATCATCAATAAACTCTATTCCAACTTTGATATTCAAAAATGATCCTATTAAACCGGTCGCCTTATTAATACGTCCGCCAGCAACCAAGTTCTTTAATGATTCAAGTGTCAAAAAAATACGTGTCTTTTCAGCAACCTTCTTTAAACGCGCGATTATCTCCTCTATTCCAGAACCTTCTTGAACCATTTTACCGGCTTCCAATACTTGAAAAGCCAGTCCTCGGTCGATCGAATGGGAATCGATATAAGTAACTTTGCCGTTAAAATCTTTGCTTACACTTTGGGCTGTGAGTCCCGTACTTGATAAGCCGGTCGACATGTGTATGCTTAAAATCTGTGCGCCGGGATCCTTTTTTAAAATATCCTGGTAAGCGTTATAAAAATTTATAACGGCCGGCTGGCTTGATTTTGGAAAATCTTTAGCCTGCTCCATTTTCTTAAAAAATTGTTCGTGAGTGATATCTACGCCCTCTAAATAACTTTTACCATCTATAAAGACTTGTAAAGGGACGACTGTAATATCGTATTTTTTAATTTCTTCTTTTGTTAATGCTGCTGATGAGTCTGTAACAATTTTAATCAATGACATACTCTAATTATTATACTTGAGAGAAGACTTTTTTCTTTGAAAGCTTAAGAAATCGAAAGAAAAATTATGTAAATTATCTGCCGGATGATGTTTTGTTGAAAAAATTTCAAAAATTTCATCATCAATGTCAGGAGCATAAGTATCTCCCTTGATTTCTGTGTTGACCATCGTGACATAAATTTTATCAGTATATGGCATGAAGCTTTTATAGACTTCGCTTCCGCCGATAACAAAAAGATCCAGTCCTGATTCTCGAGCGATCTTGATTGCTTTTTCCGGGCTATCAACTATTTTAACGGCATCCTTCTTTATCAATGATTTTTTATTTCTAGTCAAAATTATATTGGTTCTTTTGGGCAAAGGGCGCGATCCAAAAGATTCAAAAGTCTTCCTGCCCATTACAACGGCAGTTCCAAGGGTTTTTTCCTTGAAAAATTTCATATCATCTGGTAATTTCCAAGGCAAGCTTCCGTTGCTGCCGATGACTTTATTTTTTGACTGAGCCCAAATTTCTATTATCATTTAAAAATTCCTTTATCAAACTTTCACGAGAGTTTTCAACTCGGCCATAAATAACTTTCTGCTTAAGTTCATTTAGTATTTTTCCTATTTTCGGACCAGGGATCAAACCTGCCTTTATCAAATCATTACCGTTTATTTTTAGCTGATCGTTACTATGAATTGGTAAATTCTCAAATTTTTCGATAAGTTCTTTCTCGTCAGAACGGTGCCAAGCTTTTATCGCAAAATAGAAATATTGACCGCAGTTATACAAATCAAGCGGATCAGGCTTCGGATTATTTATAAGCGCTAATGATTTAGTAATGGTTTTTATAAGTTCATTACTCATTTTCCAATTTTTCAGGTAAAGCATTAATTCATTTCCAGACAGCTGAGTTAAATATACAAAACGAATCCAACAAATATTTTCTTCTGCTTCTTTTGGAACTCGATAACTATAAAATAGTTTGCGCGGATCGCTTATCAGATCGTTACCGGGAAGATTTTTAGTTATCGACAGATCATACATTTTTTTTAGAGTGGTATCAGCTGAACTTCCGGTCAGGAGTTTGGAAAATTCTGTAAATATTCTTTCTGTTGCTATTATCCTTAAATGGTTTGAAAGTTCAGTAGCCGCAGTCAAGGTATTGGGACTTATTTTAAAATCCAGCTGTGAAGCAAAGCGGAATGCCCGTAAAATCCTTAAAGCATCCTCTGAGAACCTTTTTTTTGCCATACCGACACTTCTTATGACCCCTTTTTTTAAATCATCTAATCCGCCAAAATAATCAAATAATCGCCCTTCGGAATCCATCGCGATAGCGTTGATCGTGAAGTCTCTTCGGGCCAGATCTTCTCGCAAGCTTTTTGTGAAAGTTACATGGTCGGGATGCCGGTCATCTTTATATTTTCCATCTATTCTAAATGTCGTTATTTCATAATTTTTACCAGAAAAAAATACTAGATCGGTTCCGTGCTTTTCCCCAGAATAGTTATCGGCAGTTTCGAAAATATCCTTCATTTGCCGCGGTGTTGCATCTGTTGTTATATCGATATCATGGATCGGACGCTTTAAAAGTGCATCTCTAACTGATCCGCCAACAAAAAAAGCCTGAAAACCATTTTTCTCTAACGTTTTCAAAATAGGTATGGCATCTAAAAACAATTGGTCTAACTCAATTTTCATTAGGATAAATAATTCTCCATTTCAAAATCATCAGGAACAAGCTTCAAATATTGATTCAAATAGTCTTTGGCTCTATCTTCGTCTTTGCTTCTAACGATGAAAAAAGCATCTTTTAAAAATTGTGGATCATCGAAAAAGTAGTCTTTTACTTGAGAAATATTTTTAATAGCGGCATCTACTTTGCCAAGCCCAAAATCAGCCCTTGCAAGATACCAAAAATATCGGTTATCGCTTTCATCGTCTTCTAAGTGGATATTTAACAAATCAAAAGCTGATTGATATTTTTTTTGCGAAAGATCGTTAAGAGCTGACAAACTTATTAAATCGGGATTATTAGGGTCTTTTTTTAAAAGTTCCCTTAGCTGCTCATCAGAATCGTCAAATCGTTTCTTTTGGCTATAAGCTAATGCTAACCGGTATCTTATTTCAGAATTGAATGGATCGGCCTGCATAGCCAATTCGAGCACTTTGATCTGCTGGTCATTCCTGCCCTTTTTAAAGTAAAGCTCCGCTAAGCTTAAATAATCTTCTGAAACGCCTTCATCATTTTCAATATTTTTTTCAAGGATCGGAATTGCAAGTTCTTCATCATTGCTTTTGATATACGCATGAGCGAACATGCTCAACTCTTTAGCAGAAAGATTTTTTTCACCTATTTTTTTGAATTCATCAACTGCATCTTCAAACTTACCATTCGAGGCAAGCGCAGAAGCCAGCCGATGGTGCAGATCGATATCACCTATTTTTGAAAATCCTTTTTCGATCAAATAATCATACAATTGAGCAGATTTACCGTTTTCGCCTTCCGAATCATAAAATTCCGCTAGAGCAAACCTGACCACAGGATCCGAGCTATATTCTTGGAGATCCAATAGAACTCCCTCAGCTGATTCCAATAGTCCTTCGGACTGATACAGATCCGCTTTATCTATTTGAGCTGATGTGTATAATTCACTCTCGGAACTTATTTGTGATATCAAATCAAGGGCATGATTATCATTGCCGTTTTCTATGTCGATTTCTGCTAAGGAAAGTTTGAATTCATCATTGGCCGGAAACCGATTTAAAGAAATTTTCAATAAACTTTCTGTATCGTCAATAAAACCCTTGGACAATAAAAATTCAATGAGTCTGACCAAACTATTTTCATCGTCTCTTTGAGCAGCTTGATCGATCAATTTTTGATTATCGAATGAATCGTTTAAAATATTTTCAATTATTTTATCTGAATACTGAGTCATCTATTTAATAATTCTATAACAAAAAACCAGCTAAACGCTGGTTTGAATTTTATTTATTTAACAGCATCCTTTAAAGCTTTACCAGCTTTAAATGCAGGAACTTTTGATGCTGGAATTTGAATTTCAGCTCCCGTTTGTGGATTACGTCCCGTTCTTGCTGCTCTATCACGAACTTCAAAATTTCCAAAGCCGATCAATTGAACTTTTTCACCTTTAGTAAGGTAACTTGAAATTGAATCAAAAACTGCATCAACTGCGGCTGCAGCGACTTTCTTGTTTAAATCAGTCTTTTTTGCAACTGCATCGACTAATTCTTGCTTATTTGCCATTAGTTTCTCCTGCTATATAATTTGTTGTTTAGTAAAATTCACGATATCATGATTTCACTATTAAAAATTTAACACAAAATCAATTAAAAAAATAGGTTAAAACCGCGTCATTATGCGAATTGTAACTTTTTTGTCAATTGAAAAGCTTTACTTTCTCTCTCTGATTCTCAATACGATCGGTGTTCCGGAAAAATCAAAGTTGTCCCTGATCTGATTTTCCAAATACCTTTGGAAACTAAAATGCATCAAATCAGGATCATTCACAAAAATAACAAAAGTAGGCGGTGCAACTGAAACTTGAGTTGCATAATAAACCCTTAGTCTTTTTCCGTTTCTCGTCGGTGTCGGATGAATAGCCAAAGCATCAATTATCGCCTGGTTAAGATCGGATGATTTTATTCTTTTTTTATGATTTTCATCGATGGCTGCAGCCGTATCTGGTATTAAATCAATCCTTTGACTTGTTTTTGCAGAAACGAACAATATCGGTGCAAAATCAAGAAATTTAAATTCATCACGGATCAGATCGGTAAAATCTTTCATCGTATAATTATTTTTTTCGATAGCATCCCATTTATTAACAACGATCAAAACAGCCCGGCCTTTTTCAGTAGCTATTCCGGCAATATGCTTGTCCTGCTCCCTTATACCGGCTTGTGCGTCAATAATAACAGCTACTGCATCAGCTTTTTCGACAGCCATTTGAGCTCTGAGAACGGAATATTTTTCAGTTTTTTCGATAACTCTGCCGGACCTTCTGATACCAGCCGTATCAGTAATTGTAAAAGTCTGACCTTCTTTTGTAGAAAATTGAGCATCTATGCTATCTCTGGTAGTACCTTGAACATCGCTGACTATAGACCGATTTTCCTTGATCAAACGATTAAAGATAGATGATTTGCCAACATTTGGTCGACCGATCAAAGCAATTTTTATACTGTCATCTTCTAAATTTTCATTTTTATCGGAAGAAGATAATTCATTTTTTAATTTTTCTACCAGATCATCTAATAAATCTCCAACACCTAATCCGTGTACTGCTGAAATTGGGTATGGATCTCCTAGGCCTAATGAATAAAAATCATAAATTTCATCTCTTTGATTGAAATTATCAATATGATTAACAGCCAAAAAAACCGGTACCTTCGATTTATATAATATCTTAGCAACTACTTGATCATCTTTTGTAACTCCAGTTTTTCCGTCAACTAAAAAAAGGATCGCATCTGCTTCTTCGATTGCTAATTCTGCTTGCTCTTTTATTTCTTCGGCAAAAACATCTTGATCATTTTCTGAAATTCCGCCAGTATCTATCAGTGAAAAAGCAAGTCCATTCCACTCACCTTTTTCATACAATCTATCCCTTGTTACTCCAGGCTGATCATCAATTATTGCTTTTTTATAGCCTACGAGTCGATTAAATAAAGTTGATTTGCCAACATTTGGTCGACCGACGATCGCTATCTTGAATTCTTTTTTCATATTTAACTTTGATTAATTGTTTTCAGGCGCCTCGAAATTATAGATGATATTTTATCGACGACTTGTTCAACAGTGAGATTTGATGAATCTAACTCGATCGCATCATCCGCTTTTTTTAATGGGCTTATCAATCTATGGGAATCTTTATAATCTCTTTGTTTTATATCTTCTTCTAAGCTGCTGAGCGACTGATCCAAACCTTTCTTTTTATTTTCCAAAAAACGTCTTTGTGCTCTGGTTAATGTACTTGCAACCAAAAAAATCTTGACCTGTGCTTGGGGCAAAACCGTGGTTCCAATATCACGGCCGTCCATAACTACACCATTACTGGAGGTCATCTCCCGCTGCCGGGCAGTCATCTCATCTCTAACTTTTTTATAGGAAGACACCAATGATACATTATTAGTTATTTCCTTAGACCTTATTTCTTCAGTAACGTCCTCGCCATTCAAAAAAACTTTTTGCACAGGATCAGCTGGCAAAAATTTTATTGAAATAAAGGTCACTCTATCCGAAATTTCTTGTTCATTTTCATAATCTATGCCATTCATTTTGGCATAAAGAGTCACGGCACGGTACATAGCTCCAGTATCAACATAAATGAGGTTAAATCTTTTTGCTATGATTTTGGCAACAGTTGATTTTCCTGATCCTGCAGGCCCATCGATGGCTACTTGAAAATTATTACTGTCCGCCATAAACCCTCAAAACTTGGCCCGGTTGAATCGAAGAACCAGCTGGCAGACCATTTAACTGATAAAGCTGGCTAAGAGTCATATTGTGATTTACAGCGATTCTGTATGCGGTATCTCCTGAACGAACGGTGTAAGAACCATAACCGCCAGCAGTACTGCTGCTTGATGAAGATTCTTCTGGTTGGCTGGATTCTGCAGGGGCTTGAGAAGAGCTGTATGAACTTGCAGGTTCCTGACTGCTTGATTCGACTGCACTGGATGAATCAGTATCGCTGGACGATACTTCAGAACTCGAAGAACTTGGTGCCGATGAAGAACTGGAACTGCTAGACGAAGTAGACCTGGAACTGCTAGATGATGCAGCTCTAGGAGTGTTATTGCCGCCGTTGCGATTGCCAGCTAATGAAGCTATCGTTGGAATCGCGATCAAGATTATAACAGTAGCTATGATCAGAGCTACAATGAGATTTTTATTGAATTTTGTAAAAAATCCACTATTCTGGTTTCTTGTACTGGTTCTCTTATTTCTATCATTAGCAGCTCTAGGTGCCCGGGTGCGGTCGTTATTACCGTTATTATTGAATCTTTGACTAGGAATTTGGTCTTGATCAGTGCCGTCATTTCTATAATCGTTTAAACGATTTTGTTGATTTGGCGAACTGTATCTATTTTCCGAAACGTTATTTATAGGCGGAAGGTTTTCTTGATGATCATCATTTCCTTCGCCGCGAACATTTTCAGAAGTATTTTGCTGGGCAAAAGGATTGAAACTTTGTTTTCCACCATCGTCTGAAAAAGAATTGGAACTGTCATTTTTTGCAGGATCTTCAAAATCATTACGAGGATAAACGTTTTGATTCCTGCTTAAATCAATGTTATCGAAAGTATCCGGCTCCTGGCCGCTTGCACTCTGACTAGATTGATTTTGATTATTAAAATTAGCAGAATCAAATTCAGATTCAGAAAAATCATTTTGGTTATGACCAAAAAAGCTTGGATGGTCATCATTTATACCATTTTCGCTTTGATCTTCAGAATCAGTATCGAAGGGTTTGAAAATTTGATCATTTCTTCCAGTTCCTTGATCGCCGTTATTTTTTTCCGGAGAAAACGACTTAAAAGGATCAGAAAAGTCTGAATCGTCATTTTGATTAGCCCTATTCCGATTTAACGGACGAAAACCGCTATTTTCTGAACTGTTCAAACTATTATTTTTATTATTACTATCTTCATTAGGATCGTATGGTCGAAAATCACTCATAAATACCTCTAATCACCTCGTACTACACAATATTCTATCATAGCCCTTTTAACAAGGTTTTAGATATAGGCGATAAAAGATAATAAACAAAAGACCAGGCAATCCCTTCTATCAAATTAAAAGGAAGAATCATCGATACTATGTATTTATTGATCCCGATCAATTTATTTATATCGAATTTCATGAATTCTGAATAAAGAGGGACTGCAAAATATAAATTAAGGATGATTGCAAATAAAGTGAGCAAAATAGTGGCTGCAATAAAAGAGAGCCAAACGTTTTTTTCTCTTAAATAGAAAAAGGTTACCAAGAAAATTAAAGCTAAAACAAAATTTACAGGAAGGCCTATCAAAGTACCAATACCGTTATTTAAGACGATCAGATGAAGAACGGTCCTTAAAAAAAGAGCAGCTAAAGCATATCTAAGCCCTAAAGTCACGGCTAACAGCATTATTGGGATTATAGAAAATTCTAATTCCAGAAAAGACGCCCCAGGAATAATCGAAATTTTAGGAAAAATCATTAACAAAAAACTGATCGCCGAGAAAAGAACTGTAACTGTAAGGTATCTTAATTCTTTATTTTTATTTTTTCTTTCCATAAGAAATTAACTCTCCGATTTCTTTATTAGTTAGAGGTCTTGATTGACCAATTTTTAAACTGCCTAAATTTAATTTGCCCAAAGAGATTCTTTGAAGCGTAATTACTTTAAAACCAAAAGCCTCAAAAATATTTTTTACTTCATGATTTTTACCCTCGGCAACAATTATTTCAGCAAAGGAGAGATTTTCTTTTTTATCAAAATTTAAAAGCTTAATCGAAATAGGATTATATGCCTCCCCTTCCCAGTAAATTGGCCCTTGGATATCCTTTAAAGAATCTAAAGCAACTTTGCCGCGTAGGCCAACGCGATATTTTTTTTGGATCTGATAACGCGGATGACTAACTATTTCGTCAAAATTTCCATCATTAGTCAATAACAATAAACCGGTCGTATCCTTATCTAACCTGCCGACTGTGAAGATTCTTTCCTTATTTTTTATCAATTCCAAGACACTAGGCTGATTAGGAAAGCTCCTGCTTGATGCAACATATCCTTTTGGCTTATTGAGCATCAAATAAATTTTCGGCTGGACGATTATAGTTTTCCCATTAATAGAAATCTCGTCAACTAAAGGCCGTACTTTCGTTCCTAATTCAGTTGTTTGCTTTCCATTGACATAAACTTGTCCACTGCTTATCAATCCTTCTGCTTTTCTTCTAGAAGTTATTCCAGCTGCAGCGATCACTTTTTGTAATCTTTGTAAATTATCAGTCATTATTCCCCTCAAAATTGTTTTTAAAAATGTCGCTGCCGCTCAAATCTTCTTCATCTATTTTTATATCCGGCAGATCGGGTAAATCATTTAAGTCTTTGAGATCAAAATAGTTCAAAAAGAAATCAGTAGTTTTATAAAGAACTGGGCGGCCAATTACATTTTTTCTGCCTGCTTCTTCGATCAAATCATTAGCAAGCAGCCTTGAAATCGCACCGCTTGAATTGACCCCTCTTATTTTATCTATTTCTATTCTGGTGACGGGCTGCTTATATGCAACAACAGTCAGAGTTTCTAAACTCGCTTTTGAAAGCTTGCTGCTAACTGATTGCTGATAATATTTTTCCAAAACATCGGCAAATTCAATTTTAGTCGTAAATCTGTAGATACCGCCATTATTTTTAAGTTCTAAGGGTATTTTTGGTTCGTCTTTTAATTTTTTTGCTATTGAATCAATCAAACTATAGACCGCTGATCTGTCAAAAGAACTGGCAGCTGATAGAGAATCTATATCTATACCTTGGTCGCCCGAAACAAATATTAAAGAAAAAATGACAGCTGTTTTATCTAACTGCATCAATCAACCTTTCTTAATAATTATATTATTGTCCGCTCTATTTTCATGAATTACCAATTCTTTGTCTTTTGCCATTTCTAAAATAGCTAAAAAAGTAGTAATAAGCTCATCGATATTTGTTTGTCCTTCAAATAAATCGAAAAAATTGATTTTAAAACGCATAGATCGATGCTTAAAAATATTTTTGATCAGACTGGTTTTCTGTTCAATAGTATATCGCTCTTGTTCTATACTTCTTGTTTTTGGAAGCTGATCGAACTTTCTTTTGACAATAGTCAGGAAAGCTTTTTTTAGTTGATCGATATCTATGCCCCTTGTAATTGGCGAAAGGTGAACATAATCAGGTTTTTTTAATTGAGGCCGGTCAAAGTATAAATTTCTTTTTTTAATTAATTTTTCTAACTTATTAACGACTTTTTGATATCTTTCATATTCTATCAAAGCCTCAACAAGCGAACGTCTTGGATCCTGTTCTGGGTCTTCTTCAATGTTTTTTTTCTCAACTGGTAAAAGAAAACGAGATTTTATTTTAACCAAATCCGCAGCCATAAGCAGATAATCACTACGCTGATCCAGGGGATGGCCTTTTTTTTGTTCAATAAAATCAAGAAATTGATCAGTAACTTTAGCGATCGGCAAATCAAATATATCAAACTCTTGAGTTCTTATTAAGTGCAAAAGCAAGTCTAAAGGACCACTAAAATCTTTAAGCGAAATTGTAAACTGTTCTTCTTGATTCACGCAAATAATTTTATCATTTTTAAAAAAGCAATAAAAAAACGGCTAAGGCCGTTTTTAGTTTGATAAAAATAAAATCAAGAAAGTTTTACAACATGGATCAAGTTGGTCGTACCCGGCTTTTCAATAGGAAGTCCTGCTGTTACGACGACTGTATCACCAGAACCAGCCAAATTTTGATCACGAACGGTCTGTTCGGCAAGTTCGATCAATTGATCGGTTGTTTTTGGAGCAGTTTTAATAACTGGATAAACAGCATAGTCGACTGTCAAAGAGCGCGCAACTTCTTCGCTATAAGTGATCGCCAAAATTGGTGAATCAGGACGATACTTAGAGATAAGACCTGCAGTATAACCTGAAGCAGTTGATGCGACGATAACTTTAGCACCGGCTTCTCTAGCAGCATCAACTGCAGCCTGCGCAAGAATTTCAGTATCGCTGATCTTTGGTTCATTACGAAGATTTACACGATTACCATATTGGTGAACATGATTTTCAGCAAATTCATCAGCAGTAGCCATTGTTTTAACCGCTTCTACCGGCCAATTTCCGTTAGCTGATTCGCCAGAAAGCATGGTCGCATCAGTACCATCCCAAACAGCACTTTCAACATCGTTTATTTCGGCACGAGTTGCTCTTGGATTTTCAATCATCGAATCCAGCATTTGAGTTGCAGTGATGACTGGTTTTCCAAGACGGTTCATATAACGAATCATTTTCTTTTGGATAACTGGAACTTCTTCATAAGGTATCTCAACACCCATATCACCACGAGGCACCATCAAACCATCAGAAACCGCAATGATCGATTCAAAATTATCGATTCCCTCTTGAGATTCGATCTTTGGGAAAATCTTTACGTGATTCTCAACATGATGCTTTTTCAAAAGCTCACGAATATCAAGAATGTCTTGAGGCTTACGAACGAAAGATGCAGCGATAAAGTCGATGCCTTGTTCCAAACCGAATTCGATATCTGAACGGTCTTTTTCAGTAATACCAGGAAGATTAATAGAAACTCCAGGTGCATTGACACCCTTTTTGCCGCCAAGAACACCATCATTATCGATTTGGACGATAAGTTCTCTTCTTGCTTCGTCTTTTTCTAAGACAGTAGAGGAAATAATGCCGTCATCGAAAAGGATCTTGCCGCCGATTTTAACATCATCGTACAAGCCTTTATAAGTTACGCTTATTTTTTCTTTGGTACCCTTAAGATTTTCATCCATGGCGATTCTAACTTTATCGCCTTGCTTAAAGGATATCTTACCATCCGGAGTATCTTGAACAGTGGTACGGATTTCAGCACCTTTCGTATCAAGCATAAATCCGATCAAACGTCCGGTCTTTTTTTCTGCTTCATGAACAAGTGCCATTCTAGCAGCATGTTCTTCATGATCACCGTGACTAAAATTAAAACGTGCAACATTGATTCCATTTTCAATTAAAGCTGAAATGGTTTTTAAATCATTAGAAGCAGGTCCTAAAGTAGAAACAATTTTCGTCTTTTTCATTTAAAAACTCCTGTTATAATCCTTTGACAAAACACTTTTATATTAACATTTATTTCACAAATTTTAATGCCTGATTTCAGCAATTTTATTAGCAATGATGTTTATCTCATCATTTCTTTGCTGAGTTTTTCCCATGATAGCAATCAATGAGCCGTTTTTTAATAAATTAGAAATTTTTGAATATTGTCTTGCAAATACAACGACCGACACCTCACCACCGCTGTCAGACACTGTCAAAAAAGCCATTTGGTTACCATTTTTGTCTCTGGTTATCCTGATAGAATCTATCATCACGGCAATTTTTATTTCCTTGTTTGCTTTTAGTTCCGGAATCGTAGCATATCCCTTCTCCTTAATCTCTTTTTTTAGAGAATCTATCGGATGACCGGATATTGCAAATCCCAAAATTTCTTTTTCATGATTCAAGCGATCCAATAAATTCATTTCCGGTTCGCGCTGTATTTTAGTTTCCTCTAAAAGGGTCCCGCCAAATTGCATAGCCGTAACAAGCGAAGCCGCATTTTTGATGATCTCAGAACGAGTATAACCGAATTTATCTAGTGAACCGGCATAGGCCAAAGCGATCAGATCATTTGCAGAAATACCGCTTCCGGACATCCTTTTAAGAAAATCGACCAAAGTTAAAAATGGGCCTCCTTTTTGTCTTTCATTTAAAATAACATCGATAAGTTTTCTATTTAGACCCTTAATAATTGAAAATCCTGCATAAATAGTATCGTCTTTACCAGTAAAAGCCGACTTTGCATAATTTATTTCCGGACCCTTTAATTTAATATCGGAGTTTTTTATTTCCTGAATGTAAGAGTTTTTCCGATCGTAATTAAGCAGAGTCGCAAAAAACTCAACTTGGTAATGGCTTTTAATATATGCTAATTCAAAGGCTAATTTACTGTAAGCAACGGCATGGCTTTTGTTAAAACCATAGTTAGCAAACCGTTCGATATAATCGAATATTTTTTCTGCTTGTTCTTTGCTGTGATGATTGTTTATAGCGCCTTGTATGAAAGAATCATGTTGGGACATTAATACTTGTTCATTTTTATGGCCGATCGCTGCACGGAAAATGTCAGCTTCTCCCATCGTGAATCCCGCATAAACTTGAGCTATTTGCATAACCTGCTCTTGATAAATAATTACACCGTAAGTTGGTTTTAAAATTTTTTTAAGGCTTGGGTCGATGTAGTCTATCTTTTTATTGCTATTTTTTCCTTCGGCATATTCGGGTATATTTTCGGAAGGACCAGGACGATTCAAAGCATTGACAGCAACTATATCATTAAAATCAGAAACCATGACTTGACGCATTGCCCGACGGGCAGAATCTGATTCGAACTGAAAGATGCCGTTTGTTTGCAAATTTGCAAATAATCTCAAAGTCTTTTGATCATTCAATGGAACATGATCCAAATTAAGATACTGACCATAATTTTCTTCGATCAGCAATCTCATGTCAGCCAGCATATCCAAATTTGTCAATCTAAGCAAGTCGAATTTTACCAGTCCTAAAGACTCAACGTCGTTCTTATCGAACTGAGTAACGACTATGTCAGAAATTTTGTTGAGCGGAATAAAATCGACCAATTTCAGCGGACTTAAAACGACTCCAGCAGCATGGATGCCGACATGTCTTGGCAAACCGGATATTTTTTTAGCTATCGTGATTATTTCCTTGGCATATGGCAGGTTAGCTATTTGATCTGGTAAATTATTTGGATCAGCTTTTTCTAAGGAAGATGAATTCTGTGCGATAAAACGTGAAAATAACTTTAAAGATGCCTCGCTGCTGCCGAAAATTCTCGCTGTATCGCGGACGGCCAGCCTGTTTTTAAAAGTGTCAAAAGTACCGATTTGCGAAAAATTTTCGGGAGAATATTTTTTTTGCAAATAATCGATTATTTCCTGACGACGATTACCGGGAACGTCAATATCTATATCCGGCAATTGTGCTCTTTTGGGATTTAAAAATCTTTCAAAATAAAGATCATATTTAATTGGATCGATACTTGTTATATAAAGTGAATAAACAACTAACGAACCAACTGCGGAACCTCTGCCAGCACCTAATTGAATATTATGATGCCTGGCAAAATTAACGATATCCCAAACGACTAGAAAATAATCAGAAAGCCGCAATTGAAAAATTATTGATTTTTCATACTCGATCCTATCTAAATATTCTTTAGGTACCGCCTTTCCTTTAAACCTGCTTTTTATACCCAGCTCAATTAAATGGCTTATATATTCATCAGAATTTTTATAATTTACCGGCAGTGGAAAATTGGGCAATAAGCGTCTTTTTTTAGGCCAATCATTTTTTATTCGACCAAAGACTTCCTCGTTTTTTTTCAGAGCTTCTTGATTTATTTTTTTCTCATAAAAGTCTTCATTTTCCAGATAATTTCCCTTTATTTCGGCTTGACCGGTAAAGTTTTGCTGATTGGATTCGATATGAGCGAAAGCAGAGGCCGCAATTTCGTCCCCTTTTTTCAACCAATCTATTTTTACGTAACCGATCTGTGACTTTGAGACTATATCTAAATCGTCGATCTTTCGATATTTATCATCATCTAAAACGATCAAAATATCATTCAAACGCGAAAGATGATCCATGATCTCAAAATCTTCTTTAGAATTAAAAGCTAACCAAGTGCTTATTTTTATCAGATTTTGATATCCCGAATACTTTTTAGCTATCAAAATTATTTCCCTGTCATTTTTGCTGGCAACCGTTAGACCGATGATCGGTTTGATACCGTTTTTGATAGCTGCCTGTCTGAATTTTTCCGTTCCATATAAATAATTATGATTGGCCAAAACAGCAGCTTTAAAATGTCTCTCTCTTAAAACCTCTGCCAAATCATTGGTTTTATTAGGATTTTTAAGTAGATCATATTCGCTAAAAAGTTGAACTGGTGTATAACTCATACTTAAATCATATCGCGAAAAAAGTTAGACGGCATTTGTATTTTTTTCAATAAAGAATTAAACTTTGTGCATGAAGTATTTTGTAGTAGCAGTATGGTCGATCATATTAGGTAATGTTGCGGCCTTCATCGTTGGACAATTAAGCCAGCAGCAGTTTATTCCTTCGCAGGTCACGATTTTTTCATTGATTATCGGTGAGGTCGCAGCCATTGGTATCACAGGAATTTCTAAATCAGCTGATAATAGACGCGATCAAAAAAAATCAGGTAATTAAATACCTGATTTTTTATTTACTTAAACTATTAAGTTCTATTATTTTTAAAATAACGTCAACTGCTTTTTCCATGTCATTCAAAGATGCAAATTCATAACGACCATGCAAATTTTCAGCACCAGTAAATATATTCGGAGTTGGTGTACCTAAGAAAGTTATCTTAGATCCATCGGTCCCTCCTCTGACTGGTTTTTCATTTGGTTTTATGCCAAGCAAAGAAAATGCTTTTTCTGCTAAATGAACAGGAGCCATATTATTTTTTAAAACATCAGCCATATTATAATATTGATCATACTGAGTTAGTTCTATTACTTTGTATGGATAACGAGCGTTTATTTTATCGACGGCTTCCTTTAATATATTTTTTCTTTCTTTTAAACCGTTTCTCGAAAAATCTCTAATGATCATTTCGGCTGCAGCTGTATCGCCATTGCCTGTTATATCTGTTAAATAATAATATCCTTGATCATCTTTAGTATTTTCAGGACGCTGATCAGGTAATAAATTAAATACATCTATCAAAGCAACGATCGGATTGATCAGTTTTCCGTATCCTTCAGAAGGATGCACTTGAGTGCCTTTTGCTTTTAAAGTGGCTGCTGAAGCTGAAAAAGTCGCCCACTGCAGTTCGCCTTTCGAGCTTCCGTCGACCGTATATGCAAAAGCTGCCCCAAAATCCTTCGTATCAAAATTATCGGCTCCTGTACCGATTTCTTCATCTGGACCAAAAGCTATATCTACTTCTCCATGTTCTATTTCAGGATGCTGTAATAAATATTTCATTGCGGTAATTATTTCAGCAACACCAGCTTTATCATCAGCACCGAGCAAGGTAGTACCATCTGTGGTTATCAAGGTATGGCCGGCATAATTTTTAAGATTAGGAAAAGTTTTTGGGTCTAACGAATATTCATCGTTTAATTTTAGAATAGATTTTCCGTCGTAATTTTCATGGACCTGAGGGTCAATATTTTCAGAATTAAAATCAGCTGTATCAACATGAGAAATAAAGCCGATTGCTTTGACCTGTTCTTGACCAGCAGTTGCCGGTATTCTGGCAAAAAGGTAACCGTCCTTTTTAAAACGAACGTCTGTTAACCCGATTTCTTTAAGTTCCTGGGACAATTTTCTTAAAAAGAAGATTTCCTTAGGGTCACTGGGTACAGTTTTAGATTTGGGATCAGAACGAGTATTTATTTTTGCATATCCTACGAATCTATCAAGCAAATCAGCATATTTCATCTTAGAATTCCTCTTAACATCTTTATTTTTTTAATAATTTTATGATAACGTAAAGTCTCTTTTTGCCCTCGACTATTTAAAATTTCAGAAAGTTTTAAAAGACGGTTAAGTTCCTTATTCCATTTTTCTAAAAAAACCTTGCTCTTTCTTTTTCTCAGTATAGGACCAAAAAAATAATCTTCTTCGTTAAGCAAATTTTTTTTGAGCATATCATGCGACCCAACAATAACTTCATAAAAATGGCCCTTTTCATAAATTATTGATTCTTTATCTATAGAAAAACCCAAATTATCTAAACACTTGCGAACTAAATACTGCTCGTTATTCGGTTCCAAAATAAAAACACAATTCAGAAGAAAATCCGGCATATTAGATAATATATTGCTCATCAATTCTCCACCGATTCCAGAAATAACAATTGTCTCGATTTTGTCCGATTCTTTGATAGCTTTTAAACCATCGCCTAATCTTAGATGAATATAGTCCTGCTGCTCTTCTAAATCTGCCAGTTCGATTTGTTCTTTAGCTTGAGATAATGGACCGTTGCCAATATCAGTAGCTAAAATAAAATCGCTTTTTTGTGTTTCGACCAAAGCGATCGGAATAGCTGCATGATCTGTTCCGATATCAGCAACTCGTGTATTTTCTGGAATAAAACGATAAATTTCTAGTAATCTATCTGATAATTTAGCCACTGCCTGCTTCCTTTTCAATAAATAACATGTTCTTAAAAATTAAAATAAAAAGGATCCTTAGCTGGATTCTTTTTAAATAGATCATTCTTCCATAAAGTCTTTTAATTGCTTGGAACGACTTGGATGGCGCAGTTTCCGCAAAGCTTTCGCCTCGATTTGACGAATTCTTTCGCGCGTGACACCAAAGACGCGGCCCACTTCTTCAAGTGTTCTGGTTTTACCATCCTCTATTCCGAATCTTAAGCGCAAAACGTTCTCTTCACGCTCGGTTAATGTTCCTAAAACCTCTTCTAGCTGGTCTTTAAGCATTTGATCAGACGTTGACTCAATTGGCGATTCGCCTTCGTTATCTTCAATGAAATCACCTAAATGAGAATCATCTTCTTCACCGATCGGAGTTTCTAGAGATACCGGTTCCTGTGCGATCTTCTGAATCTCTCTAACTTTATCGGCAGTAAGTTCCATTTCAGCACCGATTTCTTCAGGCATTGGATCACGCCCCAGATCTTGGATCAAAGTTCTTTGGATACGGATCAATTTGTTGATAGTTTCAACCATATGAACAGGTATTCTTATAGTCCTGGCCTGATCAGCGATCGCTCTTGTGATAGCTTGACGGATCCACCAAGTTGCATAAGTCGAAAACTTAAATCCCTTGGTATAATCAAATTTTTCAACAGCTTTCATCAAGCCCATATTGCCTTCCTGAATCAAATCCAAGAAATGCATTCCTCGGCCAACATACCTTTTAGCAATCGAAACCACGAGTCGAAGATTGGCCTCAGCTAGTTGTTGACGAGCAACTTCGCCATCGCTGCCGCCTTTTTCGATCCTTTTAGCGATCTCAACTTCTTGATCAGCACTAAGCAAAGAAACACGGCCGATTTCTTTAAGATACATTCTCACAGGATCATTGATCTTTAGTCCTTTTGGGGCGGAAGAGGCTTGCGATAATTCTTCTTGACTCAAATTATTTTGATGACTTTTTAAAGCCTGCTCAGCAGGATTTCCTTTCTCATCAACAACAGAAATACCGGCATCTTCTATCTTTTCTATCAAACGTTCTATCTGTTCTTTGTTAAGTGAAAAAGGTTTAGCAAAAGAATCTTCTAGCTGATCATAAACGACCTGGCCAGCTTTTTTATTATCTTTAATAAAAGATTTTAAGAGTTTGTCATAATCTTTGCTGCTCTTATTTTTTTTATTGCTTGAAGCTGACCGCTTTCTGCTATGCGTCGAAGACTTTTCAATCGGTTTGTAGTTACCAGAATTATATTCTTTGACTAAATCCAATAATTTGTCTTTTCGATCTTTTTTTAAAAATTTAACACCAGCTTTTTCAAGCGCGTGTTGAATCTCAGAAACAGTATTTTCATTAGAAACAAGGATTTTTTCACTCATAAGTATTCTCTGCCTTCTCTTTCATTAAATTTGCCAGCTGGACATTCAATCGCTGAATTTGGTCGCTTTGGTTCAGATTTATTGCCTGCTGAATCGCAGCTTTTATATCATTTATTTTTTTATCAAAAGGTATACGAACTTGTAATTGCCATATATAATCATTTATCGCCTGTAAATTATTGGTTGCGTAAAAATTATTACCGTATTGGGTTTGCTCAATAAAATCTTTCTTTTCAGAAGCTGACATTTCACTTACTATCTCATTAAAAATATTGTCTACACCGGGATGCTCGCTTCTATATCCTTTTACAAAAAAGAAATATAATTGAAAATTTTTATTTAAAAAAGAAAAGTCGGTTTTTTTGTTTAATAAATTAAAAACACTTTCGAAGACGATCGAAGAGACGATCAACTTTCTTTCGATCAAAAGCTGCTTTTTTTCTAAAGGATCGATCAGATCTTTATTGGGAACAAAATGGTTATCCTGACCGTTAAAAACGACCTTCTTTTGCTGCTTTTTAACGCCAAAACTTCTTTCAAGGATCTGCCGGTTTATGCCAAACTGTTCAGAAAGTTTTTTGATCGTTAAATCATTTTCTATCGGATCATTGATCTTCCTCAAAAAATCAAGCAGTTCTTCCGTATAAGCAGCTATTCCGCTCGTGCTTGAAAGATTATGATCTTTCTTCAAATATTCGAAGGCAAAATCATTGATAGAAATACTATTATTATTCAAAAAACTTTCTAAAGATTCATTACCATTTTCTTGCAAATACTCATCTGGATCTTGACCACCGGGGAAAGTCAAAACATTTATTTTTAGACCAGGTATATCATAGCCTTCATTTATAGCTCTCCAAATGGCATGCTGCCCAGCTGAATCACCATCATAAGCGATCGTTAATTGACTGGAATTTTTAGTGATCAAAGACAGCTGATCTTTGGTCAAACTAGTCCCCATCGAGGCAATGCCGTAATCTACACCAACTTTATGCGCAGCGATCACATCGAAATATCCCTCCAAAAGAAGAAAACGGCCCGACACTTTAGCTGCCTGTTTAGCAAGGTCAAAATGATAAAGGATCTTAGATTTTTTAAAAACCGCGTTTTCCTTAGAATTTATATACTTAGCCGAATTATTCGGGTCTAAGGTACGACCGGAAAAACCCATAACGTTCCCGTATTCATCTTTGATCGGAAAGATGATCCTGTTTGAAAAAACATCATGGATACTTCCATCATCGTATTGAGAAACAAGTCCAGATTCCAGCTGAAGTTGGCTATCGATATTTTTTGAATTCAAAAAATCATGAAGAGACCAATTTTTAGGCAAAAAGCCTAATTGAAAATCAGAAATGGTATCTCTATCCAAATGCCGCTTAGCTAATAGATATCTCAAAGCCTCCTTAGACAAATCGGTATTCAGCAATAAATGATTAAGCAGCTCGCTGACCATTTTATTGAGCTGAATAATTTGTTTTTGGCTTTCGTTATAACGCCCAGAAGACTCCCTTCTGTATTTTTCGTCAACCTTTATTCCAAAATCGTCTGCTACTCTGAGTACCGACTGAGGAAAACTAAGATGTTCTTTTTCTGCAATAAAATCAAATACATTGCCATTTCTTCCGCATGAATAACACCGATATCGCTGATTTACTTCATCAACGGTGAAACTGGGCGTATTCTCCGGCTCAAACGGACATAAGCACCAATAGTATTTTCCTCTTTTTTTTAATTCAGCATATTTGGAAACAGCGTCGACAATATTGACGGATTGTCTGATTTTATCAATTATTTCTTTAGGAATCAACCAAATTTACCTACACTACCACCAGATTATTAATCTAATAAATTATAGATTACAGAGACATAATTGTCAATATTTTAAACACAGTATTACTTTATGATCAGCTTATTCAGCGACCCCAGTTTGCTGATATAACTATTTAGCAAAGATAGTTGCGAAAGTCTATTTACTCTAATCTTTTCATCATTATCCATGATCATATTTTCTTGAAAATAGTCATTAATAACATTCTTCAAAGAAGCTAATTTTTGGTAGAAATCTTCCGGATCATCCACTATATCCTTTTGCTGAGCTAATTTCAGCGAGGCAGCATAAAGATTTTTTTCGCTGTCATTAACGAACAAAGTCTCATCTATCGGTTTATATTCTGTATTTTTCTTAGATAGATTTTGTACTCTGCTTAGTGATTCGATCACATCGCGAAAATCTGAATCATCAGCATGCTTTTTCAACAGACCAATGCTTTTGAACAAAGATAAAATATTGCCGGTTTCAGTTTTTGTTAATACAGTATCAAGAATATCGTATCGTGTATTATTTTCCACTTGTCTTATTCTATCAACGATAAAATCAATGATCGAATTTAGATTGCTTTCAGAAGTATAGGTTTTTTTCAGTTTGGAAAAACATTCCTTATCAAGACTATTCTTAGAAATATCCGATACCAGTTTATTCAAAGAGAAATCAAATGAAAATTCCTTGATGATCCGAACGATGCCGAGTGCCGCTCTTCGCAATCCATAGGGGTCGTTAGATCCTTTTGGCACCTGTCCTATAGAAAAGAAAGCAAAGATCTGATCTAATTTGTCTGATAAAGAAAGCAATGCACCTAATTTACTCTTTGGTAGATCCCCTTCTGAAGAATCAGGCAGATATTGTTCTCCCAAAGCCGCACTGACTTGCTTGTTTTCGCCAAATTTTTCAGCGTATATTCCAGCCATTTTCCCTTGTAGTTCTGAAAATTCACCAACCATCGCCGTATTTAGATCAAATTTATAAATCTCACTTGCACGAACAAGATCTTCAGTTTCGTTTTTATCAAGTTTCAATTGAGAAGAAAGACTTAAAGCTATTTCCTCGACTCTTTGCATGTGCTGTGTCATGGAACCGATTTTTTCGTGGAAAACGAGATGATCAGTCTTCTTAACGAAATAGTCTATGCTTCTTTTTAAGTCTTCATTATAGAAAAATTCGGCATCTTCTAATCTCGCAACAAGAACTTTCTCATTTCCTGAAACAACATTCTGCAAGTAATTTGAATCACCATTTCTAACCGAAACAAAATATGGAAGCAAAGCCCCTTGCTGATCAGTAACATAGAAGAAGCGTTGATTATCCCGCATGCTCGTGATCAAAACAATGTCTGGCAGCTGTAAGTATTTTTTATCAAAAGATCCAGCAAAAGCAGTCGGGTATTCAACGATATTGTTAACTTCCTCTAAAAGATTTTGATCGATCTTTAAGACCCAATTATTTTTTTTAGCCAAATCTTTTAATTGGTCGACGATAATTTGTTTTCTCTTATCTGAATCGACGATCACAAATTCTTTTTTCAGAGAAGTTTCATATTGATCAGCCTTTTTTATCTCCAGTTTTTGGTGTCCTAAAAAGCGGTGGCCTCGAGAATAGCGGTCGGATACGACATTCAAAATTTTAAAGGGAACTACCTCTTCATCAAAGAGAGAAACTAGCCATCTGATCGGACGTATGTATTCCAAATCAAAATTCGCCCAGCGCATGTATGTTGAAAAACGCATTTTTTCAATAACCTGACTGCCGATATTTTTTAAAATTAATTTTGAATCAATACCGTCAATATGTTTTTGAGCATAGACATAACCATCTTTTTCAATTAAATCATCTGTATCGATTTTCTGACCATGTGCAAAACCAATAGCAGCCTTAGTCCATTCTCCGCTTTGATTTTTAGCGATCTTCAAAGATGGCCCTCTATTTTCTTCGTCAACAGCCTGTGTCGATAGCGCAATGTTTTTTACTAAAAGTGCTAATCTGCGCGGGGTAGAATAAGGCACTATTTTATTAAAAGATACGCGATTCTTTTTAAGAAATTTTTCTAGTAGATCAACTAATTGCCGTTCAGAAGATGTTACCAAATGTGCAGGCATCTCTTCTAAACCAACTTCTAACAAGTAATCAGACATTGCCGTCTCCTTTTAAAACTATAAATTTTCCTTTTCCTTTTTCGTCGATCGATGGATCAACAACCAGTCCAGCTATAACTGAACCACTTTTTAATTTGAGCGGGTGATGTTTGAAATCGTAATCTATTTCTTTGACTTTCATCAAAAAAACTTTTACATTCTCCCGGTGGAAATTCTTTCCTATTGATGATTTTGCCCAATTTTCCATTACTTTCAATTCAGTAAAAATCGGGATCCAATCACTTTGGTCGCTGCTTCTCCTTATAGTCGCAAATGACTGTTGCATCCGGCCTTGATCGTCATAATCGATCATCCCCGGAACAAAATATGTGAATTTATCTTCTGTGTCATTTAAAATATTTCTATTTTCTTTCAGCGCGCGATTTATTCGATCTTGATTTATAAATTCAAGTCTAGGCAAAATTTGGTTTTGATAATTTGAAAAAGAAAGGTCCAAGTCATATTTGCCCCTATCGACTATCAAACCTGAAAGTCCTTCTGATTTGACCATCGACATCGCAAGCGCAAAACCAATTTCCTTTATTTCGGGAAGTCTTATTCCAAAATCATCTGCAAAAGCGTGCTGAGCATATTTCAAATCTGAATAAATAAGAATGTAAGAACGACCATCGACTGTTTTATAACGAAAATTATTTTCATAAAAAAATCTGCCATGAAGCTGTAATTCAGCTAGATATTGGTAGGCAAACCAGTCGGTTTTTTTATCTGCTTTTTTAAATAGAGAAATCAAACTGCCTATTTTTTCGCTAGAATAGATTTTATTTTCACCAGCATCAGCCATTTTTAACTATCCTTTTTTGATGCTTTTTCAAGTTTCTTTGTATAAATACCATCTTTTCCAAGATATTTTTGGCGAAGAGAAGGGTCTTTTAATAGCGGAAAACCTGATTTTGCACGCACTAGGATAAATTCTTTTGCAACGGTCCTAGCTAAACTGCGTATGCGATGCATATAGTCCGCTCTTTCAGTTACCGACACAGCTCCGCGAGCATCGAGCAAATTAAAGGTGTGGCTTGATTTCAAAATATAATCATAAGCCGGATGTATTAAGTTTAATTGAAGCAGCCTTTTGGCTTCTTGCTCGTATTGATCAAAATTCTCTAACAACATTTTTTCATCCGACTGATCAAAAGAATAAGTTGAATGTTCAAATTCAGGTTCCTTAAAAATATCACCGTATTTAACATCGTTGCCCCATTCTAAATCGTAGACAGAATCGACATTTTGGATATAAGAAGCCAGCCTTTCCAATCCGTAGGTTATTTCAGCAGTAACCGAATCAACAGGAATAGAACCTACTTGTTGAAAATATGTAAATTGGGTTACTTCCATGCCATCGAGCCATACTTCCCAACCAATACCGGCTGCGCCCATAGAAGGATTTTCCCAGTTATCTTCAACGAACCGAATATCATGTTCAAGCGGATCGATAGAAAGTTCCTCAAGACTTTTTAAATATAATTCTTGAATATTTTCCGGTGACGGCTTCATGACTACTTGAAATTGGTGATGTTGAAATAGTCGATTGGGATTGTCCCCGTACCTGCCGTCGGCCGGACGACGCGACGGTTGTACGTAGGCAGCAGTCCATGGCTCAGGTCCATTAGCCCGTAAAAAAGTGTAAGGACTTTGCGTACCGGCGCCGACCTCATTATCATAGGCTTGCATCAAATTGGCTCCACATGATGCCCAATATTTTTGCAAAGTCAAAATAATATCCTGCATAGATAATTTTTTTGTCATTTTACCTCCAAAAAACAAATATAATTTTTAAACACAAAAAAATCCTGACAGCACAATGCCATCAGGACGCTTTCGCGCGGTTCCACCTGACTTCCGTTGCAATCAAACAACGACACTTTGAATCGACCGATTTGCTCAGCAATCGCCACAGAGCTTCATAACAAATCCAATACAACAAAATCTTACTATTTTATTTTATTTTTGACAATGATAGATAGCATTTTTATTTTTCGATCAAGAAAAATCGTTGTATGATCTCCTCGTAAATTTTTTCCGCTTGCAAATAAATATCAACTGGGATTCTCTCGTTAACTTGATGAGCATTTTCCTCATATTCGGGTCCTAATATCAAAATTGGGAATTTTTTGCCACTTTTTATATATTCAGAGGCCTCGTTAGCACCAGTCCCGGCAACTAAATCACCATTTTTACCAGTTACCTTTTTAATCGCTGCCTGGGCTAATTCCGTAAAAGAACTAACCGGCTGAACTGGTAACGGCAGTTCTGGAAAAAGAATTTTTAATTCCAAATCAAAAGGATAGTCTTTATTCATCTCTTCAATTATCGATGATAAGTGTGCAATTACCAGATCATTAGGCGTTTCCGGGATGGTACGCATATTTCCAGAAAAAGATGCAGCAGCAGGAATCTGATTGACCTGGTCTCCACCGGAAATCATTGTAAAGGCATTGGTAAAAGAACCGAGAACCTCGTTCCTTTTTTTCCTCAACTCCGAAAAATACTTTTCAAAATTATCCATGGCCTTCCTGATCGCATCAATTGCATTGACACCCAGTTCTGGACGCGAAGAGTGAGAAGATTTGCCGACAGCTGAAACTTGGTAATCTATGACTCCTTTATTTGTGTAACCGATTTTAAAGTCTTTTCTTGGTTCGCCGATAATAAGTGCAGCAGCGTCATCTATATAACCATTCTCAGTTACTTGTTTCGCACCGATTTCGCTGCTTTCTTCGCCAACGGTACCTATTAATTTTATCGAACCGCAAAAATCAAAATTATCTTTAGCAAGAGACAGCACCGCACAAGTCATCGCGGCCAAACCACTTTTCATATCAGTTGCTCCGCGTCCATATAAAAAGCCGTTTTCGATATCTCCGGAAAAAGGCTGATGATCCCATTTTTTATGGTCGCCAGCTGCGACCGTATCCTCATGCCCGCTTAAAACAAGGACTTTTTCTTTGCCTGCTTTCTCATTGGAACGAGTTCCCTTGATCGTAATGACCACAGATTTCCTATTTGGAGCGGCTTCAATAAAGTCTGTTCTAACGTTATTGAATCCTTTAAATAAAGATGCGATATAATCAGAAAGTTTTGCTTCATTTTCATTTTCAGTCGGAATTTGAATAAATTTTTGCAAAATTTTTACTTTTTCTTGTTCACTTAAATTTATCATTCTACAATTGTAATCCTATGGCTGCTTTTTTTTAAAACGAATATCGATTTTAATCGAATCCATTTCTTCGAGAAAACTGCGGGAATGAGTTTTAAGACCGATCTGCCTGTCGTAAATTAAATTTATGACTCTCTGCAAACTTCTTTTTATATTACTTGATATTCTTACCGAACCGATCCTGCTGATATCTATTTGCGAAAGCATCATTAAATAGTAAATTGCCCTTGGATCAGCGTGCAGCCTCCTTGGATCAAGACCAAAATGCTTTTTTGATAAAATACCATTAAATTTTTCCGAAAAATCAAATTCGCCGCCAGCTGTATGATCTATTGGATCATAACTTAAATTAGGTTGAACTCCAAAGACACCCAATAATTGAATTTCAAAAATATTTGCGATAATTTGCGGATCTATTCCCTGATCTATCTTTTTTAATCCAATTAAAAAAGACCGGTACCAATTATCGATCTGTTGACCATCCTCGAAAGCTTTATCTAATAATTCAGCAATATGGCTTGCATAGGCATTTTTGATGATATCTAAAGATATATTCTTAAAAATAGAAGAATCCTCAATCGAATTTATATAACCCAAACTATTTTTTTGGGTTTTTTGCCAGAAAAAGTACCATAAGTAAATAATTGTCTGATTGCAGACAGCTTATTTTTTGGATTCCTGCTCCTTCTAGCAATATAACTATTTATGCCGATTCCCGGACTTATTATTTTAATCAGAGAATCATTTTCAGCATAATTTTTAAAAGATATAACGATTCCGTCAATTTTTTCAGCAGCCATCAAAAATCCTGTTTAGAATTATATCCTAACGATTGGACCGCTTGTGGTCGTTCACGCCAGTTTTGTTCCACTTTGACCCAAGTTTCAAGATAAACTTTTTCACCAAGAAATCGTTCTATATCGCGGCGTGAACTTTGCCCGATCCTTTTTATCATACTGCCCTTTTTTCCAATAATGATATTTTTTTGTGTCGGTCTTTCAACTATGATAGAGGCCTGAATATGTAATTTGCTTTCTGGTCCGTCTTTTTTCATAGAATCAATAACTATTGCGATCGAGTGAGGAACTTCTTGCTGGGTAAAATTTAAAATTTTTTCACGTATCAATTCAGCAACAAAAAATCTTTCCGGATGATCGCTGATTTGATCTTTTGCAAAATAGCGCGGCCCTGGTTTCAATTTTTTAGAAATATTGCTGATCAATTCTTCTAATTGATCGCCGTTAAGAGCGGAAATTGGGAAAACCTCCGACCAGTTTAAACCATTGTTAACGTATTCAGCGATCTTTTTTAACAAACTATTTTTGTCATTCAGCAGATCTATTTTATTTATCAACAAATATATTGGTGTTTTTGTAAAGTTTTTAAGTTTGTCGATAATAAAGTCATCGCCCAGACCTCTTTTTTCAGTTGCATCTACAACGAACCATATTGCGTCTGCCTCATTTAGAGCGCCAAAACTAGCTTTTTCCATATATCTATCAAGGCTGTTTTTAGGTTTATGTATACCAGGTGTATCTAAAAAAACGATCTGCTCTTTTTCAGTAGTGTATATTCCAGCTATTTTGTTTCTGGTAGTTTGAGCCTTATCAGATATAATAGCTATTTTCTGACCAATAAGTTTATTAAGCAATGTAGATTTTCCTACATTTGGGCGGCCGATTATTGCCACAAAACCCGATTTAAAATCATCCGACATTCTCTTTCTCCTTTAGCTAATAATCAAATAAATTATGAATCCCGAACCAATGCCATATATAAGGCTGAAAAATTATTGCTAGTATGACGAATTCAATAAAAACAGCAAAAACAACTCCTGCTGCTGCAACATCTTTAGCTAATTTCGCCAGATCATCATATCTATTTCCAACAGTCAAATCGACGACTGCTTCGATAATAGTATTCAAAATTTCTGCAATTATAGCAAAAGAGATAGCGACCGTTACCCACAACCAATCTGATCGGCTTAAGTGAAATTCGATTCCTACCCATAAAGCGACTAAAGCGATAACGATGTGAATCCTAAAATTTCTCTCACGGCTCACCATGATCCAAATACCGTTAAAAGCATTTAACAAAGCTATCAGGAAATTTTTGTTCCTTGCAAAACTTCTTCTTTTTGGTAATTTAGGTTTATTATCTTGTGAGTCCATAATCTTTTAAAATATTATCTTGTAATCCAAACATTTCTTTCTCGGCCTGAAGGCTTTTAGTATGATCGTAGCCCAAAAGATGTAAAAAACCATGTACAGCTAAATAAGCTAATTCTCTTTGATAACTATGCCCATAATCTTCTGCTTGTTGATGAGCGTGATCCAAACTGATAAAAAGATCGCCTAGTTCCTCGGGGACACCATCGATTTCAATTTTATCAGACTCTTCTAGTGCAAAAGAAATTACGTCAGTCGCACGATCCGTATTCCTGTATTTTTTATTTATTTCATGAATCTCTTTATCATTAACAAAATTTACAGACATTTCGTAATTTTTGGATAATTGCATCCACTTATTAGCAAAAACCAGAACTTTTTTAACGAGTTGAGCATCTTCGTTATCTAATTCGTTTTGTTTATCGTCCAGAACAATAACATCAAGCATCAAATTTTTTCGACGACCTTTCTTCATCTTTTTCATAAGCTTGAACGATCAACCCGACAAGCGGATGCCGTACAACGTCATTATGTGAAAATTCCACGATACCGATCGATTTTAAATTAGCAAGTATCCTTCTTGCCTGGATCAAACCAGATTGTCTATTTCCCCTGGGAAGATCTATTTGGGAAACATCACCGTTAACGACCATTTTGGAATTGAATCCAAGCCTGGTCAAAAACATTTTCATTTGTGAAGGAGTTGTATTTTGCGCTTCATCAAGAATTATAAAAGCATTATCCAAAGTACGTCCGCGCATGTAAGCCAAAGGTGCAACCTCAACAGTCCCGCGCTCGATCAAACGACCGCTTTGTTCTGAACCAAGTATGGCCCCCATGGCGTCGTAGATCGGCCGTAAGTACGGATCGACCTTTTCCTTTAGATCGCCAGGCAAAAAACCAAGAGATTCTCCAGCTTCGACTGCCGGTCTGGTAATGATTATTTTATCGACCTCGCCCTTTTTAAAAGCTGAAACCGCCATAGCGACAGCCAAAAAAGTTTTTCCTGTACCAGCCGGACCAATACCGATCGTGATTTCATTTTGTTTTATCGATTGGATATAATTTCTTTGACCTAAATTTTTGACCCTTATTGGGCGATTTCTAACATCATTAATAATGATCTCGGAATAGAAGTCAGAAAAATATTCTAAAGTGCCCTTTTTTTGCATTGATATCGCGCTGGCAACATCTGAGGGACCAATAAAAATATTTTTATTTACCAAGCCGACAAGTGATTTAATTACCGATACAGCAGAATCTACATTCTGCTTTTGGCCGTGAACCAACAAGGAGTTGCTTTTTTGTGATATTTCAACATCAAAGCCTTCCTCTAAGATCAAAATAAATTTATCGCGGCTGCCGGTTATAGTCTGTAAAAGTTCAGGATTGCTAAAAGGCAATTCAAAGTCAATTTTATTTTCCATTAAGCTCCTAATTTATCTTTAACTATCTTAGCCAACTTTCCGCCATCAAAGCGGCCTTTAGTCTCTACAGAAAGTTTTCCCATAACTTTTCCCATATCTGATAGACCCTTTGCTCCTGATTTTACTATAAAATCATTGACCATTTTAACGACCTCTTCTTGAGCTAAAGGTTCCGGCATGAATTTTTGAATAATTTTTATTTCAGAGTTATTTTGGTCGACTAGATCCTGTCTATTACCTTTTTTAAAATCTTCAATGGCCTCTTGTCGAGACTTTATCTCGCTGGACAAAATACCAAGAGCATCTGTATCGCTGAGATCATGTCCTAGGGCGATCCGCTTATTTGCCAAAGCGGACTTTACCATCCTCAATACCTTTAAACTTTCTTTATCTTTTTCTTTCATAGCTGCAATCACAGCTTTATCAATATCTTTAACGAGAGACATATTATTTCCTTTTGTTATATATTAAAAAAGAGCCATACGGCTCTCAAAATTAACGATCATTACGAGCACGCTTGCGAGCACGCTTCTGTGCTGCTTCACTCTTTAGTTTACGTGCAACCGAAGGTTTAACATAGAATTCACGTTTGCGTACTTCTTGGAGGGTACCATCTTTAGCAACCCCTCGCTTAAAGCGACGAAGCGCATCATCAAATGATTCGTTATGGCGAACTGTGATACTTGCCATTTTTAACACCCCTCCTTCCGGGTCAAGTTTATACACAAAATGTAAGACTATATTATTATGCCATTATCTCGGTCAAATCGCAAATAGGTCCATTTGATTAGCATCCGTCATACCATCGATCATATGATTTTTTTCCATAAATTCAATCAAAGTTTTATTAACAGAACCTCTTTTTGCCAAATCTTCTTTAGAAATAAACTCATGTTCTGCTCTTGCTGCAACGATCGCTTTTGCAACGTTATCACCAAGACCTGGCAAAGTAACGAACGGAAGGATGATCTTATTGCCTTCTATTTTCCAATCAAAGGCTTCAGATTCATATAAATCCACCATTTTAAATTCAATGCCGCGCTGCCAAGCTTCGTTTGCAATTTCATAGATCGCCAGGGTTTTGGCTTCTTCTTTGTTCAAATCATTATATCTGCTGCGATAACTCTTTACTAAAGCTTGAACCTTAGTTTTCCCTTGAGTCAAACCAACTGCATCGATAGTTTTATCCTTAGCACGTACGGAAAAATAAGCCGCATAGTAGATAGCCGGGAAATATACTTTAAAATAGGCGATCCTTAACGCAGACATAACGTAGGCTGCAGCGTGCGCACGAGGGAACATATACTGAATTTTCTGCATTGAATCGATATACCATTGGGGTACTCTAGGGTGATCTCTCAGAATTTTCATATGTTCTTCGGATATTCCCTTACCCTTTCGAACTTTTTCCATAATTTGAAATGCATCAGAAGAATTAAGACCAAACGAAATCAAATCAGTCATGATTTTATCTCGGGTTCCAATAACTGTTCCAATATTTGCCTTGCCGTCTTTGATCAGTTCATCGGCATTTCCATTCCAAACGTTGGTACCGTGTGATAATCCGGATATTTGCAATAATTCGCCGAAATTATGAGGTTTAGTTTGCTCAAGCATCCCTCTGACAAAGTTAGTACCAAATTCCGGAATGCCTAAAGTTCCTGTATTAGACATTATTTCTTCTTTAGTGACACCTAATATTTTTGGCGAAGTAAACAAAGAAAGAACTCCGGGATCATTTACTGGGATTGATTTTGGATCTATACCAGACATGTCTTGCAAAGCTCTCAAGAGAGTCGGATCATCGTGCCCAAGTATATCCATTTTTAGAATATTATCGTGAATCGAATGATAATCCAAATGAGTTGTCTTCCAATTAGAACTGGTATCATCGGCAGGATACTGGATCGGTGTAAAATCGTACACATCATGGTCAGCTGGAATTATAATTATTCCTCCAGCATGCTGGCCTGTAGTTCGTTTAACCCCGGTAATACCATTAGATAACCGGTCTTCTTCGGCTTTTCGATAATGCGCATCGTTAGCTTCCTCATAATTTTTAACCATACCAAATGCAGTTTTTTCTGCAACGGTACCAATAGTTCCAGCTCTAAAAACATTGTTTTCGCCAAACATGACTTTAGTATAATTATGAGCTATCGGTTGATAATCACCGGAAAAATTCAAATCAATGTCAGGCACTTTATCACCCTTGAATCCAAGAAAAGTTTCAAAAGGTATATTATGTCCATCTCCGATCAGTGTCGTCCCATCGATCGGATTTATTTTCTCAGGCAGATCGAATCCAGACGAAATTTGATCATCATTTATAAATTCCGTAAAATTACCATTTTTAGAACGATAATGCGGAGGGAGCGGATTTACTTCCGTAATTCCCATCATAGTCGCGACAAGCGAAGAGCCGACCGAACCTCTGGATCCAACTATATAGCCGTCTTTGTTTGACTTGCTGACTAATCTTTGACAAATTACATAAATGATAGCGTAGCCGTTACCAATGATGGCGTTCAATTCACGATCCAATCTTTTTTTAACTAAGTCAGGAAGCGGATCGCCATACATTTTCTTGGCATTCTTAAAAGTTTTTTCTCTTAAAATATCATCCGAACCCTCTATCTTAGGAGTTGAAAGTCCCTTTTTTAAAGGCTCGATCTTGTCGATCATATTGTTAACTAAACTAGAATTTTTAACTACGATCTCGTAGGCTTTTTCTTTTCCCAAAAAAGAAAATTCATCTAACAAATGCTGAGTTTTTTTCATTGACAAATCAGCTAATTTATAGCGAGTTTCACCACCAGCTGCAGACCTGGCGATTTTCGAATTTATAAGGATCGTTCGATAAATTCGATCTTTTTCGTCTAAATAATGAACGTCACCGGTTACGACTAACGGTTTTTTAATAACGTCAGCTAATTTTACGTAATTTTCTATCAGCTGTTTCAAAGCTTCTTGATCTTTGATAAAACCCGATTCTATTTGCGGTTGATAATTTTCCAGCGGTTGGACCTCAATGTAATCAAATTTTATACGATCAGACAGCTCGATCGCCTTATCTAACCCTTCTCGAGCAAGAGTGTCAAACAGTTCGCTGCCAACATCGCCTGAACCAACTAAAAACCCCTTCCTATACTTGTTCAGCAAGCTTTGCGGAACCCGGGCCACTCGATAAAAATAGTTGATGTTGGATTCTGAAACCATTTTATATAAATCTTTTAAACCCGGTTGATTTTTGACAAGCACAGTCAGGTGCGTGGGCCTAGTCTGTCTCCAACTATTATGACCAAATGCGTGTTCATTCAGCTGACTATCAGTTTGAACTCCGTGCTGTTCCTCTGCTTCTTTGAGAAATATATGCAAAAGCATTCCCGTAGCGGTCGAATCGTCTATGGCACGATGGTGATGTTCAAGATTAACTTTAAATTTGCGAGAAAGAAAATCTAAAGTGAATTTACTAAATTCAGGATGGAGCCAGCGAGCAAGATCAAGAGTATCTACAACAGGGAGGTCTATAACCGGTAAATGATTTTCAATTAAGGCATGATTAACGAAACCATAATCAAATTTAATGACGTTATGGCCGCATAAAACAGTTCCTTGATAAAAATCTTGGAATTTTTTTAAAACTTCTTTTTCCGGCAAACTATTTTTTACTAAATCATCAGTAATACCGGTTAAATTAACCGTCTGTTCCGATAAAGAAAAACCTGGATTTATGAATTCATCAAAAGTATCTATCACAGATCCGTTTTTCATCTTAACAGCAGATAATTGGATAATTTTATCGTTTATCGCTGACAATCCAGTTGTTTCAATATCGAAAACTGTATAAATCTGTTCTTTTAATAGTATGTTTTGAGTGTTTATCGCAATCGGCTGGCCGTCTTCAACGAAATTTGCCTCTAGGCCATAAATTGCCTTAACCCCTGTTCTTTCACTTGCCGCGGCAGCCTCAGGAAAAGCTTGAACGTCAGCGTTATCGGTAATCGCTACAGCACTATGGTTCCATTGCGCTGCTTTATCAAAAATTTGCGAAGCAGAATTAACTGCGTTCAAAGCAGTCATGGTAGTATGTGCATGCAATTCTACCCTGTGCTCGCTTTTCGGTTGAATTGGATCTTGATCTGATTCTTTTTTCAAAGTTTGAAGATCATTGATATTTAAGGATAGTTCACCGCCCATATAATCATCATTAGCAGCATGTCCTCGGACTTTTACCCAAAGATTCGTGGGTATTGATTTCAAAACGGCATTATCTTTTGCATTTCTGGAAAACACCTTTGCCGACACAGAGTTTGTATAGTCTGTTATTTCAACAGTCAGTATTCCGCCGCCGCGTTTTGTTTCTCTAAAATCTGATTTAAACAAATAACCTTCGATTACCGCATTGTCCCCATCAGACAATTCGTCGATGGAAGTTATTTTGGCACTATCGGGAATCGTTTTGCCCAGAAGAACATCGCTTTGGCTATTCTGCCGATTTTTTTTGATAATCTGTGATGTACTTTGATGAATTTCAACTTTCCTAGATTTTTCAAACTTCTCTTGTATTTCAGATGCCTTTTCTTGATCAACTGAGAAAGCAAAAGGCAAATCGACCCCAAGTGATAGATATATTTTTTTTAAAAGAGACAACTTTTGATTAAGAAAAGTTGCTCCAGAAGCGCTAGCCACTAATCCTTCGATACCTGAGCCGGTCTCAGAAAAATCTAAAGATCTTGCAGCCTCTCTAGTGTAGGGATTATCTAAATTTGAAATATTAAGAACTAATTGCCAGTAATCTTCTAATTGTTTTACCGAGCTCTTTTGCTCAACATCCAAATTAATTCCAGCATCAATATTTTCGTCTAAAAAAGTATGGTGAATATCTAAATAGAAATGGGTCAAAAAATCACTTGCTGGAAAGTTTTTCAGCTTGAAACAAAAATCCCATTTTCTTTCCGAAGGGTCAACATCGACTGATTTAAGTCTCAAACCATATTCGCTGATATTATCAAGATAGTAATCATCCAGATGGTTTATCTGCTGCAATAAAATTTTTAATTTTGAATCATTATTTGGCATTTATTTTATTTTAAAACAGAAAGTTTGTTTTCAACAAAATCTTTTAAATCTTTGCTGTCTACTATTTTTGATTCTTCATCTGATCTAGCTTTAACTTCGACTTTTCCTTGTACCGAGTCTCTGCCGACAACGATTCTTATAGGAATTCCAATTAGATCGGAATCAGCGAATTTTACGCCTGGACGTTCTGAACGATCATCGATCAATACTTCGTAACCGGTTTCTTCCAATTCATGATCAATTTTGGCGGCCAATTCGTGCTGGACTGGATCTTTTTCTTTCATAACTATTAAATGAATTTGATACGGAGCAATCGACTTTGGCCAAATAAAACCTTTTTCGTCACTCGATTGCTCAGCTATAGCTGACAGTAAACGAGATATTCCGATACCGTAAGATCCCATGATTATATCTGAAACTTTACCATCAGAATTTTGAATTTGACCACCCATTTTACTAGTGTAAAAAGTACCCAACTTGAAAATATGGCCAATTTCGATACCCTTAGTAAATCTAAGTTTTCCGCCATCGGGAGCAGGATTACCCTCTTTAACTGTAATGAAATCTCCAATTTGATAATGATCTAAATCCCTTGCAGGATTGAAATTAGCAAAATGTTTATCATCTCTATTCGCGCCAACGAACCAGTTGCTTTCATTGAAAAGAGTTCGATCTATCAACAGATCTATTTTGCTAGTGTCGACTCCTACCGGACCTAAATAGCCGAAATGTGCGCCAAAATTGTTGAAAACAGTTTCTTCGTCTGCTTCGTCTATTTCGCCAGCATTGATGAAATTCTTTACCTTTACCTCATTTACTTCGTAGTCTCCAGGAACCGTAACAGCAACTATTTTATCATCGGCTTTAAAAACTATAGTCTTAGCTATCTTATGTTCATCGACTCTTAAAAAACTAGCATCTTCAGCTACGGTTCTTGAATTCGGTGTATCGACGATTTTCAAAACTTCAAAGGGATCTTTCGAAACAACTTTTTTAAAATATTCCTCCGCCATTTCTATATTCGCGGCATAATCGCCTTTATCGGAATAAGCGATCACATCTTCGCCAGTACTGGCTACAGCTTGAAATTCAGTCGATGCTTTTCCTCCCATAGCCCCTGCATCGGCAATTATTTCTCTATAATTAAGACCGATCTTATTGAAAATTCTTTCGTAGGCTTTTTTTATTTGCTGATATGCATCATCGAGACCCTTTTCATCCGCTGAAAAAGAATAGGCATCCTGCATTATGAATTCGCGAGCTCTCAATAAACCATTTTTCGGTCTTAATTCATCACGAAACTTTTCCCTGATTTGATATAAAATCAAAGGAAGTTTTTTATAACTTTTTATTTCATCGGCAATAAGACGAGCGAAACTTTCTTCGTGAGTCGGACCCATCAAAAAATCTCGGCCATGACGATCTCTAAGACGATACATCAAAGGTCCGTATGTATAATATCTTCCGGACTGTTTCCACAATTCTGCAGGAATCATCTCCGGCATCATCATTTCATTAGCATCGATAGAATTTAATTCTTGCCGTATGATAGCTTCTATTTTATTTATTATCCTATCCGCTAAAGGGAGATACGAGTAGATTCCTCCGGCAACTTGCCGAATAAAACCGCCTCTCAACATATAAATATGACTGTTTACAGTTGCGTCAGCTGGAACTTCTTTTTCCGTTGGCACAAAAAGTTTTGATTGTTTCATTTATTTACCTCAATAAATCGTTTATAGTTACTGCTATCATTAAAAGAATCATAAAGACAACGCCTATCAGCAAAACTGTCTGATTAGTCCTATCCTTCAATGGCTTACCCCTGATCGCTTCAATTAAGTTTAATAATAATTTGCCGCCGTCTAATACCGGAATCGGTATTAGATTAAAGATACCTATGTTCAAGCTTAAAAGTGCCGTTAGAGATACAAGACTAAAAAAACCGTTATTTACCGCCTGATTTGTGGTTTTAGCAATCATAACAGGCCCGCCAAGCTGATTGAGACTTGGATGTAAAATTAAATTTCCTAATGCTCTCCAAATAGCTGTAGATCCATCAAAAAAGCTTGAAAAAGCATAAGAGAATCTTGCTTTTAAAGATCCTGACGTAACCGAATACTGTTCGATTCCAAGCAAATATCTTTTTTGACCAGCCTGAGTCACCAATCTCGGTTTTATGCTTATTCTAGATAACTTATCATTTCTTTCATAAGTTAGATCAACACTTTGGCCATTAGTTTTTGAAATTTCTCTAACCATTTGGTTCCAATTATGTATTCTAACTGAATCAACTGAAACTATTCTATCCCCTCTTCGAAGACCTTGTTTTATTGCTGGATAATTCGGAATTGGTTCTATTTTTGTGGTCGAAACCGGTACTTTGTTAAGAGTGATGGCTAAGAAGACAAAAAGTATCAAAGCTAAAACGAAATTCATAAATGGTCCGGCAAAATTAATAATCGCTTGTTTCCATAAAGCGATATTTGGCAGCTGCCTGCTTTTTGGAGCAACTGCAATTTCACCTTGATCAGTATTTATCGTTAAATAATCACTTAACTTAAAACTTTTATAATCTTCTTGATCGGAATTTAAAAATCCAGAAACAGATCTGCTATTTTCGTAATCAATACTTTTGATCAATAATAATTGGCCATCTTGATCAACTTGGTCCTCTATTTTCCGTATATCGATATAGTTGATCAATTTCGGCTCACTGCTTGAAAAACCAATAGTGACGGTTCTGCCGGGACGAAGTTCATTTAGATAATCCAAATATTGATTTTCTTCTGCGCCGGCCATTGCTACATACCCTCCAACCGGAAGCAGACGAATAACGTATTTAGTATTAGATTTTGTGACTGAAAAAATCTTAGGACCCATTCCAATAGAAAATTCGTGAACGATAACACCAAATTTTTTGGCTAATAAAAAATGACCAAATTCATGGAACGTAACGATCAATCCAAAAACAATAATAAATGCGATTATACTTAAAAAATTCACTAAGATACTCCAAATAAGACTAGCAAAGGCATCACGAACAACATTGAGTCAAACCTATCTAAAATACCGCCGTGCCCAGGAAGTATGTTCCCAGAATCCTTGACCCCGTAAAAACGTTTTAGGGCTGACTCTATTAAATCGCCAAATTGACCAGCTATAGATAATAATAATGCTACAAATATTATCTGAAAAACATTAAATTGCGGATTAATTTTAAATAAAACAGCAAAAATAGTTGCAATTATAGTTGCAATTATCGTTCCCCCGACTGACCCTTCCCAAGTTTTGTTAGGGCTGACTTTAGGGATCAATTTATGTTTTCCAAACCTTCTGCCGAAAATATACGCAAAACTGTCCGTTGACCATACTATTATAAGTCCGAAAACAAAGGACATCCAATTATCTGATCTCGCTTGTAAAAAATAGTGGAAACCAAAACCAATATAAAAAACACCCAAAACTAACGATCCCGCATCGTCGAAACTCAATCGATTATTAGTTAAAACGGTAACTATTAAGATTACAGCTATAAAAAAATAAAGCAGAGACTGTCTTTGAAATAAATTATTTGCAGGAAGCATGAGCCAAAAATTATTTGGCAAAATAGTAACGATCACAGCCAAAAAAGAAAAAATAGCCTCGAAACTAACTAGCAATCTCTTTTTCATATATAATAATTCGCCAATAGCTATAGCACCCAGCAAAGATGTAAAAATGGTCAGAGGGATACCGCCGATTATCAAAAGAGGAACGAATATAATCAAAGCTATAATTGCTGTAATTACTCTAGTTTTCATTTGTGATCCTTCCATACCTGCGGTCTCGTTTATCAAAACTTTTTATAGCTTGAGTCAAATCATTAGAATCAAAATCAGGCCAAAGTTTATTTGTAAAATAAAACTCAGAATAAGCATTTTGCCAAAGCAGAAAATTGCTGATCCTTTGTTCCCCAGAAGTTCTGATTATTAAATCAGGATAAGCATTTTCACCAAATTGAGAGGTAAATAAAAAATTTTTAAAAGAATTTTCATCTATATCTTCAATCTTCATAAGTCCGTTTTTAACTGAGTCAGCTATCTTTTTTGTGGCTTCAACTATTTCATCTCGCCCACCGTAGTTCATGGCAAAATTCAATATCATACCGGTTCCGCCCGATGTCTCATCAACAGCTTTATTTATTGCCTTGAGAGTTGGCTTCGGCAGCTTTTCAATAGATCCAATAGTCATAATCTTGACGTTATTAGCGATCAGTTCCGGAACGAAACTATCAAAAAAATCGATCGGTAATTTCATCAAAAAATTGACTTCATCACTCGGTCGATTCCAATTCTCAGTGGAAAAAGCATAAAGAGTAAGAATCTTAACTCCAAGTTCATTCGCTGCCAAAGCTATTTTTTTAACAGTTGAAACAGCGTTTCTATGGCCGTAAGTTCTCGGCATATGCCTTTTTTTTGCCCAACGACCATTTCCATCCATAATTATGGCAATATGATTAGGCACTGACAAATCGCCTTGCTCAAACCTATCACCCTTTTCATTTCCAAAAAAGGCCATTAAATCTCCATTAAATCTTTTTCTTTTTCAGCAACGATACGGTCAATTTCGGCAACCTCTGAATCAGTAGCTTTTTGAATATCGTCTTCATCTTTTCTACGAAGGTCTTCTGAAATATCTTGTTCTTTTTTAAGATCGTTCATAAAATCACGTCTTATATTACGAGCGGCTACTTTTGCTTTTTCGCCCTCGCTTTTAACTTGTTTAACCAAATCTTTTCGACTATCTTCAGTTAATTGGGGAATAATCAAACGAATAGCAGTTCCATCATTTTGTGGAGTCAATCCTAGATCGCTAGCAAAAATGGCTTGTTCGATCGACTTTAAAGATCCTTTATCATAAGGAGTGATCAAGAGTACTCTAGCTTCGGGAACCTGAACACTAGCAATTTGATTTAGCGGTGTCGGCACCCCATAATATTCAACCTTAACATGATTCAATAAACTAGGATTAGCACGACCAGCACGAATGTTAGCAAGCTCTTTTTGAAGAGATTGGCTAGTTCGATGCATCTTATCTTTAATTTCTTTTAAATTAATTGTCATTTTGATCCTTTTATCAAAGTACCTATTTGCTGACCCTCAATTGCTTTTTTAATGTTTCCTGCTTCGTTGAGATTGAATACTACTAACGGCATATCAGTATCTTTTGCCATTGCCCCAGCTGTGGAATCCATTACCTTCAAACTTTTTTTAAGGATATCATCATAGGTAAGTGTATTATATTTGACCGCCGATGAATTTTTTCTTGGATCAGAATCATAAACACCATCCACACCATTTTTACCCATAAAAATTGCATCAGCGTTTATCTCCGCAGCTCTCAGTGCGGCAGTCGTATCGGTAGAGAAATATGGCGAACCAGTTCCGGCACCGAAAATAACGATTCGTCCTTTTTCCAAATGCCTGATAGCTCTGCCTCTAATATATGGTTCCGCTATTTGCCTCATTTCAATAGCTGTCAATACTCTAGTATCAACATCGAGCTGTCTTAAAGCATCAGCTAACGAAAGAGCATTCATCACAGTTCCAAGCATGCCGATATAATCAGCTTGAGCTCTTTCCATTCCAGCAGCTGCGGCAGTTTCTCCACGCCACAAGTTGCCTCCGCCGTTAACGATCGCGATCTGGACATCCGGAAACTCTTTTTTAACATCAGCTAATTCGCCGGCTACACGTCTAACTGTTGGTAAATCTATGCCAGTACCTGCTTTGCCAGCGAGCGCTTCACCTGAAAGTTTCAATAGTATTCGTTTAAACTTTATTCGCCCCATATCTTATCAACCGTTAATTTGCTTTGCAACTTCTTCTGCCAAATTAGATTCTTTCTTTTCGATTCCCTCTCCAACTTGGTAGCGGACAAACTTTATAAGCTGTGCCTTTTTCTGCTTTAAAAATTGACTAACAGTTAAACTATCATCTTTGACGAATGGTTGATTAGAAATTGCGAGTTCATCAAGAAATTTGCCAAGACGTCCTTCTACGATCTTAGCCTTTATTTTGTCCGGCTTTCCTTGAAGATCGTCAGCCTTTAACTGAATCGACTTTTCATGATCAACTATCTCCGAAGGTACATCATTGCGATCGATATATTTAGGTGCGATCGCAGCTACGTGCATCGCAATATCTTTTGCGGTTTGAACATCACCGCCCTTGATCAAAGTAATAACAGAGATCTGGCCGCCTAGATGAGAATATGTGCCAAAGAATTCATCATCATTTTTCTTAACTATTTCAAAACGGCGCAGACTTATTTTTTCTCCAGTATGAGCTGAAGTTTGAACGATCTGATCATTCAAAGTCCCTCCGTTAGTTTTTAGTGCAAGTGCAGATTGAAGATCCTTGGGACTATTTTTTAAAATAGTCTCGGCAGTTAAATGCAAAAGATCCAAAAACTGTTCGTTAGATGCAACAAAATCTGTTTCGGAATTCATTTCGATGATCGCAGCAGAATTTCCGGATTCAGCAACATAGGTCATGCCTTCAGCAGCAACACGATCAGCTTTTTTAGCAGCTTTAGCAACACCGCGTTCTTTTAAAAGATCTATTGCCTTGTTTAAATCGCCTTGCGCCTCTACCAATGCTTTTTTTGCGTCCATAATACCTGCGCTTGTTTTATCACGTAGAGCTTTAACTTGTGCAGCAGTAATATTTGCCATTTTAACCTCATAAAAAATCGCCTAAAAAGGCGAATGTATTTTAATTATCTGATACTTCTTTTTGCGCTGTCTCTTCACCATTTTCTTGGTTTTGAGAATCGTCGGCAGCAGCGAAAGTTTCTTCTGCATCTCCGCCGTCAGCGTCTTGTCCTTGACGTCCTTCAATAATAGCGTCAGCTATTCTGGAAGTTATAAGTTTAACAGCTCTGATAGCATCGTCGTTTGCTGGTATCTTGACATCGACGAGGTCAGGATTACCATTCGTATCTATCATTGCTACGACAGGAATATTTAATGTTCTCGCTTCTTTTACAGCGATATCCTCAGTTTTTGGATCGACAATATAGATAACATCAGGGATGTCCTCCATGTCTACAATTCCGCCAAGAAACTTTTCCAGCTTTGCCTTTTGTTTAAGAAGCTTGGATTCTTCTTTTTTAGGAAGATTGTCAAAAGAGCCGTCTTCTTCAGCTGCCCTAAGTTCTTTCAAACGATTTATACGACCCTTAATAGTATTCCAATTAGTAAGAGTTCCACCAAGCCAGCGATGGTTAACATAAGATACACCGGCACGCTTTGCTTCTTCTTCAATCGTTTCTGTAGCTTGCTTTTTAGTTCCAACAAATAGGAAGGTTGCACCGTTAGCAGCCTCGCCTTTGACCCAATTGTAAGCGTCATCGGCCATTCTTAAAGTTTTTTGTAAATCAATGATATGAATACCATTTCGTGAAGTAAAAATGTATTCACTCATACGAGGATCCCAGCGACGGGTCTGGTGCCCGAAATGCGCGCCGGCCTCTAAAAGTTCTTTCATAGAAATTGCAGCCATTTTGGCCTCCTTAATGTTTTTGTCCTTGCGAGGAAGTCTCCTAAGAAATCGACTCCGAAAAGCAACTGATTTCTTATCGTTTCCCGCTGTGTATTGGCGATAGCCGTTTAGTATTTTACATGAAAAATAAACCTATTTCAAGTTTATATAATTTTCCTTTTCGTCCCGTTTCAATTTTTTAAATTTATTCTCAAAACTCAAAGCCTCTGATTTACTGTTAAATTCCTTTGTAAATACCAAAGTTAATGGATGTCTGGATGCCGGTTTAGTAAATTTTGCCCCCTTCCTATTTTGATGAGCCGAAAATCTTTTTTGAACATCATTTGTCGTTCCAGCATATAAATAATTGTCAGCTGTTTTAAGAACGTAAAAAAAATACTTTCTTGAGAATAAAATATTTGCAGACTTTTTATTCAATCGTTTTGGCTGATCATATAAAATCAAAGGAGACTGTATCTTTATTTTTGCGTGTTTAGACTGCTTTATAGCCTTGACCAAAACCAATTTTGCATCGCTTCCTTTTTTTGTATAAACGAAGCAAATTTTGTCGATACCAAAGCCGTTTGCGGATGCTGTTTTGAATATTTCAGCAATTCTTTCTGCGCGAAAAATGAAATACAATTTGCCCCGACTTTTTAGAAATAATTTTGCTGAATCAAAGAGCGTATCCAGGCCGAAATTTTTACCACCGCCGTGACGCGCTGATTTTCGATAACCATCCGGACTGGTTTGCTCATAATTGACATTGTCAAAATACGGAGGATTTGAAATAATTACATCTAATGAATTTATTTTGAATATCTCTGTTAGATCGTTTATGTCCTTATTTAAGGCAACAACCCGATCAGTTAAATCGTTGATCTTGATTGATTTGTTTTCTAAATCAACTAATTCGGGATTAACTTCAATCAAAAAAACACGCCCCGGATTAACACTTGCGTACATTAGACCTAATATTCCGCTTCCGGATCCAAAATCGGCAATTTTTAATTTACTAGATTTGCTTTTGTCTACAAAATTTGAAAGAAGCAAGGCATCCATGCCGAATTTAGGCAAGTTATCATTTTGCACTATAGAAACTTTATCTGAAATTTTCTCGATCTTATCTGTCGCAGACAAAATGCTTTTTTCCATGCCTTACATTATAATGAAAACCATGTATACTTTCATTTTTCGTATAATACATGCGATCCAATGGACGGTCAACGGAAGGATCAACGTCATCGGAAAAGAAAACATTCCGAAAAATCAGCAATTTATCCTTGTTGCCCCTCATAGGACTTGGTGGGATCCGCTCTGGTTCGCAATCGTGTTATTACCGCAAAAGTTTATTTTCATGGGAAAAAAGGAACTTTTTAAAAACAAAATTTTTGCCAAGGGCTTAGATATGGTCGGTGTTTTTTCCGTCGACAGACAAAACCCGGGTCCCTCAGCAATAAAAATACCGGTCAAGGAACTAAAAGACGGTACGCGCAATTTTATGATTTTCCCATCAGGGTCAAGACACTCCAATAAAGCAAAAGCCGGCGCTGTAGTGATAGCGAAAATGTCCGGAAAAAAAATTCTGCCAGTCGTTTACCAAGGACCATTAACTTTTTGGCATCTCTTTAAAAGAAAATCGACCACAGTCGCTTTTGGTCCAGCTATCAATGTAGACCGAAAAGCAAAAAATCAAGAAATAATCGATTTGATTGAAAATTCTTTTGAAAGATTAGATGATCAAATCGATCCTAATTGGAAATATGTTGATCCTCATCCAGAAAAAAAAACTGATGATTAGATCAAAAACAGCTTACTAAAAAACCAGCAAAATAACTGGTTTTTTTAATAGTTCTTTTTCATTTGATTCATCATTTGATTAATTTGTTTCTGACTCAAATTACGTCCCATCGATGCACCTATTTGCCGTAACATTTGTTCATTTATAGGCGGGTTTTTCCTTAAATAACTCTTCAAAGTAAATCGAGAAATGACCATTCCTGCTATCAATCCAATAACAAAACCTATTAATACAAACCAAATCCAACTCATTTTAATCTCTTAGACCTTTCTTTTTTTGGATATCAACTACTTTTTTAGGAGTCACCTCATTACCGTTATCATCAAAGATTCTCATCATTTCGACCTGGGAACGAAATGCACGCCTAAAATTAGTTAAGAAACGTTTTCTTAACTTTTGCTGCTCTTGTTGTTCTTCTTTGGTCAATCCTTGAGGACTACGTTGTTTTTTTGCCAATTCATTTATTCTAGAACGAAGAGCCTGGTTTTCTGCTTGTTCATTTTCATCAACAACAAACTTAGGTTCTTCGTGTTCTTCTTCAGAGTGCGAATTATCAACCATTTACTAACTCCTTCCCTTGTATTATACAGAAATTAAAGCTTTTCATAAATAATGAGAACATTTGTTTGTTTAATCCCATTTGTCAGTTATAATTGTATGTAGCAACATCCTTACAGAAAGGTAAAAAATGACAGAAAGCAAGCAATTAGGAATCCTACGTTTTATATATAAAAAACAAAATGAAAAAGGTTACCCTCCAACTGTAAGAGAAATTGGTGAAGCGGTGGGACTTTCTTCGACTTCTACCGTACATGGCCATATCGATAGACTTGAAAAAAAAGGCTATCTTCACAAAGACCCAACAAAACCCAGAGCAATAGAAATAACGGAGCGCGGCTTGATCGCTTTAGGAGTCCCATCACAGTCAGGCAGAGTTCCGATAACAGGACTAGTAACTGCCGGAATGCCTATACTTGCTGTTGAAGAAAAAGCTACTGACTTTCTGCCGCTACCTAAAGACTTAGAAAGATTTCAAGGTGATTTGTTTGCTCTTAAAGTTTCAGGAAACTCAATGATCAAAATTGGAATCTTTGATGGCGATTTTATTTTCGTACGTAAACAAGATTACGCTGAAAATGGACAAGTTGTCGTCGCGATGACTGATGAATTCGGCGGTGATGAAGAAGCTACTGTAAAACGTTTTTTCAAAGAAAACGGTCGTTACAGGCTGCAGCCGGAAAATGATACGATGGATCCCATAATCGTACACCAAGTATCAATTTTAGGAATAGTAGTAGCTTTATACCGAAATCAAATTTTTTAATTTTCACTTGTTAACCATAATGTTTTTTTGTTAGAATTGTTTTTGTGCTTTGCATGGAGACATGGCAGAGTGGTAATGCAGCGGACTCGAAATCCGCCGAACCGATGTTGAGTCGGCGCCGGGGTTCAAATCCCCGTGTCTCCTAAAGAAACGCCAATCCGTTGGCGTTTTTGTTTTACTCAAAAACATTTTTATATAAATTTACTAATAAAAAGCTCAAACAACATTTTTGGATCTAAGGAAGTAGATTTTAATTTAAAATCAATGTCAGAAAGATAAAGAAAGGCTTTAACTAAGGTGGAACTATTACGTTTGCTTACTTCTTGCAAAGCTAATTTCGCCCTATATGGATGAACTTTCAATCTTGAGGCCAAACTTTGATAACTTAAATTTAAAAATTTCGCCTGTATCAACAAACGATATTGAGATATGAGCAAGGCGTTTATTTTAATTGGGGACTGGCCATTATCCAAAAGTTGATCGTATAACCTTATAGAATCAGTGATTTGTTTATTGTTCAGCATTTTTACTAAATCAAAAGCGGTCGAATCGATTTCAGCGGGTACCAATTGGTCCACAGCTTCTTTTGTAATTTCATTTGTTTTTGCGTATAACATCAACTTATCTAATTCTTTATCGATCGATCTTAAATTAAAAGATACCCTTTCCAAAAAATAATCTAAAAGATCAGAATCAATAAAAAGTCCTGATTTTTTCAATTTATTGTCTGCGTACACTCTTACATAATTTTCAGACGGATTCTCAAAATTAACAGATAAAGATTTTTTTAATAAGGATTTAACTATTTTTCTCCTTTTGTCCAGCTTTAGATTAACAGCATTAAAAAGAAGGGTGTTGTTCCCCTCGGGTAAATTCAAATAATCATCTAAAATTTTTTCCTCGTTTTTTTTCAAAGGCTGTTTGCCTGCCAGAAAAACCGGAAAGTCAACGATTATAAATCTTCTCTGACCAAAAAAAGATATATTTCGACTATCAGCAATAATTTGAGTAATGTTAGAAGAGCGAAAATCATACCTGATAAAATCAAAGCCTTCTGCATCGCTTTTATTCAACTTAGATATTTTGTTTATTGCTAAATCAGACAAATAATCCTCGTCCCCCTGAAAAACAATAAGAGCAGGAAGATCGTTTTTCTTTAATTGTTTATCAAATTCAGTTGGTGTCATCACTATGGATAAAAGTTTCAAAAATACCTCGTTTACTAGTATAACGGAATCTTATCATGCCATGAACTTGTGTATTAAAAGTTTTGATCTTTAATTTTCTAACAGTTTGTAAAACTTCTTGTTTTGGATGGCCGTATCGGTTCGATCGTCCAGCAGAAATTACTCCAATATTAATTTTCCAAGCCTTTAAAGTATCCTCATCACTAGAAGTATTTGATCCATGATGGCCTAATTTAATAAGATCAGCAGTTAAGCCTGGATATCTTTTCTTTACTTTCTGTTCGCCATTTTTGTCTAAGTCCCCTGTTGAAATAAATTTTATCGGACCGGCTTGGCCATATGTCACGATTGAGTCTTCATTTTTAGCTTGGCCAGTATTAAAAGGATGCAGTATTTTAAAATTAAATTCTCTTAATGATGTTCGATCGGTCACCTGAATTACTTTTGTCTTTTCGTTCAAAAAAGGTTCTATTTCCTTTTTAAAGGATCTCGTGCCTATCATTCCGGAAGGAATCAGTAAATTTTTAACCAATATTTCAGGAAAAAGATATTTTGCGTTTCCAATATGATCTAGATCGCCATGAGTTAGTATCAAATAATCCAGAGAAAAAATCCCGAGAGACTTAAGGTAGTTTCCGCTTATAGATTTTACTTGATTAAAGGAACTTTTTCTTTTTTGCCATGATTCAGTTTTAGAAAAATTGATCTTCCCACCAGTATCTATCATTATGGTTTGCTTGTTCAACGGAGATCTAAAAAAAATCGAGTCGCCTTGGCCGATATCAAAAAAAGACAGCTCTCCTTGAAACGGAAATCGAATCAGTATAAAAGAAAATAGCAGAGAAGAAAATACACCAGCTTTTCCCCAAAAAGCTATTTTTTTATTCTCATCAAATACAAAAAAGATAAAAATAATGATTGGAATTATCATATAGTTCGGTAAAGATCCGAAATTTATTTTCCCGGGCAGTTCTGCTATGCTTTCAAAAATAAAGGCAAATATCTTTATTGATTGATTCAGTAACATCAGCAAAAAATTGATATTAAAAAAACAAAATAGAGATGCTAAGATCACGATCGGGATTATTATTTTTCCAAATAATGGTATTGCAATAAAATTTGCCGGCGCACTCAAAAGATGCCAGCTGAATTTAGTATTAAGTATTAATGGCATACTTATAAAACTCATAAGCAAACCAAGCTTGAACTTATTTAATTTTGAAGCAAAAATCAAACAAAAACTTAATAAGTAAGACAATTGTCCGGATAGATTATTTAAAATCATCGGAGATAAAAAGATGCCGATCATTAATGACATTGACCAAATAGTTACTTTTGATATTTTTATATTCTTAAAAAAACAAAAAATAGAAATTTCTATAGCTATCAATGGTCTTAACAAGGATTGGGCACTTCCAGCAAAAACAAAAAATAGAGGCATCAATAAAGCAATCACTATTAACGAAGTTTCTTTAGTAAGTCTTAGCATCATAAACAACTTGCGAAGTATCTTAAAAAAAGAACTTAATTGAAAGCCTGAGATGCTAAATAAATGTATTAAACCAAGTTCAGTTAAACCAGGATAACGATCATAAAAATCTTTTTCCAATTCGCCAATCAACAATGATTTTGAATAATCAGAAAGAGGTGCCGGCATCTTATCAAAAAAGACAATAACTTTTTTTCTAAATGTATGTAAGAGATTAAATATGGTCTGGAAAGATAAGCCGGTCTTATATTTTGAAACTTGCATTAAAGAAACATTATTTATTTGATTAGAAATTTTTTGACTTTTATAATATTTTCGAATATTAAATTGGTTGAAATTTGTTGGTTCTGAAATGTTTCCAATATCGCCCTTTAAAAAACCAATAAATTTTCATCATTTTTTCAAAAAAAATCTTTTCTTTTTTTTTTTAACTGATAATAAACTAAAATTTTTTGTCTCGAGGATGTTTCTAAAGCAGCAGCTCTCAATATATCCCCATCAATATTTGTTTGATCAGGAAAAAATACTAATTTAAAATCAGAATTAGTGTTTACTTTGACTTTTTGCTGATCATAACTAGTTTCAAAAACGAAAAACGAAAAAAAGAAAATTAATAAAACAATAAAGATGTATTTAATTTTTTTAGTTTTTAATAAGAAAAACGAGCCGATAGAAAGGAAAATAATAATAGTATTTAAGGAAATATCAAAAAATAGACCAGAAAAAGCAGCGATAACAAGAGATGAAAAAAGGATATCTCGTTGTTGAAATATTTTCAATAACAATGCTTAACCAACTTTGAGATACTCTTTTAATTTTTCAACAGTTTTGTCGCCAAAACCTGATATTTTTTTTAGATCATCTATACTTTTAAAATGGCCATTCTCGTTTCTAAACTTAATAATTTCATCTGCCTTCTTGCTGCCGATACCATTTATTTGTTGTAAGTCAGACGAATTAGATTCATTAATATCTATGACTTTTTTAGATCCAGACGAATTATCACTGGTATCTTCATTTTCGATATTTTTAGCCTTGGTGAGAAATTGTTCGGGTATCTTCTCGGATTTAAAGGGGACATATACGACTTGATTCGGGATAAGTTTTTCTGCTAAATTCAACTGATTCAAGTCGGCAACAGAATTAGTCCCGCCAGCCAGATTAATTGCTTTTTGAACGATATCTCCTTCTTTTACCTCGACAACTTGCGGGTAAGATACAGAACCTTTTACATCAACAAAAAAAGAATTCGCTTGTTGAAGCACTTTCCCCTTTTCTTTTTTTATAACAGATTTTTTATGTTCATCTCTTTTTAAATCTAAAAGATTTTCATCACTTCTTTTATTGATACTCATCGAATCATTTTGCTTGCTTGGTAGATTCAAGCTAAAAAAATCACAAGCGCAATTGATATGACCAAAACAAAAACTGATAAAAAAACATAAGCAATTTTTTTATTGTCCTTCATTAATAAAAAAAAGTTTAAAATTTCTCGCATACTTTGTTTTTACGAAATCTTTTAAACTTTTTCAAAATTATTTTTCAAATCTACCCTTAGTAGAAGGTAAATTATCAGGGACCTTGGTTGGCGCTTCGGGATCAAAACTTCTTATATAGTTAACAAAATCATCGAATCTTGGTGGAAAAGCGTTCACCCCAAAAATAAACTGCTCGTCTACAAATTTAGGTGAATTAAAACGGATCCCCCACTCAACATTTTTATCAGAATCAAGGTCGACCGGAGCTCTATAATCATCAGCCCAATCTTCAATAAAAGCCAACACGACCTCACTAAAATGATCCCAAACTCTCGTCAAATCAGTGAATTTTTCATCATATTTCCAAGTAAACGGAGTATGATTTTCTGAAGAATAGTGCGGATTATAAAAATCAAATTTTTCACTTTGTACATTGGCAATTTCGGATAAAGGCGGCCGGCGCAAATAAAAAGCATGACCATTATGTCTTTTTGTATATATATAATCAAAACCGTAACTTATGTTTCCAATATAAAAAATAAAATAATTTAATCTAATTGCCATAATCAATCCAAAATAGAAATAAGTTCTTTTGAAATTCCTTCTGTAAGATTTTTGAACCCATCTTCTTCAACAAGAATATCGTCCTCAATTCTTACGCCCATTTCATTCGGTATATAGATACCTGGTTCGATAGTTATAACTTGTCCGCTTGAGGCCTCGTCATCAGAAACCGAATTGATCGATGGCCCTTCGTGTATATCAAGACCGATTCCATGTCCGCCGCCATGGTTGTAAAAATCACCATATCCGGATTCTGAAATATATGAACGACTAGCTCGATCAACATCATCCAAGTTTTGACCGCTTTTTACCATATTTATAGAACGTTCTTGAGCTTCTTTAACGATTTTATAGATTTTTATATTTTTGTCGCTCGGTTTTCCAATCGCTAAAGTACGAGTGATATCTGATGTATAACCATTAAAAAAATATCCAAAATCAATAGTCAAAAAATCACCATCCCTTATAACTCGAGAAGATGCTTTTGCATGCGGTTTTGCTGAATTTTCGCCGGAAGCAACAATAGTATCAAAACTGGATTTCTGCAAGCCTTCTTCCCTTGCATAAAATTCTAGCTGATCAGCGATTTCTTTTTCAGTTTGACCTTTTTTAATGTATTTCAAAAGGCGGTTAAAAGCTTTGACGGATCTTTTTGCAGCTTCCTCAATATTTATTATTTCCTGTTGATCCTTTATTTCTCGTAATGCTTCAATAGCACCCGGGACAGAAATAAGATCAGAATCAATATTTCTGTCGATGTAATCAAAAATTTCATAGGGAATCGTAGACTCAAAACCAGTCTTTTTAGGCTTCCAAGAATTAACGATTTTGATCAAGTCGCCAAAATAATCTCGCGTAATAAACAATTTAACTTCTTCAGGTAAATTATTAGTAAAAGCTTCTTGATAACGATCGTCAGTGATCAAAACAGCTTTATCTTTGCTGATCGCCAAAACACCTTCACCGGTTCCGCCGTCAAAACCGGTTAAGTATTGGATGTTAAGACCATTGTAAATAATTATTGAATCAATTTTAAAATATTCAAGAAATTTCCTAACTCTGAATATTCTTTTACTATACTGATATTCCATTTTATTATAAAAAAATAGCGGTAACCCGCTAATTTTTACTTGGTTATTGCATCAAGTTTTTCTTGATATTCTTCACGAGAATAAACCGAAGCTTGACGCTTATCTTTACCCTTTCTTTCGTAACGAACAACACCGTCAACAAGTGCAAACAAAGTATCATCACCACCAAGACCCACATTATTACCTGGATAAATATGGGTTCCTCTTTGACGATAAATAATCGTTCCAGCTAAAACATCTTGTCCATCGGCGCGTTTTGCACCCAAACGACGTCCTGCAGAATCACGTCCGTTGGCTGAAGATCCGCCCCCCTTATGGTGGGCAAGTTTGATTAAGTTCTCAATTTTTTCCAACATAGTGTCCTCTTTTAAATTAAAATTCCTGAATAGTTACTTTAGTATAAGGTTGGCGATGACCCTTTTTAACATGGCCATGTTTCTTTGCCTTATATTTAAATGTAACGACTTTTTTTTGTTTTCCTTGTTTTTCAACGGTACCCGTGATTGAGGCACCATCAACAAAGGGACTTCCTACTTTTCCATCAAGTAACAAAACTTTGTCAAAAGTAACTTTGTCACCTTCCGAAACTTCTAATTTCTCAACATAGATCGAATCTCCAGCGGAAACACGATACTGTTTGCCGCCTGTTTCGATAACTGCGTATTTATTAGCCATCTGGCCTCCTCTTAGACTCACCTTTGCGGCGGAATTTAATCACTTAAAACCGTTTTAGAGTGGTTGAAGCAATGCAACAACTCATTAATCTTAGCAAAAAAAACAATTATACACAAGGCTAGTTTCTGGAACCGATCGAATAAAGGCGGGAATCGATACTCAAATCACGCTGTATTTTATTAGCTACTTTTTTAGCTTGAGATTCCGATTCTGTTGCCGATCGTGCCGATTGTAAAACGATGACAGCAAAATTAGAATGCAGGCCGGAAGCAACTGACGCGTCTATCATGTAGCTGCCCCTTTGTGCATTTTCAACTATTGCAAGCAAGCCGTTTCCACGATCTCCGGCGGCTTTCTCTAAACGATCGAAATCACTGCTGGAAAGATTTTGACCATTTTCTGAAATCATTTTATCTACATCACGTTTAAGTACTGTGACCGTTGATGGTTTTCTAGGTCGATATCTCTTTAAGCTGGTAATCACCTTACTAATATTTTTTTTTGATATTTGAACCTGCTTGTATTGTTTTTCTGACATCCTTACTCCGGCATATGATGCTCTTGGATAAACAAAATAAGCCGTCAATAATAGAACGACAGCCACAGATATTAATGTTAAAAAGCTTCTCTTCATAGTTAATTCAACTAAATTAAATAAATAAAAATGCGGAAGGTGGGACTCGAACCCACAACCTGCGGATTAGAACTCCGATGCTCTATCCAGTTGAGCCACTTCCGCGTACCGTTATAGTATACATAAAAAATAGATTGAAATCACGTAAAATTAAAAATTTCTTTACGAAATACGATTTGCAAAAAATCAATATTTTCTAAATACCAAGACCTGAACCAAGAGTAATTAGCAAGAAGATCAAAAAAGGAAAAAGAATTATTCTCATCGATAACTCTGAAGTACCATTGCGAGTGACCTAAATTATCCAGTTTAGAAACAAATAGAAGTTTGATATTTTCGCTAAAATTAAGTTGAAAACCATTGTCTAAAGCAAAAATATCGACTTGATTGGCCTGCGAAGCGATAAATAACTTATCTGTCACGATTGCCGGCAAATCCAAACTTTCAATTTCAAAAACAGCATCATTTTCCGGTTGAATTATATTAAGATCCAAAGCAAACTCATCAGTAAAAAAAGAATCAGCGAGTAAATTTAAAGATCGTGTAAAATTTCTGATTTGTGCTTCATTTAATAAGCTGCCCAGTTTTGATTCAATAATGTCAATAAGACCTCGCGGATTTATAAAAAAACGCCGGTGCTGCAAATCTAAATAGAAAATAGTTTTATTGTAAGCTGCATCTTTAAAATAATATCCGCCTGCCGGTATTTTGGAAGAAATAAAATAAAATTCAAAATTAGGCAGCGAACCAGACCTCAAACTCGAGGTAAGCTGCCCAGAAAGATTCAAAGAAGAAAAGAAATCGTTATTTTTCAATCTAAAAATCTTCACTATTGATTGTGCCAGCCAAAATGATTCGTCAAAATGAAATAATGGAAGGATCTGCGTATAATTATTTGTTGATTTTATCAAAAAATCAGTATTATCAACGACTGACTTCACATCGTTGGACCTGACAAAAGATTTTATATATTGATCAAGTTTATTCAATGCAAAACTGTCTTTAGAAAGTTTTTTTTGAAAATCAGATAATAAACTGAGATCTATAGATGTCCCCTTATTTTTCTGGCTCATTTTTGTCCTCTAAAAGATGATTAATGTAATCAACATATAAATGGTTAGCTTTATCTATAAAATGTTCAAAACTACCAAAATACTTTTCAATTTGTTCTTGCTCTAATTTTAAAACGGCTCTTTTTTTTGATAATTTTATCAATTCTTCTTCGTTTTTTTTGATCGCTTGTATAGTTGCATCGCTTTTTTTCTGATAAATAGTCTGTATCTTATTAAGTTCTTGTATCTGAACATCGTCATCCTGCGATTTTTTTTGATCATTCATATACTCTTTTACCGCAGAAAGTTCATTCTTGTCGAAAACTATTTCAACACGCAAGGTATCTAACAAGCCGATTTCTCGTGCTGATGGCCAATAACCGAAGGTCACAGAATATACTGATCTTTGTTTTTTTTGAATCTTAAAAAAAGGGAAATATTTTTTTAAATAATCGATCAAATAAGGAGCCGTAAATTCAGCTAATTCAAACCTAAGAGACTCGACCAATGAGTTAAGGACCCTGTTATCATCGGCCTGCGACCAGCCGTTGATCAGGCTATTATATCTAGCTGAATCCAGCAATTGATAAATCATCGGAATATTTTCATTGTCGATCGACCGTTGAAAATTCAATAAATACTCTATTTTGCTACCTATCATATTATCAATCAACATTTTTTTGCCCTGATCCATTTAAAAAACCTCTATTTATTATTTTACAGACAAAGACAAAAAAACTATAAATTGTTTAAAATAAAAAAGCCCTGAACGGACTTTAAGAATTATATTATTTTTTAAAATCAAAGAGTTTTTAAATAATGATCTAGTTCCCATTTTGAAACAGAAGCCCTATACGATTGATATTCCAATCTCTTGGCTTCTACAAAAGTATCAGCTATCCGCTTTGAAATAGCTTCAACGATCACAGGGTCTTTTTGAATGTTATTAACTGCGTCTAACAATGTATCTGGAAGATCTTTTATTCCGGCTTTTCTTCTTTCTTCTGTATCCATCAAGAAAATATTTTTATCAACCGAATGTTCAGGTGTAGTCTCCTTTTTGATGCCGTCAAGTCCAGATGCAAGTGTGACTGCGAATGCAAGATAAGGATTAGCTGTAGCGTCGACCATCCTGAGCTCAAGTCGTGTGCCTTCACCGCGAGACGCTGGGACACGAACCATCGGAGAACGATTTGACGCCGACCATGCGATATAAACAGGTGCTTCAAAGCCCGGTGTTAATCTTTTGAATGAGTTAACAGTTGGATTTGTAATACTTACAAAATTTGCAGCGTGTTCTAATAATCCGCCCAAGAAATGGTAAGCAGTTTTTGAAAGACCTAATTTATCCGACGGATCAGCAAAAACATTTTTGCCATCAGCTGCAAGAGACATGTTAGTGTGCATGCCGCTTCCATTTATACCAGCGATCGGTTTAGGCATAAAAGTAGCATAGTATCCATTTTTCCGAGCAACTGTTTTAACTATCAATTTAAACAGCTGCATGTGATCAGCCGCTCTTAAAGCATCAGCGTAGCGGAAATCAACTTCGTGCTGTCCAGGAGCTACCTCATGATGAGCTGCTTCAACTTCAAATCCCATCGTTTCTAAAGTTAATACTATTTCTCGACGAACATGTTCGCCCAGATCCAACGGAGCTAAATCAAAATAACCGCCATCATCATTTAATTCCATCGTTGGATTGCCATTTTGATCAAGTTTAAAAAGAAAGAATTCTGGTTCGGTACCAACGTTAAAATCACTGTAACCTGCTTCTCGCATTTCACCCAAAAGACGAATCAAATTATTTCGCGGATCACCAATGAATGGTTTGCGGTCGCTTGTGTAGACATTTGCAACTACCATTGCGACTTTTCCATCTCTTTCGCCAGTCATGGAATCTGGCAAGACCTGAAAAGTGTCTAAGTCTGGATATAGATACATATCAGACTCTTCGATCCTTACGAAACCATCAATTGAAGAGCCGTCAAAAAGAAGATCATTATCCAAGACTGTATCTAGTTCGCTAACGGGGATTTCAACGTTTTTAATAACGCCAAAAACATCCGTAAACATAACTCTTAGAAAATCAACTCCTTGGTCTTCAACTATTTTTTTAACTGCGTCTTTAGTAACTTTAGCCATTAATTCTTCTCCAACCTTCCGATTTTAAGAAACTCGCTTTCAAGCGATTTGACGAGTTTTTTCCGATCGCTATTTTGATTTTTAACTCGATTGGTCCGATAAAGGTCGCGAATATCCTTTAAACTATCGCCAGATTCCATCATGCTCCTAATATCTATCAATCGCTCAACATCATTAAGAGAAAAACGACGCTGACCGCCCTTTCCTCTTTTTGCCGTCAGCAAATCTTGGCTCTCATAATAACGAATTTGTCGATCAGATAAATTCGTAAGTGCCCTGACAGTACTGATAGGCAATATAGCTAAATCTTTTTTTAAATGCTCATCAACCATTTCTTACAACCTCTATTTGACTAAAATTATAGACTTTGTAATTATAAAATGTTAGCTTTATTAACATTGGTCTATAATTGGTTTCTATTTTTCAATTCAATGTAAACTTTTTGTTCATTTTTTGCAAGTTCTAGAGCATCAAACCAAAAAATATCTTTAAATTGGTTGCGGAAAAAGGTCATTTGGCGTTTAGCATAATGACGCGAATCTTTTTTTATATCGTCAATAGTATCAGACAAGGTTTTGTTACCGTAAAAATAATCAACAAATTCTCTATATCCAATTGCCTTTTTAGACGGCAGCTCTCCTGGAATGTCAACTATCTTTTCGGCCTCATCTACAAGCCCGTTTTTGATCATCTGATCGACCCTTTGATCGATCCGCTGGTATAATAAATCTCTCCGCATATCTAATCCTATTAAAAAGGCATCATATATTCTATTATCGATCGATGCCTTTGGGTCGACATCCGGATTATCCGAAGTTGATAATTGGCGGTCGCCTAAAAGAGTTTGCAAAAAAAAGCCGGAACCGCCAACGATTATCGGTTTTTTTCCCTTATTTATGATTTTGTCTATAACGGCACGAGAATCAAGCATAAACTGATAAGCACTGTATTTTTCCTTGGGATCCTTGATATCGATCATATGATGGACAGCTTGGTGTCGTTCGGTCAAGGTAGGCTTAGCGGTCCCAATATCCATATGTCGATATATTTGAAAAGCATCTGCTGAAACTATTTCCCCGTTTAACTTTTTGGATAATTTAATACCTAACGACGTTTTCCCTGAAGCTGTGGGACCAAGGATGACGATTATCTTTTTCATACCTTTTTCCTTTGTTCTGCATTATTCCGTATTTTAATCGCTTTATCTGAATGATTAGTTATCAAGGCTGGGATCGGTAAATCATAAAGTTTCTCAAAATCTCTCTCTAATTTGATAAGCCAGGGGAAAAAAGTGATTTTTCTAAAATTAAAAATGAAAAACCTGTTAAGCGGATTTCTAAAATCTGGATTTATAGAAAAAAGAATGCCCCGTTTAAATTCCCATATATCACGAAGATTGACCGAATATGTAAGTTTCGATATCAAAGATTTTGGATCCAATCCGTGTAAATTAAGAATAGTTCGACGATTAAAAGATTGAAAAATAATTTTCCATCTGCCATTAGAAAAATTTTTTAGATCGCTTAAAACTTTTTTCTCAATTCCTGGATATTCAAAATGATCCGTCTTAAGTTCGATCAAAAGGATACCCTTAAAATTCGTCTTCGATAACCATTCCAAAAATTCTTTAAAAGACAGCAGTCTAGTATTTTTATAAATAGGATTGAATTTACAACCGAAATCTAATTTTTTTAGTTCTTGTAAAGTTAGATCCCGAATCAAACCTGTAGAATTTGAAGTACGATCAACGCTTTCATCGTGATTGATCACCAAAAAGCCGTCTTTTGTAAGATGCAGATCAATTTCTAACCCATCAGTTCCGACTTCCAATGCCTTTTCAAAAGCAGGCAGCGTGTTTTCTGGTGCCAAAGCGGGCAAACCGCGATGTGAAATGACCAACGATTTATTTTTTAAAAATTTCTTTCGTTCAACTCTAAAATCGGCATTCAAGAACGAGTTTCTCCATGACCATATAATTGATACTTATAGCTGGTTAAAGCCTTTATCCCCATTGGACCGCGCGCATGTAATTTCTGCGTGCTGATGCCGATTTCAGATCCAAAACCAAATTCATGACCATCGGTAAAACGGCTGGACATATTCTCCATGACTACGGCCGCATCGATGCTATTCATAAACTTAATAGTATTTTCCGGAGATTTAGTTAAAATAACCTCAGTATGGTGGGTAGTATATTTACTGATCCAATCGATTGCCGAGTCTAAATCGTCAACAACTTTTATAGACATGATCAAGTCGTTATATTCGCTGCCCCAATCGCTATCTTCCGCTTTTTTGATACCTGGAAATATTTGAAGACTTTGGTTATCCCCGCGTAATTCAACGCCTTTTTTGATAAGAGCTTCAGAAATTTTAGGTATGAATTCTTTGGCAATATTTTTGTGAACCAACAATTTTTCAGCAGCGTTGCATACAGCTGAATTCTGAGTTTTTGCATTAACTATTATTTTCACCGCCTGCGTTTGATCTGCGCTTTCGTCAACAAAAATATGATCGTTTCCGGCACCAGTCTCGATAACAGGAACATCAGCAGTTCTCACAACATGATCGATAAAACTTTGAGAACCTCTTGGAATCAATAAATCAAGATAATCACGAAGGTGCAATAGGCGATCAGCAGAATCTCTGGAAGTATCTTCGATAAGTTGAACGAAGTTTGGATTTAATTTTTGTTGCTTCAAGCTTTCTCTTAACAAACTAACTAAAAACTTATTTGTATTTATAGCTTCCTTGCCGCCTCTTAAAATTATTGCATTTCCAGATTTTATCGCTAACGATGCTGCGTCTACCGTAACGTTCGGACGTGCTTCATAAATCATCGCAATAACACCCAAAGGAACTATTTTTTTTATTATTTTAAACCCCGCTGGGGCTTGCCACTGTTCAAAGGGCCCGCTGAGCGGATCTGATAATTTTATCAAAGAATACAGCGAGTCGATCAATGAACGTATTTTTGGTTCGTCAAGGGCCAAGCGCTTCTTCATAACTGGGTTCAAATTCGGATGGCTGAACACCTCTTGGGAATTTACTTTAATTATCTTTTCTAGGTTGTTTTCTATATTCTTAGCAAAATTTTTAATAATAGAATTTCTCTGTTCCAAATTTAACTGGGCAGTTTCAAAAGAAGCGGTTTTTGCGTTTATACCGATTTCATTAATAATTTTATCCAAATTTTTATTTTCATTCATGAGCAAATAAAGTTCCGATCGATTCTCCACTGATTGCTTTTAAAATATTCTGCGGATCTTCTCCTGATAATAATAGCATCTGTTTATTATGTTGAATTAAATATTCAGCAGCTGAAAGTTTGGTCCTCATGCCGCCTTTGCCTAATAAACTTTTTCCAGATGCTAATTGCATGACAGAATCATCAACATTATCAATTCTTTTGATCGTTTTCGCATCAGAAAAAAGATGCGGGTTTTTATCATAAAGACCATTAACGTCTGACAATATTATCAGTGCATCAGCATTTATTTCAACAGTGACTAGTGCTGCTAAATGATCATTATCGCCAAAAGAATGCTGGTGATCCATTTCATCAACTGCTATCACATCATTTTCGTTGATTATCGGGATAGCCTTCTTTTTTAATAACTCTCCAAGAGCGTTCAACATGTTTTGTTTCATAACAGGATTGCTGAATACATCATAAGTTAAAAGTACTTGACCGGTGATTTGATGGTAAAAAGAGAAATTTTGATTATAAATAGCCATTAAATTAGCCTGTCCGATAGCGGCAAGCGCCTGTTGTTCCGGTATACTTTTAGGTCGTTTTTTTAATCCCAATTGGTGTAAAGCCAAGCCGATCGCCCCTGAAGTTACAAAAATGATTTCTCTGCCTTGATCAGATAAAGCTGTTAATGCCTGCACCAATTGATTTATAACAGGCAGATTAATATTTCCGTCTTTTTTAACGATCGTTGAAGTGCCGACTTTAATAACTATTTTCTTCCATTTATTCTTTATTGCCATTTCCAATCGTCCGTTCGATCGCTTGATCTACTGTCTCAAGAAAATCGCTCTTCTCAAAAAAGTCGATCCCTCTTTCAGTTGATCCGCCCGGTGAAGCAACTGCGTCGATCAACTCTTTTGGCTTGCTTGATCCTTGTAATAAATTATCAACCGTACCTTGAACAGTGTATAAAGAACTAGCTAATGCTTGAACGCTGTTTAGACCTTTATTCTCGGAACTCTTTGATAAAGCTTCGATAAAATAAGCAACGAACGCCGGACCTGATCCGGATAAGGCAGAAAAAACCGGAAAATTTTTTTCATCGATCAAAGTGACGTGCCCGATCCTATTGAAAAGACTTTCGACTAATTTTTTATCTTCAAGATCAATTTTATGAGAAAAAGATAGGGCGGTTTCTGATTTTTGAAATTCAGCATTTACATTAGGCATGGCTCTAACGATCTTATTTTCAGGAAAAAATTTTTCCAATTGGTCGATAGAGGTAGGGCCAAGCAGAGAGATTATAACTTTATCAGCTTGTATTTTTTCGACAGTATCGTTAAAAATATTCGATAGCTGGTTTGGCAAAAAAGCTAAAAACACATAGTCGGCTTCTTTGATCAAATGTTGAAATGAATCAGCTTTGATCGAAAATTTTTCAGAAAGCTTTTTAGCCGAATGGGGTGAATTGACAAAAATGTCTTCGGGATCAAGACCCGATTTTAAAAATCCTTTTATTAAAGCGGTTGCTAAATGGCCAGCCCCTAAAAATCCAATTTTCATTTTTCCTCCTAATTATTTTATTTAATTTTTAAATGAATGGATCGGCGCGGGTATATGCCCTCCGCGATGAATGAACGAAGCGGAACTTTTATCAATCACGGGCATTATCGGTGCATAACCTAATAATCCACCAAGATCTATGCTATCACCTACTGTTTTGCCGGGAACCGGTAAAATTCGGACAGCTGTAGTCTTGTTATTTTGAACACCGATAGCTGCTTCATCGGCGATCATCGCACTAATGGTTTCATAATCGGTATCGCCTGGAATCGCTATCATGTCGAGACCAACGGAACAAACAGAAGTCATTGCTTCTAATTTGCTCAAAGTCAAAGTCCCATCTTTTGCAGAGTCTATCATTCCCGCATCCTCCGATACCGGAATAAAGGCACCGCTTAATCCGCCGACTCTGGTGCTTGCCATTACTCCGCCTTTTTTGACAGCATCATTTAAAAGCATCAAAGCCGCTGTAGTCCCGTGAGTTCCGACTTGTTCCAAACCTATTTCTTCCAAAATTTCAGCGACCGAATCACCTCTGGCAGGAGTCGGAGCTAAGCTTAAATCGACTATTCCGAATGGAAGACCGAGTTTTTGAGCCGCCAGACTTCCGATCAGTTGCCCGACCCTAGTTATTTTAAAAGCCGTTTTTTTAATCGTTTCACAAACAATATCGATCGACTGACCGGAAATTTTTTCCAAAGCTCTTTTAACCACCCCTGGTCCGGATATACCGACATTTATAACGGTATCATCTTCTGAAACACCATGGAAAGCTCCGGCCATGAACGGATTATCTTCGACTGCATTAGCAAAAACCACTAATTTAGCATTTCCTAATGGATTTTTTTGGGAAATTTCTTTGATTATTTTGCCCATTTTGTTAACGGCATTCAAATTTATACCCGCTTTAGTTGAACCGATATTAACACTCGACATCACTAGATCAGTACTGTTCAAAACTTCAGGCAAACTATCGATAAGTCTCTTTTCATATGGAGCCGTTCCCTTTTGGACCAAAGCAGAATAACCGCCGATAAAATCAACACCAACAGTTTTTGCAGCCTTATCCAAACTCTTGGCGATCTCGATCAAACCAGAATAGTCCGTATTAGCTGCGATTAAAGATATTGGCGTGACTGATATTCTTTTATTGACTATCGGTACAGCAAAATCGGCTTCCAGCTGTTCGCATACAGAAACTAAGTTCCCGGCTTTGCTAACTATTTTTTCATAAACTTTTTCGGCTGTTTCTTTACCGCTGCCGCCAATACAATCGAGTAACGAAATGCCCATTGTGACCGTTCTGATATCAAAATGTTCTTCTTCGATCATTTTGATAGTTTCGCTAATATTTTTAATATCCACCTGATAAACCCTCAAATCTTAGAAATAGTGTCAAAAATTTCTTGTCGTTGAGTATGAATTGATACCGACATATTTTTTCCCAATTCTTTTAAAGAATTTTGCAACTCTTGAAACTTATCATCAACTTTTGTGATATCAACTAACATACTCATAGTAAAAACATTGTCCATTAAAGTTTGTGATACATCAAGGATATTGATCTGATTTTCGGATAGTCTCGTTGAAACTGCTGCAATGATACCTGGCTTGTCATCGCCCACCACAGTTATGACTGCTTTTTTCATACTGATTTTTCTCCTTTTTTGTTCCAAAGCTAGATTGTAAGTTTGTTCTATTAGTGTTGCGATCGTCATTGGACCTACACCACCCGGTACAGGAGTGATGGCAGCGACCCTTTTTGAAACTTCATCAAAATTAACATCCCCGACCGCTTTTGAATCTTTGCGATTAGCACCAACATCGATCACCACTGCACTATTTTTAAGATCCTGCAGATCGAACCATTCAGCCTTCCCGACGGCTACTATTATCAAATCAGCATTTTTTGCTTCTTTTATCAATGTTTCTTTAGGTGTTTTTGAGTGAGCTAATGTAACAGTCATATCTCTATTGACCAAAAGAAGACTCATTGGCCTGCCAAACAAAACTGACCTCCCAATAACTAAAGCCTGTTTACCAGAAAAAACGAAATCATATTCGTTTAATAGTTTTATTACCCCAGAAGGAGTTGCTGGAAGCGCGTGAGCTATCTTAGAATCTTGAAAAAGCAGTCCCTGATTCTTAGCAGTCAAACCGTCCGCATCTTTTAGCGGTGATATTTCATCAAAAACGATCTTTTCATCTACTGTTTCAGGCAACGGTGATTGAACAAGGATGCCGGAAACAGTAGGATCATCATTAAGCTTTCTTACCAAAGAAACGACCTTATCGGTATTCCAGCTTTCATCAACTTTAAATTCTTCGGATTCAATACCTACTTGAGCAGCTTTTTTTACTTTCATATTCACATACATACTGCTGCCCGGATTTTTTTGATCAAAGATGGTTGCTAATTTTATTTTTAAAGAACTGCTTTCTATTTGCTTCTTTAAATCATCAAGCAATTTTTTCGCTGTTTTTTTTCCGTCTAGTAAAAGAACCATGGCTAAATTATCGCATATATGAACGAATAATTTTACTAAAAATAAAAACCGCTTGAGCGGTTTTAAAATCAATTATTAGAATTTTCGGCCTGGTAAAGATAATCTCTAGTCATAGGCAAACCAGTACCGCTTGGAGCCTTTGTCAAAAGATATTGAACAACATCAATATTTCCAGCCTCAAACGATGCAGCACAAGCTTGTAGATAAAGAGTCCACATTCGTGCAAACGGCAAACCGTATTTATCCGCAGCTTGATCAAAAACTTTCATATAATTTTCGTTCCAAATCTCCAGAGTGCGCTGGTAATGCCTGCGCAAAGGTTCGATATCTGTTATTTGAAGACCGGCATCGATTATATGGCCAACATTTTCCTCAAGATTAGGAATATATCCGCCGGGGAAAATATATTTGATGATAAAAGGATCAACGCCGGCACCTCGGTGCTGACCAGTGATCCCGTGGATCAGAGCCCTGCCTTCAGGTTTCAAAAACTCATGGACTTCTTTAAAGTAGGTCTCCAAATTCTCCTTACCAACATGTTCGAACATACCGACCGAAGTGACCAGATCATATTGTCCCTTTACTTCACGATAATCTTGTAAAAGAACTTTTACTTGGTCTTCAAGATGGTGTTCTTTTATCAAATTTTGAGTATAATCATACTGCTCTTGGCTTAAAGTGATACCAGTGGCCTTTAAACCAAATTTTTCAGCAGCGACAATAAGAAGACTTCCCCAACCGCTTCCAATGTCTAAAAGAGTTTGTCCCGACTTCGGCTGCAGTTTATAAAGAATATGCTCTATTTTATTCATCTGTGCTTGTTCCAAACTATCAGCAGGCGTGCGGAAATAAGCACAAGAATATGTCATACTTTTATCAAGCCACAACTTGTAGAAGTCATTACCAATATCATAGTGGCTCTGAACATCTTTTTTACTTTCTTTTTCACTGTGAGACATTTTTGGCAAGTGCTTCAAAAAAGAATTTTTTGTCAAAAAACTGCCGCTATTACGGTATGCTGAGGCAACAAGTTTCTGAATACTGCCGTCTATCTCTATTTCACCATTCATATAGGCTTCGCCCAAGACCAAAGTCGGCTGATCAACTAACTGTGTTAGTGGAATAGATTTTTTTATTTCTACTTTTACTTCCGGTTCGCCTTGACCATAATTTTCAACTTTTCCGTCCCAATACTTTACTGAAATGGGAATATCGAATGCATGTGCAAACAATTTACTATAAACCTGTTTTTCTAGCACCATATTTAAACCTTCTTTCTTAATCATCTTTCAAAAAAAGAAAAACAAACAAGTTTAATAATAAAACAAAAACAAGAAAAATGCCCGTGGTTACTTTTTACCTGTAAAATCATCAAATAAAATCGATTTTGATTTTTTTAGATAATAATATTTCTTTAATGATCGACAAGGCGAAGGTTGGCAAAGCCGGCAGAAAAGCGACTGCTAAATAAATAGAAAAACTTAGCGGACTTGTGCCCATGAATTGATTGAAAAAAGGTGAAATCGTAACGAAAATCGAACTAAGAGCTGCGAAAAGCACCGTTGCTATCAGTAAAGGATTGCTAAATGGGTTTCTTCTGAATAAAGTTGAATTGCTTCTTGCATCAAACACATGCCACAATTGACCGAAAACTAAGGTTAAAAAAGCGATCGTTTGAGCTTGAGAGGCCGACATTCCGCTGGCGGCCGCCCAAATATAGGCTGCGAAAACTGTTACAGCCATTATAGATCCGCGGACGAAAACTCTGAAAAGCAAATTTTTAGATAAAATAGGTGCGTCGATCTTTCTTGGCTTTTCGTTCATAAGGTCACCTTGAGCCTTATCATATCCTAAAGCAAAAGAAGGTAATGAATCGCTGATCATGTTCACCCAAAGGATCATGAGGGTCGTTAAAGTAGGCGTTAGTTCTGAAATATTTCCGATCGGGGATGTTATCAAAAATGTACCCAATAATATAGACATGACTTCGGCAACGTTGGTAGTAAGCTCCTGTCGAATAAAATTTCTAATATTAGCAAAAATCATTCGTCCGGATTCAACTGATTTTTCAATGGTGGTAAATTTATCATCAAGTAAAATCAAGTCAGCCGAGTCTTTAGTTACCTCAGTACCATTTATTCCCATTGAGATACCGATATCGGCACTTCTCAAGGCCGGCGCATCGTTGACACCATCCCCGGTCATTGCGACTATTTGAGAATGTGCTTGCAATGCTTTAACGATCCTTTGCTTATGATCAGGCGAAACTCGAGCATAGACGCGCTTATCTAAAACGATATCTTTAAGCTGCTGGTCAGACATACTTTCAATTTCTTTTCCTGTAACGACCGTTTTTGAATCGTCATCGATGATGCCTAAATTTTTCGCAATGGCTTTGGCAGTATCAGCATGATCACCAGTTATCATGACAACTTTAACTGATGCTCTTTTAAGTGTCGCAATTGATTTTCTGACTTCTTCTCTCGGCGGATCTATGATACCCACCAAGCCAAGCAAAGTCAGCTTATTTTCCAATTGCAGCTGGTCTGCTTTGACAGCTTCCTGACCAGTTATCTCACTGATCGCGATCGCGATAGTTCTAAGGGCTTGTTTGGCATAACCAGAAACTAATCTATCAAAATCGTTCTTAAAAACTGTAAAATCAACTTTTTTCCCTTGAACAAAAATATCATTCGCTTTTTTGGCAAGAATGTCCGGAGCACCCTTGGCAAGCAGGTAATACTTATCTTCGACTTGGATTATCGTGCTCATCATTTTCCTTTTGCTATCAAAAGGAAAAACTTTAATTATTTTAAAATCGTGTTTATCTAAAAGATTTTTTTTCGAAAAACCCGATCGAAGCGAAAAATCAGCTAAGGCAATATCAGTAGGATTACCGATCTTTGAGTTAACGTTTTCTTTTGATAACTCGATTTCGTTATTCAAAACTGAAGAAATAAAGAAAGCTTGATAAGGGTCATTGATATCAAAAAACTGACGGTCGATTTTATTGATTTTATCGCTGGCTCCATTTATAAAGAAATTTGTAACAGTCATTTCATTTTTCGTAAGCGTTCCCGTTTTATCAGAAGCAATAAAATTCGTAGAACCTAACGTTTCAACGCTTGCTAGCGATTTTACCAGACCCTTGTTTTTGGCCATGATACGAGCCCCTATCGTTAATACGATAGATAAAACAACAGGTAAAGCATCGGGTATAGCTCCTACTGATAGGGCTATAGCTGAAGAAATATTTTCGAAAACACCATTAACAGTGATCGAACCTTCATTAAAATATTGCTTAAATAGATCATAAATAAATGAAAATCCTACCACAAAAGCGGCCATCAACATAATTTTTTTAGTTAACTGATGAATACTTTTTTCGATCGGGGTCTGTTTAAAATCTTGTTTCTGTAGCAAACCGGCTATTTTCCCGATCTCTGTGTTCGGTCCAGTTGCAACGACTATGCCGATACCCGTTCCATTAACGACCGTTGACCCAGAAAAACCCATATTCTTTCTTTCAGCTAATTGAGTATCTTTAGCTAATTTACGATTGTTTTTTAAAATGGGTGTAGATTCACCGGTCAAATGAGATTCAACTACCTGCAGTTCGCTTGTTTGCAGCCAGCGTATGTCGGCCTCAATAAAATCTCCCATCTTAGCTTCAACGATATCGCCTGGAACGAGATACAAAGCCGATATCCTTCTCCGCTTGCCATCTCTTATAACTTGAACTTGCCGATCTGATATTTTTCTTAGAGCGTCTAAAGATTTGCGGGCTTTCATTTTTTGAAAAAAATTAAGACCTGCATTAACAAAAATTATTATCGTTATAGCAATGGCTTCATAAACCGATGATAATGCATGGCCCAAATCACTGCGACCAAAAAAATCATAGGCCGAACTCAAAAAAGTTAAAAAAACGGCTGCCCAAAGAATAAGTGTGATCGGTTCTGAAAGTGACTGAATAAATATTTTAAAAGCAGAAGCTTTCTTTTCTTTTTCAATCACATTCAAACCATATTCACTTTTCCTTTGGTCAGCCTCTAAAGAAGTAAGCCCCGTTTTTATGGAACTCGAAAATTTTTCTATTACATCGCTCAGGCGGATTGCGTATTCACTCATCTGTCCTCCCTTTTGTAAAAATTGAGTTAATAGCTATAATTAATTATACATAAAGGAGGACACTGATAAATTAATTGAAGATAAAAATCATTTACTGTTATAGATCTTTTTTTGAACCAAATAATTATCTTTTCTTTCCGCGACAAATAAAGGCACAGTTTCTTCTACATATTCGCTGAACTCTAATCCGTACCAGCTCGCCTGTGACTGTGTGATATTTTGAAGGAGCAGTCGGCCTGATATCATAAACCTGTCAAATGCTTTAATGCCTGAATTGTAGTTCAAATCTTGCTGCTGCTGATTTAAAAAGACAAATTTAAAATCACCGACCTTGCGATCTGACATCGTTGAATATTTCGGCTTTTGTTGATCGATAACACCATCATTTATTAGATCGGTAATGATCTGCCTTAAATAAATATTGATAGCTTGAGGTTTTTTAAAACCCAAATAAAGTTGCACATCAACAATATTTCTGGTACCAAGCATGTCAACAGTATAATTTGATTCATAAGGGACGTCTGTCTGATTAACGGTTATGAACCAATATACACGTGCACGTTTAGGCCGCTTATCGAAAATAGAATAAAGGACCTGCCTTTTGATCATATAGTCTTCTTTAATACGATTCATATAGATCAAATTATCAGCATAGATCGGCAAGTTGTCATCTTCACTTAGTCTTTTCAGCATCGGTGCAAATTCCTTGATCGATAAATATTGACTTTGATCAGTATAATGACGTTTTATTCGATTTCCAAAGAACCAAAAAACCATGATCATCAGTATGCAAATAGTTATCAGCAGTGTAATATATCCGCCATGAATAAATTTAACAAGACTGGCGATCAGGAAACAGCCTTCAATGAACATATAAAAAATAACAAAAATCCAGGATAATATCTTGTGCCCTTTGATAACTATGAAATGCTGCAGCAATAACGTAGTCATAAGCATAGTGATCGTTATTGCCAAACCATAAGCTGCCTCCATATGGCGTGAACTTTGGAAAAAAATAACCACGGCCAAAGTTGTTGCAAATAGCAGCCAATTGACCGTTGCAATATAAGATTGATTTTTTATCCGGCCTGGATATCTGATTTTTAAACGCGGTAGTAATTTTAATCCTATCGCTTCGCTGACAAGAGTAAAAGAACCTGTGATCAGCGCCTGAGATGCAATAATAGCGGCAATGGTCGCGATCAGAATAGCAAAAGTACGAAAATTTTCTGGAATTATGCTGTAAAAAGGATTGCTGGTTTGAGAAACAGCCGAATTCCTATTTTCTAGTAACCAAGCAGCTTGACCAAAATAACTAAGCATCAAACAAAGAAAAACGAAAGGCCAGGTCCGGTAGATATTTGCCTTGCCAACGTGCCCCATGTCTGAATAAAGAGCTTCAGCTCCAGTCGTTGCTAAAAATATACTCCCCAAAAGAAAAAATCCAACTTTATTATCGGGCGCAAACAGTACATTAATAGCATATAGTGGCGATAAGGCTTTTAGAATCTCAAGATGGCCAAGCAAATTTACAAAACCAAAAAATCCGATAAAAGCAAACCATATAAACATCAATGGTCCAAAAGATTTTCCGATAATAGATGTTCCCATTCTTTGAAACAAAAAAATAATCAGTAAAATAATCGAGACGATCAAAACTACTTGGCCAGTTGATCTGCCGAAGACAAGCGGGCCTATCTTTTGACCTTTTAATCCTTCAATAGCAGAAGTTACTGTTACGGCCGGTGTTAAAGTTCCATCAGCCAGCAAAGACGCACCACCGATCAGCGCCGGTATGATCAACCATTTTGCCTGTTTTCTAACAAGTGTAAATAATGAAAAAATGCCGCCCTCTTTATTATTATCGGCTTGCATCGCTATAAATAGATACTTAACAGTCGTAATCAAAAACAAGGTCCAAAAAATCAAAGACAAAGAACCAAGAAGATAATCATCCGTTAAATGTTTGATACCGCCACCGTCTTGAACGATCGCATTCATAACATACAGTGGAGATGTGCCGATATCACCGTACACTATTCCTAGAGCAACCAAGGAACCAACCACAGTTTTTTTAATCATGAAACTCCTTAAAACTAATTTAGATAGTTTTACCCTAACAAAAAAACAGCTGAAAATACAGCTGAAAAAATTACAATTCGATATTTTCCTGACAAAAATTTTTCAATACGATCGCTTGATTATATTTTTCATCCTTGGCAGCAAAAAGAAGAATAACATCTTTTTTTAATAATTCCTTAGATACTAAATCTAAAAAAATTTTCGTTCGTTGATTTTTCTTGAGTTCATTTAAATACCTGTTTTTAAACTCTTCAAATTTTTTTGGATCATGCGAATACCATTTTCTTAATTCTGTAGTTGGTGCTATATCTTTAAACCAAACATCAAGCTGGGCTTTTTCTTTGGAAACGCCTCTTGGCCAAAGCCTATCTACCAAGATCCTGTATCCGTTCAAATTTATTGGTTTTTTATAAATTCTCTGTATTTTTATTTTATTCAAGACCTATAAAACACTCCCTTAAAAATTAAACCGTTTTAATGACGACGATGTTTAACAAAAGTCAGAAAATGGAGTATCGAAGCCAATAAGATAAAAAATATTAAGACAAAAGAAATGTAGTTAAACCAAAAATTATATCCCGAATCAAGCCAAAATACAGCTATGGCTCTTTGGATCAGCATAGTAATCAAGGACATAATTGCAACAACAGAAAATAATTCAAAATATCTTTTCAAGGTTTGATCATCTCTCCTTGTTTTTTTAACAATTTTTTCACCAATCTTCACGCACTGTTGTCTTTTGTTTTCCGGAAGCTTTTTCATATTAAAAGTTCCGCAAGTAACCAATTCATCCACCTTTATCAAACCGGCAGCCGACATAACAAGGTCTATTTCTTTAAAAGTTTGATCGGTTATTCCGCTGAATAAATTTTCAAAAGAAGATGTGAAACAACAAGTTAAGCTCACATAATGTTTATTTTGAAAAATCGATGGGTGCATCTGACCAGTATGATCAAAGCGTACGATCCGCGATCTGATACAATCGAAAAAATTTTTCATGGTTCCGCTGATATCCTTCCAATAAGTCGGTACAGCAAGGACCCAAACATCACTTTCTGAAAGTTTTTTTTCAAGCAGATCTAAGGTCGGGTTACTTTTACCAGGCAAATCGGGTTTTATTTGATAATCATCCAGATAAATAGTTTCTGAATCACATTTACCGTTAGCAGGCCGCAACACGTTTGCTAACATTTGTGCCGTTATACCGCTATTATCATGTGAGGCTAATATCCCTAAAATCTTCATGAAAACCTTTCTTTAACATAAATTACATTTTCATACCCATTTTTTCATAGGACTCCATACCCGATAGATGCAGGTCTTCAGGCTTTACTCCGCGTTCTTTCGCGAAAGCCTTAGTAAGTGTATCCATATCCATCAAATGATAGGTTTTTGGATGGTCGGGATCGTATGCTTCTATTTGTGCCATCATTCCACCGTCTTCATGTTCAATAATATGGCAATGATACATAAATACACCGGCCTTTTCAAAACGAACTTTCAACCTAACAGTCTCACCAGGATTAACACCAATAGTGTCTTTTAAACCATGTTCGTTAGGATACGGCTCGTGCCCATTCCTTGACACGACTTCAAATTGGACACCATGCATATGATATGGATGAATCATGCCGCCTTCCATTTTATTTGTATTTGTAATGTCCCAGTATTCGACCTTGCCGACTTGCTGACGAGAATCAATTCGCTGCATATCGAATTTTTTGTCATCTATCATAACTTCTTCATCCATTCCTGACATGACAACTTTTCTGACCGGAGTATTTTTATCGGTTTTCATTTCAGGAATATCAACAAGATGATCCGGCAAAACTGTATCATCTTTTTCAAAAGCATGAATACGGAAAGTTATCAAAGGTATATCGTCTGAGTAAAGCACGACTTTGTCCCCTTCTTTATACTTTCCAAAATCAACGATCACTTCGGCTCTTTCGGCACACGTCAGCATCAAGTGAGTAAAGCCGACCGGTTCCGGTAAAATTCCGCCATCAGAAGCTATTTGGACAAATGGCAAATCATCAGAAAAATGAAGACGCCATTCTCTTCTATTGGCACCATCTAAAATCCTCAAACGAATCTTTTGACTTCTGACATCGAAATATGGATTAACAGTTCCGTTGATAACTGCAGTTGGACCTTGAACTCCGTCTGGATCATAATCTTTTAAATAATCAAACTGATTATTTTCATGGAAACGACGATCTTGCAAAACGAGCGGGATATCATTTATCCCATATTTTCGCGGAAACGGTAATTTTAATTCCTTTGCGTCCTTTATTAAAACAAAAGCAGCAAGCCCCTTCCAAACTTGTTCTGCTGTTGAAGGACAGGGATGAGCATGCAGCCAAAGAGTTGCGGCCGGCTGGTCTACAGTGAAATCTATTTTTTTAACTTCTCCGGGGTAAACAGGAGCATGGCAGCCGCCATCTGTGATCGGACCGGGTACATTCAAACCGTGCCAATGAAATGTTGTTAATTCCGGCAGCGAATTTTTTAAATTAATATGGACGTGCTGTCCTTTCTCAAAGACTATCGTTTGCCCCAAAAAAGGAGCATTATATCCCCAAGTTTTGGTTTTATGTCCATCGAGGAACTGACTTTCTCCTTCCTGTGCCTCAACAGTGTAATAAATATCATTGCCGTTCACTTTATCTGCTTTTAATAACGGAGGGATCGCCAGTGGTTTCTCCTCTTTATTAGATCTTTCCAAGGGAACATAACCACCATCATGGGTGTTAAAGGCTTTTTCATCAAAAAAATAATCTTTATAAATTTTTTTAGTCATATTTTTTTCCTTTCTAGAACCCTAAAAAACATAGTCCAAGAAATCAATGATTCCGATTATATTTTACAATTTAATTTTAATTTGCTTAAATAAATTCCCTTTGATTACTTCTTTTTGCTAAAATAGTCGTAGTCCGTTAACAAGACTGTTTCACCAGAAGCAATTCGTAAATCCAACCAATCAAGCCACAGGAAGGAGGTGAATCATTTGCTCGGATTAATGAAAGATTTAATTGATAAGCAAGGCAGTGTCGAAGTTACTTTTTCCAACGGAAAAGCTGAGAAAATTTCAAAATTTGAATTAACAGACTTAAATTCTGAAAAGTTCATAAATGCCCAGACTTTCGATGGAAAAAACATCTTCTACAATGTTAAGAACCTTGCTTTTGTAAGCTTGTAAATTCAAGTTTTAATCATTTATATAAAAACCTATCGTGAAAGATAGGTTTTTTGTTTAAATTAAGATTAATTGAATTTAAACTTTTTCTGTTTGCCGCTCGCATAATCCAACGATCTGGTCAAGGGTCTGGCTGCCAAAAGTAACTTCACCATCATTGATCATAAAAGCGGGCACACTCATTATTTTCTTTGCTTTACGCAATTTAGGAAACAGCTGAAGATCAATCATTTCAGCACTAATGTCCGGATTGATCGAGGCTATTTTTTGACTTGCTGCAACAACATCCGGACAAAAATGACAAGTCAATGAGACGCCGATCTGTAAATGCATGCCAGGCAGCTTCTTGATCCTTTCGATCAGTTCCCCATCTATAGATTGTCCAGGACCAGCTAAATTATAAATAGCTAAAACTAAGGAATTAAGTTCATGACCTGTTGGAATGCCGCTGAACCTGATCCCTGTTTGTTTATGATTTTCATCAAGCAGTTCTAGCGCCGGCAGCAATCCCTCATCATCACGAGCTCTTTTTACCTCGTAATTTAAATGATCATCTAAATTAGAAAGTTCTGAAACGAAACTTTTCAGTTCTTCTCCTTTACTGCTAGCGTCATCCAAAACAAGTAAAGTGATCTTTTTATTAATTTTTGAAAAAATAGAGGTTAACTGTTTTCTTAATTCACCAGCGAACCATTGACCTTCATGAGTTTTGACCAAACTACGCTGTTCATCATCGATTGGTGTTTGTTGAGAAGGAGTTTGTTTAAAAATCTTTTTTTGAACAGGTTTGATAGGGATATTTAAACGTCTTTTTTCCGAAGCTACATACTCTTCAGCAGCACTAGCAGCTGCCGCACCATCCGAAGTGGCTGTTACGATTTGTTTAAGCGGTTTAGCTACTAAATCTCCGGCAGCAAAAATACCTCGTAAATTGGTTTGCATTTCATTATCAGTAATTACATAACCTTGCTCATCGGTATTTAAAAAATCTTTGATATGATCGCTGTTTGGTTTAGTACCGACAAAAACAAATACACCGAAGGTTTCATCGCCTTCCTTCAAGTTATACACCCTTGTCTGTCCACTCTTTTTATTAAAGAATTCGGCCTGATCCAAATAAGTACTGCCTGATACTCTCCTTAAAACAGTGTCATAAACAATGGTTACCTTCGGATTGTCTATTGCCTTAGCAGCGGTCAAGCTGGCGCAAGTAAACTTATTGCCGCGGACTATAACGGTCACATGGCGGGCAAATTTAGTTAAATAATCAGCTTCTTCAGCTGCAGAATAGCCTCCGCCAATAACGAAAACATCTAGTCCGCTAAATAACTCGCCATCGCAAGTTGAGCAATAAGCAACTCCGTGCCCGCGAAAACGATCCTCGCCTTCAAAACCTGCTTTTTTAGGATTTGCACCAGTAGCAAATATGATACTGCGGGCAAAATAATCTTTTTTACCGGATATTTTTTTAACATCACCAGTTAAATCAAATGAAACAACATCGTCTTTAATGATCTTTACGCCAAATTCGTTGACTTGTTCCTGCATTAGATTTACTAATTTCGTTCCGTCAACATCTTTAACTGCAGGATAATTCCAAACAACAGACGTTGTAGTGACCTGACCGCCTATTTGATCTTTTTCAATTATCAAAGTATCCATTGCAGCACGGCCAGCATAAATACCTGCAGTCAACCCTGCTGGACCAGCACCGATGATTATCGTATCGTATACATGTTTTTCATCCATAACTTTCCCTTGCTTAAATCTTTCCTACTAGATCCAAGCTTGGAGTGATCGTATCATCACCTGGATGCCAATGAGCCGGGCAAACCTTATCCCCGTGTTCAGCAACAAATTGCGCAGCTTGAAGCGTTCTCAATATTTCTTCAGCGTTTCTGCCGATACCCATATCGTTTATCGTATAAGATTTGATGGAACCTTCAGGGTCTACTATAAATACACCGCGAAAAGCCTGCCCTGCTTCTTCATCTAAAACATCAAAAAATCTGGCTAATTTGCCGGCTGGATCTGCCAACATCGGATATTGGATTTTTCCAATGGTATCAGTAGCCTCTGCCCATGCTTTATGAACGAATTCGCTGTCTTCTGAAACGGAATATATTTCAGCATTAGCTTTTTTAAAATCATCATAATTATCTTGCAAATCGCCTAATTCAGTCGGGCAAACAAAAGAAAAATCTGCTGGATAAAAGAAAAATACTGACCATTTTCCTAAAACATCTTTTGTTGAAATTTCTCTTACTTTTCCTTGCTGATAAGCATTAACTTTAAAATCTTCTAATTTTTTATCAATAAAATTCATAAAAACCTTTCAAATTCAAAATATTAATTTAGTATTCAAAATTTTAGTTAGTTTTTTGTTTATCATATTTGTCGATCCACAAATAATTGTGAATAGCTGATAAATAAAATCTAACCTTAATTAATATACAATAAAAAACATATGTTCGCATTGATTTTTTAAGAAAAATATAAAAAATAAAAGTGTTTGCGTTAACATTGTCATGGAAGGAGTAAAACGAATGCTTGATTTTTTAAAGAATCAAGGTTTGCCTGAAAGTATTTTTTCCAACGAAATCGTTCAATTGATCTACGATCTTGAAACAAGACAATTTTCAAAATCAAATAGTTCAAATAATAATAAAAACTCATAAAATAACTTTTTCGATGGAAAAAATATTTTAAACACAAACTTTATAAGCGCCTTTAAGGAGACGCTTTTTTATATTTATAACTGAAAGAAACTTTCTTGATAAGGACAAAAGGCAAAAAATGCTTCATCTTGTAACTAAAAAATATTTCCATTAAAACTAGATACATATTATGTTATGACAAAAAATTTCTATGAAAATAAAAAACACCTCAGAAATTAATCCGGGGTGCTTTGATAACTATTTGTAAATTTAAAAGTAAGTTGGTAACTGGTCCCTTTCTGGTCGAAAATCCTTGGGATAATACATCAAAGTTGTATCCGAATAAGGTTGGTTTTCTTTACTGACGGCCTGAAATCCTAACCGACTATAGAAAGATGGGTCAATATCACTGAATAAAAAGAAACTGCAGTCCGAGTAGCGGGTCATGAATTTTATTAGCATAGTCGTTGCATAACCCTTATGCCGACGAGCTGGATAAGTCGAGACCGATCCAATTCCCAATACATGATCAGACAAATCATAAATAATTAGTGAGCTCAGCAATTGACCTTTTTCTTCAAGGACCCACCAAGTCCCACGTTGATATTTAGTAGAAAGTCGACATTCTTGCAGGTAAACAGTGATTGAATCAGATTTACCCCATGCATCATAGCCCATTAGATAAATTTGAGTGAGTTCGGTCGATAGTGCTTTTCTTAATTTTTTCAACGGAATATATCCTCTTTGATACTAGATTATTTAACAAAATAATTTTTCGATTAATCCTATTGAATGTTCTAATCATCACTATCACCTCCCCTTTTAGCTATTTTTCATTATCACACAAAAAAAGCTTGCCAGCTAATATTTATTATCCCGGGGTTTTCTATTCAATACATGTCAGAGCGCTTGAGACATGCTAATTTAGCTATCACCGAAAAAGTCTATTCACATCTGCTTCAAACACTTAGAGAAAATGAAGAAGATAAAGTGACCGATTTGATGAATTTCGTTGTGCAATAATTGTGCATTGTGCAGTAAATTGTGCATTTTTCATTGGTCTGTATGGGTCTCTTGACGATATGTGAAGTACAGAAACGCCGTCATATCAACATTTAAGCAAAGAAAAAGCGTTATATCAATGTTTCTGATATAACGCTTGAAATGCCGTCGGTGGGAGTCGAACCCACACGGTGTTGCCACCACTGGATTTTGAGTCCAGCGCGTCTGCCAATTCCGCCACAACGGCATCGTTAATAAAGAATAAGCAAGATCGATAAAAATAAATCCTGCAAGGGCGGTACGTGGGACTCGAACCCACGCGTGCCGGTACCACAAACCGGTGTGTTAACCAACTTCACCAGTACCGCCATGGCAGGGATAGAGGGAATCGAACCCCCATTAACGGTTTTGGAGACCGTTGTACTACCATTATACGATATCCCTATTAGAGGTCTGAATAGCTTTGCTAAACAAACCGACTAAAATATTTTAACAAATATATTGACGAATTAAAAGGTCAAATAGAAAATTTATAAGAAATCTCTCGCCAAACTTGCTGCTCCGATCACACCGGCATCATTACCGAGCTGCGCAAGCCGCAGTCTGGTAGATTTTCTAACTGGTTCAAAAGCCCAATCTTCCCAATTTTCACGAACCTTGCTCAACAGAAAATCACCCGCAGCAGAAACTCCGCCGCCTATAACGACATAAGCCGGATTAAGAATGTTTGATAAAGAAGCAATTGCATAACCTAAATAATAAGCCATTTTGTTAACTACCTCATTAGCTAGGAAATCCCCTTCTTTTGCTAAATCGAAAACAGTCTTAGAAGTAACATCTTCACCGTTGTCTAACATTGACTTAAGCCTTGACGGACCTTCATATTCATCCGCAAAATCATGCGCTAAATGAACAACTCCGGTAGCTGAACAATACTGCTCGAGACAGCCTCTATTGCCACAAGTACAAAGGTATCCGCCAGGTTCAACGACCACATGGCCAAACTCGCCACCTGCACCATAAACTCCGCGTATCAGCTGGCCATTAGCAATTATGCCGCCGCCAACACCGGTACCCAGAGTTACAAAAGTTACATTGGGATTGTTTTCGCCGGCTCCCTTCCACTGTTCGCCGATAGCAGCGGAATTAGCATCGTTGTCCATCGTGAAAGGAAGATTAGTACCCTTTTGAATCTCGTCTCTTACGTGTTGAACACCACGCCAATTTAAATTAAAGGCCGCCTGGACGGTGCCGTTTTTTCTATCAACAGTTCCCGGAGTACCCATTCCGATGCCGATTATTCGTTCGCGATCAAGCTTTAAAAGCTCGATCCGACGATTTATAGAATTAATGATATCCGGAACGATATGCGAACCATCATCTAAAATATTAGTTCTGATCGCCCATTTTTCTTGGATATCTCCTTCAGCTGTTAAAATTGCAAATTTAATAGTGGTGCCGCCTAAATCGACACCGATTAGTTTATCCTTAACCATTTCTACCTCAACATTAATAGATTAATTTTTTTTAAAAATAAACACAAGCGCTTTCAAAAATAAAAACGCTGCTCAACTGATAACTTGATGAATAACAATATAGAGCGGAATGATCATAATCAAAATAGCAATGACCTTCACAACAATCTTAATTTTACCGTATTGAGTACTTGGAAAATCAATAATCAGCGAAGAAAGTGCACCGGATATCAATCCGCCAATATGTGCCCATATATCAACGCTAGGATCGCCCAAATTGCCGACCAAGTTGAAGACTGCTAAAGCTACAAAAATAAATAGCTGGCGACGGAAAATATAATTATTCCGGTTATACCAAGCAACTGATATCATAGCACCAAAAAGTCCAAAAATAGCCCCCGAAGCGCCAACGGAAATCGTCGTTGAATTGGGGTCGAAAATCAAAGCAAATAAATTACCCCATATTCCGGACACAAAGTAAATAATTAAAAATTTAATGCTTCCAAAAAGATTTTCTACATATGGACCAACGATTATAAGCGCCAGCATGTTTGAAAATATGTGCATCAAAGAGGCATGCAGAAAAATCGGAATTATCAGCCTAAACCATTGACCGCCAAAAACCAATGCCTTGACCTGGGCACCGCTTAAAATCAAAGATTGTATCGAAGGACCATTAAAAAAACTGTTTAACAGAATAAAAGGATTGATCTGTCCTTGGGCAAAGTGTAATAGATAATCAAGGATAACTTGCAATACATAAACACAAATAGTTATTAAGAAAATTATCGTTGTTGACGGGCCGAAATCTCTTTTTAAAGATGAAAACATAAGAACAGCTTATCAAATATTTACCGAGCTTGGACTCCTAATTGATTTTTTAAACGCAATAAAATCTGTTCGACCTGCTGATTTACCTGATTATCAGTCAAAGTCGATTCAGGATCAAGGAATGTCAACCGGTAGGAAATTGATTTCTTTGTACCTTGGATCTCGCGGCCTTGATATAAATCAATGACTGAAATAGAAGATAAATACTTGCCGGCACTAAGTTTAATGATTTCTTCGATATCCTGTGATTCGATTTCTCTGCCAACAAGTAATGAAATATCCCTTTGCACACTCGGAAATTTATTGATCGGCTGATAGTGATCTTTCTTTTTAAAGAGCGTATGAATAAGGTCTAAATCAATTTGAAAAACATAACAATTCGGCAACTTGCTTTCGGATGAAAAACGCGGACTTATTTGACCAACAAATCCCAAAAATTTCTTATTGATATAAACATCAGCTGTTCTGCCGGGATGCATCAAAGGATAACTGCTATTGCTGTGAAATGATATAGTGCCGCTAAGATCTAAAGCATCGAGCAAACTCTCAAGCAGACCCTTAATGTAATAAAAATCGTATCTATGATTTTTATGCTGCCAATTATCCGCTTCTTGTCCAAATACTAAGGCAGCTAGTTGCTGTGATTCTATCGGTTTTTCATTATCCAAACTGGCTTTAAATACATGTCCCATTTCAAATAAAGAAATATTTTCTACTTTTCTTGCATAATTGTAAGAAGCAACATCGATCAAAGTTCCTAAAATCGATTGTCTTAAATACTCACGATCTTTACTGATCGGATAAATCAACGGAACTGAATCAGCGTGATCAAAAGCAAAATTATGAGAATTGTTATGGTCGGTCAGTGAATAAGAAACGACCTGATTTAATCCAAATCCCATTAAAGTGCTGCGAATAGACCTGTCAAGTCTTTGTTCCTGAGTTAGTCCTGAATTGTAGCCCATATCCTTTGGCAAATGGAGCGGTACTTTATCGTATCCGTAGATTCTCACAAATTCCTCATAAAGATCCGCTTTTATATTAATATCGGTCCTGCGTGCAGGAACATTAACGATAAATTCGTCACCGTTTATTTCAAAATCAAACGCAAGTCTTTTCCAAATATCGGCCACGTCGTCGATCGAAACTTCAGTACCAAGATAATTATTGATTTCAGACAAACTAATAGAAATAGTTTTGTCTTTTGCTTGTTTTTGTTCAGCTCCGATTCTGCCTGCGGCTATTTCCCCACCGGCCAATTGTTTGATCAATGCTGCAGCAAAATCGACCGAATAACCCACATTAGATGGGTCGATCAGCCTTTCAAATCTTTGGCTGGCTTGAGAATGAAGATTAAAACGCTGAGCCGTTTTCCTGATCAATGCAGGGTCAAAAGATGCCGATTCCAACACTATATTTTTTGTATCATAGCTGACTTCCGAATCTTTTCCGCCCATGACGCCGGCTAACATCTCAGGATGATCGCCTGAATATACAACGATGTTTTCTTTAGATCCCAACTTTCTTAGCTGGCCGTCTAAAGTAACGATTTCTTCACCTTCTTTAGAAAGATCTACTTTAAGATCCCTGCTCGGCAATTTATCTAAATCAAAAGCATGCAGCGGCTGTCCCAATAAAAACATTACATAATTAGTTGCGTCGACAATATTATTAATTGGCCTGATTCCGGAATTCCAAAGTCTTTTTTGTAACCAAAGCGGGCTGGTTTTGACCTCAACATCGTTTAGGACCCTAAGATAATAAGGATCGGCAATATCGCTATTCACTTTAACCGATATTTGAGAAGATGTTTTTTTGTCCCCTTCGTCAAATTTAAGTTCAGGCATTGAAAACTTTTTGTTTAAAATGGCAGAAAATTCATACAAATTACCGCGAATAGACAGCATATCGCCACGGTTAGCCGTTAGTTCGGTGTTTATCATCAAATCATTGATGCCTAATGCTTCTACGGCGTTATCTCCTGGTTTCACTTCGCCATCATCAGGAAAAACATAGATACCGGCTTCATGTTTTTTAGGTGCAATAGAGTCATCAAAGCCAATTTCTTGTAAAGAAACGAGCATTCCTTGACTTATTTCACCATCCAGATCAGTTGCTTCGATTTTTTTTCCGTCAAATAAACGCGCGCCCGGCAAAGCCAAAACAACTAACTGTCCCTGCTTAACATTGGGTGCACCGGTAACTATTTGATAATCTTTTTTACCAACATTTACGATAGCTATTTTCAAATGAGTTGAATTTTCAATTGACCTGGTCTGATCGATCCTGCCAACGATCAAACCGCTTGATTGAGGTATTTGATAACCGTTCTCTTCAACTTCAGTCGACGTTAAAGCCAAAAGATCAGAAAAATGTTCTGCATCTTTAGCGCTATTTACCGGAAAATCCGGCATATATTCTTTTATCCAATCAACGGATACTTTCATTTTTTTACTCCCCCACTTGTTTGAACTGCTTTAGAAAACGAATGTCATCAAAATAAAAATTACGTATATCGTCAATGCCGTATTTTATCATCGCAAAACGATCAGGGCCAAGACCAAAAGCAAAACCTGAGTATTTATTAGGATCCAAATGGGACATTCTCAAAACGTTAGGATGAACCATACCAGCACCAAGAACCTCGATCCAATCAATGTCTTCTGGCGCAGTATTTTCGTCAACTAAATTCCAACTGATATCGACCTCGATACTTGGTTCTGTAAACGGAAAATAACTTTGTCTTAATCTCATAGCGTGACCCTTGCCGAATAATTCGTCTGTAAGAGATTGAAGCGTTCCTTTCAAATCAGCTAAGCTGACGTTTTTACCCACAACAAGCCCTTCGACTTGATGAAATTGGTGCGAATGAGTAGCGTCATCATTATCTCGACGATAGACTTGTCCGGGGCTGATCATTTTAAGAGGACCCTTGGTAAAATCATGCTGGTCCATAGAACGAGCCTGCATAGCGGAGGTCTGTGTTCTAAGAAGAATATTTTTTGTTATGTAAAAAGTATCTTGCATATCCCGAGCTGGATGGTCCTTAGGCAAATTCATCCGTTCAAAATTATATTCATCAGATTCAATTTCCTTGCCATACTTAACTTCATATCCCTGACTGATAAAATGGTCTTCGATCTGATCTTGAATTTGTTGAAGTATATGTTTAGTCCCGATTTCAGGTCTCCGGCCAGGGAGGGTCACATCTATTTTTTCTGAATCCATTCTTTTTTCAAAAAAAGCTTCATTCAAATCTTTTTTCTTATCTTCAATAGACTTTTCCAGCATTAAACGGATTTGATTAGCCAACTTGCCGATAACCGGTTTTTGTTCATTGGGAAGATCTTTGAGTCCCTTAAGCAGTTTAGTAAGTTCTCCTTTTTTGCCTAAAAGATTGACCCTGATTTTCTCCACCTGATCAATTTTCTTTGCATCATGTATTTGCTGTGATACGTGATCTTTTAATTGTTGTAAATTATTTTTTAAATCCATTACCTCACCTAATAAAAAACCCTTGTATAAGTTATCGATCACTCATACAAGGGACGTAATTAATACGTGTTACCACCCAAATTCGCAGAAAATCTGCCTCATTGCAGCCTTTAACGGGGCTAAACCGCTGGGAGTTAACCAGAAATAAAGAAGTGAAATTCAGCTTTTACTGCAATCGGCTCGCACCAAACCCGACTCGCTTTTGCATCACAGCTTACTAGTCTTCCAAAAAATCAAGAATTATTCTTTTTCGCCCACTTAGAAATTTCATTCATCAAAGCACGCATGGAACTGCCCTTATCGGTCAAACGATAACCGAGCTTACCATTATCGGGACAGTTGACACGTCTTATGATACCAGCGTCTTCAAGTTCTTTCAATCTTACCGTTAGGACTCTGTCACTGCACGCATGTACTTTTCGAGATAATTCCGAAAAGTGCAAAGAACCTGTAGAGCTGTCTAAAAGGGACTGGATTATTAATCCATTCCACTTCTTACCCAAAATTTCAAAGGCCGATTCTGTTAGTCTTAATGCTTCTACCATACTTACATATTATAAGTTTGCTCAATTCAATGCAAACATTAATATTCCTCCTGCAACTGCTACATTAAGCGATTCAGCCTTACCTAAAAAGTTAATGTGCAAATTTTCTGTCGTTTCTTTCAAAATATCAGGATCAAGTCCTTGCCCTTCATTACCCAAAACTAATGCAAAGTTCTTTTCCGGATATACAGTCTTGTAGTCGACCGAATCTTTCTCAAGACTTGTCCCATAAATATCATAATCATTTTCTTTCAAAGCAGATATCCAAGGACCGAGTTCTGCATCTTTGATTACTTTGATATGAAATTGACTTCCCTGCATAGAACGAACCGTTTTCGGATTAAAGGGATCCGCACTGCCGTTAGAAAGAACCACTCCGCTAAAACCGGCAGCATCAGCAGTTCTAACTAGGGTTCCGACATTACCAGGATCTTGAATACGATCCAGTAAAAGCCAACGACCGCTATGTACATACTGAGGATCGAATGAGTTATTCGGCAAACTGGTCTGAGCAAATATTCCCTGAGGATTATTAGTTTTAGAAATATGTCTAGCGACCTCGTCAGTGACTTGAAAAGCCGGAACTCCCTGCGGGACCTCTGGCAAATGTTTTTCTATTTGTTCTTCAGTTCCGATAACAGCTTGGATAGGTGCTGCAAAATTCAGCGCTTCTTGAACCAAATGCCAACCGTCAAGCAAATACGTGCCGCTTTGCTTACGACCCTTTTGTGTTTGTAAACTTGTCCAAAGTTTTACTTTGGAATTTTGATTTGAAGTAATTATTTCCATTTTATATTTTAGGTTTCCTTTTCTGCTTACCCTTATTTCTATTGCGGCCATTTTTAGAAGATCGATCAGAAAGAGTTTTGCTGCCGGTCTCGCTTTTAATATCTTTTCTTATAGACCCTGGATCATTGCTTTTTTTAGCATCTTTTAAAAGATCGTCAACAACGTTTTTAACTTTAAATTCTGAACGAACCTGTTTTTGTAGCGCCGGTCGATTTTTCAAGATGAATGCCGTTTGAACAAGCACGAAAATACCGCCGACCATAAAATACAATCCTAAGGCTGCTGACTGAAATATTGAGAAGAAAAATATCATGATCGGGCTAAACCAAATCATGGTCGACATTTGTTTTCTTTGCGCTTCAGGAGCAGCTTTCAGACTGAGCCAAGATTGTCCTATATAAAAAACAGCGGCGATCAAAGCTATTATTATTGATGGACGATAGAGCGGAATACCAAAAAAACGAGATCCATTAAGCAAAAAATTTGAGTTAAAAGTAGAAGGATCTATATGATCAGTTGCCATCGTGCTGGTTGAAAGCCTGATAGCTGTATAAAGAGCTGATATTACGGGTAATTGGATCAACATAGACAAAAAATTTATCCCGCCTGTTAATGAAACACCGTTTTCTCGATAAACGGACATCATCGCCGTGTTTATAGTGATCTTTTCTTCTTGACTGCTCGATTTCTTTAAAGCATCTTGAATTTTTGAAAGCTGTGGTTGAAGCATTGCCATTTTTTCAGCTTGAATAGTTGAATCCCGCTGCTGCTTATACATTATCGGGAAAAGTATCAGCCTTATCACAGCAGTCATGACAATGATAGCAAAACCAATACCGTTGGTAGAATTGAAAACATCCTTAGCCATCCAGCTCATAAAGTTGACCATATATTGGCTGATCCAAAGCCAGGTTCTTCCCGTTTTACTGTATCCACCGGTTATTAGCAAAAATTCCAGAAAAATAAGAGCAATGATCAAAACTCTTCTAAATAAAGGAAAAATGCTGGTTTGTGTATGTTTTTTCATATGAATAATACTTTTTGCCTAACTATAAATTACTTATCCTTGTTTTTATTATCGGATTTTGGAAAAAAATCACCTAATTTATGTGTTTTTTCTGTATCTAGAATATCATTTGGTTCATAATCTTCTTCTTTGATTATTTGCCATCCTTGTCCAGAAACTGGTCGATCCGCTGTTTCATCTTCTTTAAAAACAGTCATCGGAAGATTGGTAACTATATTTTCTAAAATCGCAGCATCAAGATCTAACTGATTTTTTTCGATCAAGAAAACCGCCTCAGTTTCAGAAAACATCGAAAGAGATTCTTCATCTTGAACATAAAGCTCATCCATATTTATCTCAAACGGGTATTTTACCGGAGCCAGACTACGAGCGGATGGCAAATAAGCAACACCGTTCAGCTTAAGATCCACGGTTATCCTATCGTTGCTGCCGTAGCTTATTTCACCATCAACTTTGACTGGTTTTAAATCTAAGATTCTATCGGAAAAATTTTCTTTTACCGGACCCGAAAGATCAATAATATCATTGATGACCAGGGGTTTCTTTCTATATTTTTGTAATTGTTGAACTAAAAATTTCATGCTTATTTATAAATAAATGCTTATAGTTGAATTGGTTTGTGCTGCAGATCTTGAGCTTTATCGAGCCCCATGATTTCACTATATACAAGACCGGCTTTATAGTCTATCAGCAGATCTTTGGTCGCTTTTTTATAATCAAGATGACTGATGACAGGAAAAGCAAAGTTTTTCTTATTATCGTGAAGATATTGACGCCCCTTTGCGTTGAAAGCCAATAAACGATGGTATGGATGTGCCATTGCGTCTCTCATCTGGTCGACTTTTATATTCAAAAGGACATAAGATAGCACTCTTCGCAGTCTTGCAAAAGTATAACGCTTTGACTTGATTTCTGCAATAAAGTCACCAAAATTCTGAGGATCGTTGCTAATCGCATTTTTTAATAAAAATTCAATTCCTTCGTTTACTTGGTATACCGAACGGATCTGGCCAATGTTATCAGTGATCAAACGATACTTCAATAGATCAAAGTATTTTTTTTCATAGTCTGTATATTCAAGATCATGCATTGGCGTTAAATTACTTACATCTTTACCTTCAGACAAAGCACGTCTGATAGCTGTTGCTGAAGAAATTTTAGAATCAGTATCTATATAGCTTTGATGGTAATCCGAGGATATTCTTTTGATCGGTTTAATTTCTATTTTATCCATTAATTTTTGTTGATAAATTGCTTTTGCATAACTGAAAGCCAAGATATCGTTAGCTTGGTCTAATTTAAAACCGGTTTCTTTCTGCAAAGCATTTGCAAAATTACTGGCATAAGTTGCGTTTTTATTGGTAAAGCTTTCATCGCCGTCTAATAATACTGACTGTTCTGCTAATTCAATAAAATCTGTATTAGGATGCTCACTGCCGAAAACCAGCCTATTTATAGACAAATCGTTTAGTAATCTAATAGCACCCTGCGCGAATATATCACCTGGTTGAACAGCAAAATAAAAAGGCAGCTCAAAAACTAAATCGGCTCCCGATCGCAAAGCGATATCTGCTCTTTGCCATTTATCGACGATCGCCGGTGTTCCGCGCTGGACCCAATTTCCTGACATTAAAACGATTATGACCGCATCCGGATCGATCGATTTAGCCTGATTCAAATGATAAAGATGACCATTATGAAATGGGTTATATTCTGTTATTAGTCCGGTTGCATTCATTATTTATTTTTCAGCAATAAAAAATACTCTATCAGTATTCGTTTTAACTTTTGATCTTCCAAAATCGGCAGAAATTTTGATATTTTTAAATCCAGCCTCAAGAAGTGTTCGTTGATAAAATTCAATAGGATAACTTATTTGATGATGAACTTCTCTGTAAAGTCTGAAGGCATCTAACTTTTTATCATAAATAAAAAATTTTAAATCATGATCGACCGAATTTTTTTCTTCGCCTGGAAAGCTCGACCAAACAAAAATTTTTTCGGGATCATCATCATTATTGTACATAAAATTTCTGTAGCCTACATTTATTTGATGAGAAGTAACGATATCAAAGAGAAATTTTCCTTTGGCTGCTAAGTGATCAAAAACCCGAGCAAAAGTTTTTTTGACCGAAACTTTATCTGGCAAATAGTTTATCGAATCGGCAAAACAAGTTATCGTTTGAAACGATTCATTTAAGAAAAAATCAGTCATGTCGTCTTGGTAAAAATTTATTTTTAAATTTTGCTCATCAGCATGTTCTTCTGCGATAGACAGCATTTGCGACGAAATATCGAGTAATGATACTTGATAACCGTTTTTAGCCAATAAGCAAGCTAAACGACCGGAACCTCCAGCCAAATCAAGCAAAGACTTCTTATCTGACGAATTTGTTTTCACAAAAAGAAGCCAATCTTTATAGAGCTCTTCGTCAAATAACTCGTCATAAAATTTTGCAAAAACCGAATAATCTTTTTCCATATTAATTAATCGAAATCAGCAGTCAGCCATTTCGAAAGGTCTACCCTATCAGCCCTGGACCAAAGATGGTCTAATTTGTAATAGTCGAAAGCTTCATCGGTGAATATATGTGCAACAACACTGCCATAATCGATCAAAACCCACTTGCCGCTGGATAATCCTTCGACTTCGAACGGCGATATATTGTTCTTATGCATCTCATCTATTATTTCGTTAGCGATAGCTTGTACTTGGCGAGAAGATGGAGCACTCGCTAGAAGAAAGTAATCGCTTATAACGGAAAGCTTGCCAATATCTAAGGCAGAAACATTTTCTGCCTTTTTGCTGTCAGCTGCTTTTACGATCAATTCAAGTATCTCTTTAGCTTTCACTTATTTTCCTCCAACCCAGTGATTATATGCAAGTAAACTTTTCGGATAAATTGCACGATGGTTCCTGACTAAACGACTCAAAGAAAACTGTAATTGCCAAGCTACCCCCGCATCTAGGGAATCATCAGTTACTTGTCTTGCGACATCCGTATCGGAAAAATTTCTTCCCAGTTCCAAAAAGTCTGCCATAAAAACGATCTTGTCAAGAGTCGTCATTTGAACATCGCCGGTCGTGTGACGACGAACTGCATTCAACAATTCTTCGTCGTCTATTCTTAATTCATCTCTGATAAATTCAGCGCCAACTATGCCGTGCCAAATAGAACTGTCCCAATTTTTCAAATCAGGATCAAGCTTCTTTTTATCAATTTCATTAAGAAAGTCTTTGTCACTCCGCTCCTTGGCATAATCATGTATAAAACCGCCTATTCGCGCCTTTTCAGTATCATAATCATTCAATTCTGCTAAGTGGACTGCATATTCCCCAGCCCTTATAACGTGTTCGAAGCGCTCTTGCGACAAAGCTTGGCGAACTTTTGGATACAGCACATCGTATTTTGGATATGACATTAATAAATCCTTCCTTGATAAAGATTAAACTCAGCAATATACGCAGCAACCATATCTGGTATTAAATATCTTACCGATTGTTTAACACGCAAGCGTGAACGAATATCAGAGGAGGAGATATCCAACCAGTTGACTTGAAGCCAAATCGCCGGAAAATCTATGCTTCGCTGAATCCCGGGCTGGTCAATTGCGACTAGTCTGACCATTCTAGATAAAGCATTAGCATCGTCCCATTCAGCAAAGTTTTTAAAAACCTTTGAACCCATTATCAAATAATAATCGATCTCCGGATGTTCTTCGACAAGTTTTTTCATGACCGAAAAAGTAGATTGCTGGCCACCATCGTGTATAGGCTTCATCTCTATATCGAACTTTGAATTGCCTCTGATCGCCAGCCTGATCATTTCTGCCCTAGTCGATGGTTCAACAGCATTATCATGCGTAGCAGCAAAAGGGATCGCATCAGGCATGAAATATAGTTTGTCTAATCCAAGCGCGGTACAAGCTTGTTCAGCGGCGATCAATTGTCCGTTATGGATCGGATTAAAAGTGCCGCCAAAAATACCTACACGCCGCCTGTGACGGTGCTTTACAGGTGCCTGTTGCGTTTTTGTATTTGTCAAAGAAACAAAACTAGTTAGCAAGCTTCCCTACCTCCATTGATAACCGACGGTTTTCTTCTTTCTTTGACGGAAGATAGAGTAAAAGGGTACGGCCCAATTTTTGGATCACTGTAATTCTAGAATTTTTGTGAATAAAGTCAATCAACTGATCAGCTGTGACCTCGCTGGATTGTTGAAGACCGACCTTGACCAATTCCCGTTGATCTAATGCTGCGATCACTTCTTGAAGCCATATTTTACTTAAACCGTTTTTCCCAACGGTAAAAATTGAAGGTAATTTATTACCTTGAGCACGTAAATATCTTTTTTGTTTGCCTGTTAAAATTTCCATTGTCTTAATTCTAACTAAATTTCTTTCTTTCTGAGCGAAAAACCTAATTGATCAGGTATATTTAACTTTATTTCTGCAGATCTGTGAAAACTTATCCACCCAAATCCGGATATCGCTAAATCATATCCCTTTGGAATTTTTAATTTTTGAACAGTTAATTTATAATTATTATCCTTAAGCATAGGATGGGCTTGACGGCTGCTCTCTGAATTAAAATAATCAAGAGCACCTTCAGTTTTTCTGCGATGAAAATTAACTTGATTATCAAAATATGCAGTAAAAGAAGTTTTATTTTCTCCTAGCAGATCTATCCAAAAGATCCCTCCAAAGAACAATGATTGACCAGCCGGCATTTGAAAAGTTCTCGGTTTAATTTCCTTTTTTGGCAAAAGATAACGATATTCTTTAGAATCAACAAAATATGCAAGCTGTTTGTCTGATGTTACACCCGGAGTATCTACCAAAACATTTTTTTCTGAAATAGGTATCTCGATCCGATCCAAAGTCGTTCCCGGGAACTTCGATGTTGTAATAAAATCGCCTCGACCGCCAGATAAATACTTAACGATCTGGTTGGTAAGCGTTGATTTGCCAACATTAGTAACACCTATAATATAAGTCCTTTTATAACTGTTAAGCAAATCGCTGATTTCGTCTATCAAAAATTCACCGGAGTTGCCCTTATCTGCAGAAAGAACGATCGTTTTTAAAGGATTCAGGCCTCTTTGGGCAGCCATTTCTTTGAGCCAAAGGATTATTTTATTTTCTTTGACAGACTTCGGAAGGATATCTAGCTTATTTCCGACTAATACTAGCGGATTCTTAGCAGCTATTTGTGAAAATTGATCCAAAAAAGATCCTTCGATATCAAATAAGTCCAAGAGATAAATGATCAAAGCATTTTCTTTTGAAATATGGTCCATCATCTTCCAAAAATGCTTTGTATCAACCTCAATAGCTTCTATTTCGTTATAGTGTCTAAGTTTAAAGCACCTCTCGCATAGTAAATTTATATCATCATCAGGAGTTTTAAGTTCAAAAAGATACTGGTGCAATTTTTTTTCATCTATGTAGCCAGCTTCTTCTTTATTTTTTGTCTGTAATTTAGAACCGCATCCGATACATACTATGCCTTGATCAATTATTTTGTTGATTTGTTGGTCGCTTAGTGTCAATTAAGTCGTTCCCCCATTCTACTGGATCTTTTCCGATAACTATCTTTTCAAAAAAACGGTTGATTTTTGTTGGAAAACTGTCGCTTGTGATCAACGGCTGAACCAGTACGCTTTTTACACCGGCAAGGTTGGAAGCGATCACGTCAGTCATTATCTGATCGCCAACCATAACTACCTCGTCTTTCAAAAGATCAAAATCACGAATGGTCTTATTGATTCCAAACGGCAGTGGTTTAAAAGACCACGATTCATAGGGCAGACCAAGTGCGTTTACAGCCTTGCTGACTCGCTTTGTCGAGTTATTTGAAACTACAATAAGCTTAATACCGGCATCTAATAATTTTTTATACCATTGAAAAAAACTTTCATCACCCTCCGGCTTGTTCCAAGCTACTAAAGTATTATCCAGATCAGCTAAAATCGTTTTTATTCCAAGTTTTTTCAGAGATTCAGGAGTTATACCCCAAACTTTTTTTATACGGTAAGTTGGTTTAAACAAAGATTCCATCGCTACTATTGTAACAGCCGTCCTTGCCTGTTAGCTGGAGAATCACCATTTTCATCATCGCTGCTCAATGGTTTTTCTTTCGTTCGATAAAATGGTTGGTTGTCAGCTCCGAAAATACGTTCAGAGAAATTACCTGGTTTTGTTTTTTGCAAAGCAGAACTTATCATTTGAATGTGGGCGTCCAAGTCATCAAGCTTTGATAATATATAAGCTTCCAAATCTTTCGGAACTACAGGAGAACCAAAATCCAGCTTATTGTGATGACTGATCATCAAATGGCGGATTATAAGCATGTCTTCGGACGCCAAATCAAAACCAAGTTCGTCGGCAGCTTGGACCAGGATCTCATCACCAATAACAATGTGCCCCAACAGCTGTCCTTCTGTAGTATATTCAGTGCCGACCGGACCTGATAATTCAACTGTTTTACCTATGTCGTGGATCAAAGCGCCAGCCAATAATAGAGATTTATCGACTTGAGGATATAGTTCGGAAATTTTTAAAGCCAGCTTAGCGATCGACAAAGAATGATAGGCTAACCCGCCTCTAAAAGCATGGTGCATTTTTTTAGCAGCGGGATACTCATAATACCTATCACCATATTTATTTAAAATATTCCTCACTAATCTGTTCCAAGTAGGATTGGTGATTTGAAAAAGGAGATCGTTTATTTGATTTTGCAGATCCTTTTTGGAAACAGGTGCGCTTATTTGATATAAAGAAGGGTCAGACGGTTCTTCATCATTAGCCAAACGTATCTCTTGGATCCTTAATTGCGGTTTAGACTGGTATTCATCTTGAGTCGCATTCAAATAAACAACTTTACCAGCCGTAAAATTTTTGACATCATCTGCACTCGCATCCCATTTATTTGCTTGGATCTCTCCCGAACGATCAGCTAAAGTAAGCCTAATGTATGGAGAACCTTTTGAAGTCGTCCTATTTTCAGCAGATTTTATGAGTAAATAAATATTGAAATTTTCGCCTTTGCTATGGTCGGACAGCATCACTATTGACCCCCTTTAATTCAATAATATTCCTTTCGTCGAAGCTTTGTTCTTGATTAGCTGAAAAATAAATTATCTGATAGTTCTTAGACAGATCTTTTAAAATAGAAACCATTATATTTCGACGATGTTTATCAAAATCAACGAAACCGTCATCTATTAAAAACGGGAGCGGATTAGCTGCAGCGATCGACTTTGCAAAAGCTAATCTTAAAGCGATATAGAGCTGTTCTGCAGTACCTTTCGAAAGTTCGTAAGCAAAGAATCGTTTGCCGTTGGCCTCAACTGCACCGATGCTGTTATCGTTAAAAACTATTTTTTGATATTTTCCATCGGTCAAAATAGAAAAATATTTTTGTGCAAAAGATTTTATCTGCGGTATTCTTTCATGGCTTATGTCATAAAGAGATTGGTTTATCCAACGAGCTGCTAATTGACCGCTGAAGTATTGGAAAAGAGACTGATTTATCTCAGTTTCCAAATCAGCCCTTTCCTGAAGAAGGTCCTGATAACTTTCATCAGAATCTGCGTTGATCAATTTAGCATCACGGTTGGCGAGCTCTTTATTAAGGTCATTGATCTGATGGTCAAGATCTGCCTGCTTTCTTTTCAGATCAACAATGCTGTTTTTAATAGCTTCTATTCCGCCAAGAGAGCGTATCTGTGCTTCTTTTTGCGGTGTAAGCAATTGGCTTATATTTGATAACTGATTTTCCCGTTGTCTTTTTTTAAATTTGTCTGCTTGCAAATACTGAAATTCTTGATAATTTTGGACACCGATTTTCGCAAAAATAATTTTTTGTTCATTTTGTACTTTTTCAAGTTTATTCAATTTTTCACGTTCATTTTGATCTACAAGTTTCCTTTGTTCTCGTGAAAGGTCGTCTGCTCTTTTTTCGTTTTTAATTCGATTCAAAACTACCTGTATTTGGTTGATAAACTGGTCATGATCATTAGAGGGCTCAGGCAGAAAATCTTTTAACGGATAAGCTAACTTCAACAAACGATTTATCTTGTCAGCATTATCTTGACGGTTGTCTTTTAAAGAAGAAAGCCGCGCCAAAGAGTTGTGATAGTCATTGATCTGCCTTTGCCAAGAAGCTGCCAATTGAATATTCGTGTCTGCCGGATAGCCGAATTCAGCGAGATCGGGATATTCTTTTTTAGGCTTTTCTAAAAATACCAATATGGATCCGATTATTAAAGCTCCAACCGAAGAAATCAAAAACGGATAAGGCATTTCTCTGTTCATAAATGAGCCAAAAGCAGCCAAAAGACCGCCAAGAATCAAAAAACAGCCAAAGAAGAAAAACGGTGAGAAATGTCTTTTATTGCTCTGAAAAATTTCTTGCGGCAAAGGCTGAGGCAAGGAACCTTGAAAAGTATTTTTTATGTCCCTTTCTAATACAGCGATCTGGTCTGATACTTGATTTATTTGGTTATCAAATTGATCATATAAATTACTTTGCGCGATCAAATTAGGAATGGATTTATCCAATAGATCTAAATCATCCTGATTTTTTTGATAGATCTGCAAAAGCTTGCTCTGTTGAGATCTAGTTGGTGCTTCTATATCATGTTCTTCTGAACTTAACGATTTTATTTGCGCTTGGAAACTTTCTATTCGATGCTCATCGTCATCTGTTAAAGCAGATATCTGCTGCAGATCAAATTGACTATCGCCATTTGAATCAGCCAAAGACTTTTTTCTTTGTACTAAACCATCCAGGTCAACTAAAGATTGGTATTCATTTATCTTTTTATTATTATCTTGAACCTGCTGTTTGATTTGATAAATATCAGCAAGGACTCTTTTTTTATCAGCGATCGCGTTTTTATAGTCTAACAGACCGCCGCTCATTTCTTTTAACTGGTCATTTATTTCAGCATGTTTTTTCAATAATAAATTGATCGGTCTTTTAGCCGTTTTAGTCAGCCCAAACTGTTCAGAAGATGCTTTGTCGAGTTCTTTAGCTCTATTTTGCCAATGATCTGCAGAAACTGCCGAAAAGCTTAAAAGACGATTTGAAAGGTCGATTCCTGAAAGAGTCTTTATTTCATTCAATTGTTCAGAATCAAAGGAAAAAATATTTAAAAAACTTTCTTTATCAAAAGGACGCAAAATATCTTTTAAAATTTCTTCTGGATGCGGCAGCTTCTGACCGCTCTCATTACTGATCGATAAAACTGATTGTGTACGTTTCAAACGAGTAATGGTATATGAATGCTGATTTTTTTCGATCGTTACACTTCCGCCGTATTGAGCTTTGCTTAAAGGTTCATATAAATTTTGTCCCTGACCCTTTTTTTGCGAGAAGCCGAAAAGAACACCAATTATAAACTGTCTGATAGTAGACTTTCCCGCTTCGTTTGCGCCGTAAATGAATTGAAAATCTTTATCAAAATTCAAATCAAAATTAAAAAATTTACCAAAACCGATGATATGTATTTTAATTATTTTCATTAATTTGACCTTCTAGATATTAGTTCTTGCGCCTGTTTTATCAATTCTTTATGAGTTTCATTATCAGAAAAATAATCGATAACAAATTGTGAATCTTGGCCAAATCTTTTTCTAATAGCATCAACGAATTCCCCGCTATCAAAAATCTCATTTTTTGCCTGCTGCCAATATTTTTGATCTAAATCACTGAATTCATCCATCGACAAGGGGCTTTGGACCTGTATTTTAATAACGAGATTATTGGTAGAAATGATTTGATCGTTGATTATATCCAAAAAACTCGGATCAGTGAGCTGATCTCTCAGTTTGTCTGAAACAACTTGAGAAAAATTCAATTGGACAGTAAAAAGCGAAAAACCGTCATTATTTTTTTGCGATAAACGTTCTACTAAACGATGCGTTAACAATTCAAACGAATTTTGACTTTCGGCGTTGATGACGATCTTATTAAAAACAAAATTACCGATTGGCAGAAAACGCATGTTTAAAGTCCTGTTTTCGTCATCACTTATTAAATAGACACCCTTCTGCCCCTCTTCAGTTAAATCCAAACCTTGAGGATCTCCTGAATATGCTATCAACGGATCCTTAGATAAAAGGGATCGAACATGGATATGCCCCAAAGCCCAATAATCATAATGAAGAGCTTTCATATCATTTAAATCAAATGGTGCGTAACTGTTCTGGGAACCATCTTTGACACTGCCATGATAAAGACCGATTTGATAATCCACATTAGATATTCTTTGGGGATAAAGATCCAGCAGACTTGAACCTGGATTCCTTTGGGCATAACTAGTGCCCGTTATAGCGATTCGTTTTCCATCTAATGAATCATAATAAAAAACCTTTGCCTCGTTTTTAGGAAACACATGAACGTTATCAGGCCAGATGAAATCATTATCTGAATCAGAAAGAAAATCATGATTGCCAAAAGAAAGATAGGCTTCGATACCGGCTTGTTTTAATCTAAGAAACTGTTTTGTCAAAAAATTATATAAGTAGGCGCTTTGCTGATTAGAATCAAATATATCGCCAGGAAAAAGAATAAAGTCAACATGCAAAGAGATGGCATTATCAACGATTTTTTCCAGAGCATCAAAGGTTGCCAAACTTAATTTTCTTTTCAAATTTTTATCTAAATTTATTCTTCGATCGATCCCTTTGATAGAATTTCCCAAATGAATATCTGCTGCATGTATAAATCTCATGATCCCTCGAAATAATTATTTTTTATAAAGTTGAGTTAACGGAGCTGTGATGATCGAATTGACCTGATCGAGTAATTGATTGAGTGATCGTTCGCGTTCGCTAAGTTCTTTTATCAACGGCAATGTTTGCGCTTTTTTTGCAATTTCCTGCCAATTGTTCATTTTATCAGGAGTTGGTTCAGAACGTTTCTGCTGGAAATCAGCTATCTCCCTCTGTGCATTTTGAAAGTCATCAAATAATTGTTTAGACTCGGGATCTGATTTGATCTTGGCTAAAGTTTCATCCAATTGCTTAAACTCTGAGGTATCCTGTAATTCACGCGCTAATAACTTTGATTGTTCGATTAATTGAGCCATTTATTTTCCTCTTTTCTTCATTAATAATTTTAGCAAAGCCATAACTTTTATTTATTAAGAAACTGATCAAAAAAACTTTTGGACTGATTCCAAATATTTTCTAGCGCTTGTCTGACACCAGATATTTGTTGCCCAAATTTATTTAAATTACCTTGAGAATTTTGCCAAAATTCGTTCCAGCTGTTATTAAATCTATCTAATAATGAATTGCCGTTATTCTGATCAAAAGGTGTTTTTGGAGAATTGTCAATAAGCTGGATCGTTTGTTCTCTAAAAAGCGGCCCAAGCGAACGATTTATAAAGGCCGGCAAACTTTTACCAGAAGTTGATGAATCATAACCTTGCCAGGAAACTGTAACTAAATCAGGCGTATAAGCAGCGGCCCAAAGATCCTTTGATGCTAAGGGCGTACCGGGATTATCAACATCTTCAGTCGTCCCAGTTTTACCAGCAACGACAAAATTACCCGGTGCTGCAAAAGCACCCGTCCCGGTTCGATAAACTTGAAACATCATCGAAGTCATCGTTTCGGCAGTTTTTCTTGAAATGACTCTTTTTTGATGAACTTTTGGACTAGAGACAACTACTTTCCCCGAAGCATCAACTATTTTAGTGATGTAATGAGCCTGAGACATAAGACCATGATTAGCAAAAGCTGTGTATGCTTGCGCCATTTGCTGCGGCGAGACACCATGCGACATTCCACCAAGCGCTAAAGACAGATTGCGATCAGACCTTTGAACCGGCAGATCAAATCGTTTTGCATAATCAAAACCTGTTTTAACGCTCATTTTGCTCATCAAATAAACCGCTGGGATATTGTAGGAGTTAGCAATAGCTGTTTGCATATCGACTGATTGGGAAGAATAGCCGAGAGCATTTTCCGGGCGATAACCTCCCGAAAAAGTTCGAGGACTATTAGGGAAAATGCTCTGTTTGTTATAACCGCGTTCAACAGCCGGTGCATAAACAACAAGCGGTTTTATCAATGATCCTGGGGAACGGCGCATTTGATTGGCCCGATTAAATCCTCTAAAAGTATGGCTGTTTCTACCGCCGATAACAGCCAAAACACCTCCTGTTTTAGCATCAAGAGCAATCGAGGCAGATTGATCATCAGCAACAGGAAAAAGATAGTCGTTTTGATAATCATTTTGCAAAGCTGTTTGATCATTTTGATCTAAGGTCGTGAAAATTCGATAACCGCGATTCATGATATCTGTTTCAGAAAGACCGTATTTATTTATAGCTTCGTTTATGACCGAATCAAAAAACCAAGGGTACTGATAATTTGTCTTGCTGTTAACGCTGGGATTCTGCGGATAAAAAGGTGCACTTAAAGCTTTTTGAGCTTGTTGAGAGTCTATTTTTTTATTGACAAGCATATTATTGATAACCGTTTTGCGTCTATTAGCTGCGTACTCGGGAAAACGCGTCGGATCGTATAGAGTTGGATTTGCTAACATCCCCGCAATAGATGCGGCTTGTTCGACGGTTAAATCAGAAGCAGGAACCCCAAAGTATCCCTCGGCAGCATCCTGCACACCATAAATATTGTGACCAAAATAGGCAGAATTAAGGTACATAGCCAATATTTGATCTTTAGAATAATGTTTTTCTATTTCAACAGCTAAAAATAATTCACGAAATTTTCTAGAAAAAGTTTGTTTCTGAGTTAAATAGGCATTCTTTGCCAATTGCTGCGTTATCGTCGAACCGCCGCCAGAAATATAATCTCGATGCAAAAGTTTATTTCGCAAAAACAAAAAACCAGCCCGAGCAAAACCGCTTATAGAAAAACCATGTTCATGATAAAAATTACGATCTTCAGTCGAAATAACAGCATCAGTGAGATACGGTGATATTTTATCGAACGAAACTTGGTCACCCTTTTGATCAGCTAATTCACCAGCCTGCTGGCCATTTCGATCATAAATAATAGTTGGTTTTGCTAATTGGCGGGAAAGTTTATCGACGTCAGCAATTTTTGCTTGAAAGATAAGGTAAATAGAACTAATAAAAAATAAGCTGGCAAAAAACAAAATAACCCAACGAATAAGTTGGAATCGTTTTACCAGCTCTTTTAATTTTGAAGTTTCTTTTTTCAAAATATTAACGAAATAAGATCATTCTTACATTTGTGATGGTGCCTTAACACCCAAAAGTTCGAGGCCTCTTTTTAATATTGTACTCGTTGCTTTTACAAGTGCCAAACGAGAGGGAAGCTCTGGACCGTCGACCAAAATAACGGTGTTGCCGTAAAAAGAATTAAAATCACGAGACAAATTCAAGAGGTACTTGGCTATTATGCTTGGTTCTCTCATTTCCCAAGCTCTTTTAACAGCCTGACCGTATTGGCTCAACCTGACTATTATCGGCCAAGCTTGTTGATCGTAAAACTTAAAGTCTTCATTAAAACCAGACAGCGAGTAATTAGATTTTCTTAAAATACTATTGGCTCTTGCATTGGTATACTGCACATAAGGGCCGGTATCGCCTTCGAATTGGACGATTTTATTCATATCGAAGTCGATCGCCAAATTTCTTTCGTTCTTTAGATCATTAAAAATGACCGCACCAACGCCAACTTCCTCAGCTACCTTGTCAGCATCCTTTAAATCGGGATTTTTTTCTGAAATTTGTTGACTGGCCAGCTTGTGAGCAATATCAAGAACGTCCGATAAAGCCACAACGTTTCCTTTACGTGTGGACATTTTTTTACCGTTCATCGTTATCAAGCCGAATCCTATATGCTCGATTCCATCAGACCAATCATCGCCAGCTAATTTTAATATAGCTTTCATTTGATCAAAATGGTCCTTTTGTTCGTTCCCAACAACATACAAAGCATGCGAAAAATGATAATGATCGTAACGGTATATAGCAGAGGCAAGGTCTCTGGTAATGTACTGAGTAGCGCCATCAGATCTAACGATCATCGCGATCGGGAAATTTTCGTCAGGCAAAAGTTTAGGCAGATCGACTATTTGTGCACCTTGAGAAGGCACTAGCAAATTTTTTTCTTTCAGCATCTGCACAACAGGCTGCATTTTATCATTATAGAAAGCTTCGCCATTAAGCGAATCAAACGAAACTCCTAAACGATCATAAACTCTTTGGAATTCTTTTAGAGAAACGCTTTTAAACCAGCTCCACAATTGTGTTGCTTCATGATCGCCATCCTCAAGTTTTTTGAACCAGGCCCTGCCGCTTTCCTTTAACTTTGGATCATTTTCTGCTTCTTTATTGATCCTAACGTAGAGTTTGACTAATTCATTTACCGGATCTTTTTCAATGACTTCATCATCGCCCCAAAGCTTATAAGCTGCTATCATCAAACCAAATTGGGTCCCCCAATCGCCCAAAAAATTGATTTTGAAGGTATCGTAACCATTCGCTTGAGCAATTTTTGAAATGGCTTCGCCAATCACTGTTGAACGTAAATGCCCCATACTCATAGGTTTTGCAATGTTTGGAGAAGACATATCGATGACAACTTTTTTTCCTTGACCATCGCTGTTATTGCCAAATTCTCTATTAGTTAAAATTTGTTGAAGGGTATTATTGGTAAATGAATTTTTTTCAATGAAAAAGTTAACGTATGGACCTTCAGATACGATTTTTTCAAAACCCGACCGGTCTATCTTTTCTGAGATTTCTTTTGCGATCAAAAAAGGAGCTTTTTTGAATTTTTTCGCTAATACGAAGGTCGGAAAAGCAAAATCTCCCTTTTTTAAGTCTTTCGGCTTCTCTATCAGATTTGATATCTCCAATTGGTCTGATCGTTCGCCAAGAGCTGCTTTGATTTTTTTTGTTATTAATCCAGTGAAATCCATAAATTCAATTATACAAAACAAATAAATAAAAACTGCCAAAAAGGCAGCTGATAAAGATTATTTTATGAAACAACTATTTCTTTTTCTCTTCTTTTTTTTGCTTAGAATCATCGGCATGATCGATAACTTCAACAGAATCCATAGGTACAACAGCTCGATTGTTCATTTCAGTGACCATAACTTGATCATCTTTTTGGCTATCTATGATTTCGATCAAAAGAGAATGCTCGTAAACACGTTCGATCCGACCTGTGATCGGATGCTGCAAGCCGCCATAGGGTTCAGCTAATAAAGTATCACCTATTTTAAATTTTGAGTTTTGCTCAGCTAATTCACTTGGTTTTAATGGCATATTTTCTCCTTAACCGTGCAATTATAACAAATTTATTCCAATTTGGACAAAACTTTTATAGCAACTTTACGATCACCTAGATAGGGAAGGTTTTGATGATTAGTTTTTTGAAAAGCATCATCCCCCTTAGCTGCCAAAACAACTAAATCAGAAGGACCGGCACTTTTGATAGCTTCTTCTATCGCTTTAGTACGATCCAGCTGTTCAGAAAGCTCAACATCAGGATTGGAGATCGCCGACCTGATCTGATCATTTATTTTATGCGGATCCTCGGTACCGGGATCGTCCGTAGTCAAAATTGCTTTATCCGCGAATCTGCTGATCACCTGACCGAATTGCTGGCGCCGGTCTTCACCTTTATCGCCGGGCGACCCAAGTACAATGATGATCCTGCCCTTTCTATGCTGTGTTCGCAAAAATTCTAACAGTTTTGTCACTGATTGGCCATTGTGAGCATAATCGACGATGATCAAGCCGTGTTTTTTGCTGGATAATTTGACCATCCTGCCGGGTATTTCTAATTCATCTAATTGTTTCTTAGCTTTTTCCGGACTAAATCCGGCTTTTTTAACCATCGCGATCGCATTGACTGCATTATAAATATTAAAATCACCCGGAATGTCCAAAGCAAATCGTTCTTTATGATAGCCGAGGCCATAGATAGAAAAAATAGAATGATCCAAGTCAGCTTGATGAATATCGAAAAAAACATCGGCCGATTTATTTTTTGAAGATATTGAAACATTCTCAGCTCCAAAAGTATGCGCATGATCAATGAACTCTTGCCCATGGTCGTCATCTATATTAGAAACGAAAATGTCAGAATTTTCGGCTAGCATCTTTTTATGTGCCAAATAGTCGGCAAAAGTCGGATGTTCGTTGATACCAATATGATCAGGACTGATATTCAAAAAAGATCCGACTTTAAAATGAATACCGAAAACACGTTTTTTTAAATATGATTGAGAGCTGACTTCCATTACCAAATAGCGAATACCGTTATCTAAAGCAAGACGCATATTTTTAAATAGTTCAAAAGATTCAGGTGTCGTTAATTCGCTTTTGAAATGAATATTTGCATTTATGATCGTGTCGATCGTAGAAAAAAGTGCAGTTTTATGATCAGTTAAATGATCCATTAAGGCATAGGCCATATAAGCCGAACTTGTTTTGCCTTTTGTACCGGTGATCCCAAGTATCGTCAGATCTTTTTGCGGATAACCAAAATAAGCTGCTGACAATGCCGCTAAAGCGATTTGTGCATCGCTGACGATCCAACTAGGGACATCACTAAATGATGATGCTAATCGTTCTTTTTCTCCGACAAATGCAGTGATCAAATTCTTTTTCTTATCATCTATATAACTGTCTTTAAAAGCCCCTTTGATCACAAACAAAGTATTAGGATCATTAACTTTCCTGCTGTCAAAAGATAAACTATCAAAAAGATGATCTGTTCCCTTCGGTTCTTTGACCAGCACCCCGGCTTTATCTAAAATTCTGCTGATCTCTTTTGCACTTAATTTAACTGCCATATATCCCCTTCCAGACCAAAATGATCATTTAAATTCATTTTTTATAATCATGATGATGCTCAATATCAAAATCAGTGTGTTCTTCGATCGCGTCTAAAGCTTGGAGAAAGCGCGCATAATATCCAGCCGGATCATTAGGCTGATTTTTAGCATCTAAAACAACTAGACGACTGGAAAAACCGTAATGTTTGATCAGTCTTAGCAATTCTGAATAATATGAATCGGGATCGATAGCAGCGCCAGTGGGACGAACGATCCGTCTTTTTGGATCTTTAAACGGCGGTATCAAAAGGATAAGGTCTATTTCTTCAGCTTTGATCGTCGTGCTGTATAAATATTCAAGCTGCTTCCTTTCGGAATCTTTAAGCAGCAAATTAGAATAGGCCTGCAAAGATATTGCATCCCCATTAAAAATCGCCAAACCGTTATTAGCCGGTGAATTTATCTCGGCGGAATTAGCTGCATACTGCCCCTGGATCATATTGGCATAGTCTTTTATATCCATTTCGGAATCATCAACGTTGGCTTTCTCTTGGTAGATCGCAGCAAAATCACTTGAAAATGGAGAATTAGCCGAACGAGCCAGTCTCCTGATCAAAGTAGATTTTCCAGAATTAGATGAACCCATCACGACTACTTTTTGAACAAAATGACGTCGAAAAACTCGATTGATGTAATCCCAATATTTTAGAGGATTATTACGTATTTTTGTTGCCGAAATATTCAGAATAGTCCGATCCATCAACGAAACAGAAAATTGAGAGTTATTATCGGAAAGGCGTTTTTCTAGCTCATCTTTATAATCCTGCTCGCCGGTATAAAAAGTTATTTTTGCGTCCGGATTTTTAATGTTTTTTTTGATTATCGAAATCAGTCTTTCCAGCCAAACATCCCATCCTTCAGGCATTTTAGGAATATCGTCTTCATTTAAATAATCAACTTTGATCTGCCATTCATCGGCAAAAGCTTGTCGGAGGTAGCGAAAACGCTGACCCAGCGGAAGTCCGATCTTATCGCCCCGATCACCGCTGTAGCCCGATGTTACGACCAGAACTCCATCATTTAAAGCAGCGGCTTTATATATTTCAGCCTGATGACCAACGTGCAGCGGAGCAAAAGTTCCAAAGAATACACCAATGCGGTCTCCTGAAAGATTTTCTTTATTTAAATTAGTTACCAAATCCATCTCGAATATTTTAACATTTATAGACAATTACCTATTTAATAATGATCAGCATAAAATTGTTTTTTCTTTTAAATACAGAAAATGATTTGAATTAAAATGCAAAATGCTTGACCGACCATTAACAAAAGTGGAAGAATATCAGACTAAAGGTAGAAAAATATGATTAAAAGTTTAAAAGCGTTAAGCAAGCGAGTTGAAAGCATTCCCCACGATCCGATGCTTGATTTTATGGACCAAGTCGGCAAAGTCGATAATTTGATCGACTTAGGTTTCGGCGATCCCGATTTTGCAGTGGCCAAAAATACAAAAGAGGCTTTTATAAAATCAATAAATGAAGATCATTCACATTATGCCGACGGGCAGGGAACTTTTCAATTAAGAAAGGCAGCTATGGATTATTATGATCAAAAGTATGATTGTAAAATAGAAGATCCTAACGAAATACTGGTAACTGGCGGTGCCGCTGAAGCCATTAATCTTGCTTTATTAAGCATCGTCGATAAAAACGACGGCATAATGATCATCGAACCAGAATATTCTCAATATTCGACCTCAGTCGCTTTAGCCGGCGGTCAAAAAATACCAGTTGACACGATTTCAAATAATTTTAAATTAACACCTGCTTTAGTTGAAAAAAATTATCAAACCGCTTTGGATAAAGGGATCAAACCAGTCGCGATAATCCTCAATTTCCCGAACAATCCAACTGGGAAAAGTTATAGTTTAGACGAGCTTAAAGAACTAGCAAGTATTTTTGAGAAATTAAATCTTTGGGTGCTGTCAGATGAAATATATGCCGAGCAAAGTTACAGGCAAAAACATCACTCTCTTTACCCTTTGATACCTGATCAAACGATTTTGATAACCGGATTATCAAAATCACATTCCATGACTGGATACCGGATCGGTTTTGCTATTGCCAAAGGAGAAGTGGCTTTAGCCATGCGCAAGATCCAAGATACTTTTTTAACTTGTTTGCCAACACCTATTCAAGACGCAGCGGCTTTTGCTGTAAAATACGATCCTGACGCCGGTAAGAGAACACGCAAAGAATATTTCAAGAGAATAAAATTAGTAGTTGACAAGCTGAACCAACTGGGATTCAGCGCCGAGATGCCGGACGGGGCTTTTTACGTCTGGGCAAAAGTTCCAAAACGATTCATAGGAAAATCATTTGAATTTTGCATTGATCTAGCTCAAAAAGCTCGCGTTCAGATTTTTCCTGGTGCTATCTTCTCCAGTACTGCATCTGATTATGTCAGAATATCTTGTGCTCAATCGGAAAAAATTTTATCAAGGGCCTTAGTATCTATTGAAAATTACCTAAAACAAGGCAGCTAGCATGTTAAAATTAAGGTATTGGAGGATATATGCCGCTTTGGTCAATAATAATTTTAATCCTGATCGTTTTAGTAGTGATATACATAGTCATTACTTACAATAATTTAGTGCGAAGCAAAAATAATGTGCTCGCTGCCTCTTCTGCTATAGATGTGCAACTGAAACGTAGAAATGATTTGATACCTAACCTGGTCGAAACAGTTAAAGGATATGCTGCCCACGAAAAAGGTGTTTTTCAACAAGTTACTGAAGCTCGTAATCTAAGTCAAACAACATTGGATAAGAACAGTGATCTGCAAGATAAATTAGCTGCTGCTGATCGATTGACCGGTGCTTTGAATAGGCTTATAGCCGTCGCAGAAGCTTATCCAGACCTGAAAGCCAGCACTAACTTTACCCAGCTTATGAACGAGCTGTCAAATACCGAAGACAAAATTTCTTATACAAGACAGCTTTTCAACTCAACGTCAGCTGATTTCAATACAGAGATCGAACAATTCCCTGCCAACTTGATCGCCAATACTTTTAATTTCAAAGCCTTTGAATTATTGAAAACAGACGAAAGTGAAAAATCAGCACCAAAAGTAGATTTTAAATCATGAAAAAAATCAATTTAAAGAGATCGATCCTTTTCTTTGCGGCCGTTTTAATAACGGTTTTTTTGTCTTTTCTATCCATTCCATTTGGAAATAAGAAGGCAGCTGCTGCAGATTATCGAATAGAAAGTTACAAAAGCAATTTAGCATTGGAGAGAAACAAGAACGAAAGCACCTTTTCTCAAGATATTACCTTCTCCTTCAATGGCGAACATAACGGTGTTTTTGTTGACCAAAATTCTAGTGACAAAAGTGAAAATGGTTTTTCCATCCAACTAGCCGCTTTGTCAGCTTATGACTATCAGAGCAAAAAATGGAACGAATTATCACCATTAGAAACGAATAGTTCGCCGCAAATTTGGGCCGTTAAGGGATCTGACCAAACAAATTATCAGAATTTTCCTTTTTATGCCCAAATAAATTCAAACAATGCAAATGCTTCTAAACAAGTAAAATTTTTTCATAAGGTTTATCCGGGACAAAAAATAAGGCTAAGACTCATATGGCGCTTTAATAATCTTGTAGCGGCAAACACGAAAATAGATGAATTGAATTGGCTTCCAATATCTAACTGGCAAACAGATATCCATAACTTCGATATGAGCATAAAATTGCCTGCTGCTGCAAAAGAACTTCGAGCCTGGGTCCACACTGATCGTAACCAGCCTGGACATATTTCAGTTAATAAAAAGAAAGGTTTGATAAAAATATATTCACAAAATATTTCAGCTGAAAAGCGATTGGAAGTACACAGCTTTTGGAATAAGCAGGTTACGAATTATCCTCCCCTGCATAAAGACGATCAGCGGGCTGCGCAGATCATAAAACAAGAAAGAGCAATAACTTTTCGTTCTAACATAATGGCAGGAGCTGCATTATTGACGATTTCAATACTTGTTCCCCTTATATTCATTGCTGCAGCATATTTACTGATAAAGAATAATTTAAGATTAAAAAAAGATTACCGGCTTGCCAAGCAGCAATCAGGAGTCGATCGACCGGCCGTATTTGATTTTGAAATACCGAATGACTTGGGGCCAGCAATAATCGCAAATCGTTTGGATCCCGACGGTTTTGATAAAAGCGATCTTCAAAAAAGCCGTTTGATATCCGCAACTTTTATGGATCTGATCGCCCGAAAAAAAATATCGATAAAAGATTCTGCTGACATAAAGTCCAAAAATCTGATATTTGCTTTAACAAACGATGATAATTTGCTTCCATTTGAAAGTAAATTGATATCAATATTTTTTCCCGATAAAAAGAAGGATTTCCAGGCAAAAAAATTAAAATCAGCGGACTCATCGATCAATCAAAGAATACGTGCAAACCTGTCAGCTTTCCTTGATTTAATAAAAGAAAGCTCTGCCAATAGGCAGATAGTTGAGCAGAATCTAAGCAGCCAGGCAAAAAAATCCTTGAACTCTGCTCATTCATTATTTTTCTGTTTGATAGTTCTTGGATCGATCTTTGCGCTGACAGCTTGTTTTATTCTTCAAACCTTGATCGCTTTTATCTTGTTCGGCATATATTTGACCGCATCTATAGCCGTTTTCTTATTTTTTAAAAAAGCACCGACTCTTTATTACACAGAAGACGGTTTTCAAGAAAGATACCGATGGCAAGGATTTGAAAAAATGCTCAAAGAAATCGGAAAGTTTGATAAAAAAGAACTATCCGAAGTCAAAATATGGGATCGTATTTTAGCTTATGCAGTTATCTTCGGTCAAGCTAAAAAAGTTGCTCAATATCTCAGATCCAACCTCAGCGAAGACCAAATCAAAGCGACTAGTCCGCTCTTATTCGGCTTTTATTACTATCCTCTTTGGGATATAGACTCCAATATATCCAGTCAATCTGTTCCTTCGCCGACATCCGGACCGGGTAATTGGAGCGGTGGCGGAGGCGGTTTTTCTTCCGGTGGCGGTTTCTCCGGCGGAGGCGGCGGAGGCGGAGGCGGCGCCTTTTAACTATTTACACCGATATAAAAAATAAAAACAAAATCACAATCACGTTTCAGATCATATTTTTTGGGATATAATTAAAGGGTAATTGTGAAAAAGCTAGCAATTTTCACAAATAATTTAATTTGAAAGGAAACTTATGACTCAAGCAGATTTTGGTGTTGTTGGAATGGCCGTTATGGGCCGCAACCTTGCTTTAAACGTAGAAAGCCGCGGCTATACGGTAGCGATTTTTAACCGGTCTCGTTCAAAAACCGATGACGTAATGTCAAAACATTCCGATAAGAAGCTGATCCCTTCTTACAATATCGAGGACTTTGTTAAATCGATCAATAAACCTCGTCGGATCATGTTGATGGTCAAAGCTGGTGCCGGCACTGATGCCGTGATCAACGAATTGATCCCATTACTAGATAAGGGAGATATCCTGATCGATGGTGGAAACACCTTCTTCAAAGACACGATCGCTAGAAACGCCCGTTTGGCAGATTCTGGCATCAATTTCATCGGAACTGGGGTTTCCGGTGGAGAATTAGGAGCTTTGCATGGTCCTTCCCTTATGCCTGGCGGCCAAAAAGAAGCTTACGAATTAGTTAAACCGATTTTCGAACAGATCGCAGCCAAAGCATCTCAAGATGGCAAACCATGTGTTACCTTCTGTGGAGAAAACGGTGCCGGCCATTATGTAAAGATGGTTCATAATGGTATCGAATACGGTGATGAAGAATTGATCGATGAAAGTTATAACATTATGAGAAATGTCCTCGGACTTTCTGTTGATGAAATGGCTGACACTTTCAAGGATTGGAACAAGGGTGAATTAAACTCATACCTTATCGAAATCACTGCTGATATTTTGACAAGAAAAGATGATCTTGGTTCAGGCAAACCAATCGTTGACATGATTCTTGATCGCGGAAACAATAAAGGTACCGGCCGCTGGTCTTCAGCTGATGCTTTGGAAGTTCAGGTTCCACAATCAGTTATCACTGAAGCCGTTTATGCTCGTTACATCTCAATGATGAAAGACGAACGTGTCGCTGCTTCTAAAGTTCTTAACGGACCTGCAAAGAAAGCCGATCTGCCAGAAGACAAAAAAGAATTGATCGAAAAGATCCGTCGTGCTTTGTACTTCTCAAAGATCATGTCTTACGCACAAGGATTTGAACAATTGCGTTTTGCTGCAAAGCAATACAATTGGGACTTTGATTATGGCAAGCTGGCTCAAATCTGGCGTGCTGGCTGCATTATTCGTGCACAGTTCTTACAAAATATCACTGATGCTTACGACAAAAAGCCAGATTTGAATAACTTATTAATGGATGATTACTTCAAAGACATTTCTAATAAGTATCAAGACGATGTCAGAGATGTAGTAGCATTAGCCGTTAAAGCAGGTGTTCCAGTTCCTGCCTTCTCCGCTGCTATCAGTTATTTTGATTCATATCGTTCAGAAGTATTACCAGCAAATCTTTTGCAAGCACAACGTGATTACTTCGGTGCTCATACTTACCAACGTGTAGATAAGCCTTTTGATCAGGCCTTCCACTTCCCTTGGTATGATGAAGCTTGATTTGATCAATAAAATATTGTTTTTCGATAAAACCGGCCTAAGTCGGTTTTTTCTTTTTTTATTAAACTTGTTTTTTAGTCAGTAAAAGCGGGTTATAATTTAAAAGCTGTTGTATTTTCGAAACGAATAGCTGCAGCTATTTTAAAAAGGAGGGTCAAATATGAATAAAGTCTACTTTGCCTGCTCTTGGTTCAATGATGAGCAAACCAATTATATGAAAAAAGGAATGGATCTTATCCAAAGCAACAAAACTGTTGATTGGAAACATTCCTATTATCCGCTAGATCACCAATATAAGGGCCTATTAGTAACCGATAAGCCAGAATTGCTGACTGATACTGAATGGCAGCTGGGTACCTTTAACGGCGATGTAAACGGAATAATAACCAGCGATATCGTCGTTGCGATGTATTTGCCGGAATATCCAGACGAAGGTATAACTTGGGAAACAGGATTTGCTTATGCAGCGAAAAAACCAGTCGTTTTGGTCGTCCCTGCTGGTGAAAATAAGCCTGTTAATTTAATGCCGGCAATGGGGGCAACAAAAGTGATCACGATCGACGAACTAGCAAATTTTGATTTTGACGGAATCGTTTATCAGCCATATCAAGGAACAGTCTATTGATTAGGCTTTTTTTATTATCTTTTTAACTTTACAATTATTAGGTAATACAAATAGTTTCTAAAAAAGATTATTATGAATTTACTTTTTTCAATTACAAAAAATTATATAAGACAATTAGAAACAGTTTTATTTTCTATCAGAGAAAATAACAAAAATAAAGATTTCATTATTTACTTGTTGACCGATGATAAAGGAAGCCTTTATGCCTTTAAAAAATTAAATGATTTCTGCTCGCAAATTTCAATGAAATTAGAAATCATTCAAGTACCTTCAACGACCTTTTCCCATGCACCAAAAACATCAAGATATCCGCAGATGATCTATTATCGATTAGTCGCACAGAACTTTTTACCAGCAACGATCGACAGAATACTTTACTTAGACTGTGATCTTTTATGCCTGAATTCTTTTGATAAATTATATAATATTGATTTTCAAGATAAGTTATATGTAGCGGCAAGCCACACTGAAAGCATTAGAATAGGCAATACTTTTAATAAAATACGTCTTGGCAATTATGATGCAGAAAATTATTTCAATTCAGGCGTCCTTTTGATGAACTTGAATAAAATCAGAGAAGAGGTACATTTATCCGATATCTATAATTTTATAAATCAAAATAGCTTACAACTATTCTTACCGGATCAAGACATTTTAAATGCTTTATATGGCGACAAAATAAAATCAATTCCAGATATTTATTATAATTACGATACTCGTTTTTTTGGTGCTTATAAGCTGCTTAATGGCGGAAACATAAACCTTGACTGGATCGCTGAAAATACTGTTTTTCTTCATTTTTGCGGGCGCGACAAACCTTGGCAAAAAAATTACACCGGAAAGTTTGCAGCTTTGTATAAATACTATCGATGGTTAGCATATAGGGAAATTAATTTAAAAAATGAAACAAAATACATGATTTCCTAATAAAATGTAAATTTTGATAATAATAAAACAATAACTTTTGTTTAAGTTTAAGTTATGGAACACATAATCGACAAAAAAGGAAAGGTCAACTTCGATCCTTCCGATTTAAACAAAACGTTAGCGTACTATGATTTAGTCGATTTTTTCTCTTTATCTTTTGATAATAATAAAAAAACTGACAATTATTTTCCTGATTTTTCAAAAAAAGAAAATTTATTGAAATATTCAAATATAATTAGAAAATACGGTTGTCCAGAATTAGTTAAAAAATTAGACAAATTAACAAAGGGAAATTAGTCTAAAGCTATCAGTGCTTATACTCTTTTCCATACAAAAATTCGCGCCAGTATATAGTTGCTTTAGAAGCTTTTTGGATTCTCTTAGAATTTTTCAATAAAACGATAATTCCTTTTCTATTTAGAAAATCCTCCGAAGAACTGTCGGCAGGTCTAAATATTTCTTCAGCAAGAGCACTATTCTTTTTTGCCGGAAAAGATTTATTGTTCTTAAAAACATGCAAATATTCGTATATTTTAGGCTGATCTAAATCAGTAAAAAAGAAATTTTTCTGATGGTCGGCTTTGGTATGAACGATGCCTTTAAAACTGGCCGATCTTAAGAATTTGATATCTTGATTTTTCGAATTAAATTCGGTCAAATGCATTTTTTTATCAACTTGTCGTAATATTCTCGTGCTCTCGATAAATCTGGTTGAAAAATCATTAAAAGAACCGCTGCCTAAAACTACTGTAACGACTCTGCGCCCTTTTATTTTACTTTCACCAACGAAGTTTCCGCCTATAGATAAGGCAGATCCGGTTTTTAGACCGGTAAAAGCATAACGCGGATCTATTTCCTCTTTTGGAAGACTGATGTTTCTCATGATAAGTTTTTCGTAACCATTGTTTATTAAAAATTCTTTCCGGCTGCTTACTGTCCTGATATACGGAAATTTATTCAGAAGTTTGCAGCTCAAGACAGCTACCTCGCGTGCAGATAATAGATTTTCGCTTGCCGGAGAAAATCTATTATCTGCAAAAGGTCCCATCAATCCATTGGGCAGCCCATTAGGTGAAAAAATATGGGTATTTTTAATGCCCCAAGAATTAAGCAATAGAGAAGTTTTAAGATCACTTTTTGCAATACTGCCGTTAGTAAAAACAGCCAAAGCATCAGCTGCTCCGTTCGCGGAAGCTAACATGCTATAAGTCAAAAGATCAGATATCTTATAATACCTTCCAGCTTGAAGCGGTATGTTGGCAACCATAGCGTCATGGCTTAACCAAGCTGTTTGAGGATCTATTTTGATATAATCATTTAAATTTTGATGATTTCTTTTTAATTTATCCAATAATTGATAGGCAGTCAACAATTTTGTGATAGATGCGATCGGATACCGCTGATCAATGTTTTTTTCTGCTAATATCTGTCCAGTTCTTTCATCAACAACGATCGCGGCCTTCGCGTTGACTACCGGCCTTAAAACAGCAGCTTGAGCTTTTTGATAGATTTGGAAATTTAAAATCAAAAAGAAAGAGAAACCGATAAAGAAAATAAGCAAATTGTGTTTAAAATAAAATTTCATAATTTAAGCTTTAAAACAAAAATAAAAAAATCAAAATAAAAGTAAGAACGGCCAGCGACCAAGCAAAGAAATACATAAAAATAAGCATCCGCCTTGAAAGCTGTTTTTTTATAAAAAGAAAGATAAAGCTGATTAAAAAACTCAGATCGATAACTAACAAAAAAATTAAAAATTGAATGAAATAAGTTTTAATCATTGTAAATCAGGGCTGTGCCTCTTCTTTTGAATGGTATTTCCCTTGGTTTAAGGCCTGCTGTTCAGTCATAGTTATGACATTATTTTTATTAGTGCTGCTTGGCATTGAATTTTCATTATACCAATAGACATTAGAACGGCCATGCGAAGCAACGAAAACGGTCCGATCAGTGTTTTTATTTATAGTTGGCGAAGAAAAGGACGAAGAACTTTTTATAGCTTGGCCTTGTCTATCATTGCTATTCAAAAGAGCAGCCGCCCGCCCTGTTAAATAGTCGATCTGTGCATTAGGACTAACGTTATCCAGATAAACGATTTCAGAATCTCCATTTCCTTGATGTTCTTTAGAAGGATTTATACTGATAGTTATATGTCTGCCCGCTTGATCGACACCGACATAGGCTAATCTTATTTGGCGAGGTATCAGTTCATTGCCAGAATAAAGCGGTGTAACTTGATAATCCAAATAATAATCAGGATGAAGAGCAAGCCAATTATCCAACCTATTTTCATAATAGAGCATTGAGTCAGGATTACTTTCATTCATACCGCTAAAATCACCTGCGTTCAGCCAGGCAGTTTCTGGTACCAAATTTCGCGATTCATCGTTTAAGCCCGAAAATTGGTAACCAACCAAATGTCCTCTATTCATCAACCAAGCTTTTTTTATCTGACCATTATCATCCCGATATAAAAAACGATAATTATGCCATCCAACAGGATCAAAAGTCAGATACGGATCTCTTTTTTTAACGGGCTCATCATTATTTTTTAATTGAATATGAGCATCCCTTGCCCGGCCGAGACCATCATTAGGTGCTAAAATCAACTGACGTTTGCCCAAAAAAGAAAGCGGGTATTGTTGAAATCCCGAAAAACCATGATTCTGATCAGAGATAAAATTTTTAGAAGAAGCAGATGAACTGGAACTAGAAGATGATTTAAAAGAACTTTGAGAAGATACGGAGGCAGCGGTCTGCTGGTTTTTAAATCTAGTCGGTTTTTCTTTAGTTCCTTTTTTACTGCCGGCCTCGTTTTTTACCGTTTTAGAATGATCATCATTAACAGCTTTTTGACTATTAGGAGATACAAAGGCAGAACTAACTAAAAAGACTAAGCCTAAAATTATCAACCAAGATTTTTTTATTCTGAACCTTTCTAAAATTTTTTTAAAAAAGCTGCTTAAAATCAATAAGAGTCCCAAAAAAACCAGCAAACTTGTCATATATCCCCTCTCCTTCTATAACCAAATTCAATTTTACCAATAATAAGATAAAAAAAAGAAAGCCTTACGGCTTCCATATATTTAGATCATTTATTTTTTTTCAGTAAATTATTTACCGCTTGTCTTTGAAATTCAGCAGAATATTTTTTCGTCAAAGAAGCTTGTGCCTGCTTATTTGAAATCAATGAGGGATCTTTACCGACGGCTTCCTTTAATCGATTTTCAACGAAAATTCTTCCTTGCTGCTGCAGCTGTTTAGGATCAAGTTTCTTTTGAAGCAAACTGGCTTGAGAGGTGGTCAGTCTAAACCACCTTTTTGGAATATAAAAAGTATTTTTTCTTGAAACCAGCTGTCCGTTGATTCCTGACCAGGCAAAAAGGACTCTAGAAAGTTCTGATCTATATTGCCAGCGTACTTCTTTTTTTTGGATCCGGGCCTTGTCGGAATCGACGGCTACGACTTTATTTTGCGTAAATTCGCTAGCTTGTGTATGCTTGATTTTCTTTGAACTAGAACTATTTTTATATAGATAAACCTGTTCAGATCCGCTAGAACCAAGCGGTTGATACAAAATCATTTGGAAAGCATTAGAGCGGCCAACAGAATATATTCTTTTTGAAGATACAGTCGTTACTTTTTTCATACCAAAATGATCATGAAAATTAGCTGTGACAGCAGCCAGAGATAAGAGCAAGACTGCCCCGGAAAGCAAGGCCAAAACGATTCTTTCCCTTTGATGGTCGACATATATCAAGCTTGCAAAAAAAGCTATCGCCGATAAAGCTACGATAAAAATTATCATCAAGCCCTTTCCTCCTGTGAAATATTTTGATTTTTTAATGAAGTACTTGCTTTAACAGTTTTCTTATTCGAATAAACAATACCGTTTTTCAAAAAGAAAGCGATTATTAAGGCAATAATAGAAAAAGCAATAGCTATCCAAAAGGCTGCTCTATATCCCGACATCGTAGCCATAAATGTTCTTGATCTATATTCAAGAGGTGCTTGCTTTAAAAGATCATTAGACGGCATTTGATTTTTGGTAACATTTGACAAAACAGAGACTAAAACGGCCGTGCCAATAGAACTCGCTACTTGACGAACAGTATTGTTAACAGCGGTACCATGCGAAATAAGATTGGCAGGCAAGGCATTCATTCCGGCAGTCGTCGCAGGCATCATTACCATTGAAATACCGAATAGTCTGAGTGCATATAACAAAACTATATAAATTATCGGCGTATCTCTTGTTATCATCAAAAAAGGAAAAGTTCCCACTGTCAACAAGAATAGGCCAGCAATAGATAACCTCTTGGCACCGATGCGATCAAAAGCTCTTCCGGTTATCGGACTCATCACAGCCATCATCAAGGCACCGGGAAGCAGAGTCAATCCTGAATCAAGCGCACTCATGCCGTGGATGATCTGCAAATAAAGAGGGACGATCATTTCAACACCAACCATCGCGACCATTACGACCGAACTCAAGATAGTCGCGATCGTAAAGTCCTTGGAAAGAAAAACTTTGAGCTGCAAGAAAGGCTTCTCCATCTTTATTTGTCTCCATATAAACAAAATAATGAAAACAACGCCGACTATCAAAGTGGCCAAGACGGTCCTGGAAGTCCATCCGTTATCACCGACCGAAGAGAAACCATATAGCAATGAGCCAAAACCGATCGTCGAGAAAGAAAGCGACAGCCAGTCCAATTTAGGCTTGCTGGTTTTAATGACCGGTTTCATATAAAAGATCGCCAAAATTATTACCAAAGCAACGATCGGTACGATCATACCGAACAGATCGCGCCATTGGAAACTGTCGATCACCCATCCAGAAAGAGTTGGACCGATCGCAGGAGCAACACCGATCACAACTCCAGCCATTCCCATAGCCGATCCACGCTGGTTAGATGGAAAAATAGACAGCATTATATTTTGAAGCAGCGGCATTGAAATTCCGACCCCGACTGCTTGAACTAAACGTCCGGCAAGCAAAACGGCATAGCTTGGCGATATCCAAGCCAAAATAGTACCTACTTCAAAAATAATCATTGCCGAAATGTAAAGCCACTTTGAATTGAACCTGTTAGCAAGCCAGGCAGATACCGGAATCATGATCCCGTTTACCATCAAAAAGCCAGTCGTTAGCCACTGAACTGTAGAAGTAGATATACTAAAAGCTTTCATTAAAGCAGGAAAAGCGGTTGCTAAAATCGTTTGATTCAAAACAGTACAGAAAGTACCGATCAAAAGGACTGTTATAAGCATAGTCCGGTTATATTTTTTACCTTTATTATCGATTGCCTCAGGCATGAACAACTCCTTATTAAAAATTAGAAACTTATTGAGTATAACTCTTTGTAAGGCAGTTGTAAATTTTTTTATTGTTAATGGCAAAAAAATAATATTTATTCTAAGAATTTTAATAATGATATCATGATAAAATAGGATTTAATTAAGAAAGAGAAAAAAATGAGCGAAGAAACTAATCAATTAAATCAAGTAATAAACCTTCGAAACATGGTGCGCTCTATCATTAAAAAAAATGGTATAAAGATAGGCATTACCGATCTAGCCGATGCTACTGGTGTTTCCGCCACCCAATTAAGATATTGGCTGGAAAAGGGATATATAAGAAGCGATTCCGATGACAAGCAAAAAAAATTCCCTTATGAAACTGTTTTTAGAGTTGCTATAATAAAAAAATTTCAAGATGAAGGATTCACCCTGGCGGCGGCCGTAAAAAAAACTGATCGGCATTCCACGATCATCAAGGCTTTCAAACAGATGCTGTATGATCGTTTGGTAGATATAAAAGACTATGAAAACGGCAGTGTCTTGATAGACTTAGGAATTTTTGATCCAGAGCCAAGCAAACATTTGATTGCGCATTTAGACGACGAAAAAACAACCTTTGAACTAAAATGATCAGTTTTTAGTCTGGTCGATCAAAGCAAAGTATTGTTTTTTGCGTTTTTTTGTTTTCTGATCCGAACCTGATGGTCCGCGAAATATAAAAGCAAAAAAATTAAAAAAATAAAGACCGAAATTAAAAAAATAAATACTACAGTACTTTTTAAGCCAATAAAATCAAAAAAATTGATCGATAAAATAAATAGTACTGAAAAGGTCCACGAATAACATAAGGGAACTATATACTTCATATTTCCTCGGTTTGCCATTACTGCCCTTATTTAATATAAACAAGTTAAATTAAACGAAAATAATAATCTTAAAAATTTATTCACTCCAACCGTGATTTTTAGTTATATCCGATTTATTCGTTTGAGAAACATAAGGATTTCCTTTGACAAAAAATCTAAGCGGCAAAAATGTTGAACTCCCTCTATGGCTAACACCTATCCGGGGTCCGCTGCCAATGTGATCAATTCCGCGTTTATCATGAATGCCGATTTGGATAGTTTCGTCACTTAGAAAAAGAAAATTCATTTTACTGTCATGAATGCCAAAAGCCTGCATGACCTTACCAGGACCGTTGCTTAATTCAAAACCTTTTTTCCGACGGTTTTCTTCCATCAAATGAATCCCCTTATGCGGTTCAACGGCCCTGATCAAAACTCCTTGAGGGACATCGGGGTCTTGTGTAACGACATCAAACAAGAAATGACCGCGCAAGGTGTAAATATAAATAGTTCCTGCTTGTCCATAAAGAGGTGCATTAGACACTGTTTTTCGTCCTTTAAATGCATGTGCAGCCGAATCATTCTGACCTAGGTAAGCTTCCGTTTCAACGATATATCCGCTAATCGGTCCTTTTTTAGAATATCTGATCAGCTCTCTGCCTAAAAGGTCTTTTGCAATTTGGTCGGTCGGTCTGCCGGAAAAAAATTCTTTCATTTCTAAACTATTTTTGTCCATTTTTTCAAAATATGTAATTTATTTATTACCCATGTGATATTAAACAAAATGTTTTTAAAAAATAAAAAAACACCATTAAATGGTGAATCGTAAAAAATATCATCTTAAGATCGGTGCTTATTATCGCTCCCAAAGAGGAAAGCATCAGCACCGAAACTCCATATAGTACCTCAATCCTGAGACATTCGGCTAGCTTTATTTAACTTATTTATTATGTGAGTCAACTAACGGGTTTAATTATAACACTTAAAAATACATTGATTTTGTTGGCTAATATGCTCCAAGTGATGTAAAAAGCTATGTCGGCCAACGCGGCTATTAGATGAAAGGACAAGGCGGTTAAGGTTGCGAGTATTTTTGAGCTGCCGCCTTTGTACCGCTTGTACCAACTTTTTACATTGTTTGGTGGATTTAATCAGGTTTAGTCATGTTTTGAAATAGTTCGTAAACGCTGATATATAGGCATTTTGGTAAAGAAAAAGCGCTGTATCGATGTTTTTGATATAACGCCTGAAATGGCTTCGCATGGCAGAGGTCAGGGGGTCCGAACCCTGTAATGTCCAGCGCTTATAAGTTGCCGTTGTGCAATTATTGTGCAAATAAAAGCCGCCATTACGGCAGTAGTTCCCAAAGACAACAAATTCGCACTTAGTGCCCCCTCTCGGACTATAAAATCCATATATATCAAGGCTTTAAAGGATATATGTGGCAAACATGTGGCAAATTATATTTTTTATTTCCAGAAAGTTATTAATAATATATTGACGATCAAACATTTTACTTTATAATTTAATATTTAAGTATAAAAAAATTACTTAATGAAGTAATTGCAAAATAAGAGAAGCAGCAACTGAAGTTATAACTGCCAATATAAAAGAAATGATACCAGCGTTTCTTTTTTTTCGTGTGGCTTCCTTTAAATCCTGTTTATAAGTCTTTCCTTTATCTGTTAACGACACCTTAAAAGCCGTACAATCTAAATCCTTATCTTTTTGTCTATATTCTATTTTTATTAGTCCTTTGGATTTCAATAAATCAAGACGTTGAACTTTAAAGGGTAATTCATAATCATAAAATACTATTTTGTGGTCTTGTTTTGTTTTTTCTATTAATTTACTTATTTTTTTTAAATCACTTTTATAAGACATGGTCCAATTCTAATTCTTTATACAAAAAAACACCCACCAGCATATAGCCAGTGGGCGTTTTTTTGTCTATTTATTAAATTGTTTTGTAACTCGTAATTTTATCAAATGAAATCCAATACTCTTTTCGATTGAGTATGGCAGGCAATTACGATTCCAACAAAACGGCTTCTTACTAATCTTTTATTTATTGACATTGCCAGAAATTAGCCAAGAATTAAAAATAGATTTCGCTGCTTTGACTTTAAAAAACACAATATCACCCTTTTTCAAACCATATTGTTGAGACTCTGGGTAAAAATTTAAGTGTTTACCTGCTTGAATATTTTGTCCCAAAGTAGTCTTATTCTCAACCCTTTCAATTTTGATTTTTACTACTTTATCGTCAATTGATTTTCCGGCGTTTAGTCTGGTTTCTGCCTGTGTGTAGGTCAAATCGTAATGTGGTCCATTGATTGCTGGCAGAATAAAAAAACAAGCAATGACAACAATGCTCACTATAATTCCAATAATCAATATACTTTTTTTCTTTTCATTCTCTCTCCAAAAAACTTAATCCACTTTCTATGAACCATTTTTAATTATAGGGGGGTAAACAGAAATATATACAAAAAACACTCCCGAACGTCATCGAGGGTACTCTATAAATCTTTAGTTACCCGAAACTTTAGTTACAATAGTGTTACTTGAATCATATAATAAATTTAAGAAAGAATTCGTTAGCTAACGAACGCTATATATAAAGCATCATTCTTTAGGTTGATTGATTTTTTTTAATTCTTCACTAATCTCATTTTTATTGTCTTGTTCTTCTTTGATCGTTGGTCCAATTTGATTGGTACTTTCATCATTGCTAAAATACAAAGAAATAATTGTTAATAACATACTGATTGTTTCATATGTGGCAAACAATAGAAATCCTACACATAAATTCCAGCAAAAAAAATCAAGGGAAGAAAGTCGAAAGTATGGCCCATAAAATAAAATATTATTTCGCGATTATGCCTCAATACCTGCATAACAACAGAAAATATTAATGTCAAAAAACTAGAGAAAAGCGAGAACCTGAGTTCGCAAATAAACTGTCCTACTTGATTATTTTTTTTGATAATTTCAAAAGCAACAGAACTCTTTGATACAATTAGTACCCCATAAAGTGCGCTATAGAATCCTATTATCACGGAAGAATACTGAATAATAGAATTCAAAACGTCCTCAAAACCATTTGTTTTGTTACTAAATTTTAGAACAAAAACTAAAAACACGGAAAAACAAATAGAAAATAAAGCTGACCGCCAAATAATATGAAAACAGTCTATCAATTTGTTTTTCATAATCGTTCCTCCTTTTTCTACTGAATTATTTATTGATCCATTTTTTGTTTAAATGACTTAACAATAGAGCCCCCATCGTTATTAATGTTATTGTCAATAGTATCCTTATTTTCTTGGTATTTAATAGTCATTTCAGCTAAAATAGCTTGTGGATTAATGTGCCTCTTTAAAATTGTCTTAGATTGGTTCTCTGATGTTTCCTTCGATCCATTAATATTATTTTCAGCTGAAGAATTTGTTTCGGGCTTCAAATCAATTACTTGTTGATTGTAAATAAGTGCATTAAAAAGATTTAACGATTCCTTAAACCCGTTAGTATCATCAACGACATCTACTTTGGCAGTCTTAAACCCGTCGCTATTTTGGTGAATTTAAGAAAGCATTTTAATCATATTCTCAGTATCAAGGTATCCGGCTGAATCAGTGGTTTTAGATGCAGGGGTTACCGTCACCTCTATATTAAGTCCATCAAAATAATCATTAACCGACTTTAAGCTTTGTAAAACAGGATTGTTGAAAGCTTTAAAAATCTTTCCTTTTGCCTTTCTATAGGTGTTCGCAGTTTTAAAGGAAATTTTTTTGTATAGTTTTCCATGAGAAGCTGTAGAAAAAACATTTTGGTCAAAGATAGGCTCTAACTTAACAACTGCCTCTGAATATTCTGAGGAAAGCAGTTCATTTGTCATATAACTTAAATAAGCTGAAATAGCTGATTCTGATAAACAGGAAATATTTTTTTGTAAAGTTAGAACATAATTTGTTTCGTCGAAAATCCCAGATAAGTCATCAGTTAAATATTCATCAGCATTTAATGGGACATTATACTGTTCCAAACTATCAGATAATTTAGTAACCTTAGATATATATTCATTAGGTGCAGCATTCAATTTTTCAAAGTGAATTCTTAATAAATTTGCATTTTCCGCATCACTTTTAAAATAATCAAGTCTAACAATATTTCCCGTATCCTGGTCTTGAATATTCCTCTCTTGATTTGGTTTCCTGGAAAAAGCTGCAAGAAAACCCAAAAAATCGAAAAAACCTTCTATATCTTGTTCCTTTCCCTTTTTCTGTTGATGAACCGAAATATACATTCGATAGTAATACTGTTTTATAATTTTTGTCTTATTAAGTTTCGTCTTTTGATCTGCCATTATAAGAACAATTAAATCACTTTTTTAAGCTAATAGAAGAACACAATTAATTTACTAACTTAACTCAATAACCTTGTTTTGAGCGTTCTTTAAATCAGTCTGTGCAGCTGCCAGTGCATCAGCTTTAGCTTTGGCTGCGTCTTGTTCTTGTTTTAACTGTGCCTGTTTTAGCTGCATGATCAGCCTGTTCTTTAGTTACCTGCGGAATTGAACGATTGAGTTCATCGGCGATAGCCAGATATTGGGTCTTGATAGCAGTGGCTAACAGGTTCTCATCAGCTTTGTCAAAACCTAATTGCTGTAATTTATCTTGAGCTTTTGAAATGGCAATGTTCTTTTGGCCTGCCCTTCCAGATAATCTACAGCACCCAGTTTTTGCGCAGCTAGAATACCATAATCAGCTACCGGCTTTAAGAATGCCAAAGCCAGTTCGATTTGTTTGTGGTTCTTTAATTGTTTGATTAAAAATATTTAGGAGGTATTTCTAAAATATTAACAATTTTTATAACATTATTTTGAGGAAAACTCTTTTTATTGCTAGCTTTAACGTTCTTTAACGTTCTTTAACGTTATAGAAGATAGCGAAATATTCATTTCCGTTTTGCCAACATATAGATACAATTAACTTATGATAAACAAGGATATTTTCAGACTTCAATTAAGAAAAGCAATTGAAGAATCAAACTTCTTACAGGCTGAAATAGCAAGAAGATTAAAAGTAAATCCAGCAACTATAACAGGTTGACGAAGAAATGACGTAAATTTAACAATTTTTGAGATTTGAAACCGATAGCTACGATCCTGAACAAGGCCTTTTCAGTATACAAATACCCAAATAGAAAATAACGAACCATCTGTGATAGTTGTAGGAAACTTCTAGTTCGGAACTTGCGAATTAAATGATGAATTTATTAAATGTATATTCAAAAAAATATCAAATTTAAGGATAAAAAATGGATATTACTTATTTAAAAGACATAATTGACCAATATATGCAGAAACCTGAATTGCTTTATCAGAATTGGTACATTCATAGCGAGGATCGTTTAAGAGCTTTCAATAAGGTTAAAAAAGGAACGAAAAAAATAATTTCAACAATTAGAGAAGCTAGTTTCCCTAGAGATCTACACGGATCTGCATTAGAAGAAGTTATGGACATAATCTGTGAACAACAAGAAATATTTAAGGGCGCTAAGCATGCTTTTATGTGGAAACCAAAAATGAGAATACCCGACATCTATGAAAATAGGGATAATCAGATCGCTTTTGCTGACATGCTTAATCAGGTAATAAATACTAATCAAGAAATTAAGATGCTGATGGCTGTCGAAGAACTAGATAAACACAATATAAAAGGTCTTGGTCCAGCAGTTGCTAATATTCTTTACTTTTTAAAACCCGATATTTTTCCACCATTCAACACAAGCATAGTTAAAGGATATAATTTTTTGACAAATTCAAAAATTAAACTAGGAAAATGGTCAGAATATTTCAAATTAAGAGACGGAATTATAGAACTTAATCAAGCAGGAGGATTATTTTCTAAAGATTTAGGCGCTATTTCAGGGCTTTTGTTTGATATCGGAAAGGGAAATTATGTCATCAGAGAGAATATTGAATTAGTAACGAAAGAACAAATAAGCGGAACCAAAAGAAAAATCGATGAAAAATTAGAGGAACAAGAAATAAAAAACCTCCATCAAAGAATCCAATACATTCTCGCCGAAATTGGAAATAACATTGGCTATCACGCTTGGATAGCTTCAAATGATCATAATCGAACATATAAAGGATTTAGATTGGGTGATTATTCTTTACCCAGTTTGCCAAAGGACATTGCTTCCCTGCCTCATCATTTACAAGAAACCATAGGATTAATTGATGTTATTTGGTTTTCAAAAGAAAATAAAACAGTTGCCGCTTTCGAAGTAGAAAAATCAACTTCAATAATGTCAGGAATGAATAGAATGGATGATCTTTACCAAGCTGCTAATAATAACGAAATGATGTTGTACATAGTTGTTCCGGAAAGAAGAGAAAATAAAGTACTATATCAATTTAGCCGGCCCCATTATATGCATAGTCACCATTTGCACGACCGCTTGAGATACATATTATTTAAGGATTTAATAGATAATTTTCAATCTATTAAAAGGTTCGGAAAAGATTTCTCAGTTCTTAGTTCAATATCTCATTTTCCAGATGGAAGAAAAGTTAAAGATTAAAATAGCAGAGGAAGAAATGGAAAAGAAATTATTTAATATTTTTTTGTACCTGCTGGCTGCTATTTCAATTCCCTTAGCTTTTATGGATACATCAAAAGCGCCTCTTATTTATCTTGATTGGGGAATTTGGATCATCTTTGTTTTAGATTATTTTTTTGAGTTGCGGTTAGCAAAAAACAAAGCACATTATTTCAAAAGCCATGTTATCGAACTCATTTCGATCATTCCCTTTAATGCTTTTCCAGCATTTAGAATATTGCGTATCCTACGAATCTTTGCATTCTCGGCGAGATTTTTACATAAGACAAAAGATTTCCTCATCGAAACGAAAGTTTATATCACTTTTATCATCACTGGTATTATCTTGATCATTTCAGGGTTACTGTTTGCATTTTACCAAAATGATAATTTTTTAGACGGCATATTATGGGCTTTAGGCGTTGCCACGACCAGCGGATCTCCTTTTGCAGCTACGAAAATGGTAACTAAGATCGTAAATATCATCCTCATGTTTACAGGGATCGGGCTAGTCGGCTACTTTACTGGTGCATTGGCCAGTTGGCTGACTAAAGATGATATTTCCAACAGCGATATTGATCGAAAACTCGATGAGGCTATTAAACAGCTTCACGACTTGCAAATAAAACAAAAAACATAATTTTGTATGCAGGCGGAAATAAGAATCTAAAAAACTAGTACGTGCAGCGTTCACGTTAATCCGAGGGAAAATAAAATGGAAAATACTTCAAAAACCGTAGAATACAGAGAAGTTAAAAATGGAAAACAATCATTTTTTGATGGCGGATTGGCACAATTTATCGGCTATCTGATCTTAGGAATAATCGTTACGTGCATTACGTTTGGAATATGTTATCCATGGTCTTTTACGATGATCTATAACTGGCAAATAAAACACACTGTTATAAATGGCCACAGACTGGCTTTTAATGGCACAGCTATTGAACTTTTTGGAAAATGGATCGTATGGCTATTTCTATCAGTAATAACATTTGGAATCTATTCTTTTTGGTTGAGGATAAAATTAACACAATGGAAAACTAAACATACCTATTTTGCAAATTAAATAATTGCCACCTTTCGTGGCGCACATGTGCAGCAAGCCGTGCCCATGTTAAAGGTAAGCTATTGAATAATTTTAATTAGACCCATTCGATTATGAATTATAATTCTTTCGACATCAAAGCCGCGTTTAATTTTTAAACCCGTTTTCCTGGCAGATGAAACATCTAACAGTGACTCCATAATTTGGTTAGATCCATCGAAAGCTTTGGTGACGATCGTCGGCGTCTTCCTATCCGATCTGATCAAATAATCCGCAACTAAACAGTATGTATGGTATCGATAAACGATCCGGCATCGTAAAGAAACGGCTTCAGGAAAAATTCCAACATGTGAATCTTGTTCTTTAAAATATCAATATGACCGTGAACTGGTGTTAATTTACTAAAGTCCAGATCGCATTTATTAAGATCCTTTCAAAAAGATCGTGTCCTTTTGAATATTTCAGTCAAACTAAATACATAAATTTGTTTTCTTTAAAGCTAGCCGCAAGGGCTCGATCATCACCAATCTTATCCCTGTAAAAAAAGTAATCGTTTGATTCAAAAAAATATCTTCAAAAGCGTTGTCCTGATCTCAAGCTGTGCAATGTATCATCGCCCCTAATAAAATTGATAACTACTCTTCTTTTCATAAAAAACAAAACGACTAAATTAATAGTCGTTCTCAATATGTACATGGGTTTAAGGTGTCCTGGTCCAATGTATTCTTTTTTACGTCTTAGGATTGACAAGCGGCAAGCAAATTACGGCAACTCTAGGCTTTTAAAGATGTACCAGCGTCTGCTGCAAGACATAACGGACAAACAGCGATGTTCGTCTCTTGTCTTAGTTTATTAAATTTAGTGAAATAAAAAAATAAAATAGAGCACTTATCAGTACTTGCACTAGCAAGAATTTGAAAAACAAATCAATAATCGAACCGGCAGATTTAAGAATTGATCTCTTTTATAAAAATAAAATCAGATCGTCTAACTTAAAGTTTTTATAAAGAAGAAGCTGAAAAAAATTGATCACTGTATCGAAAATCGTTCTCTGGGCATTTTCTAATGTACCAACTTTGTACCAACTTTTAGCATTGTTTGGTATATTTAATCAGGTTTGGTCATGTTTGTAAAGAGCCCAGAAACGCCGTCATATCAACATTTAAGCAAAGAAAAAGCGCTATATCAATGTTTTTGATATAACACTTGTTTTGCCCTGAACAGTCACGTAGGAAGCCTATATAACGGCGTTTTAAAGGTGTTTTGTGCAATTATTGTGCAATCAGCTTAATATTTTATTATCTAAACCATTTTATATTACTAATAAAATAAAAGAAAATTATTCTATGTCCTTTTCTCTAACTATATAATTAGGACGTTTTTTGGATTCTAGATAAGTTGAAGCAATGTACCTACCGAGCACACCTATGCTTAGCAGTTGGACACCGCTAAAGAACAAAATAATCGTTATCATAGATGCCCAGCCAAAAGCACTGGGTATACCCATAAAAAATCTAGCCACTACTACGATAGCTGCTAAAATAGATAAGAAAAAGCAAAATATTCCTATAATTGTGATGATAGTTAAAGGAAAGGTAGAAAAGCTTACTATTCCGTCCATTGCATATTTAAATAAATCAATAAAAGACCAAGAACTTTTTCCGGCAATACGATCTTTATTTTGATACGAGATATAGCTTCTTCTAAAACCAACCCAAGCGAATATCCCCTTTGAAAACCTTTGATTTTCAGATAAAGAAACAATCGCTCTAACTACGTTATTTTTCATCAAACGAAAATCACGCTCACCAGAAACTAATTTCGTATTACTAATTTTATTTATAAACCAATAAAAAGAATTTGAAAAAAACGATCTAATAACAGGCTCATCCTTTCTATTAGACCTCCTCGCAACTACCATATCAACATGATCATTTTTTATTTTGTTAAGCATAATAGGCAACAATTCGGGCGGATCTTGTAAGTCAACATCCATTACGGAAACGTATTTATAGTTAATCGAAGCTTTCAATCCGGCTAATAGTGCACCTTCTTTACCAAAGTTTCTGGAAAAAGAAATGTAATGAATGTCTGCTGACTTCTTTTGCTCTTTTTTGATTATTTCTAGACTATTGTCAGTTGATCCATCATCAACGAATAAAATATTTTTTTTAACCGGTAGTTCTACATTAGACAATGCTTTTACAAAAAGAGGTATCGTTTCTTTTTCGTTGTGTACAGGAACTATAATAGATAAATCATTTTGACTCATGGATCATCCTTTTCTAATAATCATAATGGAATTAAATTTTGCTTATAATTAAGCAATGTGTATGTAGTGCGTTAACTAAAGATTTAAAATTTTATTTATGGGGAGATTAATAAAATAGATATGAGATTGAAAAATTCAGAATGGACAAAAGTTTTCTTATTATTTACAATTATTGCCCTATTTTCGATAAGTCCAATAATTAATCATCAACAATTCATTGTTGGTTCAGATACAGCCTTCCATATGAATAGGATTTTCGATTCAGCAATGCAAATTAAGCATCATAATATACAGTATTTCATTTCTATGTATGGTTATCAAGCAAATGCTAGAATTGTTAATCCATTATATTCGCCAATTTGGATTTATGGTTTTGGATTAATCTTAGACATTTTAAAAAGTTGGTTATCATTCCAAATCGCATCAGATTTAATTTTTGCCCTAATTTCTCAGTTATCAATGTATTATCTGCTTCGAGAAAACAAAATTGAAGAAAAACTATCAATATTTTTATCAATATTTTATTATTCAACTATCTCAGGATCTTATATAATCGAAAATTCTTTCAACGGACTTGCAGCTGCAATTCTACCACTCGGAATATCTGTTTGTGTACGATATATAACCAATAGTAATAAACCTGTGAAAATTGTAGAACTAACATTGGCTACTTCTCTAATGATACAAACTCACATCTTAACCACTTTGTTTTTAATTTCGATATATATTTTAAGTTTTTTTATTTTTTTAATTCAAAATAGAGAAAATTATCAAAAAATTTATCTTGCATTAAAAAATACGTTAGTGGCTGGGATTTTAACTTTACTTCTGACATTTAATGTCTGGGGTTCATTTTTAGAAATTTACTTATCAAATAAGCACATAATCAAACCATTCATAAGAAATGATTACGCTTTTACAGGTGAATTATTCAATATTGATAGTGTCACTAATGGAGCGTGGAGAACTATTGGATTATTGTTTTCGATAGTAGTAGTTTTTCAAGCTTCATATCTAATTATCAATTGGCATAAGACAAATTTCAAGAATAAATTTGTCTCAATATTAGGCTTTATATTTTTGTTACTCGACACTAATTTCTTTCCATGGTCGATCTTATGGTCAAAAATACCATTTATGAGAGATGTTCAATTAGTAAATAGATTTGGTTTTATCGCAAAACCATTTATTATATTTGCATTTGCCTTAACAATAACAAATTTAATCAAAGAAAAAAGAAACAAAAATTTTTTAATACTACCAATATCTTTTGCTCTTTTATCAATTATTTTTAATACATCTGCGATCGAAAAAGTAACGCAACAAATTTTAGGAAAACCAGCCGTTGTAACTCCCTATAAAGTTAATCTGGAGGATTACACAAATAATAAAATTTTTAGAACAAAAAAACTCCAAAAAGCAGTAAATAAGATGAAAGATGGTACTATCGACTACATGCCCGGAAAAATCGATGATGACATTCCATCACAATACAACAGAGCCATGTACTTTGATACTAACATTTTAAATAATAAAAAAAATTCCAAAAAATTTATAAAAACTACAAAAAATAATAAATTAAATTACATGTTCACTGCTAAAAAAATAAATAAGCAGGTCATGATTCCGGCAATAAAGTACGGACATTCAATCATTCGATTAAATGGAAAAATAATCAATCCAAGATTAACTCCTATCGGATCAATAATTATCACACCGCAAAAAAGGAAAAACATGCTACAAATCTCCTATTCTCCCTCCGCTTTTTGGAAAATAGGGATGATAATTTGGATACTATCTATAATAGTTTGTTCTTATTTATTGATTAATAATAAAAAATATGCTCTTTTACAATAGTTTAATAACTAACTATATCAACCTTACTATTTTCGTCACATACATTTTGGACCCTGCTGTTTATGCTTTAAATAACTCAACTTTGGACAGTTAAATTATTGGGAGTTTTTTGTTTGTTTATTTTTCATTAAAAGTAATTAAATATATAATTCTATTGAATATTATTGAGTTTATACAAGTTCCCAATTATTGAGGTCACAACCTCACCCGTTTCGTCATCAATATAGCCATTGAATAAAAGACCACGACCACGTAAATCGTTTAAAGCAGTGACTAGATCAGCTTCATCTAAGCCTGTTAAAGCTTGTAGATCTTCAAAGCTCATAATTTTCAATCTATAGTCAGTCGATGGTAAATCAAAGGCGACTTGGATAATAAGTTGTTCATTAGTCATAAGACTAGTATATGGGAACAGGTGTTCGGAAAAAAGATGTATACACAAAAAAATGCTCGCTATTTCAAACGTTTCTGTAGATGAGTAATACTTTGAGAAATGACTTTTTCCAATTCAGATAATTTATAAATTAGCACTAGATGATGTTTATCATCCAACGAATCCTTATATTGTGTCAAGTCTTTTAGGAATTGTTTGGCAGGCTCGATTTCATTTTGATGGAATTCGTCTGCATTAGATACCTGAATGATGTCGGTACTCAGGTAATGTGATAATCCCTGAATTGGTTTTGCCTTTGAAAAGGTACCATTTTTAATTTGCTGGCTCTCATTTAAAAGTTGAAACAAGCTAATGTCTTTGGACAAAGAAAATTTAGTTAAATCAGGCATATTCGATTTCCATTCATCATCAAGAACTACTTGCATCATTTTGTTTGCGCCTTGGTCATTCAGTTGGTTCTGCCTACTTTCCACAAGGGACTTTATTTTTTTTCTAAAGCCACCTTCTCGCGACCATTCGACAAAATTATCCATGATACGAGTTAGCTGATCTACATCACACCGATTGATTTTTTTCTCGATGGAAGCGAGAAGCTCATCTGCAGGATAATTTGACTCAACAGGAAGTTTCCGGTCTTGCAAGTTCATAAAGCACTGATAAATCCGAATCAGATCATCAAGGTCTGAATCCGGTGCCTGAATTAAGTTAATCAACTTCTCTTCTTTCTCAATTAATTCTTTATCAGTCTGAATGTTTTCTAGCATATTAACAGTTCTGGCTAAGGGCAACACTTTGGAACGGTGTTGAAGCTCTTCTTTCTCTCGACCTAATTGAGACAAGAAATCTTCCACACAAAAATAATCAGCCGTAATCAAATAATAGATGGATTCTGGAAAGAGAATGTCCAAATTTAGCTGAGCATCCTTGATAACAGTGTCATATTGTTCAATCAATTCGCGAATTTTGTTTTTCTTTTTGCTTTCATTATCTTGTGAACTTGACATGTTGGCAAAAATATTTTTTATAGCACTAAAATACTCATTTAAAAGAGCTTGGCAATCCGAGACATCTTCAATTAGGCCTCTTTTATATGCCTGAGTGAGTATCCAGGTCGAAACCAAAGCTACTTTCAGACTATGCTTTAGATCTTTAGAGTTTAGGCTCGGTTTTGAATTTACAAGTAAATCGCTAACCTGTTTAAAAGAGCTCAGTATGCTCTTAATCGTTCTCAGATTGATATCTTCATCAGAGATAAGAAGCTTTTCTGATAAGGACAAAATATCATCATGTTGTTCAGAAGGAACGCTCTCAAAAGGCTGTTTTTTAATAAGATCGAAGGCAACGATATAATTATAGCCACTAAAAGAGATTGTTTTATTAATGATTTTCTCTTTCTTATCAGCTAAATCATCTGAATAATCATATTTATCTTGATTGGAAATAATGATGACTTTGCTGTGATTCTGTTCAAGCAGGCTGGCAATATAACCAAAAACCTGTTTGATCCCCAATTCCTCAGACATTCTTTCCAGATCATCAAAAATAAACAAGTATTTTTTATAGTCGATATTTTTAAGCAGGTGATCTCGAATTTTCTTCCCAAATTCTTTAGCGGGTTGTTTCAACAACTCAGCTTGAGAAAAGCCTAAGTTCTTAATTAATTCTAAGGAGTTTGCAGCTATCTTTGTTGCCTGATAGCTAGTCTGTTTAACGGTGCCAAGAGTTGCTAGAATTTGTACACTCACTTCGGATTTAATTTCCGCTAAATCTTGCATATTGCTAAGGGAAACGTAAATTGTTCGATAACCGTTTTCTTCAATGAGCTTCTTGGCGGTATTTTGAATATAATAAGTTTTTCCAGTGCCCCAAGGACCATCAATTTGAAATGCCTGATCATCATCCGATCTCAAGTAAGACTGAATTGCTTCGCCTATTTTATTTATTTCATTCTCCACAGTGTGTGCTCTTTTCTAAAGATTAATTCAATTGTAATTAAAAAAATCAAAGAAAAACAATCGAATTAAAGATATCTTCTTTACGAGATAGACGCGTATATAACAACTTGTGGATAAATATAAAAAACACCCCCGAAATTAATCGATAAGATTTAATATAATATTTGCTTTTTGGCCCACAATTACTTGCTGACCATTCTTTTTATACTAAACAATGATCGGAATTTTTTTAATATCTTTTTCCTATAGGCAAATAGTATAACAAATATAGAAGATAGAACCGCTGATATAGCCACTAAGAAACAATAATTTAATAACCGAAGGCTTGGCCAGGTTTTTCCTAATAGTGAATAACCAAACCAAAGTGACAGACAAAAGAAAGTCAAAACAAAAAAAATACTAATAGTGGAAGGATAATATTTTCTGATATTTAAATTGGAATACGTTATCTTAGACAATCCAGTCATTAAACAGACTAGTATAATATAAACTGCTAGAACGTAAAATGAACCAATAATTATCACCGAACCTATAGCTTGTTGATTAAAACTCTTAAGGCTCCCAAAAACGTGACCCAACAATTGTGCTCCACCAAAAAGAGCAAATGTGATTGATGTAAAAATACCTAAAATAGTAACAAAACGCGCTGTAATACTATCTATATTTTGTTCAATCTTTGATGTTTCTTGTTTTAATTTTGATGTTTCTTGTTTTAAGTCAGAAACTCGATTATTAGCAATATCCCTTTGCAAGATAGACAAGGAAACATGGGACTTGAATTTTCCGGTAAATTTTTCAGAGTAGGATTGATAATCTATACCATCGTTCCCTGAGCCTCCGCAGGAAATTATAGAAGCAGATATAATATTTATATTTTGTCTCCATAAAGCAGACTCGTCTTTTTCGCCAATTTCTGTATGTTCAAAAATATACCGAGTAATTTCTTCATATGGAAGTCTATAGTTCGGGGTAATCAAACCAAGTTTATCAATAACAATTTGCGCTTTAAATCTATTTCCATATCTAGAAAAATCTTCCTCAAAAATAGCCTTAATTAAAGTACTAGTTACCGATGCATTTATGCTGACGATTTCATTTGTTCTTGGACCCGCTGCCAACTATAGAGACCTTAGATTTCAAATCCTGTAATATCTTTAAACTTTTTTCTATTTTCTGGAGAGCTATAGTAATCTTTCAACTCTTTATCGGTATATTGAAGATGCATTGCTCCCTTTGATATCTGCTCAGAAACGTTTTTCCAAGGATCATCCGAATGTGTTTCACGAACTAAGCCAAAAGGGTCTTCTCTGAATCTTGATAATATGCCCTTAGATATGTCTTCTATAGGTCTCTGATCGTCTTCTTCAATGTCGGTTTTTGTATAATTATGCAAATAAAAACCAAATACTTTCCGATCTCCCTTTGTATAATCTTTTTCATCAACGAATAAACTTTGTGGTGCATTTATCGGTTCGCTACCGTAGTTATTGAATTCGTGATACACATCGGGGATTACCGGACCATATTCCCATTTTTCCATAGAATTACTGAAAATATTTCTATCACACTTAACAAGAAAATAGATTTTAACATAGTACAAAATCTTCTGAAGCATTAAATTGGAAACTTTATTCGGATTCTGATCAACAATAAAATTCGCAATAAAACGAGCATCGTATATTTTATTTGCACGGTTATTCAATCCTTTTTTGTCTTTCATTCTTCCCTCTTGCTAACTTAATTCTACAATAAGCAAACAAAACGTAAACAAAAAATAAGCAAACCATAAACAAAATAAAAAAAACACCCACCAGCATATAGCCAGTGGGTGTTTTCAATATATTAAAAAGTTAGATCTTGTTCAAGCACATGAGTATTCTGTTTGCCATCGGTGTAATAGACTTCATACTCGTACCACGACCTAGAATATTTGACAGCATATTTTGTCGCTTTGGCAACTGTGCCGAGTTTAAGCCGTCTAGGCGCCAAGTCGTATCCGTTACGTTCTTTTAGTGCTTTTGGGCTGATTTGGACTTGATCGCCAACTTTAAACAGTGGTGCTGGTGCTTCTTCCCAGATTTGGATATTGCTTTCCAGCAAATCGTTATAAGGGTTAGCACCAACCTTGCCATCGTAGACGGATTTGCCATTGACAACACGAGTTTTAACAATTTCAATCTTAGCCCCTACCCATTTTGAGATGTCGTAACCAACAGCGTTTTTGCTTTGCCCATCTTTAACTGTGACAAACTGACCCACTTTATAGGCGAACTTGACAGCAGGTATGTCTGATTTGGCGTAGGCGTCCCATGTAGATTTGTCTCCATAGAACTTATCTAAATCAAGATTACCAGCCCAGCCAGCTAAGCGTCCACTAGAACTGTATTGGAAAGCCACAGCGCTTTTCCATGAGCCTAAGCCCTTGTTATCCGTCCACGGATCAGCTTGGTAACCAGTACGATTATAGTTTGCGTATTGGGCAAAAAACAAACCGTAGTCAGAAGCAACTGGTGACCAATCATACTGATGAACAACGCCTTTACTCATGTAAATGATTGGGCGAACACCTGTTCGTTGATATACATGATCCAGCCATGCTTTAGCCCAGCCAACACCCTGATACACAGCATTGGCTTCCCAATCAAGCATAAGGATACCGTGATGTACATAGTTACTAATATTGTTTACAAAATAGTCAGCCTGTTGGACAGCATTTCCTACATTAGCAAAATGATACCAGCCAACTTTTTTACCAACTTTTTGAGCCGAAGCAGTTTGAGCATTACAAGCTGGACTAACATATCCAACACCTTCCGTAGCTTTAATGAAAACAAAATCGGACGGTACAGCGGACAAGTTTATGCCAGTTTGGAAAGAGCTGACATCAATTCCGTTTAAAACCATGCTTAAGCCTCCTTTTTGTCTTCTACTTTAGGAGCATGTTTTTCCAGACCTTTGACTTTAAGTCCATCAACAGCCTTCTCTAAAAACTGGTCAACTTGTTCTGGTGTTACATTACCTTGCAAGCCATTCTGTTCTAGGCGCTGATTAAGTAAGTTAGTAGCAAACTTCTTTTTGCCTAATCCACCATCAAGCGAATTTTCAGCAAGCGTCACAGCTTGATCTGCGAACTCAAGAATAGATTTAATGTGTTCGTTACGAAGTGAAGCTTTTTCTGTGTCTATCTTTGCTTCTACCAATGAAATTGCCTTGTGAGCAAGCAATGATATGAAGTAGACGCCAAATGCACTAATGAGTGCGATTGCAAGTTGTATCAATTGATTAACCATTATGAATCCTTTCCTTCTCTGCAGAGAATGCTAGGGTTTTAATTATCACCTATATACCTAGCAGATATAGGCTATTTACGTTCTAGTCGTTAGATACGATGCCATTGGTGTTAGCAGAAGCTGAAAAAGTCATTAAAAAAAGGATTACAGAAATCGCAATCCCTAATATTTTTCTTTTGTTCATCAATTATCCTTTCATGCTTTTTTAACTCATTTATTTTCTAGCCGCTGGATACGAGTTTCGTGGTCATCTAGCCTTTTTCCGTGCGTATCTAGCCTTTCTTTCGCGCTATCAAGACGTGTTTCGTGACTAACGATTTTATCGTGGTGTTCTTCCTCTTTATCACGGATTTCTGCCAACAATTGGTTAAGATTGTCGATAGAATTTTTCAACGTGTTTTCAGTATTTTTATGCTCTTCTTCACGTCTCTTGGTAGATTGTTCATATTGAACTTTCCACCAATTTCTGCGTTCAGATTCCATCTTTTTCTTCGTGTGTTGTATCCAAGCCGTGACACTGGCAACAGCTGCGAGAAGAGAACTGACAAAGATGATGATGTTAGTTAAATCAGATGACCAGCTTCCCCATTCGTCTAATATGTCTGTTAAAAATAACACATTCCTATCACCTCTCTTTTAATTACTGTTACTGTTTAGTACACTTTGACTGCTACTACTGCTAGCTGAATCAGATGGACTATCTGGTTGTAATTCTTGTAATAAATTATCAAATTCAGTGATTATCTTATCTTTGTTAGCTTGGTATAAATCAATTGAGTTGATAGCCAAATTGATATCATGTAGACCGTTATTATCGGTTGCCGAAAATTCAGCAATCATAATGCCATTATCGTCATTGATCACTTGTCCATAATTTATTGTTGTATTTTTATCCATGATTCCTCAATTCAACGGGTAGCTGGTCGTAAACCAGATATCGTAAACGAAATTATGCGCCGCATTATCTGGTGTTAATGCTAACGTAACAGCACCATTAGTGTCTATTCGAACGATTCCCATACCGGAACCACCATTCGTACTTTTTTCCTGTCTCAAACCAACGGCAAAATTTAACGTTGTAGCCGGAACCGTCCAGCTAGGCATTGTGAACAACGTATCGCCCTGTTGTACGCCAAATAAACTATTAGCGTTAATGTAAACGATCCCATTGTTTATACGATAAATCAGCTGTTGAACAGTGCCTTTTGCCGGCGTTAAATTACGCCAAGTGGAATTCAAGTAAACTGATCGACGGTCATTTAATGTGGCACTGGTTGCCGTCGAACTAAATGCGATCAGTGGGAAACAATATATGACACCGCCATTATTTAAATCATCTTGTTGAACGTATTGCTGAGTGACAGCACTTACATAGACCTGATTAACATTAACTGAATAGTCCGGATCGCCGACATTACCGAATACGTCGTTGGTTTGTGATAAATCGACCACGATACAGATATATCCACTTGAATTAGCTGGGATAGTCAGTGATTCAGGACTGGTTATCTCGACTAACCGCCCGCAAATTAGGGCTTGTCCCGTATCAACCGTAGCCGTTAATCCGTTAACCGAAACATTAAACGCATTGCCACGATTTAAAATGCCACTGACATCAGCGGATATCCCGCTATATAAGCTAGCATCGTTTTGCGGACTGGCAAAATTTCTGTCCGCTTGATACATTGTTATGGCCATATTGCCTCCTTAATTGTTATTTCCGAATAAATCATTTATGCCAAAACGCAGATTGCCGAATTCAACGTGGATCAATTCCGTATCGCTGGATAAAGAAAAAGCACTCAATATCGACTTATATTGGGTGCCGTTATAGTAGATGTTTGCCTGTAAACCAAGTTTTAATTTTTCTAAAGGAAAGAAATTGTTGTTTAAGGGCATGTCGAATTGAATGTCATGGCTGTAAGCATTAGCTGTCAGCGTTGAATTGGCAATGCTATCATAGCTGGGATTATTAGTCTGTGTTTTGTCAAATAGCGATATTTGGACCTGAGTCGGCTGACTAACGTCGCTTGTCAAACTATTGATTACCGACCCTGATTTGGTCAGCCAATATCTGGCTAAGATAGTCGGCACTTCCATATTGGCACTAGCTTGGTCAACGATCCACAACTCGTTGTTGTAGCCACGCAACAGGCGACTATCGGCAACTTGCCAATTTTGAAAGGCATAAACATCATTTTTAAAATTCCAGGTATCAGTGACCTGATGGACGTCAAGATTTGGATAATAAAAAGGCATGCCATTAGCTATGCCTCGTATGAGTCCATTAACCCCTAAAACAACGTTGTGAAGTTTGAAGCCTCTGATTAAATAATCAATGAGGTTACAGGTGGAAACACCTTCTGAATTTGTTACTGCAAATACGGTACTGGTTGATGATGTTAAACCGCTAATGATTGTCCCTGCGTTACTTGAAAAGTATTTTTTCAGCATTGAGACAATGTGTAACTCATAGTTTGTACCTGAATAACTTTTGACAATGATTTCACCATTGAAAATGTTCCAGATATAGTTAGCTGTTAGTGTATCGACATTAGTTGTCTGATCACTATTAACTGTCGTTATTTGCCCATAGTAGATTAATTTGCCGCTATTGGCTATCTTAATGGCAATGTAATCACCAATCTGGGTGCTATTGCCATCATTCAAGCTAAAAGTCGAACTGGTGTTTGCCAGCGCATCCATGTGCAGGTCATAAACGAGTACAGGATAGATCCCACGAATAGTCAAATCGGGCTTAAAAATTGTTGCTTGTAAAGCTAGGCTCATACTAGTAGCCTCTCTTCTTTAAAAGTTATGTTTACGTTAGCCTGTTGGCCAACATAAAACAATGCCGTTGATTCTCCTTGTGGGATCTGCACGAAATTACTCTTGGTAAAATCTTGTAATTGACTTACATCTGAATATGAACCATCGGGATTATAGACTCTGGCATATTGGTCATCGGTATATGAGCTTACTAATAATTTTTGATTATCAGAAAGACTCAAACTAAAGGCGTCGGTAGCTATAATGATACCGTTTTGGACAACTGACCAGCTTGGATTAGTTGCTGGGCCATCTATTTCAATCAAACAAGGTGAACCTTTTTGCATGCCGAAATAATTTGAATCATTAACTAGTAACATTGATTTTTCATTAGCATTCTTAGTTGATTCGATATAAACATAATTGGCCAATCGTCCATATTGATCTGGAGTAACCAGCGCATTAAAAGTAAAGCTGTTGGAATTGATGGTCATCGTATAACTATCACCCGAGGGAATGCTTATAGACCATTTTGTCGGATCAACTGTATCAGAAATATAATCATTAAGCTGATTACCGGTATTTGTCATCGGTTCAGAAAAGAGGATTGTTCCTGTACCTAAATTTTCAAACCTTAATCTTAAGAAATTAGTTGATGAACTAGTCGGGATATATGAACCCTTTATTTGTATCCAGTTTCCAGTTGATGTGTTTGTTTGAACGAAATCTTCTTTTTCGGATCCAGTGTCATGACCAACTGTGCCGCCTCTTCCTTCAATATAAACATTTGCTGGTTGGCTTAAAGCTGAAGTTACTTTATACCAGACCGACCAATAGTAAGTTGAACCTAATTTCACGTCAAAATTGCCGGATACAGCAACCGAAGGACTCGTACTGGTCTTTTTAATCTGCAAAGCATTTTTGCCATTATGACCAGCTCCTGAAATTATAGAGGTGTTTGAATCGCCGGCATTCCAACCAAGCTGAGACGATGGCTGTAAGCCATTAAGCATTTCCGAATCAAGGATCAAGTTCGCATAGCCTAAATTGCTTTTATTGTATACGTTGCCATTTCTATTTCCAACGACCACTATAGATGATGGAGCTGAGATTTTTGTTGACAATTGATTAGTGCCGTCTTGATTGTCGTGTATTAAGACTGAATTTATGGTTCTGTCAGGATTAGTAGACGGCCTATTCAGCGAATATATTTTCCCGTAAGTCCCTAAATTAGGGTCAGGATCATAGCTTTTATAAATGGCTGTTTTGTTGTTATACCATGGATTGATAAATTCTAGTGTAAATTGTTCAGATAATAATCCAGCAGCACCTTGTGATGTATCCGATTTAGACAATTCTTTTAAATTACAATCTCTTAGCCAATTTCCTGCATCGGTATCATATTCTAGTGTGTAAGGCTGATAAGAAAGAAAACCAATAAAATCGGAAAACTTCTGATAGGTTTGAGATTTTACATTGGAAAACAAAATATTAGTTTGGAAATTACCTTGAGTTATTTTCGAGCCAGTTTTAACAAAATAATTTTGATACTGACTATAGGCATTCTCGAATGATAAGCCTAATCCTGTGGGGGAACTTGCAAAAAGAGTCTTAGATAAAAGGTTGACTGACTCGCCACGAGCATTAGTCAATATAAATTTTCTAATCATTAATTAACTCCCTTCGCCAAGGTGGTTCCAACTGTATTTGATATTTTATTTCTTAAAAAAAGATTTTTTTGAATCGCATCAACAATTTTAGACGACATCTTATTTATTCCATCTTCGGTCATGTCGTTAGTAGGATATACATTCACAGAAATATTTGGATTTCCTATGCCAGAAGCCTCTGTAATCCCCCTACCAATTTGAGCCAAAACACTCGGCGTCAAAGGCAAGGCTGCCTCATCGGCGTTTGGAGTATCTCCAATAATATTCATCCCCGTATTTGAAGCAAACATAGTTGGTTTGGTAAATACAGCACCATGAGCAAATCGTTTAGTTCCGGATGGACCCCACCCGCCAGGTACACTGATATCAGCTAGCCAATTGCTGTCATTAAACATAGCAACTAGTTGTGCATATCCTGAGGACAAGTTAGCAGAAATACCCTTAGGGACCCAATAACTTAAGGTGGGCTGGATATATTGCAATAATCCTTTAGATGGTGTCCCTTTAGCAGCATTTGAATCCCAATTATTCGTAATATTGGGATCACCGCCTGATTCCTGATTTATACGATGCAAAATAGCGTTCATACCAGCAGTCGTTAAGTGAACGTTCATTTTATCGGCAGTTTTTTTAATGGTATCTTTCCAACGATCCACTCCGGCACCGCCTGGGTTATTTGCCGAATCTTCAGAATCATGCTTCTTTTTAAATGATTGAAGTAACTCTTTAAAGGGCTCAGCGATCCCATTGATCAAACCATGACCAAGCGAGTCAGCTAACCCAGACACCAATTCAGAAGCACCGTTAGCTTTATCTAAAAATGGCGAAATAATACCGTTTAATGCACTAAGCGGATTAGAGATGAATTTAACGATCGAATCCCATTTATCTTTGATCCAATTTCCGATTCCAGCTATCCAGCCGAATGTGCCACCGGCAAAATGGTTTATCGAATTGCCAAACATTTCTTTTGAAGCCTGATAAGGTATAACTTGTTCGCCGCCTTCAAAATCAACTAATTGATTAGCACCCTTCAATACATGAATATTATTTCGATTGTCAATGATAGCTTCTTGACCGCCGCCATCATTAACCATAGCAAGCCCTTTAGGAGCTCCATCAGTTCCATCGGCAAATCTCCTAATGTGAGTAAGCAGACTAATAGTATGCTTTTTGCCGCCAAAAGCATGGATCACATCATCGATCGCTCCGATACCGCCGTTTATGATATCGATGACACCGTTCATAGCATCGCGTACAGTGTTTTTGATGCCTTGCCAAATACCTCCAAAAAAGTCCGATATACCTTGCCACATAGAATGCCACACTCCGCTGACACCATTCAAAAAGCCTCTTATTCCTCCGGATATCCAATTCCATCCGCCGGAAGCAATCGACTTCAAAGCTCCCCAAATGCCGCCAAAAAAACCTGATATACCATTCCATATAGATCTGAAGGTGCCGCCGATGCCTCGAAAAACACCTCCCATAACAGAAGAGATCCAATTCCAAGCTGAAGAACCAATGTTTTTTATAGCATTCCAGATACCGCCAAAAAATGAACTGATACCACTCCAAATGCCACGAAACGTGTTTCCAACTCCGCTAAATACTCCTCTCATCGTTGAAGAGATCCAATTCCAAGCACTTGAACCGATAGTTTTAATCGAATTCCAATTATTAGAAAAGAATTTAGCTATGCCGTTCCAAAGGTTGACAAAAAAGTTTTTAATACCATTCCAAGCATTTTTTAACCAATTGATGAAATCAGACCATATTTTTCGTCCTGTTTTTGTTTGAGTAAAGAACCAGATCAAGGCACCAACTAAGGCAGCGATCGCCGATACGACCGCAATAATAATATTTGCCTTCATGGCGAGATTAAGAGCCCTTTGCTGGATAACAGCAGCTTTATCTGCATTCGAGGTAGCCATAAGACCAACCCGCAAAGCAGTAAACCCTTTGGCCAAAGAATTTATCCCTGAAAAAATTTTTGAAGTAACAAAATAAAGTACAAGCAGTCTGCCTAATTCTTGTAAGGCATTTTTATGAGATGCAATACTCCCTAAAGCATTAGCTAATCCTTGAGAATTCTTTTTTGCACTGCCAAACATCGAAAATGGTGCTAATAAAAGTTTTAGACCGCTTATGATACCTGAAAAAATCCCAGAACCGATTGATTTAAAGATCGATATAGTACTAGAAAGGCCCTTAAAAAAGTTAACGATCGTCTGGGCATGACTTGCCACCATGTTAGCAGCATTCGTTATCGCTCTAGATAGACTGTCAAAGATACCATTAGCTTGATCGGCAAATGATTTTTGACCAAATATCTTAGAAAAAGCCTGGGTGATCGTAGTAGTAGCCGTGCCGATAGTCTTGCCAAGTTTTTTAAACTCATTATCGGTATTCTTATCGGACACCCACTTAGAAATAGCTGAATATAGTGGATTTTTAGCAGTTAGGATCGGCTGTTCTGCGTCTCCCAGTAATGCCGGAATACGAGCTTTGATAGTTCGTTCCATTCCGTACATAGTCGACATCATATTTGAAGCAGCTTTGTCATATTTGCCCGAGCCTAATTGATTAAAAACATTTTCGATATCAGTAGCAGATATCTTGCCTTGTTTGGCCATTGCAGTCAGGTCGGCCGTCGTGATATTTGAACTATGGTGGATCTGATTTTCATACTTGGCTAAATTTTCTCGAAACATCGGAAAATATTGAGAGATCTGATTAAGCATGCCGGCATTAGCTTTGCCTCGAGATAAGCCATTGACCATATCTTGTGTGACTGCTTGGATCTGGTCAGAATTCAAACCGACAGCATCAGCCATATTCAGCATTGAAGCAGTTAGATCATCCGATTCCTTTTTGCTGGAATGCAAGTGATAAAATCCCTGTTCCAATTCATTAACGGTATCAGTAGATTGACCTGTTTTAACAGATAAGTCGTTAATGGTCTTGACCATTGCAGAAGCTGCGCCATCCGACCCGGTCAAAGTAAGCCAGGTAGCCTGCATTTTCTGCTGAGCAACGTCATATTCAAAACCAGCTCCTGCCATTTCTTTAAAAGCATTTTTGAAAGTACTAGACAAACTAGTTACAGCGTTACTTAAAGTCGTCCCGACAAAAGACCCTTTAATAATGTCCCCCAAATTTCTAGAAGACTTACCCGCTTCATCTGCACTTGCCCTGACCCTTTTAAAAGAAGAGCTCAGCTCATTTCCACCAGAACTAGCGTTTTTTAATTGGCTGAATGAATCTTTGATCCTGTTAACGGCTCCATTAAGTCCGCTAGTAGTTGACTGAACACTTTTTAATTGTTCCTGATAATTCCTTAATTTGCTATTAGTTTCAACTACTTCACGCTGAAAAGCTCGATACTGATCAGCTCCGATCTTGCCGTCTTTGAATTGACGATCAACTTGTGATTGAGCATCTCTTAAAGTCCCGAGCTTGTTTTTTAAGGAATCGACAGTTTTAGTCAAAACGTCAGCTTTTTGTGAAGCCAAAGTAAAACTATCGGGATTGAATTTCAAGTCCCGATTTAAAGTTTTTAATTCACTTTGTGTGCTTCTAACAGAACTATTAACATCTTTTAAAGCATTATTAAGACCAGTCGTATCACCATTGATTTCAATAGTAATGCCTCTTATAGAACCTGCCATTTACTCACCCAAATAAGGCATCTATCTTTGCCTGTTTATCCTTTCCGCTCGTTTGATCGCTTTTTTGTGATTTAGTTTCTTGATTGACGTATTCGGTGATGAAATCCATTACTGGACCGATATCCATCATCTTTAGTTCTTCAAAGGACAAGCCCACTTTCTTAATGACATAGAGATAACTCTCGAGATCGAAAGCTTCATCCGAGCGCTGCTCATCCTTTATTATTTTTTTGAAGTCTTAAGTGAACTCATGATAAGATCTAAAACATCTTCTGCAAAATCCAAGACTGCAAAATTCTGAAATTTTCTTAACCAATCTTCAAATTTTGGAATCGTTCCATCGGCATTTTTTGCATAAGCCCAAAGAAAATTGACAATATTTGTTAATGCACCAGACTTCATAAGGCTGATGACCATTTGCTGATCACTTTTGCTTTTTCCAGTTCCCGAAACTGCTTCGATCATCGTGCCGACATCGGCAAAATAATCTCTACCAAATGCATTTTTATAAATTATCGGGGTAACACCGCTCGATAATAATTTAATTTCTTTTCCATCGATCGATACTGTTTTTTCCATTTCTTCTCCTTTTTTGAGCATTAAAAAAGATGCTCTTAACGGCTGCCTAGTGGAGAATGGCTAAACAGCCTTTAAGAACACCCTTTCGGATGTTTGTTTGATTATTGACCAGCTGGTGTAGATGTCGTTGGTGTCAAAATTGACGAAGCCCAGGTTTGTACATCTTGATCAGTTGCCGGTCCCCAAGTTTTTACTTGATGGTTATAATCTGGTACAGAGTTGAAATCCAATTCCGGGTTGTTGAAGGTTATCTTGTCTTCTTTTGACTGTGTTTTAACATCTGGCCGTGCCGATACCGAACAATTAAATAAGATCATTCGTCTGTTTTGCGAATCACCTTTGACTTCAAAAGCCATTCCAAATGGAGACATTATCGCGTCGTCTCTTTCAACGTGATTTCCATTCGTATCAACTTTTTCGTCTAAGATCTGTTCACGAAAAGCATCTGATAGATCAGCCATCGTCAACTTACCGGAATATCCTTGGTTGTTTGACAGATTTATATACAGACCATCATCGGCATATAATTGAGCCGCTGTTCCTTCGGCACTTAATTGCAACTCAACTGCACCTTTATAAGCAAAGGGTGATGAATACGTTATTTTAGAACCATCATCAGTAGCCGGGAAAATAACAACGTTTTTCAAACCGAAAGTTGTTTTATTTGTTGTAGCCGTCATACATTACTCCTTAAATAATTTAATTTGATAAACTGCCATTTCCATCCCCTCTTCATCGATATAGGTATCACCTATATAATTCCAAGGAATATCATTAGCATCAAAAAACGTCTCGATAGAAGCTTGAGACGCTAGATCTTTTTTATTTGAATAGAATTCAAACCGCACTGCGGTAATTTTTAAATAATGACTATCATCAGCATATTGGTCATCACTATCAACCTGCAGATAAAGACAATATGGAAGCTCTGGAGGACTGCCGTTCCAGCTGAGATAGTGGATAGGCAGAGCAGTTGAGTTTTTAAATGCAGTTAAAAAATCCTCGAAAGTCAATTGCCTAGCTCCTTTTTAACTTCATCTTCAAAAGCTTTTTTAGTCCAATCTTCAACTGGTTCAATATGCGGGAAAGCTTTTGTTCGCCCACCGTTTTTTGTTGCATGACCAAATTCAAGCAGATGAGTCAATTGGTAATTCTTGCGATTGTGAACGACATAACCGTTTCTTTGCCTAGTAAAAGTCCAATCCTTGGTATATTTACCGGATCTCTCTTTATAACCGCCGCCTTGTTTTAATCTATTGGTTGCACTTTTTGCGATACTAAGCTCGCTTTTAACTAATTTTTCTTCAACTTCAGTCGTATATGCTTGCAGATCCTGGCTGATCGCTGCAGCGATATCGTTTACCGAAACAGCTCCTTTGATGTCAGTACTTCGACTCATTTTTTGCCTACTTTCTCTTCAACAAATAAGTTGAGTTTGTCACCTACTCCTGAAGTTCGATAGATAAAATAACGTTTGCCTTGATACAAAGCGATAGTTTCTCCAGCATATTCAAAAGAATAAATACGAAATGTGTAACTGGCTTTAATACCATTTACACCAGCTGCATTGAACTCATCACGACCGGCAGTAAATACGTCGGCATAGATCTGTCTTTTATGACTCAGATCATCGATGACCGAATCACCGTTTATCGGATCGCTTTGAGTTATTTGAGGGACTAAAGTAATCAGATCACTGTTATACGCCATCAGAATCCTCCAGCTTGGTCAAACTATATTGGCTCTTTAAAGAAAGCTCGCTTGCAAGTTCTTGATAAGAAGACCAATATTTTTCTGAATCTTGATTGTTCAAACCAAACCTTGCTCGGCAATAAAGAATAATCGCTTGTTTGATCAAGGGGCTTGAACCATAGACAATAGTTTTATCTACTGATTGATCAACATACAGATCGTTTCTTGCGGCTGAGATAAGATCAATGATTTCTTGGTTTATGCCGTCATCAGTCGTTGATACTCGTAAATTTTTCTTAACTTGGTCTAAAAAAGGATCATCTGCCATCATTTGCCTTTCTAAAGGACTTTTCACCCTTTTGCATGGTTAGGCCATGTCCGATTAGTGACCAGCTGGTGCTGTTTCTGTGTGAGTAATGAAGAAACCAGAAGCAGAGTCGGCAGTTGCAGCACCAGTCCGCAAAGCACCCATTAATTTCTGCTCATAATTTTCATTGGTGACCCAATTTACATAAGTTTCCTTACGCAAAGGCATCAAGACTCCACGATAAAGATCACCGATAAAGGCGTTCTCTTCACCTGATGCGCCAAGCAAAGTATCAGAGACCGGCAATACTGGTAGACCAAGCACAACTTTTCCAGAAGGTGAAGTGATCGAATCTTGTAGAAGATAGCGCCCGTTGCCATCTTTTAAAGTATCCAAGTACTGATAGAAAGATTGAGAAGCGATCAAAGACTTGTTATAGGCTGGGTCCAAAGAAACATTGATGATCTTTTTGATGTCATCTAATGAAGCGACTGTTTGGGCTGTAAAAGCCTTCAATTGGGCAGCGATCAAAAAGTTTTTGGTATTCAAAGTTAATTCGTGCAACTGAGCATTGATATCTCCAGTCAAATCGATAGCTGAATCATCAATGGCTTCTTGAGAAATGTCTAATTCACCACGATAAGTATCAACAGACCAGGGGATCGGTGAATAACTTGCAGCTTTAAGTTTTGGATTATCAGCCAATTCAGCCGCTGTATACATACGATCAGTGACTTTAGACCGAACCGGATACTTTCCCGAAGCTGTTGTCGCCTGAAAAGTATGAACGTATTGAGACAGGTCTACGACTGTATTAGGTGTATCTTGTGGTTGAAAAGAAATATCTTCAGGGATCAACAAACCGAGATCTGCTGATACCACTTGGCCATCAGCACGAACTTCTCGGCCACGGGAATGAACATATGCATTGACTAAAGCACGATGTTCTTTTTTAACATCAGGCTGTTGGCCATTGTCTATCTTGTGACCTTGAGATTTATTTATTTTTCTTTGTTCCTCTTCTTGTTTTTCCTTTAGTGCTCGGGCTTCTTTATCTGGATCCTCCGGTTTTTGCCTTGACTCGGTCAGCTCTTCTGCGTCAGCTAACTTTTGCAAATCAGCTATTTTTGTCTTACGCGATTCAACATCTTTCATAAGCTCTTCTGCGTTCTCTTTACCATCTGCGACTGCAGAACGAGCTTCCTGAATCTTTGCTTTTAATTCAGATTTTGCTTTTTTAATCTGTTCTTTAATATTCATTGAATTAAAACTCCTGATTTTCTATTTCTGTCAATCGCAGAAGGTTCAAAAACTTCTGCGAGTTGGACTTACGCACTTTGTTGCGTGCTGCCAAAGCCACCGATGTATCCGGATAAGCCGGTATCGGGGTGATACTTCCTTCAAACAACTGATCTATTTTTAAGATCGTTCGAGAATCACCCGTGCCGTTATAGCTCCAATCATCTTCTGCGACTGTAAAACCAAACGAACAGCCCTTTAAATTGCCGTTACGAATGTTCTCTAAAGTATCGTTCCCTAGAGTTGTTTCGGGCATCTGTGCCGAAAAGAAAAGCCCTCGATCATCAACTGAGAGCTTTAAAGTATTGGAATCGACCCGAGCCAAGATATTGCCAGAGTCATGATTATATAAAAGCTGAACTTGACTCATATCCACTCCGTCAAAGGCATGTGGATCGACTCTTTCTGTAAAACCGATATCAACTGAAGGGGTATTGAAAACAACGATATAGCCACTTATTTCTCGACTATTATCTGCCACCCTGAATTCGATAGCATTTCGTGTTTCAACTTGTTTTTGAAGCATTTTTTACGACCTTTCCAGCACCTTGCGGTGCTATGTTCAATTCCTTTGCCTGATCCAATAGATTTTGCGTTACTAAATCAGAAGGACTTTCTTTTAATATCAAAATGGCGAATTCTGGACTGATCGTCCCGGAATTAACTAAGTTATTAACACGTCCCTCTGTAACTGAACCATCTAAATCGATAGCATCTCGTACATCAGCAAAAACTTGTACTCCGAATTTATTGCCTATTTCGGATATCGGGACTTGCAGATATCTTCCTAAAGTCGAATTATATTGACCTCTGACTTGCTCTGAATTGCTATGCTCAGATTCGTTACCAGCATAATCAGGCGGCAACATAAAAGCTTTGGCGATCTGGGTACTGGCAAAACTGACCGAATTAAGAAGTCCGGAAATATTGGCACTGACTTCTAGTGGCTTATAGGTCACCAACTCATCAGTCACGATGACTCGTCCGGCATTATCACCAGTCTGAGCATCTTCAAAGGCCGACCGAACGGCACTTTTTTCATCTTTATCCATTTTTCCCTTGGCCACATGCAATTCAGCAGATGGGTTAGCTGCTTGATTAGAAGCATTGATAGCCAATGAATTAGTCATATCTTTTAATTGGATCTCAGAGCTCAAGGCCGATAACGGCGACCTGCCAATCGTTCCGCCGTTGATGCCCAACCAGCGAAGGTGGATCATCTGCGAAGCCGGCAGTTTGGCAATGTCTTTTTCTTGACTGCCGTCAAAACGTACCGAATAATAAATTATCTGGCCATCTTCCGTTTTATAAATATCAACGTGACTGGGATCAACGAATTCCAACCAACTATTATCTCTAATGACTGCATAAGCGTTGCCCGAAAGTAACATCTGAGCATACATCGAACGCCAAAAAGAATAAGGATCAGTCAATGGTGTTGGATCAAGCAACAGCTTATCAAAACGCGGTTTTCCGGTAGTCAATTTTGCTCTGGCCAGATCAGCACTGATAATATTGACCGCTGCCCAGACATCAGAATTCTTGATAGCTTTTTCAGCCGGATAATAAGTATCAGATATCACTAGTTGCCCATTTTGAAAATAAATCCCAGAAGAACCAGTCGTTAATATTCGATCACGTCTTTCTTTTTTTGCAAAGAACATGGCTTACTCCTTTCCTAGAAAATAGCTGAGCAGTATCAACGAACCGCCCAGCACCAAACCGCCTATCAATGGTTGGAACAAAAAAGCAGTCACATCAATGACTGCTAGGCCTAATACCGAAAGAAGGTTACTTAAATTGTCTCGATTCAATAATTTCAAAATGAAAAATCCTTCATCAAAAAGTCGTGTTTTTGTTTATCAGTCATTCTTGCTAATTCAGCACTTGGATCTTCTTCGTTGAAGTCTTGAAAATGATATTGTGCCTGATAAAAAGCATCGACGATCGCATCGACAACATCTATTTTCAAAGTCCCCTTGCTCTTATCTACTTTGATCCCATTATTGCCGTCAGTTGTGATCATGGCATTGACTAAAGAAGTTTGCATCATCGGATCCTTAAGGTGGGTAATGCTGCCTTCGATCAAGCCCCGCTGCAAAAACTTCGTTGGATCATTCAAAGAAATCGCTCCTTGCCGTACAGGTATCATCAACCAACCGGCACTTTCTTCGATTGTTTTGACTAGAGCTGTATTGTGGAATTTATCATAAAGAAAGCCAAGGACATTAAGATCATATTTACTGACAAAATCCATCAGCCATTCAAACTCATCGTCTTCATTAATCAAGCCTTTAATGTGTTTAGTTATCGAAGCGAAGCCTAAGCTTTCCATACGCCGATAATTTATTCCATCTTGATTTTCTTTTGCCTCGATACTGCCGGCTTTTTGCCAAGGAATAAACGAATGCTCATAAATAAAGAATTTTGATTCATCGTAAGGAAAAACAAAGGCAAAAGCTGAGTCATCTGAAACCATTGAATTATCAAGACCGATATAAACCGATCTTTTATTAAAATCGAAATCAGATATCTCTGTCCGTTCGATATCTTCTAAATCAAAAGCATTGTCGGCTTTGGCGTTAAGCCATAAATTCATATTTTTTACCAGAAAATCATTCAATTTTCCCTGGTGCATTTTAGTATCACGTTCAGAAACAAGCCCATTCATCAATTTATTATGAGTTGAAGGCAAGTCTAACAGCGGATTGCTTTTCGCCCAAGTTTCCGGTTTAAAAACTTCATTTTTATCGTCTTGAGCAAAAACGGCTAAGAAATAATCATCGAGCTTTCTATCGTTTTTCTGGATGATACTTTTCATCATCTCGATGTCTTCGCGCAAAGGAACGTTTGGGTCAGGATAAGCAGTCGATATCATCAAAAACAAAGCGTTCTCGTTTTTAACAGTTCCAGAAGTTATCTTGTTAAAAGCCTCTCGGTCCTTTTGGTCGCCCGCTTCATCGAAGACAGCAAGCGAGATGTGATATCCATCGAATTTACCGCCGTCAGCTGAGATCCGTACGATTTGGTTCTTTGTCTTGTTATTGAAGATATCCATAAAACGTGGGGTGATATCTTTAGCTAATTCAGAAAACGTTCCTGACAATAACTGTTCGCTGGTCCCTTTGGTATAGTTGAATAATTTCTTCGTTTGATCAGTCGTATTAGCCGACAAAATCACATCCTGGTTACCCTTGTTTCTACCCTCGATAAAAAATGAATAACAAGCAAGCACTGACGCCAGATAAGTCTTTCCTTGTCCTCGGCCCATTGAAACAATCCCGTTGCGAAAGCGTCTTCCCTTTGTATTGGTATTACGCCACCCGATCAAACTGCCAAGGATAAATATCTGCCAAGGCATTAAAGGTAGTGGTTTTTGTGTGTCTGGATCAGGAACCAAAGAAGCAAACATCAAAAGCCCTTTGACGATTTCCGGTTCAAATTTATAAGGAAATTTGTCATCCCCTTGTCTCTTTAAATCATTAAGATGTCTTTGACAGACCAATTTCATCAATTTTCCTGCAATTTGTCTGCCGGAAACAACATCTCTTGCATATTTAGTTACCGGGTCAGTTCTCATTTGCCAGCCATCCTATCTAAAAGCTTCTTTGTATCTTTGCTGTCTTTGGGCTTTTTTTCAGTCGGATAAAGCTTAACGATCTGGTCAATAAGTGCTGACCATTTTGGCAGCAGACTTATATATTGCTTTTGGGCTGGATTAGCGATCGGCGCCCCATTACCCGCCTTTACGATCGTGCCGTTTTCTTTAATGTTGTCCTTTAATTCATTCAAATCAGTCGCAACGAAGGCTAATTCATGAACAAGTTCGTTTGAAACGGCTTTTTTATCGCCAGTCAGACCAGCAAAGACTTTTTTTAGTTGTTTTTCGAATATTTTTTCTTTGTTTTCAAACTCTTTTTTCACAAATTGACCCCCTAAATTTCAAAAAAATCGTTTTTTACGTAAAAGGCCATCTGTTACGCCGGTCTCCCCTCAGATGCACATAGGGGGGCTATTTCACAAACTCAGGCGTTAAAACAGCCAAGCCTTTAATTTTTTTGTATGTCACATTGATATGAACTAATCAACGGCAAAATTTATCTTTTAAATTCAAAAAGTTTTTTGATCAAAGCTATGTCATCGACTTCAACAGCATCTTCATTTAGTCGATTGCCTTGACCGGTGCCGTAATACTCCTGCTCCCATTTAGTCTTCTTATGATGACATTCTCGACAGCAGATGACCAGATTGTCTTTAGCTGTTACCAGCTTAGGATCAAATTGAGCAGGCACGATATGATCACAGGTATTGCCAGGTGTAACAAGACCATCAACTAAACAGTATTGGCATAGTCCTCGGTCACGCATCAAGATTTCTTTTCTTAATATCTGCCACTGCTTTGAGTGATAGAACTTGATACGACTGTCACTTGATCTTTTAATGTCATATAGCTTCTGTTTGAACCTGTAGCTATGATCATGGCGATGCTGATCAAGGGGATGAAGAAATGCGTGTATAGAACAGTATTGAATTCCCTTAGCAACTAATCGATGGCAACCGTGTTCGTAACATTGATGGTACTCAACCACGCTTTGTTCTTAGCTCCTTGACTGTTCTATTTGTTTGGCTTAAAGCAATAGATACCAAGGCATAAGCAGAGGCCTTATCATAATAGTTATCTTCTAATGCTTGTTCAGCTAGTTTTAAATATTGTTTTTGTTTCGGCAATGACACTGTTTTGTCTCCTTATAGATATGGTCTTTTTATCGTCTTATACTCATATCCCATAGCATGTTCATCCAAAAACATTTCGGCATCTGAATATTTAAAAAAACACCTTGCTTTACTTAAGCTTGGTGTTTTATTGATATGTGTTTTAAAGGCACTCATGACATATTGCCAAGTCGGTATAAACACGATTATAAAGGTACCTGTTATATCGCCATGATCTCTTCCGTATCTATCAACCATAATCATGGGAAAACTCGATTATTAAATTGTTCTTTAGCATTTTCATAGTAAAAATATGATATGTAAATATAAGCGAGACAAGAATTTACTTTTATAACTGCGTATTACATAAAATAAGTTATGATACCTCAATATTCACAATTAGCAATAAAATTAGCGATTATAATAATAGTATTAATGTATTTTTTGAGGAGCAAAATATGAATTGGATTGCCTTAATTACTGCTATATCAGCTGGTTTATCGGCGTTAATATCTGCTATTTCACTATGGAGATCATATAAAATCCAGTTTGCCGAATCCCGACCGTATTTAGGAGCATTTCTAGTAACGGTAGAAAATTCAAAAATGACAGCAGCTCAATATTTAACAATTAAAAATTTTGGGAAAACATCTGCCACCATCAAAGAAATAAAGTTATCAAAAGAAGCAAAAGATATTGAAAATTTAATTCCTACTGCAGATAGATTCGAAAGTCTAAAAAATTTTGTATTAGCACCAGGACAAAAAGTTTCATTTATGACTTATAAACTCGAGCAGCTTCCTCAAAAGAAAGAGCACAATACACCTAAACATAAGCAAACAGATATTACCATTTCTTATATTGACGATTTAAATAAACTCTTTATTTATAAAGGTAAACTAAATTTTAGATTCGGTGAAACTGAGGGATACTTCACGAATAAATATAACTTTGGAATCCAAAAGACTTCTAGAATATTAGCAGATGAACAAATAGCTGGAAACTTGGAAAATATAAGAAATAGTATAGATAAGTTACAAAATTGATAAATTATTTTCGATCTACTAATTTTTTGCTGAATTTCTTAATAATAAAAGTATTTAGCCGATTAGCCAATATTTAAATGTAATAAATTTCCTTGGGCTTATCGGGATAATACTCTATGATTTCCATAAACTTATGAGCCATCGTCAAACCCATTTTGTAATTCCACGAATTTCCTTTAACTGGCGTCGGAAACTGCCGAAACATTAATCCGTTCATATCTTCATTCCTTAAATAATGAAGATGACCCGAATGTGATTCGGCCCACTTTGCCTTGGTGTAAACATCTTTGAATTCGACAGGAAATAAAACAGGTATCTTTTTCTCTGAGACATCCCCATGGCTGATAACGATTCCAACGTTATCTAACAGATAAGCGTTTCGATAGCCATTATTTATGTCAATGTCAGCTTAGGGAAACCTTTGTTTAATGGCCCACTGAAACATATAACTTTCATCAAAATCATGATTCCCTCCTACATATTTCATAGCAAAATTAGTGGAATGTTTTATACTAAATTGAATCAAATCAAAAATAAACTTGCTTGCGTCCTCAACTGCCTGTGGCATATTACCATCTTCTAATTGAGTACCCTTTACTGTTTCTTCACTATTGATCTTATCTGAATCAAATAGATCGCCTAATTGTTCAATGACAATCGTTTTATAACCCTTAACTACTATCTGTTTAATGCCCTTAAGGTACGGGAGATATTCCTCGTAAGTCATTTCAGAGAAATGTAAGTCTACTAAGGGGATGACGAGATTAGTCTTAAAAGATGGCTGGGATTCTTGTCTAATATGGACCGGCTCAATATTTTTGTTGAACAAATAAATAATTTCATCAATAGATAAACCAGATTTATTTCTTGGTTTAGCTGATAATTTAACTTGATGGTTCCAATACTTATCACCATCTTTATTAGTGACCGACCAATCGTTATTGGTAATGTTAGATACTTGCCAATCTTTGATATCGTATCCAGCAAACTTTAAGATATCTTCCGGAGATTTATTCGATCGTTTTCGAAAATCTTCAAATTTAATATCAAAATCAATCGAAGTAATATTTCCATTATCATCAACAGACTTTTTTGCAGTGACAAACTCCTTAGCTTTGCTATTATTTTCCTTAATACGTGGCTGCCTGATTAAGTTCTTGTATTCTCCTCTTTGAAAACTTAAAACAGCGTGATTAACAGAACTAATGGAAAAATCTGAATGAAAATCTTTATTCAATTGTTTTGTTATTTCTGGATAAAAAAACCATGTTCTTTTAAAAGAACAGCTTTTTCCAAAATTTCCTTGATATACTTCAAACTTCCACCTATCAAAGTAAATAAAAAGCTAGTTTTAAAAACTAGCTTCTGCTTATCTGTATTATTTGACAATATCATTATCTACCCTGAATACTACGGATCCGCTACGGATTTACTACGGGATTACCCCGGACTCGCTACGGATATTAAACAAAAAAATTTAGATGATCAAATGCAAAAACCTTAGCAAACGTGATGGCTTCGTGTCTTTTATGGTCCCAATAGGTCTGATTAGGCTCTTCGATATAATTATCTTTTCTACGTCTCAGCCATCCTTGTGATCTCGCTATCTCGATATCCCTTTTATTATCTAAGTAGCATTTATGTAAGATGTAATATCCTCGGCCGTCTAAAACTCTTATAGCTCGTTCGCAAGTTTCAATTTCATCTTTAAGATCTAAATACATAATCAACTTATCTTCTACTAAATTGTGGCCAGACCCTGATTGAACTTTGTCTGTTGAAAAAGTCGGTGATTTTATACCAGGTTCGATCACTTTTAGCTGGTCTTTTTTAAGCTGGTAGGTCGAAGCAAGGTAATTATAAACGTTAGCTGCGATCTTTTTATCAGATATAGATTTACTGTTGCATTTAACGTCTTGCCCCAAAATGATAAGCTCCTTATAATTGATTGGGTAACGTTGTGTTACTTAAAAGCGCTGGCCGAGGTGCTTTTTTTATTTGTCATATTTAATCCCCAAATAATTTGGTTGCTTAATAATTTGATTTATTAATAATTTGATTGCTTAATAATTTGTTTACTTATCCTTACTTAATAGATGACTTATTTACTAACCAATGATTAACCCATTTTGTTAATTAAATTTTTTTATATATCCTAACTTGCTTATTTCTTTGTTTTTTGTTCATGCCTATCAAATCCCCATTCATTTTCTAATATCGTTTTTGCTATCAATTCATCTGATCTTTTGTTATTGAAATACCATACAGCTACTTGTCTATTCATTGACTGAAAGGATAATGCTGTTTGAAGAAAAAGGCTTTTGAATGATCTGGGATCTTTGGTGCAATTTCTAATGATCATTGATAAGTTCCTTAACCACTTCAATACATAATCCGGAATCTTATCATCTTGTTCTTTCATGAATCGCCGACTTTCTTAATCATTGTGAAATCGATCGCTGCATCTTTCATTTTAATAATTCCTGAAGATCCTTTACCTTATCAGCGAATAACCTCTCTTGTTCTTTAAGAGCGAAGGGATTGTCTGTTGGCCATTGCTGTTTGATATGAATCCGGCATAATTCTCTTTTAGTCGATGATAAGGCTAATTTAAGCCGTAGTTTTTTAATAAAGGTCATCTGATCACTCCCCTCTTTTTTAAATCAGTTTCTAGAAAATCTTTTGTATGAGCCATCTGCTGTTTAGATCTCTTTTTTCTGTTGATTTGATTAGCATGTTTAGGGAGCCCTAATTCATCTACGAAACGAGTCACTGTGTTTCGACTCAAAGAAAGTTCTTCGGAAATTTCTTTGATCATTTTTCCAGATTTCCATAAACCGATAAATCTTTGTCTTTTGAATGGATCGTTCAGATAATTTCGATGATCGACAGCTTTGATCGAAGCAGCTTCTTTGATCGCTTCTTTTCCTTCGTTTGAAAACCAGTAGGTAATCTCGTGATAATCTTTTTCAAGGCCATGAGCCAGACAAAAATTATTAACATCTTCGATCTTTGATCCGCTTGGTAAATTAGCTAAGATATTTGCCAATCTGACTATTTTTTCCCATCTTTCTTTTTTGTTTGTCATTACCTCATTCCTCGATTCTTATGTTTTGCTTTGTGCTTGTAGTGAAGCTGATTTCTTTCCTCTGCCTGCCATTTATCTAATTCATATTCGAATAACGGTCCGTACTTGGCTTCAAACCTTTTTCGGCCTAAACTATGCAGTTCGCTATGATGGATACGGCACAGAGGAACTATGATGTCTCCTGCCTGAAAATATTCTTTTCTGCCGCCCATCGACCCAAGTGTTTTGTGACTCAAATGATGCCAATCGGTCGCGATCCTCGAAACTCGATCGAACTGCCAGCAGATTGGACAATAAAGCTCTGGTTCGGGCTGTAATTCTTTAAGCAAATCATCGCTATCGATATTCATGAAAAATCCTTTGCGATCATATCCAGCTTGAAAGCGTGTAAATATTCTGCATCTGCATGTGATCTCAACAAGCGAGAAGCACTCTTCAATTCGTCAACACTGGCGGCTATCTTGTAGCCGTGCCTGCCTGGAGTACACGAGTTAGAAGATATCAAGGGAATTTCGTCATCTTGGACCATTGAACTGCACAAGATCCTTATCTTCCGATCGGGTAATCCGGTTTTATAGACTAGGTCTTTAACTGAAGTGAATCTATTTTTGTTCAAAACTTTGTATATGGCCATCTTTTCTTCGTTCATGACTGCCCCCTTTTTGACTTTTCAAATTCCTCCAGAACTTTCATAGCCGTCTGATTGTCTATTTTTTTAGTTGGGATCTTTTGATAATCGATCTCAACTTCTTTTGCCTGGATACCAGCAGGTTTTTTATCGAAGTCTTTGAATTCCCAAACGTAATTGCCATTAAGGCGATCATCAAAACGCTGGTTGAAGATGGTCGATGGTCTGACGTAATTTTTGTATTCGTTTTTGCCGACCCAATGCTTTGCAGCAAGATCAATGACTTTTTTGATGTCTTCAGCCGAATAACCTGCCTTTAATCTAGCCAGCAGCTGTTTCAGGTTATCTGTAGTCGGTTTTAAGTGCTTGTCTGTCTTTTGGTTAAAATATTCGAGAGCTTTTCTGGCTACGTCCGTTCGGGATAATTTTGATTTTGATGAGGAGGCGTCAGGCTTGCCTGACATATCATCATTATTCTCTGTCGTAGTCTCTGGTAGTCTAATGGTATTGGTGTGCTCATTTTGAGCAGTCGCATGTGTACTATTTGAGCAGTCCGTCTGCTCAATTTGAGCACATCGTCTGCTCAAAGAATCAAGTTTTTCATAGTCGATCGAATACCACTTGGTCTTGTCAAAAGAATATTTATTGAAGTTTCCTGTGATCAAAAGCCCCTGTTTTTCCAGGCTTTTAAAAGTCCGTCTGATCGTAGCCATTTTTAAATAAGGAAATTGTTTTTGCCAATCTTCATAGGTGTTATAGACCCATTTTTTGCCTTCTTTGACCTCTGATTGCTTTCTAAGCCAATAGTGGATCTGCTGTAAAACGATCGCCTCGTTCAAACCTATTGCCACAGCAAGTCTTGGTAACACCTGCAGCGGAGACTCATTGATCAATAAAGGACTGGTTGAATTGTCATAATTTTCTGTCATGTTGTTTTCTCTTTATGTAGGCCTGCCTAAGCAGGCTTTATTTGTGTGATAAAAAAATAAATGGAGTTTAAAAGATTGACTTAATTATTCTTGATAACGGCAGCAGCCTTCTGCTGAGCTTTTTATGTCGATCACAGCTTTAGACATAAAATCAATAACGGTCATATCTAGAATTGGCATTCATAAAATTGATGAATCCTTTTATGTATGACCCATCACCGTCTCTTCTGAATGTTTCCATTAAAACGATTAGATCTATCGAACCGGCTAACGCAAAGAACGCCAGGATGATTTCTAATAATTTATTACTCATGGTCTATAAACTCTCCAGAAATTCTTCTACTTGTTTCCTAGGAAATAAGACTTTATTTGATAAGTGTTTTTCAGAAACAATATCTTTAAAATCTTGACTGTAACGAATATGTTCATCGAAGAAATTTGTTGAACAAGGAATTATCTGTGCTATTTGCTTGCGTGTCATGAAATATGATTCTTTCGCTTTCATGATTCCTCCTCATTAACGACTATCGTGTTAAAATTAAGAGCGTTTATTTGATTCATAATTTAGTTACAGGTGTGGCTGCTATCCACACCTGTTTTTTATTCCTTTCTTGCAATTAGGTTTAAAATTTATTTATTGCCCTGTCATACGGTGACGTGTGACTTTGCATCGGGTGAATTCAATGAAAGCTAAGGTATAAACTATGCCAACATTGAGCGAAGCTATCCCGCCTTAAACTCGGATAGAATGTGCAACGCATAGATTGTGAGTGGCAACAATAATCAGTCCACGAGCGCCCGACTACTCAATGAGTAGAAGATGTATGCTGAACTGCTGGAAAACCAGTAGAAGTACCAGACAAAAAGCTGATACGATAACAATTTGATTGCTGGAGTAGCATCCCTTTCCAATGCATCTAGTGAGATAAACAAGGGCATAACAGAAACATTTAAGAAAGTTGGTGGTGCTATGACAAAGTCGAATTCTGAGTCCAAAGCATCATCTCTTCTTTCCGATGGTGCTTTTGATGTGAAGATAAATATTGATGGGTTAAAAAATTCGCTTAATTCAATTCCATCTACTTATACTGATTCGTTGAAACACTTAATGGATTCAATCACTACTCCAGCTGGTGATTAATAATTAATCGAGATCTCTTTACCACTCGCGATGATATCGAGATCTTTTTTATATCCTTTAATACATCTAATATTTCTCTTTCCATGATTTTCCTTTATCTAAATATTTACGTATTGTTAATAGTTTGATTAAAAAAATATTTGCCAAAATCTTTAGGAGGTATTTCTAAAATATTAGCAATTTTTATAACATCATTTTGAGAAAAGCCCCTTTTATTAAGTAGTTTTAATGTTATAGAAGAGGGTGAAATATTCATTTTTCTAGCTAATTGGGCTTGGTTAATCCCAAATTTATGCATCCTTTTTAAAAGATTTTCGTAATTAATGTTTTTACCTCCTTTCATTTATTAACTATACGTTAATATTTACCTTACGTCAATAAAATACATTTACAAATACATTACGATTTGTAAATAAAACATTTCCTTTTTGTCAACATATGGATACAATTAACTTATGCTAAACAAGGATATTTTTAGGCTTCAATTAAGAAAAGCAATTGAAGAATCAAACTTCTCACAGGCTGAAATAGCAAGAAGATTAAAAGTAAATCCAGCAACTATAACAGGTTGGCTAAATGGAAGAAATGACGTAAATTCAACAAAAATAATTGAAATAGCTGCTGTGTTCCACAAAAAACCACAGTGGTTTTTCGATGACAATGCTTTTTCAGAAAGTGGCCTTAAAGAAATAAAAGTTGTAACACCCACTTTAAACATCCCCGTATACGGTCAGATAGTAGCCGGATATCCAAACGGATACGATGATGATAGATTAGGTTACTTGCCTGTTCCCGAAAAATATGTAAAAGAATATGGAAAAGATAATCTTTTGGCTTTAAAAATCGTTGGAACATCAATGAACAAAAAAATAACAGATGGCAGTATTGCTTTGATATATAAAACTACCGAATTTGAAAATGGAGACATCATGGCAGTCATCATAGATGGAGACAAAGCCACCCTTAAACATTTATATAAATATCCAAAATTTTTGAGATTTGAACCAGATAGCTACGATCCTGAACAAAGACCTTTTCAGTATACAAATACCCAAATAGAAAATAACGAGCCATCTGTGATAGTTATAGGAAAATATCTGTATTCTTCTAGTCCAGAACTAGTGGATTAACAAGGAATTAAAGGGATTTGACGAGGACAAAATCATGGAAAACAGATTTGAAATAGCTCCTGGCATTTATAGCACCGTTTCAAGAGTTGATCGAAAACCCAAAAAAATTATTCGAAGTAATAAGGGAAAAAGCTTAGCTAAATTTATTAGTGACTATACATTGATAGACATCGAAACATCAGATTTAGACCCTAGATGGTCGGATATATACGAAGTTGCTGGGATTAAGATTAGGGATAATAACGTAACTGATAAATTTGAAAGTCTTATAAAACCCAGCAATTTTTCAGAAGTTCCAAATTTTGTAACCAATTTAACTGGTATTAGTACTGAAATGATATTGCAAAATGGAAAACCAGAGCTTGAAACCTTAAAAAAGTTTTTTGGTTTTATTGCTGATGATATTGTGGTTGGCCATAACGTAAATTTTGATATTAATTTTTTGTATGACAAAGGTGGAGAAAGCTTTTCTAATGATTTTATCGACACTCTTCGCATTGCCCGCCATGCCTGGCCCATGGAGCAGCATAACCGATTACAAGATTTAAGGGAAAGAATCGGCACACCGCAAGACGATCATCCTCATAGAGCTTTTACGGATTCGTTGATGACCAAACTAGTTTTCGATACAGAAAAAAGTATTCTGGGAAACGATTGGTTTTACAAAAAACAGTACCATAAATATCCAAGAAAGCCTAAGACTATGGCTAAAGATATTGAGGCAAGCGATCCGCAAAAAATAGATATCGATTCTCCTCTGTTTAAACAAAATGTAGTTTTTACTGGTAAAATAGAATCATTTACTAGAACCCAAGCATGGCAAATAGTTGCTGACTTGGGTGGTAATCCTCAGCAAGGAATTAACAAAGATACCAATTATTTAGTTGTTGGAGATACCTCTTTTTCTCCAGTGCTTAAGGGAGGATTGAGTGGCAAACAAAAGAAAGCACAAGAAAAACTTCAAGAAGGCCAAGATATAAAAATAATTACTGAATCTGTATTTTTGGATATGATAAACGAGGAAAAAGATTAGAAAATGGAAAACATAGAACCAAAGTTTAAATATGTGTATTTAATAGATCAGCCTGAAAATATCAATCCGATCACAAAGTTATACGATCGACTCGATTATTTGAATTATAAAAAAGTAACCTCTTCAACTAAGGAACTCGATATAATCGTGGTCAACAAAAAAGCCGTTAGAGATACTAAAACCCAAAATCGTATAGACAAAAGAATCGCAAGATTGACTAAAAAATTCTCTCCTAAGATTTTAGATATATCAGATTTTATGAATTTAATTGGATACGATCCTGATCCAAAATTTGTTCTTTGGACTGATCAGTACCCTAATTTTAATCCATGGACTGGTGAGCCAGTTAAAATGTGGAAAGATTGATTTTATGCGGGATTAAAACCTTTAGAAAAGACTAAATGATCTCTGTATAACAACGTTTGAGATACACAGCAGATTTTCTTATCAAATAACTACCCTATCCTGGCATATATACGTGCAACAACCTCATTCACGTTAAAAGGTGGACTTAAATTATTAAAGACATTAAAGATTATGAAGAGATTGAAATTAAATACTTGGGGAGCAATTTACGCCATCTTTGAGTGCGTGATGTTTACCATTTCGTGGTTCATTATTTTCGGAGATGCTATCGGAGACGCATTAAACAAGACTAGCCATACGAGTTCTGACGGTGCTTTCTTTTATGTAGTAGCTTGGATCGGTGTTGTGCTGTATATCGCTACTTTGGTTCAATCTAAAAGATACGGTATTTCATTGGTTGGATCAGTATTAAGTTTAATTGGAAGCGTTCTTTTCGGTTTTACTGCTGCAATGGCCTTTCCTGCAATTGTGCTATTAATTATTGGCTGTGTTTTTCTTTTTCTACAGCACCCATCTAAAAATAATCAGCCAATCACTAAATAACCACCAGCCACCCTATCGTGGCGTACATAATTAGAAGAGGAGAAGAAATTAACATTATGGATGGCTGAATAATTAAAATTTTGAATAATCAACAAGTTATGATCAATTTAGGATCCGAAGACTTAGTTAAAGAAGGAGACAATTTTATTGTTGTCAATAAAGGTGAAGAAATTATCGATCCGCAAACAAAAAAAGACTTGGGAAGATATGATTTTGTCAAGGACCGTTTAGAAGTGATAGAAGTTTTCCCAAATTTTTCCATTTTGTCAAAAATAACACGGAAAGTCGTTCCTATGTTTGCTGCATTACCAGCACTTGGGAATCAAACTAGAACTGAAGAAATTCCTGAAAATCTAAATGTTGATAAAGATGAAATTTCAGCTATTAAATTCTCAAGTACCGATCGAATCATTCATCTAAACGACCTGGTTAGAAAGACGAATAAACGATAGTTGATATTCATTTTAATAATGTTATCATTTGGCTAGCACCAAGTTGTCGATGCCCGTGTCACTATGTGTTTGGTGGTGATAATTGATGGCGACAACAAAAAAAGGGTCTACTAACCAAGTAGGCTCTTTTTTTAGGAAAATTATGGACAAAGACGGACCTTTTAAGGATTGGGACCAACAATTAAACAACGCAATTAGCAAGCACCATATTCAAAGCATGAGTCGAGAGACTAGTAAGTTAGCTTTATCAATACATTCTTACTATACTCTGGTAAATGGATATCAGCGGGCCTTGGAAAGCCAACCGAACTCTGAAATTTTTAGAGATGGTTTTAGTTTAGAAAAAATCTCAGAGATTCAGACCAATGAGACATTTTTCTGTTCAGATTTGCTTTTATCTATTTTATCATTTGAAAAAAGATTTAAGAACTTAATTCAATACTACGTATCTAAGTGCATTGGTACCAAAACTGTTGATTATTTGGATCTGTATAAATATCAAAACTACCATTTGTATGATCCATCTCAAACAATTGATAGAAAAAGGATCACTGATAAATTGAAGCAATACGCAAATGCTAAATTTCATCCTTCCGAATAGCTATTGGAGTAACATCAAGCAGGAAACGTCCCTCCATGGATACTGGCTATAGATATCGATTTTGGTACATCAATATATTGGTTTTTGATATTGTCGGATACATTAAAGAAAAAAATTATGGGTCATTTTGAATTAAATTTTAGAGATTTTGATCATGAAAAAGATTTGTTCGTGAGAGCTTTGTTAATACTTCAAGATTATAGAAATGGGCTTGCTCACGACGATTTGATTAGCAAGATTAGTCCCGAAAAGTCTCTAAGATTATCGGATATCAAGGCGCTGTTTGGGGAAGACCCTAGTTTTATTACTCACGATGAATTTATTTATGACCAGATTGGGCACAAAGATTTATTTGCATTGTTAATCATATTGTTTTCTCTAATTCCTTCGGCATATAAAAATTACTTAAAGACTTCGGTTCAACAAAGATTGCAGACTTTTGAAGCATTTTTAGGGAATGACGCCTTAGAAATCAGGCGAATACTTAATATACCTAGCAAGCTTTTAGAAAGAGTTGATTACATGTCAAAAAAATTGAAAATTTAATTCCATTTTTTTAGAGGTATCTCAATACCATAAGGAGTTTTCATGGCTTCAATCACCAAACAATCTAACGGCAGATATCGTGTACAAATAGTAGCTCCTAACCACAAACGGGTCGGCAAATCGGGGTTCCGTACTAAAACCGAAGCCAAGTCGTGGTTAACTGAAAATGAGTTGAAAATAACTACCGGTAAATCGGATGTCACAAATTCGCACGAACTGTTGTGTGATTATTTTGAGCGATGGGTCGATACTTATAAGACAGATGTAACGGACATTACACTAAATCAGTATCAGACCACACTGAACATTATTAAACGATACCTGCCCTACGCTCGTTTAAATACCTTTAATCGCGAACAGTACCAGCACTTCCTAAATAAGTACGGCCGTGATCATGCCAAAGAAACCGTGGCTAAACGTAAAACACATATTTCAGCTTGTCTTAAAGATGCTTATGCTGATAAATTAATCAGTGAAGATATTACCCAGAGGTTGACCCTTACTGGCAAAGCTGGTAAGTCAGCAGCTCTTAAATTCTTGGAAGCTAGCGATTTTAAACATTTAGAACAGTATTCATACGACCATTTAACAAACGCCTCGCAGCTGGCTATTTTAATTGCCATACATACAGGCATGCGGATCGGTGAGATACGGGCTTTAACGATCAAAGATATCGATTTTTTGCATTCCAAAATTTCAATTAGCAAAGCCATGGATGGAAATGGGCATATCAAAGTACCTAAAACACCTGCTAGTAATCGGATAATTAAAATAGACAATCGTTTATTGGAAGTACTTAAACGGTATAAGGACGTTTACGGCTTGTTGATACCAATTACCAGAGAAGCGATCAATCACGTTCTAACAAGAGATTTAAAGACGATCAAAGCTAAGAGAGTGACCTTTCACGCACTAAGGCACAGCCACGCTAGCTATTTAATGTCTCAAGGTGTTTCTATTCAATATGTATCCGAACGTTTGGGGCATTCAAGCATTGCAATTACGGAAAAAGTTTACTCACATTTGCTTCAAACGCTGAGAGAAAATGAAGAAGATAAAGTGGCTGATTTGATGAATTTCGTTGTGCAATAATTGTGCATTGTGCAGTAAATTGTGCATTTTTCATTGGTCTGTATGGGTCTTTATGTGACGATATGTGAAGTGCAGAAACGCCGTTATATCAACATTTAAGCAAAGAAAAAGCGTTATATCGATGTTTTTGATATAACGCTTGGAATGCCCTGAACAGGATCATAAAACCCATATATATCAAGGCTTTAAAGGATATATGTGGCAAATATGTGGCAAATTATTTTTTTATTTAAGCTTATTGATAAATAAATCCGTCTGCACGGTCTAACTTATTTGTAACTTCATTGTAATATTTATATATTGCAATTTAGTATATTTAGATATATTATATAAGTGTTAAGAGGATAAGATGATGATCGAACAGCAAACAAGAATTTCAAAAACTGGAAAACTGATGGCTACCACCCTCAGCCAGTCCGGAAAAATCGTTTACAAGCCAATGATTGAGTTACATAGCGAAGCATTGGCTATTAATAAAGCAATTGAAGAGCAAGCAAAAAAAGACAAAGAAATTCAAGCCGAAAACGAAATCGCTCAAAACGTTATAAGAGATAAAACACGCTTGCAATATATCTTTGATGAGAATGATGTCATTTCAGCCAAGGACGCCAAGTTCTTCCAAGAACAGCTTATTCTCGACCGCGAAAAATGGCAGGAACGTGCTGTTAAAAAAGCCGTACCCAGTAAAACAGAATTCAAAATCTATCGTATAGCTGATGAGTTATATGACGGTGTAGCTAGCTGGTCAGCAAGCAAGAGTTGGTGTCAAGCTAATTGCAAGGGCGGATTTATCGACTACATTGAAGACAGCACAATAGTCATGGATTACACCTACACGAAACATATTTTTGAAAAGACTATCCACGTTGGCGACATGGTTACATTTATCGGCAATCAAAATGGTTATGAGCAGTTCGAGGTTATTGCATGAAGATTAAAGATAAAATTGAAAAGTTATTGGCTGAAAACACTGGTTATTTCATTCAGAAACAGACTGGTGTGTCACAAATGACCGTTAATCGAATCAAAAACGGTCAAGCAGACATCGATAATCTGTCTCTTAAAAATGCTCAGGCGTTGGCTGATATGTACGATGCCCAATTGATCTCTAATTTACAGAGGTCGATCGGGCAACAGAAGTATACGAATCTCGTGGCTGTAATTACTGCAAATTTCAAAGAGATTATCGATAGCCAGAGGGACTTAGCTCATAGCGATGACGGTGATCTTTCTGATGACCTGATGGCTGATATTCTCGAATATCTGTTCAAGAAAAATATAACTGATCCGATGTTTATCATCGAAGCGGCTAAAATAGTAGATAACTATAAGCAATAATTTATAAAGTTCTTGCTTATATCCTTAAAAGGATATATAATTATCTTTGTTGAGAGCGATAGGTTTCAACATGCCTTAAAAAGTCTCTGACTGGTATACCTAACTGTTTAGCTATCTTGCCAGCTACTCGGATATGGCTAGCGCCAGTGCCTTCCAAAGCTGAAGCGTTAACAGATTTTTTTGTATTTTTATTTTTCATTAGCTGATTTCCTTCTTGCTTAAATATTTAAGCAATAAAAAAACACCCACCAGCGTATAGCCAGTGGGTGTTTTATATTATTTACTTAATTCGGCTACTTTAGCCTGAGCATTCTTTAAGTCAGCTTGTGCAGCTGCTAGTGCATCAGCTTTAGCTTTGGCTGCGTCTTGTTCTTGTTTTAACTGTGCTTGTTTAGCTGCCTGATCAGCCTGTTCTTTAGTTACCTGCGGAATAGAACGATTAAGTTCATCGGCGATAGCTAGATATTGGGTTTTGATAGTAGTGGCTAACAGGTTCTCATCGGCTTTGTCAAAACCTAATTGCTGTAATTTGTCTTGAGCTTTTGAAATAGCGATGTTCTTTTTGGCCTGCCCTTCCAGATAATCTACAGCACCCAGTTTTTGTGCAACTAGAATGCCATAATCAGCTACCGGCTTTAAGAATGCCAAAGCCAGTTCAATTTGTTTGTGGTTCTTTAATAGTTTGATTACATAAGTTCCGATCGCCGGAATGATAACGGCAACGATCGAAACGATTATATCAGTTATATTCTGCATGATTTCTCCTTTTTACTTAATGTTGACAAATGCTTTGTTTATCCAAACCGGTTCGCCCGCTATTTCAAGTTCAACAGCAGTATTGGTTTGATAAAGTACCTTGTATTTACCCGGCATCGTAAAGAATTCCATTCTGCCGTTATTGCCTTGAATATATTGATTATTCAATCTTCTGCCGTAACGGTCAGTTAAGACCATCGGACTGATCGGGATATAGTTGTTATAATCAATCGGCTTGATCGACATATCGTAATTGACACCGTATAATTTGCCGTTATATCTGACCCAGTAGTCGACTACATAAACACCGCTAAAAGTTGCGTAATAAGTTTTCTTGGTGTTATTAGTAGTCGCTGGTCTATAGGGCTTAGTCGTGACACTATTGACTGACTTATCGTTATCCAAACTGCCCGAGACCATCACATCGCCGTCAACACCATAGTGGTTATCAGCGTACTGCCAGATCTTGATGCTATCCATTTGTGGAAACCAATTCATATTCGGTTTTGGCTGATTAGCGGTCGTTGGATAAGAAGCTATCCACAAGCTGTTAGGATAGCGCTGGCTGATACGACTTAAATTAACGTTTTGTCTGATGTAATAAGCGCCTGAATACAGCATCGGCTTATAACCGGAAGCCTTGATGTAGTCCATAAAAGCTAAGATAGCCGTGGTGTTATTTTCCTTATTAATGCCTGCGCCTGCCTCATAATCCAAAGCGATATATGAGCCCTTAGCCAAGACCCCGCTAGCATCATTTAACGCCATTTGAGCCGACAATTGAGCATCAGTGACTGAGTCGCCGAACTGACCCCAAAAATAGCCAGCCGTCTGCATTCCGGCTTGAGCCGAATTATAAACTTGAGCAAATCGAGCCGGATTTTGGTAGTGATAGCCTTCGCCTCCACCATGACCACCTAGTTTTACGATGTTGAAATTGTCGCCTAAACGTTTAAAATATTGAAAATACGATAGCGAGCTACCCTGATAGTTCGATGTATCGATGCCGTTGGTATTAGCAGAAGCCGAAAAAGGCATTAAAAAAAGGATTGCAGAAATCGCAACCCCTAATATTTTTCTTTTGTTCATCAATTATCCTTTCGTGTTTTTTTTAGCTCATTTACTTTCTAGTCGCTGGATACGATTTTCATGATCATCTATCCTTTTTCCGTGAGTATCCAACCTTTCTTTTGCACGATCAAGGCGTGTTTCGTGACTAACGATTTTATCGTGGTGTTCTTCCTCTTTATCACGGATTTCTGCCAATAGTTGGTTAAGATTGTCGATAGAATTTTTTAACGTGTTTTCAGTATTTTTATGCTCTTCTTCACGCTTTTTGGTAGAGTGCTCGTATTGAGCTTGCCACCATATTGTGCGTTCGGATTCCATCTTTTTCTTCGTGTGCTGTACCCAAGCCACGATACTGGCAATAGCTGCGAGAAAAGAGCTGACAAATAAAATAATGTTAGTCAAATCAGATGACCAAGTTCCCCAGTCGTCTAATGCGTTTATTAAAAATAACACATTCATATTACCTTCCTTTAATTGCTGTTACTGTTTAGTACACTTTGACTGCTACTACTGCTAGCTGAACCAGATGGACTATCTGGTTGTAATTCTTGTAAGAAATTATCAAATTCAGTAATTATCTTATCTTTGTTAGCTTTATATAAATCAATTGAGTTGATAGCCAAATTGATATCATGTAGACCGTTATTATCGGTTGCCGAAAATTCAGCAATCATAATGTCATTATCGTCATTGACCACTTGTCCGTAATTTATTGTTGTATTTTTATCCATGATTCCTCAATTAAGTGGATAGCTGGTCGTAAACCAGATATCATAAACGAAATTATGCGCTAAATTATCCGGCGTTAACGTTAATGTAGCAACGCCACCAGTGTCTATTTGAACGATACCTGTGCCTGAACCACCATTCGTACTATTCTCTTGCCTTAATGCCACAGCAAAATTCAATATCGTAGTTGGAACCGTCCAACTGGGCATTGTGAACAATTTATCGCCCTGCTTTAAACCGACTAATTTGTTAGCATTAATGTAAACGATTCCATTGTTTATACGATAAATCAACTGTTGAACAGTGCCATTTGCAGGCGTTAAATTACGCCAAGTGGAATTCAAGTAAACTGCTCGGCGGTCGTTTAATGTAGCACTGGTTGCCGTCGAACTAAATGCGGTCAGTGGGAAACAATATATAACACCGCCATTATTTAAATCATCTTGCTGCACATATGCCTGGGTGACAGCACTTACATAGACCTGATTGACGTTAACTGAATAGTCTGGATCGCCGGCATTGCCAGATACGTCGTTGGTTTTTGATAGATCGACCACGATACAGATATATCCACTTGAATTAGCTGGGATAGTCAGTGACTCAGGACTGGTTACCTCAACTAACCGCCCGCAAATTAGGGCTTGTCCCGTATCAACCGTAGCCGTTAGACCATCAACTGAAACATTAAATGCATTGCCACGATTTAAAATGCCACTGACATCAGCGGATATCCCGCTATATAAGCTAGCGTCATTTTGCGGACTGACAAAATTTCTGTCCGCTTGATACATCGTTATCATATTAAAATAGCTCCTTAATTATTATTTCCGAATAAATCATTTATGCCAAAACGCAGATTGCCGAATTCAACGTGGATCAATTCCGTATCGCTGGATAAAGAAAAAGCACTCAATATCGACTTATATTGGGTGCTGTTATAGTAGATGTTTGCCTGTAAACCGAGTTTTAATTTGTCTAAAGGAAAGAAATTGTTGTCTAAAGGCATGTCGAATTGAATGTCATGGCTGTAAGCGTTAGCTGTCAGCGTTGAATTGGCAATGCTATCGTAGCTGGGATTATCAGTCTGTGTTTTGTCAAATAGTGATATTTGAACCTGAGTCGGTTGGCTAACATCGTTTGTTAAACTCTTGACTACCGACCCTGATTTGGTCAGCCAATATCTGGCTAATATTGTTGGTGCTTCCATATTGGCACTAGCTTGGTCAACGATCCATAACTCGTTGTTATAGCCACGCAACAGACGACTATCGGCAACTTGCCAATTTTGAAAAGCATAAACATCATTTTTAAAATTCCAGGTATCGGTATTTTGTCGGATATTGATTTCTGGATAATAAAAAGGAATGCCATTTGATATTCCCTGCTTTAAATCAGCCACATCTAAGATTACATTGTGCAGTTTAAAGCCCCGAATCAGATAATCAATGAAATTGCTGACTGAAACACCTTCTGAGTTAGTTACGGCATAAGCGGTCGTTGTCGGTGTGTTGATCACACTAAAAATATCACTGCTAGTCTGTGAACTGATATATTGATTAATCAGCTTTTGAATGTGAATTTCATAGGATTGTCCCGACCGGCTTTTGACGATGATATCACCATTTAATAAGTTCCAGATATAGTTAGCTGTTAACGTATCAACGTTAGTTGTCTGATCACTATCGACTGTCGTTATTTGCCCATAGTAGATTAATTTATTGCTATTAACTATTTTCACGGCAATGTAATCACCAATCTGGGTGCTATTGCCATCATTTAAGCTGAAAGTCGAACTGGTATTTGCCAGCGCATCCATGTGCAAGTCATAAATGAGTACAGGATAGATCCCACGAATAGTCAAATCCGGCTTAAAAATCGTTGCTTGTAAAGCCAAGCTCATACCAGTAGCCTCTCTTCTTTAAAAGTTATGTTTATGTTGGCCTGTTGGCCAACATAAAACAACGCCGTTGATTCTCCTTGTGGGATCTGCACAAAGTTGCTTTTAGTAAAATCTTGTAATTGACTTACATCTGAATATGAACCATCGGGATTATAGACTCTAGCATATTGGTCATCGGGATATGAGCTTACTAACAATTTTTGGTTATTAGAAAGACTTAAACTAAAGGCGTCGGTAGCTATAATGATACCGTTTTGGACAATCGACCAGCTTGGATTAGTTACTGGACCATCTATCTCAATCAAACAAGGTGAACCTTTCTGCATGCCAAAATAATTTGAATCATTAACTAGTAACATTGATTTTTCATTAGCATTCTTAGTTGATTCGATATAAACATAATTGGCCAATCGTCCATATTGATCTGGAGTAACCAGCGCATTAAAAGTAAAGCTGTTGGAATTGATGGTCATCGTATAACTATCACCCGAGGGAATGCTTATAGACCATTTTGTCGGATCAACTGTATCAGAAATATAATCATTAAGCTGATTACCGGTATTTGTCATCGGTTCAGAAAAGAGGATTGTTCCTGTACCTAAATTTTCAAACCTTAATCTTAAGAAATTAGTTGATGAACTAGTCGGGATATATGAACCCTTTATTTGTATCCAGTTTCCAGTTGATGTGTTTGTTTGAACGAAATCTTCTTTTTCGGATCCAGTGTCATGACCAACTGTGCCGCCTCTTCCTTCAATATAAACATTTGCTGGTTGGCTTAAAGCTGAAGTTACTTTATACCAGACCGACCAATAGTAAGTTGAACCTAATTTCACGTCAAAATTGCCGGATACAGCAACCGAAGGACTCGTACTGGTCTTTTTAATCTGCAAAGCATTTTTGCCATTATGACCAGCTCCTGAAATTATAGAGGTGTTTGAATCGCCGCCGGCATTCCAACCAAGCTGAGACGATGGCTGTAAGCCATTAAGCATTTCCGAATCAAGGATCAAGTTCGCATAGCCTAAATTGCTTTTATTGTATACGTTGCCATTTCTATTTCCAACGACCACTATAGATGATGGAGCTGAGATTTTTGTTGACAATTGATTAGTGCCGTCTTGATTGTCGTGTATTAAGACTGAATTTATGGTTCTGTCAGGATTAGTAGACGGCTTATTCAGCGAATATATTTTCCCGTAAGTCCCTAAATTAGGGTCAGGATCATAACTCTTATATTCCGCCGTCTTGTTGTTGTACCAGTTGTTGATAAATTCGATAGTGAACTGTTCGTTTAATTTATCGAAAGCCCCGACCGTACTACCACCTATCTCGGTCTTCGTCATGCCTTGTAATTGAGCATCACGATACCAAGTACCAGCGTCAGTCGTATATTCAAGCGTTAATGGTTGATATGATAGGAATTCAGCGAATTGTGAAAAAGTTTGGTAAGACTGACTGCTTATATCACCGAATTGGATATTTGCTTGCATAATGCCTTGATTTAGCACTTGCTTGGTCGGAATAAAATAACTCTCATAAGCACTATATTGGTTGCTGAAAGCTAATCCCAAACCCGTCGGCGTATATTCACGCAAAGAGTCTGTATTTAAATCAACTGTTTCACCGTGTGCGTTCGTTAACTTAAACATTAGTTAATGCTCCTTCCATACCTATTTATCACGTCTTTAGATATACGATTTTTCACTAAGTCGCTTAATGGCTGATTAGCTTTTTGCGTTTCGCCCAAAATAGCGCTTAACAAATTAGTAACTAAATTAGTCAACTTATTATTTTGATCTAATAATTCTTCAACTTTCGAATTATCTTGATTGACATTTAAGCTCTTGCCAGTGAAATGTTGAGCCGTTTGGTCTAACAGTTCCATTGCCCTAGGTTTCTTATCATCAGCCCAAGGAATGGCAATCTCCGCTCCTGCTTCGCCAAAAATAGAAGGCGTAGTAGCTAGTCCACCGTTAGCGTAAGCGTGATGAGACAACCAAAAATGGTAGGCATTTGATATTCCACCATAAGCTGAATCAACGTAAGATTTCATCCATCTTAACTGTGTGATCGGGTTGTTACGCCAATCGCCGCCAGCGCTAGCCATCTTGGCTCCTGGCAAACTTTGTGGCAAGCCATAAGCACCAGATGACGGGTTGGTAGCGTGCGGATCCCAACCAGATTCATGATTAATGATGTAATTATATTCGTTTAAGTGACTATGAATGCCAGCTTCACGCAGCCAATCCTCATGGCTACCAGAAGGCTGTGTACCCGACCCGCCAAAATGTTGACCAAAGTCCAAGAATTTAGCGACCCAAGAAATCGGAATCGTAGATTTATCAAATGAGTGTTTGCCAGCGATGTTGTATTGTGACAAATCAACTTGGCCGCCATGAATGCCACGAACCATCGCAACATGACCGAATGCAGGATTAACACCATAACTTGAGCCATTAAACCAAGCAACATCCCCAACATGAGGCGTGTGATGGCTACTACCGTGTGTGCCCCATTGAATGGCATTGCCTAAATGAGAAAATCCGTGAGCGCCTGCTTTAGACAGCATATCGGCTACATAAGAAACACACTCTTTATAAAAATAACCCCACGGATCAGCACCACTATCAGCGCCCATCGCTTTAAAATCGTAGTGATCAGTGTCAAGTAATTCAACACTGCCTGATGACATTGAGTTGATAAGTTTTTGAATAAAATTGCCAATTGCGTCAATGCCTGTTTTAACCATTCCGTGAGCGGCATCGTGGCTGACACTACCTGAATCAGTTGAATTGATGTTGAACACTTTATCAGCAATGCCAGTTAGAGTTTTAACCGGATTAGTTATCTTAGAAAGTGCGTCTTGTGCAGCGCTTGAAACATTGTCCCAAATGTTAATAGCACCTTTAGATATAGATGACATAAACGAACCAAGGCTATCAGTTCCCGAAGCATATCCGGGCATAGTATGACCAAGTCCACCATTAAATAATTTAGCGGTATCTCTAGCGTTTAAAATATGGTCACCAGGGTTCAAACTGACGATTTCAGCACCGTGTGTGCCGAGAAAATCAATCTTACCTGAATATGGCTGATATCGAGCTTCGACACCTGCCTCACCGACTAATGCACGAGAAGCACTAACGATTCCACCATTAGCGTATGTGCCGTATGATGGATCGCCGTAATTTGTGCCTGCATAAGACCGCTCTTTAGGTGTGGAAACCTTAACACCGAATGGCTTAACTAAACCACGAAAGAAACTTAAGATGTTCTTCCAGATGGACTGTAAGCCACGTCCCAAACTGCCACTGGCTGAAGATGAGTGATTAGCTTGCCTTCTAGCATGAGTGATGACACCCTTGGACTGGTCGCTTGCCGCCCTGTTTACTTGGTTTCTTTGGTCTCTAGCATGGCTGATAACTGTATCATGCTGTTTTCTAGCAGCGTCATCGACTTTGCTTTGCTGTTTTTGAGCGTGGTCAACAGTCTTGTTGTATTGATCCCATGCCGCATTGGTCGATTGGTTTCTTTGATCTCTAGCCTTATTTATAACAGCTTTTCTTTGTTGCTCAGCCCATTGTGAATGACCTTTGAATTGGCGATTAGCAGCGGCAACAGTGTTTTTATACTGATCGTTAGCAGCACTAATAGCTTCTTTTCTTTGCCGAGTAGCCGCTTTAGTAACTTCTTGATACTGTTTATAGGCTGCTTTAAAGGTATCCTTTTCTTTTTTATCAGCTAAATTAACAGTTTCCTTATATTCTTTTTGAGCCTCGTTAACAGCTGTCTGTAATTGCTGATTAGATAGTTTGCCCTTGTCTTTGGTCAATCTAGTTAAAATATCTTTTTGTTTATCAGCAGCTAACTGAATTTTCCCATTTAAGGTAGTGTGTAAACGAGCTTCAGCAACTGTAGTCGAAGTAGCGTCTTTTAGAGTCAGCTTATTGATAGCGGACTTTTCTTTGTATTCGAGCTCCTTAACGGCTTTGGATTTCTTTTCTTCGTCTCGTTGGACTTGAATCGAATTCATGCCATAATGGTTCTCGTCTTCAAGGATCTTGTTATCCCACTTTTTCTTAGTGGACTGGATACGCGAACTGTAAGTATCTTCGATCGAATGGCGTTGCTGAGCATAATACTTAGCCACAGCGGTACGGTCAGACTGGCTCATTTTTTCAAAACGGTTGAGATTATTGCCTTCATCTTCAGCCTGCTTCAACCGTTTTTCATATTCAGCCTTAGAAATATCGCCGTTTTTATAGAGCGTTTTAATGTCTTTCTCGTCTTGTTTTTGCTTGTTTGAATAATAACTCTTATATTCGCTTTCGAGCTTTGACAAGGACGATTTCATGCTTATTGTTGGAACGTGTATCTTACTTCCAGATAAGCCTTTTTGAATGGATTTACCAATTTCACGACCAATTTTATCGCCGCCAAGTCCTCCGATTCCTGCACCGATAGCTGTACCAATTCCTGGCAATAAAGCAGTCCCAATAGCCGCACCAGCAGCTGCTCCACCCAAGTTTCCAACAGCTCCGCCAACATGGTCACCAACATTGTGTTTATTAGTGCCGATTAAATCCATACCTGAATTAATGACGTCAAATAAACCAACGCCACCACCGAGTAACTTGCCAGCACGTGTTAAGCCTCCAAGCTTACCGCCTATATTGCCAAAGCGTCCGCCCAGTCTGTTTAATAAGCCACCTTCTTTACCGGCGCCACGCTCTACACCGCTTAAGTCACTTTCAACGGTTTCTGCAGCGTTGCCGACTTTGCTGACAGAACCACCACCTGATGATAAGGCGTTATTTTCCATCAAAACAGCATTTTGTTCTTGCAAGGCTTTTGTTTCAGACTTGATACCCAAAACACTGGCAGCCCACTTGATGCCACCACCAATAGTATCTAGCGTCTTTAATGTCGTATTGACAAAGCCCACCGTTGAATTAAGTACACCAAACGCTTTTTCGGCTATCCAGACACCAGCAGCTATTTTACCAACTGTTTCAATAGCTGATTTATGACTTTCGATGCCTTTTAAAGCACTAGCCACATTATCCAAAATATCGTCTGAACCTTTTGATTTTCCAGATAAGTCACCAAAAGCATTACTAACGCCCTTGATCATTCCTGAAGCAACAGACCAAGCACCCTCACCAAAATACTTAGTTATTTTATAAACACTATCAACTGAACTGCCAATGTCTTTTTCGTGAGCTACTAAATAGTCAACACCTTTAGTTAGATTTTCAGCTACGTTAGCCAATCCCCGTCCTAATTCATTAACAGCATTTTGTGTTTGAGCATTATCCAATGCTTTGCTTAGACTACTCAAACCAGTTGCTTCTACCTTAACTAACGGTGTCATTAACTTCTTTTGAGTATCAGCCCACACTGTTTGCAAATGGTGACTAGCGCCGTCACTAGTTTCGTTGAACTTTTTGGCGTTTTCATTAAAGTTATTGCCAGCTTTAGACAGAATATCATTAAACTGATTAGCGGTCATCTTACCAGATGACACTAATTTACTGAATGCGTCTTGGCTCATACCCGATGCTTGTTGCAATGCCGTAGTTAACCCAGGCGCTTGTTTTTCTAACCTGCCAAGTGAAGTTCTAGTAACTTTGCCAGCTGATTCTATCCTAGCTAATCCAGCAGAAAAGCCGTCAGCTTGTGACTGTGTCATCTTTAATTGGTCAGCAAGTGAAGCAACACCTTGTGCTAGTTTTTGAGTTTCTTCGACGCTGTGTGTTTGGTCATAAAACCTTGTTTGCATATTGGCAACGGCTTGACCTGTTAAGTTAGAGTTTTCTTTTAGCAAGGCAACTTGTGCAGCTAATTTCTGTACACCATCTGTCGATATACCAAGATTGCTCCACTTTGCAGCGATTTCTTCGCCAGCTTTTGCGGCTTCCATACCGTTTTCAGCAACGCTTTTAATTTGCCCTGAAAATTGGCTAATAGCATTATAAATACCACGAGCCACTAAAGTACCACCGATTATATCCTTAAATCGTTCGGTACGTTCTTTAGCTTTTTGAACCTTTTCGTTGTAATTATCAAATCCGCTTGCTATTCCTGATAAAAAGCTATTGCTTGCTCTTTTTGAAAACTGCTCACGTAAATCTTTTGCTTCAGATGTTGCATGAGCCATTTTAGCGGCTGTTTCGTTTACTCGAACAGTCTGTCGGTTAATAGCTTCGGCATTATCGCCTTCAGCGTTCTTCAAGCGATTTAATTCATCGACTTGCTTGCTGTAAATCTGCCTTAATTTACTTTGCTGCTCAGCCAATCCGCCTATTTGTGCTTTAATAGCTTCTGATTCTCTGCCCTGTGCTTTTAAAACATTGACGTAGCTGTCAGTCAAGGAACTCGAACTCTTTAACTGGTCATTTAGCTTAGCTAAGCCCGATTGCTGATATTCAAGGCTGTTCTTAGCTTTTTCCTGCTGATTAGTTAAAGATATGAGTTTAGTTTGAGCGCTATTATACTGGCGTTCCAAACGTGCATAGGCGTCACTATTTTTGCTAGTAGCTTGTGCCTCGTTGTCCATGCTGGACTTGATAGCGGTCAATAAATTCTTTTGCTTGTCGATCGAACTGGATAAGCCATCATAGTGTGCCTTAGCTGAACCAAGTGCGTCACCGCTGGCTTTTAAAGTAGCAACCTGTGCCTTCATTTCAGCAGTAGTTGACGATATTTCAGCCCTCAAAGATTTTAAAGACTGGACGGCTTCGCTACCGTCTAAATTTATTTTATTAACGCCATCACGTGAAATTCTTGGCATAAATTGCTCCTTTCTTAACCATTGTGATAAGACTTGAATATATCTAATGGGTCACTAATTATATCTGTTTCTTTGGAATTCAAAACCTCGATCAAATCATAGAAACTGCTGTTTTCGATTTCATTTAAGCCCATACCCATATTGGTCATACATTGTTTTTCAAATAACAATAAATCGGTTAATTGGTTTTTGTAGTCTGCGAGCCCTTTTCGGGCTGTAATTTTTTTGCTGTATCAGTGTTTCTGATTTCCCAGTAATCATCTTCAGTCATATCAGGGTTATTTAAGCGCGTAGATACATGAACAGTTAATTCGCCTAGAGATTGAAATGATAAGTCTTCTAAAACAGACGCCTGTTTCTTATTTAATTTAAATATTTGAGCAAATGTATCAATTAATTCATCAATAGTCTTTAATTGCTCGCCTAAAGCTTTAATGCTTTTTTTAGTGTTGTCTAAATTATATTGATCAAGTTCTTCATCTGTCATTTTTGAAAAATCAGGCAATTTTTCATCAGATTCTTGCTCAGCTTGAACTTGTGCTTCAAAAGATTTCTTCATTAATTTAGTAATCAACTTAATATTCTTAGTTGAATCGCTAAAATTGAACTCTTTGTTATCTAATTCTGGGACTTTTATAGTTAACTGCATTTTTTCTCCTTTTTTTGAGCACTAAAAAAGATGCTCTTGATGCTCAACCAGTGGAGAATGGGCTGATTGAGCTTCAAGAAGCATCCTTTCGGATACTTTGTTTAATTAATTACCAGTTGTTGTAGATGATGCAGATGATGCAGTTGCTGCATAACCAGGAAATACATCGGCCATCATGGCATTTTTATCAAACGTCGTTTCGTTTGAGTAATACATTTTAGCTGGAGTGCTGTTCCAACCTTCAACATCAAGTGGTGTATATGTCAAATCATCGAGTGCACGAGCTTCAGTAGCCGTATTAGTCGCATGGTTCAATGTTGTCCGAATCAGCTCGCCCGACCTGAATCCAAAGTAAACTTGACCATCTTCGCCTAAAGCATCAGAAGTAATTAGCAAAGCGATTTTCGGCTTATCGCCCTTGACGTATCCGCCCTTTCCATCTGATGTATAGCCGAGTGCCTTCATCAAAACGTCGTGAGGCAATGCATTAAAAATCAAAGAAACTGAAGCGTTACCTTCAGCATGTTGCAAATCAACAACACGGTTATTTCCATAAACTTTAGTTGCAGCCGCTTCGAGTCCTGTAATGTTAGCTGTCGTTGCCGTAAACAATCCTTGATCAGGTGTGTAAACACCGCTAGCGTCTAATCCTTTAGTTGCGTCCTTAACGATGTTTCCATCTGAACCAATTAAAGCGAGTTGGACAAGTTTTAAACCTATTGTAGCCATAGCTACCTCCTATAAATTCTTATTTCGAGACACATAAATTGCCTTAATGGCTTGGCCTGTGTCGGGGTCTGTGTAACGAGCGTCTGGCGTTTGTAAATACCAGTCATTTTGTCTAAATAGTTTCATCAGTGTGATTTCACATTCATCAACGTCGTAGTTAAAATTAAGCGAATAAAAAAGACGTATTTCTACGCCTTGCAAAACTTGTTGAAAATCATTACCGCCATAAGTTTCTGGTTCGTTGCCGATGTTCTCTGTAACCAAACAATCAGTCGTATCAGCATCGTCTAAATTATCTTTTGGTATAAAAAAAGGATAGACATTATCTATCCATGAGAAGTGTGCGGACTTGATCAAGTCGCTTGCGTCATCAACTACACTCATGAGCCCTCATACCCCTTTTCTTGTAAGATTGTTTGGTACTCATCGTTTTCAGCTCGAGTTATTTCATCATCACAAGAGTTTCTGACCCTATCTAAGAAATCATCACCCTTGATGTATTTAGTTCCATCACTTAAGAAACGGGCAATGTAACCTAGACCGCCTTCACGAGCCGGAGCAGCAGGCCAACCCACTGCAGACGAGCCATCAAGTTCGCCGTCTGGATTGTGATTATCAACAATTATCGTTTCAGCCAAATGTGGTTCCTTGCCGAGTTTGCGCTGACGATAGTGGTGTTGCCTAATATACTCGGCTAAGCGTTTTTGCAGTACTTTTGCGCCTGCTAGAGTGATTTTAGATTGTTCTTCGGGCGATAAATCATAAGCCTTTTGCAAGTTTTCGAATATGTCATCTAAACCCAAACTAGCGTCCATTAGTCTTACCTTCAATCTTCTTTAAGGTCAAAATATCAAATGTATTTAAGCCGTCTGTTTCATCGGGTGAAATAGAGACTATTTGATATTGAGTGCCATTCTTAGTTTGAAAAGTAAACTTACTATTTACCGTTGGATCATGTCTGATGATGATGTCAATCGTGTCTTGCAATTCGCTACCGTAAATCTGGTAATTCTGGTTCATGGTTCGTCTGCGAACACCATACCAGCGTTGAAAACTAGAAATAAATTGATAACTGAAACCGCCTGCCTTATTTGGTACTTGCTGATTCTGACCAAAAGACCCACGTCGTGTTAGATTATACGGTCTGCTTGTCATCGTCGTTACCTTCTGGATTTTGAATGTAATATTCATATCTAGCCCGCAATTGAGCAATGATAGAATCTGACACCAACGAAACAGGTGTAACCGGAGAGCCTGACAATGCCGAACGCTGTTGATAGTAGGCAGCCGCCATCGCTTGAACAGCGGTAGAAAACAAGTCTTGAACATCTGACAATTGATAAAATTTGCCATCATCTTCTCCGATGGCATTAATCACATAATTTTCCGCAGCCGATATATAGCTCTTTATTAAATTGTCGTCGGTATCTACATCAACACGCTCACTAGTCTTGAAACTGTCAAGCGTTACGTTTGAAATAGCCATAAGCCTCCTTTCTAACGGGCATCACACCCATTCGTATGGTTAAGCCATATCTTTAAATTGAATTAATTGCCTGCCGGAGTGGCTGCTGCGAAGTTTGCTTTCTGGTCTGCAATTGCAGTGAACGAACCAGCAACAAAGGCTTCAGTATCAGTTGGCTCAACATCAAAACGATCAATAACACGAATCTTAGTCTGATCGTGCTCGAATGCACCTGCACCAATATTAGTAGAGAGCAGAGACATATTTTGACGGTCAAACAAAGTAATCGCTTGGCTAGCATCCCCGTAATACAGCGGATATACTGGCGCATTAGCTGTACCTGCAGATGGAAGCCAACGGTCAGCGACCATAACAACACGCTTGCCTTTAATAACCATTTCATCTGGATTCTGTGGGTTAGGCGTGAGAAGATACTGTCCCATAGCATCTTTGACTTTACAAAGTGCATTGCAGCCGGAAACGTTAGTCAACAAGAACGAAGTAGCCTTGATGGCTGGATCAACGGCAGTGTTGATCAAATCAATGATGTCATCAAACTTGGAAAGTGACGGCTTAGAAGGTGCAGCTGCCATTGCGGCGATGATTTTCTGGTTACGAGTAACCACAACCTTCTTAGCAATCCAGCCTTCAAGCCACTCTAAAATATTTTGATCAGAATCATTTAACAGCGAGTTAGTTGCGGTCGTGATACCAGCGAAACGCTTGATAATATATTTAACAGGCGTCAATTTAGGATCATCATTGTCACCAATCGTCGCTGATTCATCATCAAGTTCAGCTAATGGCAAAATGTCAGCCCACTTTTCATAAACACGAGAACCGGTAGCCGTTGAAACATTTTCAACTTTAACGTATTGCTGCAAAGAATCATATTGACGAACCAAAGTATGAATGGCAGTTTGAATATCTTGCGGAATGACTAAGCCAATGGCATTGCCAGACTCGTCAGTCGATGAGGTAGCTAAGTTAACGATTTTAGGGTCGCCTTTAATCAAGCCACGGACATTTTTAGCAAAAACAACCTCTGGCTTTTGATCATATTTTTCGTGCATGCCAGCAACCTTATGCGGCTCTGGATTGTTAATTTTAATAACTTCCGCATTCTTACGGGCGTCTTCTAAGGCGTCCTTAGCTAAATCACGAGTAGCTACCAAGTTGTTTATTTTATTTTTGATATTGGTCATTTCTTCGTCAGAATGAGTACCTGGCTTAGCCAAATTATCGAATATCATTTTTTGACGCTCATCTTGTGCGTCAGACACTTGTTGACCTGCGTCTGTAAACGCCTGGTTAAGTTTATTTAAATCCATTAGATCTCCTTAATATAAAAGAGCAAGCATTTTTGTCAGCTCACTCTTATCCGTTTGTGTATTTTCTTTAATCGGTTCGACTGCTTTAGGCGGTTCTTCAGTCGTCTGTAACTTATCAAATGCCTTGGCTTTACCCAAAAGCAAATTAAATTTATTAACAATGTCTCTAGACGGCATCTTTGAAATTGAGTTAGAAAAAACAGGAGCTTTATCAGCAACTCCTGTTTTCTCTCCAGAAAAAGCAATTTCATCGGCAAAACCTTTATCAACAGCTGTTTGAGCATCCATAAAGGTTTGATTGCTCATTAATTGGAACAAGTCACTTTGGCTCATCCCCGTTTTCAGCATGTATGCGTTAGCAATGCCAACATCAACGCTGTCATTTTGTGCTGCTAGCTGTCTTAAGTCGTCAGCATTTACATAGCCGGCTGGATCAGCTAGACACTTATGGATCATCATTTGAGCCGTTGGTGCCATTGCGACATGATCTCCGGCCATTGCAATAATTGAAGCTGCCGAAGCAGCCATTCCTTGAATAAAAATGTTTACTTTTCCTTGATAGGCTTTAAGCATTGAATAAATCGTACTTGCAGCTGAAGTATCGCCACCGTTGGAATTAATATCTAATTCAATATCTTCATTGGGAGCAGCTGAACTAAGTACGTCCTGTACTTGAGAGGGCAGGAAGTACGGCATACCAAAAAAGTCATAAAACGATCTATCGTAAGAATCTGAATCATCTAAAATATCAGATTTTAAATCTATTTTCTTCGTCACTATCCTTCTCCTTTCTGAGGCGGATCACTTGCCCCGCTTTGTGTTGCTTGTGGTATATCGTCTGGCAAATATCCAATATCTTGTAAAGCCTTAACGACTTGATTAGCTTCTAAGTTCTTTGAATTCAACAAGGCCGAAGCGTAAGTGTTGTATTGTGGATCGATTGCTCGTCTAATATCAGCCGTTATATCGGCAGATAGCTGCCAGTTCAATTCACTTAACACCATCTGCATATCACGGTTTAAAGTGTTGCCGTACATACCCTGAATTTGTGTCAACGAAGACTGTTGGTCGCCTTGACCATTCAAATACGAATCTGGTATTTGAAACGCTTTGGCGATCTGTGTCGAAGACCAATCAACTTGCTTTAACAGTGCAGCAATGTTGCTTTTAATTTCTAGTGGTGTAAATGTTTCACCAGGCTGTAACACGACTGGTACACCGTTAGAATTCTGCAATTGTTTGGTCAATGTTATAGCACGAGCTAAACCATAGTCATCCGCAACTTGCGTTGGTACAGATAACACACTATTGGCGGTGGCTGATTGAGCCAATGCTTTAAGTGTCAACTGATCAGACTGGTCTTTGATGTTCAATGTATTAGGCAAAGAATATAACGGACTTAAACCGGTTACACCATTCATTGAAAAATAGCGAAGATGGATAACGTCAGACGACGGTACGTTTTCCATTAAGCCAATTGACGGTTCGTCAAAACTCAAATTATAAACAAGTCCTGAGCCATCAGACAGCTCAGATACCTGCACTTGTGACGGTCTTAAATATTCCCAATGATCATCAATACCGTTAGCGTTGCGCCAGCGATAAGCGAACGCTTCACCGCCTAAAATCATTTGCGCAAACATTGTCACCCAGAACGTTCTCGGATTAGAAAGCTTAGAGGGATTGTCTAAAATCCCTTGAGCTCTCGGCATACTGGCTTTCAATTTAGAACTTGCCATATCGCCTGCCAATTGAGTGACAGCCGACTGAATGTCTGGATTCTTTAAAGCATCCCAAGCACTAACGTATTTGCCATTATCTGGTTGCAAAAAACTCATAATGTCAGACCAATAACCATTGATAGGTATTGAACTTGTAGAATCTCGAATGTGAAAATTCGCATGTAATAATGGCACTAATGACCACCTCCTTTGCTATCAGATATGCGTTCAGATAACCATCCTAGAAAAGCAAATGACAATCCCGTACATATATAGCCGACTGGTACAAGTATTAAAAAAGCCCCGAAATCAATGAATATCAGAGCTAAAACAAAGCAAACGACGTCAAAAACGAGCCATATTGAGTTAAATATTTTCTTGAATATCACGTAAAACCTCCGGATCTATCGCACCATTTGCAATGCCTTGTTTTATTTGTTCTTGCGGGCTCATACGACTAAAGCGGGCAAACTCGGAATTGTACTCTGAATATTGATCAAAATGGTACATAGCCTGTTTAAATGCGTCAACAAGGGCGTCAACTATATCAATTTTTAATGTTGCTCGCTGTTTTTCAACGGTAATACCATACGGTGAATTACCGACTGTTGCATTTAGTAAGGCTTTTTCCATCACGTTATCGTCCAATCGAGAGACTGTATGCGTGGTGAATGCGTCCTGTAAATATTTAGTTGGCTTGCTTAAAACCGATGGCCATTGCTTGATGTTTTCAATATTCCATTTAGGGAAATTGGCGTTCAGTGAATCTTTGATGTTCATAACCTGATATGAACCAGCTTCATCGTAGCCAAAATAACGGACTTTTAATTTATATTTATTAACAAAATCAACTAGCCAAGCGTAGACCTCATCGGTGTTTATAATGCCATCCTTATGTGATGTGATTGTACAATAGCCTAAATCTGCTTGATGGCGGTAATCAATACCGTCCTGTCTTTCTTTATTTACGATGTTTCCCGAATGGTTCCAGGGGATGAACGAATGCTGATACAAGAAGAATTTAGGTTCATCGTTTTCTAAATAAGGAAATACAAAACCAAATGCCGTATTATCGGAAAACTGTGAATAGTCAAAGCCGATATAAACCTCTCTACCAGTCATATCGAACTTAGGGATGACGGCTTTTTCCACACTTTCTAAAGAGAAAAAGCTATCTATCGAAGCCTGCAGCCAAATGTTTAACGACTTGTTTTGAAAGGCGAATAAGTTACCAGCTAAATCGTCAGCGTCCTTTTCAGTCTTTAAATCCTGCAGCATTTTATCGTGCTTTTCGGGCATGTCTAATAATGGATTAGCCTTAACCCACGTCTCAGGTTTTTCAGTCTCGTTCACGTTATCGATCGACCACACTAAACACAAGTAGGAGTCGCCCTTGCGGTCATAATCCTTTTCCATTTGCTCGATAATGCGTTTTTCATCTCGATGAAACGGCACGGTACTGTCTGGATAAGCTGTTGATATTTGAATAAATTGTTTATTATCAACGTCTATTTGTCCTGATGTGATTTTTTGAATCTTATCAACGTCGGAAATAGCGGGATCAGCAAATTCATCCCCGATTGCTGTTTTAAAGTGAAAGCCATCGTACTGCCCTGAATCCCATGTGATAGCCATCAGCTTATTGTTATGCTGTGCCATAACGACCATATCTGATTGAGTGGCTAAGGACTTAAAGTTGATCCCGTCTTCTTTGCCAAGTGTTTGCCAAGGCTCTCTATCAAGCAGCAATCGAAGCATTGTCTTTATATATGAAAGAATCTGACTAGTCTGCTTGAAATTTTTAGAAGTGACTAGATATTGTTGTGTTGATTGCCCAATAGACTCGATCAAATAACTGTAGACCGTGATAATAGCCATTAAATAAGTCTTGCCTTGATGACGGGCAACAGAAACAATAGCACGAGCAAAGCGTTTATCACCATTCGTGCTGCGCCAACCCATTAGTTGAGCTAAAATGAATTTCTGCCACGGCATTAATTTAACAGGCTTTAAGGTCTTGACCTCTGGACATTGAGCTGCGAAGTTCAAGATAGCCTTAACTTCCATTAGGTTATAAATATAGGGAAAATCGTGCTGTCCTTGGCGTTGCAAGTCCCTTAAGTGCCTGAAACATGCTAGTTTAATGTTATATCCGGTTAAATATTTGCCATCGAGGACGTCAAACGCATATTTAGTACCTTCATCTTGATATTGATGGCGGATTTTTGAAAAATCAATTGATTTATATGCAGATATAACATCATGTGTTTTTGTTAAATCAATCTTTTTTATTTTTCATTACCTCCTTTCAATATATTTTTAACTTGGTCTGCCACTGATAATTTGTCCGAATCATTATCAGGAATCTTTAAATCTAATAATTCAGCTCGTCCTTTAGGGGTCAAACCCAGTTCGCTTCCTAAGGCTTTTAATTTAGCCGTTGCTGAATCTAAGATCTGTGTTGATGGATTGCGCTTATATCCTGTAAAATCTTTAGCCACGACCTTGCCATTTACAGGATTGACGATTGTTTTATAAACAGCCGAAACGGCACCATTTTCTAAAACATGTTTATATGAATCTCTCATCAATTGATAGTTAACACAAAAGGTCTCAACCATCGTTTTATCCATCTCGTTAACGGTTGGATCAGATTTAATCAGTGGAACTAATCTGCGCCACATATAACGAGCCGTGCCACCCAAATAATCGGGAGGATTAACTGGCAAATCTTTAATTTTTGTCATATTGTATTCCTCCTTTTCTTGGGTGCGTTTAAGGGGCACTTTTTAGGCATTTTTGTAAATAAAAACGCCACAACCGCATGGCTTCAGCGTATCAGGTACCCCCTATTAAAAAAGTTTTAAAAAATTTACTTTGACACGAAATGCGGGCAATGTTGTGCGCTCTTTTCAAACGGCAACGTTGGGGGGGTATTCATTGTTCCTAACGCATTTATTTACTAATCACTTATAATTATGCTCAAAACTTTAAAACTTTCTCTAACCTATGTTTTTTTGCTTATTTTGGTATTTGGTCAAGATGATTCATGTAGTAATCAATGAGTTTAATTTCAGTTAATTCAGGTACATTGTTCTTGCTGAATCCTTGAGCTGAACCATAATATTTAGCCTCGAATTTATCTTTCAAGTAATGGCACTTAGGACAAATCACATCTAAGTTGGTAACGTCATCAACCTTCTTTAAATCGAATGTGATTGGCACACGATGATCAACTATCTTAGTTTGTGTCACCCGATCATGCAATAAACAGTATTGGCAACAGTAGTGTTGTTTAGTTAGAACTAATTGTCTTAATGATTGCCATTGCTTGCTGTGATAAAACTTATCCTGTTTGTCTTTAACACGATTAGCATGCCTATTATATAAGTTGTAGTGGCGTGAATAAGCTTTATCATGCGAACGCACATAACGCTCACGATCCTTTAAATACTCAGCTTCATGACCGATGTGTTTAGCGCAGTAATGATTAGGATATTGAGCTAGATTATGACAGCCTGAATAATGACACGTACGAACTATCATGGTTCGACCAATGCATAATGCTCGAATTCAAAATTATTCTTATCTAATTTGAATGTATCAACTAATTGCTTCATAGCGTCAAGTACTAAATCATGAGTTGGATATTTATAAGCGTCACCAAAATTAGTAAACGATAATTCATTAAAATCATAAAATTCTTCATAAAAAGTTGTGCCACCAAACTGACGGTTTACACTTGGTCCACTAACGTATTTGCCATTGTATTTTAATAAATAAAAATCCTTCATTGTTTTATCTCCATGATCTTGTATTGATATTTGTGCATATAGTGTCTGTTCAAGAACTCATCAGCCATCGCTTCTTGTAAAAACCATTTAGCGCGATTGATCGAAGGTGTTAGCTTAACGTGACGCTTAAATGCAGTTGCTACGAACGCATGCCGATACTTGTCCTTGATCACATAGTGAGCGCAGCTTCCGTGTGTAAAACCGTAACGATCAGCCGTAATCATGGCTTGCCTCGAATGTTTAATTGTTCTTTTTTATTTTTCATCTATGTAGTGAGTGGCAAGCCTGTAAATCCACCCGTCTGTTCCTGACTTCTTTGACAGCTCTGCATCGTGCTCTGTTTTGCCGATGGTTCATAGGCTGTCCGGTTGTTATGTAGACAATTGCCAAACTAGTATAAGGTGTCCAATTATCTGGCCTCCGATAATCGTTTTTCAACACCATGACTTGCTGCTCTATCAGGCGTCCTCGATGTCTAGCCATCTGCTTAGCTCTAATTGTCTGTAACTAGAGTACCTATTACATATGTATTGGGAAAATCTTATTTATGCTTTCTCCTTTCCCATTTCTAAAGCCGGACGAACCGTTTAAGACCAAACCTTCTAAGATCTTCGTGTATTTTTCTGACGTGCGAATAGTCAAGGAAAAGTATGTATGCTGAGTTTACCGACATGACAGCTTTCGTCTGGTATTTACGCATTTTCCTTTGCGGGATTGAAAGCCAATGACAATTAAAGATATAAAAAAACTTCCAATAACCTAACCGACCAAAGCAGAGTTATTGAAAGCACAGACAATGGGACTCAAAAACTGAGTGTCTTTTCGTGGGTTTGAATGGTTTTCCTTCCAGGCGTATCAATGCGTATCTACAACGTATACACAGCTTTCAGCCCGGAATTGTCATACTCATAAGCTGAGGCAACACGCTTAGCCTGACCAAACCGTGCTCCCTGTCTCGTCTCATTTAATCACCTTCAATAGCAACTCATCTTTTCGTGTTCTCGTCGCAGCGAAATTTAGCTTTTTGCCAAAATTAAAAGCCACCTCGGTATGAGGCAGCTTTGTGTATTCACTAATATAAATTTCTTTTGCCGGGCATTCATGTAAGTACCAATTTTCGAATGTTTCATTGTCAAATCCATCATATCGGTACTGTGTCCCAACGTATGGTGGATCACAGTAAACAACATCATCAGTATTAATGTCTAGTTCGTGATAATCCTTTGAGGAGTACTTCAATTGTTCCAGTCGCTCCAGTTGTTGTAGTCGCTCCAGTTGTTGTAGTCGCTCCAGTTGTTGTAGTCGCTCCAGTTGTTGTAGTTGTTGCAGGCGTTGCAACAGATCACCACGAGAATCAATACTCATTTGTTCTCGTCTCCATTTATGGAATAATCTGTACTTCTCGCTAATTGTATCCGCACCTAAAGAATAGCTATACAATTGGTCAAATTCCGTTCCTGTGTTTCCATAAAAGAGGGCCCTAGTAGCCATTAATTTCTCTTTTTCTATGTTTTTTCCAAACAAATAGCATCTTTGATCGTTGCTAAAACTCCAGCATAGTAACACTAAGGTTCTTTCAATCGAATCTGGTTGATTATCTCGCCAATCAAAAAATTGTTCACGAGTAATATACACATAATCCATCAGATTAATGTGTGGTTTATCGTTAATCAAGGAACACAGTAATTCAACTACTGTTTTACGTATGTCGTTGTAGATCACTTCTTCATATTTCCCGGAAGACGCAGCGGTTAAGCTAACGCACCCACCACCACCAAACACGTCTACAAAACGTGTCCCATCAGGCAATGTGTCCATAATTTGTTCAACTTTTTGGCCTTTGTTGCCAACGTATGGCAGACCACGTTTCCACTTATCTTTTACTTTCATTTCTTACCTTTATCGTTAGATTTCAATATTTAAATGTAATGAATACTTTTTAGTGTTTCGTCGTCAAATTCAAAACATTCCATCTTTTTCGTTGCCATGGTATAGCCGTTCTTGCTTTCATAAGGATCAGTTGTTTTAAACGTGCCAACCTGGTGTTCGACTAGGCCGAAGTCATCGTTGACTTGTTCTTTATGAAAATGCCCGTATAAAGCCATTCGATATGTTGAATTAGCCCATATTTCAGGTGCTTCTGTAGCGAATAGCATTGGTGCTTTAACTTTGCCACTATGTCCATGTAGGGCAATGATGCCGACTGATTTTCCAACCGTGAACACTTGCCGATATTCGTTGTTTACTTGGATATCTATCTGTGGATACTTTACTCTTAGCATTTCTTCAAAGAGATAACCAACCGTCTCATCGTGGTTGGCATTAACACTAAACATATGAGTTTCTTCAGAGTTTTTATAGCTTTCTTCTACTACAGGAAACATAAATTTTTCAGCATCGCTAATTGCTTTGGGAAAATCTATCGGGTCGAGTATCGTGCCCTTAGTAGTTTTCGATGTATTTAAAGCGTCAGAATGAATGAGGTCGTTTAATTGAACTATCCATATCTGTTGCCAGCCTTTACGGATTAGATTAATCAATTCTTCAAAGTGTTCTTTTATATCTTCGAATTGAGTAATCCCAAAATGAAAATCACTGATAGCAATTACTAAATTATGTTTGCCAAACGAATTATTTTTAATCAGTTTAACTGGTTCTATTTTCTGATTAAAAAGTTTGATTAAATCATCAGTTGTCAACTCGTCATTAGTCTTTGGTTTGACACTTATTTTTGCTTGATGGTTCCAGTATTTTTCGCCCTTACCGTTAGTTACTGACCAATCATTACTAGTCGAATTAACTATGACCCAGTCGTTAATATCGTAGCCAGCGAATTCAAGCAGCTCTTTCGGAGTTTTATCCGACTTGCTTCGAAAATCTTCGAACTTAATGTCAAAATCGATCGCTCTAACGTTGCCCTTATCATCAAAAGATTTCTTAGTTTGAACTGAATCTTGTTCTTTGATAGCAGTTCGTTTGCCAAGTCCTTTATCAAACACTTCGTTATGTACAACGTGCTTAACAGCACTTTTGGTAACATTCAAACCTTCGTCGTTTAATTGCTTGGTTATCTCTGCATAGCTGCTGCCATCTAAAAACAGTCGTTTGACTTGTTGCTTGTAGTTACTGTCCCAATTCACAACAGAACTCCGATTATGAACGTAACCACGACACCAAGAATCAGGCCGAGAAAGAAATACATGTGTAGTTTTGCTTTTAGGTCAACATTCTCGAATCTAAGTATTGAATTCTCGTCTTTTAGTTTATTGTCCATAAAATACTCCACAAAAAAAAGAGCTGTTTAAGCTCTCTTTGAATTATTCGATACTATCATTATGACATCTAAAATATATATAATTATTCGGTTTTTAGACGTAAATAAGACGAATTTTGCTCTTCACCGTGATAAAATAAATCAAAACCCGAACCATACATTAAATCAGCAAAACGCATACACTCGTTATTTAACTCATCCTTAAAAGTTGAATTAGCAAATCTCACAGAACTATCTTTAGTTAAACTTACATAGTGAGAACTTAATGACGTAGCTATATCAATTTGTTTTTTGTGTTGTACATAAAGCATTTTAAGAATTTTATCACCGTTTTTATCTAACTGATTTAACGCATAATCGGCAGCTGCCACCTCCTTATTTAAATCCATAGATTCAATTAGATTGTCTTCAATATAGTTGTTGAAAGATGTTTGAACTTTATCTGGAGACAACACAGGAGATTTAATTCCCGCTTGCAAACTTGCCAGTCTGTTTTTTAATCGAGGCAGACGGTTTGTTAGATAAGCAGCTACTATATTTTTGGTTTGGACCTTAAATTTTTTGGTAGGACCAACTAAATCCATGCTTTGCCACGATTTTATGTCCATTTTGTTCCTTTCTAAATAAATTTAAATGTATAGCCACCAACTTGTTTACATCTGCCGTGTAGTACAGCAGATATGTTCTCACGAAAGAGCAATAGTTGTTTGCTGGCTTCGGTAACAGAATTAAATTTAATTTTTTTGTGAGTTGATAAATTAATAGCGATAATTGGTTTACTTAAATTTTTAGCTATTCTCTGCGTTCTTGTCCCATAATTGCAGTTATACTTTCTATCGCACCATTCCAAATTGCTAACACAGTTGTTTAACTTATCCTCGTCAAGATGGTTTATTTCTTGGTAACCATCAGGATTATCAATGAACATTTCTGCAACCAAGCGATGAATGTAAACGTGTTTTGCTTTATTGTTTTCACATAAATCTAGTTGCAAATATCCATTTTTGCGAATACTTGGTTTTAATATTCTACTTTTTACAGAACGACCAGTTGAACAAATCCTATCCAAGGACTTGACTCTACCCAGATTAGATACCTGATATAGTCCCTCATATCCTTTTATGTCTTTCCATATTTCTTCAATCATTATTTGTCTCCTAATAATTCTGGATTTTCATGAATGTTACCTTTTGTCAATTCGTCTTTCTAATCTACTTTTGGTCATTTTTCTTCCTCTACTTCATCAAACAAATTTTGTATTGTTTCGGGCAATGCTTCAAATTCAGAACGAGAATATTTATGGCCTTCACAGTCTGATGAGTGTCCAACATGACCATCATCGTTTATTACAAGATATGGGTCACCAAAACTCCAATCAGCTAACACGCCAACTAATTCTTTCTTAATCCTGTACGCATGTTTTGACTCAATGATGTCAACGAACTCACGCAAATCGTTACCGTTTGCATCTTCAATGAGTAGCAGCATTACATCTAGCCGTGATAAACCATAATCCTCATAATTAGAGAGAATCACTTCAGGTAAATTGTCTCTAATATCATCGAGAAAATACCCAAAATGTTCTTGTGTCATTTTAATTTTTTCTTGGAACGGAACGATTATTCCTATTTGATTTTTACCGTCATTAAGGCATTCTTCCTTCGCTTCATCAAAAGTTTCGTAAGCGTCTGGACTGTAAACATCGCCGTCGTTAAAACCATCTTTTTCATAATCATTAACGAACAAATTACCTTGTGTCATTTTATTCCTGCCGTTTCTTTATTCAAATCAGATAAATAATTTGTAGATGTTGTTTTTTAAAATCGTGAAACATTGAATAACATTCTCTTGAATAATTAAGTGCTTCTAAATAGTTAATAGGGTATATATTGTTTAAATAGTGAGCAATTTCAATAACTTTTGGCGTTACATTTTCCTCACTCATTTTTCCGCTACCCTATCAAATATTTGTTTCAACTCATTATCAATTGCTTGCCATTCCTCGGCGGTGTGAAATTCTGGTTTTGATACCCTAATTTCATCAATTGATAAATATTTGTTGACTACATCTAACACGCAGTTAAACTTTGGCTTAAGTTTATAAGCGAACCTTGGCTCATCTTTAACAACTATCAAATCTGGGTCAGCCCATGCTCGTGCAAACTCTAATTGAGCTTGATTACTTTCTTGATAATCCTTATTTCGACAAATTCTGGTATATAATGCACCACTCCATATGCCTTCGTGAAGTGCACCGAGTAGCGTTACATAATTATTTTTTAATTCATCAAACTCGGCTTTTTCAGCCGGAGTCATATAAATCACATCTTTATTTGGTTTCATTAAGTCAGAAACTTTAAAATCGTAATCAGATGGGTCCAAATCATATATAACACGCTTTTTAAATACACCTGTGTCAATAACCGTTGGAAAACCATTTAATGGGTTAGGTAACAAGCTATAACCTTGCCATTTATAGCCTTGCTTATCTAACCTCTTGGCAATATAGTCATATTCTTCTTTATTTTGAACTAAATATCGTGTCATTTTTCAGCCTCTAATCTTTTATGGGCAGCAGTGGCTGTTATTCCTAGTAGCTTCCCTGCGACCGTATAATTGCCGTTACAGCGTCTTAAAACTTCTTTGGTGTGATTATACCTAGATTGTTTCAAACGCTCCTGAAGGCCGTTATCTTTGACGATTTTGCCTATTGTGCGTGTCGATATCTGAAAACTCTCGGCAATATAGTTAATTGAGGAGCCATTCATGTACATTTTAATCACTTCTGGTGTGAGGTCTTCTAGATTATCGAAACGCTGGCGAATCGAAACAGCTAGATCGTATAAGCCGTGCTGTTTGCAAAAATCAAGATAGACATCATCGCTACGACCTTTGCCATAAAAATCGTAGCCAGCGTTTTCTAACGCGTTTAATAACGTGATTGCGTCATGTGATAATTTTTTACTCATTCTTTCTCCAATCTGTAAATATCGTTTAATTGAGTTTGCAGTAGCGTCAAAACGGATAATAAAACGCCGTTTGAGAGCTTATCTGTATTTGCCTGCATAATTTGTACTGATAGCGTCCGCGGATTGCTGTATTCCTTGTTTTTTGCCGTCTAAATAGCTTTTAAAATTATTATCCATTATATTTCTCCTTGTAATCGTCATACCCATAGCCGATCAATTCACAGGCAACGATTTTTAAAGCGTCTGCTGTACTTCTAGCGATGCCGTGAATGATATGGTCTTTCATTAATTGTTTATGGAATATGATCTGGTCAGGTCTAGGTTTGCCGATCGGTGTTTTCATTTCTATAAAAAATATTTTTCCATTAGCGGGGTTATAACCGAATAAATCTGGAAAACCCTTTTGAACGCCAGTTGTGAAGTAAGTGCCACTTCTGGTTACACCAGTTCCGACATTAATTCGCCAAACTTTGTAGCCGTGTTTTGACAGCTCAACCCGCACTGCGTCTTGGATTGTGTGTTCATTCATTTATTGATTAGTGCTGGTAAGTGCAAGAAGTGCAATATATCCCTTATTCTTTATCCTTATATACTTACTTATATATATATTATTTACTAACATTAGAAACACTTAATAAAACTATATAATAGGAAGAAAGTTCAATTTTTTTAGTGTTACTTCTGGTGACACTAATTACACTCTTTTATAACCGCGCTTGCCGTTTTTTGCACTTGCCCTCCAATCTTCTCTGTTATCCATGAGATATTTGATTTTTCGAGCTAGCGATCTGTTGTTTACTAGGTTTCTTTCTCCCAATCCGTTAGCTATATTTGCTGATGTGACAAAATCTTCATCAAAGTCATTTAAGAATTCATCGACCTGGTTTTCAACTTCGTCGATATATTCAAAGTTCTTTCGATGAGAAGCTAATAATTTCTCGTCTTCTGGACTTAAATATAAATACGATTCATCAGTCTGATCGTTATAATTTTTTAAAAATTCATTTGTAGCTTGTGCCCACAATTGACCAATGTATTCATCATTTAAATAAGTTACCGGATGATATTTTTGGTATTCTTTTCGAGCAAGCAAGGGAAGAAAACGGCGTTCACCGGTCTTATCTTTTAAATAAGTTCCCTCGTTTGTCGTTCTGGCTAAAACGAAGTTCTTAGCCACTCTTATTCCGTTCATAGCATACGGTGGACGGTAAGCCAATGTCTCTGCCGAGATAAATTTTTTCAATTCTTCGAAAGTTGAATTGTTAGTAGCAGTCATCTCGTCATCGTTAACGATCCAAGCTCTTAACATTTCTTGATAAGAACTGTTATTTTTGTTAGTAAAATCAGAGAATTGGTCTGTGTAATAACCATGAGCTAATTTTTTTAACAGTGTGGTTTTACCAGAACCCTGAGCCCCGACTAGGTCGAGTACATAATCGAATTTAAATTCTGGATCAAACACTTTAGCCACTGCCCCGAACAGCCATGTTCTGGTTATCAATGTTGTGACCTTTGATTTTTCTACCCCCAGAAAATCAGGGAAGAAAGTTTTGAATCGGTCCTTGCCATCCCAATATTTAACGATGTTTTCTAAATATTCTTGAACGGGATTATATTGGTGCTGTTTTGCTACTACTGCTATGGCTGAATGAACGGTTTGAGCGTCGAACAATACGCTCATATCGTGTTCAATTATCGAACGAAAGGTTCGTTCGAAATCATCGCTTAAAGCTCCTTGGAAAAATTGAAAGCTGCCTGTTTTGCCTGACGATGTAATATCGATATCGTGAGTCATCGTATTGTATTTGATTATTCCTTTAAATACAGGATGTTCATTTAATAATTTTTCAACGTTGAAAATAGAATTAGTCTTAATTTTTCCATTGTCAGAACGTTTGTAATCATCGGGATCATAAGGACGTTCAGCTATATCTTGTTGCAGCTTTAAGATATTGTCTTTGATGTCGTTGTTCGTTTTAATGATTCCAACCTCCTTTCTTCTTTTTTCATAATTGAATTGACCGTTCTGGAAAATTCGTTTTCTTTTAGCGGCGGATCAGTTCTTTGGTTTGCCTGTTCTGCTAACTCGATTGCTGTATCCGGTTCAACGCCTCTTAGCAACATTCCGCCAACAAGTTCGGTTAAATTATTATTTCGAGTCCCTTGACCGCCTAGACCGTTTGTTATCCATTCGAATAATTGAGCAGTTTTATTTGAATAACCACTTGCATTCGATACACGGCTTAAGATGTTGTTTGAGCGTTCTGGTTTGATAGCTCTCAATAAATAATCAGGTGCCTGTACCATCGGCATTTTGCGTATCCATTTGTAAGCATGTTCATTTCTAACGCTAGGAGCGACCAGCACATAATTATTAACGTGGGCTTTGATGTCGACTCCTTTTAACCAACCGATGTTTTGTTCAACCTCGACATTCTTGGGCTTCATGTAAAACAATTGGATCCCGCCGGTGGCTGTTTGTTGTGTCAGTGTGTCGGGAAAATATTCAGGATGTGGATATTTTTTCAATGATTCAAAGCCGTTGGCTTCTGGGTGCTTATCGATGTCAACTACGAAGAATTGCACTGTTCTTAAGGCAATGTTGGCAGCAGGATATCTGTCCCAGAAGTCTGCTACCTCTCCTGGTCTCATGGCTGGCTGGTCGGCAAAACTGATCATCGGTTGTTTGTCGTGCATTGGCAGTACATACAAGCCCTTTCGGGCATATCTGATCGCCCACTGCTTTAAATCAATCATGATCAGAAGGGCAGATCTCCATTTTCTTCATCGTTTTCAGGAAGTTCTGTCTGGCTTTCAAACGGGCTTGGTGTTGCCGACTGTTTTTCATATTTGTCAAAATCGTAATTCTTGTAAGGATATTGCGGATTGTTTGGATTTTCTTTAACTGTTAAATGCATGATAAAATCTTTACCGATCGCATGTTGACTTTGAAATGCCGCTACTAAACTATCGATGTCGTTCCAATCAGTTGGCTTTAAGGTAACCCCTGTCAAGTAAGCTAACTTTTGAACTATCCTGACACGACTCTCCAAGATGTTTTTCGGTATTGTTTTGCCTCTAGAACTAACCTCATCGAAATTAAACTGGTTAAAATCTTTTCTGCCGGCAAAATTGCCGTCTAAGACTTCAGTAACGATTCCTAAACCGTCCCAACCGCCTTTAGTTACGCGGTGTTGGAAATCTGATAATGCAACGTGGTAATCACCACTGGTAAGTCCTTGAAATACTTGTGCTTTATCTTTTGATGGATCGAATCCTTTAAGTGCTTCGTTCATTATGTCTTGTAAACTCATTTTGCTGTCTCCTTGTTTTCTGGCTCTTTAGCCCAGTTGTAATTTGAATATTCCATGATCTGTAAAATCCGTTTGTTATCAATGCGAGATTTTACGTAGTGTTTTCTTTGCTCGGTGACCTGCCTCAAATAGTTGTCACCCATTTTTCTAGTTCTGATGACCAGATCAGAGTTACCGTTGACGATGTTCTGCCATTTTTGCGGTAGCGATGGTACCGACTGCGTTACATTGCCCTGTTCGTCCATTAAATCGATTTCTCGGCTGACATAAATAACATTCATTGGCAATTGCTTTAAACTAACAACGATGTCTTGCACGGCTGTTTTTTCCATTCCCCATCCTTTTCCGAATGGAATATCACTGAGAAATTTAATAGGTGCATTGGTTGGATGATTTTTTTGTCTATCTTTTTCAGCCAAAGCTACAATGCTTTGTTCGATCATTATGATGATGTCGTCAATGACATCAAGAATGACGGTTTTAAAGCCGTGGTTGTCAGTGGCTAATTCATGTATCAGTTCCTTTATCTGATCGTACGCTGATAAATTTTCCGTGTTTCTGATTTGTACTGACGGTGCAACGTTTGCTTGTGCGTTCCCGTCCGTATTGAAAAATACAGGACTGGGAAACCTTTCAGCTAAATATGATTTGCCAGTCATCGGCTTGCCGAAGAGAACGAAATTTTTCGGTGTATCTACTGGTATTTGTGGTTTATTTTCTGGCAATAATCCCATTATTTGATACCTCTTTTCTTTCTTACTATCTGAAACATCGTCCAGGCATAGGCTTTTGATTTTTCCTGCATTTCCGCTTTGACCTCAAATTGCTTGTAATTATATGGATCTAATTGATACCAATTTTTACCGGCAATGTTTTTTGCGATGTTATTTTTCATCAGCATTTCAGCTGTTTTCTTGATAAAGCTTGAATTTTGTCTCGTTAATTTTTCTAACTGAACCGTTGAATCGACTTGAAATGCTTCTTGCTGAGGTTTGGGCAACGTTTCCCCACAAGACGGACAGATAAAGTTTTCAAAGTCTTTTTTATATCCGGTAAAGAAACAATAAGGGCAAGTGATGATAGGCGGTAATTTTTCTTTATCTTTAGATTTTTTGTGGGCTTTTAAAGTCCACTTTCTTTTAATCGACGGAAGACCGAAACGATTTGCATTGCCCACCTGATCAATGATTACTGCCCGCTTGTTTGGTCTAGGATTTAACGATCTCATTGCAAACTGCATATATAGTGCAGTGCTGGCTGTCGGCCTCATTTGAATGACACAATCAACGTTTGGCAAGTCAAGTCCCTCAAGAAACAATTCCACATTGGAAAGAATGGTCAATTTACCTGATTTAAAATCTTGGACTCTTTGTTCTCTGATTTCCTTGGGTGTTGATCCGTCTACTTCCGCTGCTGAATATCCTGCTTGGCGAAATTTATCAGCAATTTTCTTAGCCGATTCGACCGAATAGGTATAAACGATAGCCTGCATGCCCTTGGCATGCTTTAAATACTGTTCGATGGTATCGCCGTAAATTGTTTTGTCCATCGACTCGTCTATCGATTTATTTGTGTAATCGCCGTGAGATTTCTTTAGTTTGCTGTTATCGACTTTGGATGGTGGATTGTAGTAATCAAAGTCTGCCATGTAACCGTTATCTATCAGCCAATCTATTGTTTTTCCCGGAATCAGGTCGTCGGCTATAGCGTCGAAGCCTTTACCGTCTAATCTGATCGGCGTGGCTGTAAACATTAGTTTGATAGCTTCGGGAAAATTATTCAGAATTCTCTGATAACTGGTCGCTAAAGCGTGGTGTGCTTCATCAACGAAGATAACAGCCGGTTTTTTTAATTTATCAATATGCCTTGAAAAAGTTTGAACCATGCCTATTTGACCTAAGTCCATGTCAACGTTTTGTTCTTGAAAGGTTTTAGTTATTTGATCAACTAGTTCCTTTCTGTGAACGAAGAACAAAAACCTATTTCCTTTATCTGTCGTTCTACGGGCAATTTCAGCCATTATCACTGATTTCCCAGTTCGAGGCGGTTGCTGGACGATGATGGATTTATGATCAGATTTAATCGAATCAACAATTTTGTTAATTGTTTCAGTCTGATAATCTCGTAACTGTCTCATCAGTCATATTTCACTCTTTGAACATCGGTACTGATAACTTTTCCATTAAGAAGCTTCCAAACATCTTTACCGAATTCTTGTTCTAATTTATGAGGCGATTTAAGCTCAACTGCGTCCCAGCCGTGTTCCTTAACAAATTCTTGCTTTAAAAAATTGTCATCAACTATTTTTGTAGTCTTTGTGTTTATTACCGAAATATGATGAAAATCAGTGCCATTTTTTAACCTATTTTTAACCTCGTCATCGATATTTTTAATTGGATTTTTTAAACTTTTAACGAGGTAGGCAATGTTTTCCAAATTTTCGTTGTCAATTTTTTTAAGCGTTTCTTTGTGCCTAAATTCGAGTATCGGCAGTATTTCACCGTTATAGTCGACTATACTTAGCTCATTCATTTTCTTCCCTTTCTATAACGTCGTACTGGTTCAGCCAATCAAAGAAATCTTCAATCGGCGTTATTTGTTTTGGTAATGTATATGCGGCTTCTGAGAAATACATTTCATAAAAATCTCTGTTTAGGTTTTTTAAGAAATCTCTATCAGCTGTACAACCGTTAAATACTTCTTTGCCATGAAATAAATATTTCATTTTTTTCTCCAGATATAACCATCCATTGGTTTCCCTGATTTAATTAATGTCCGTACATCATGTCCAAACTTTCGAGTAGCTCGTGCAACGCTGCTAAATTCGATTTCTTCGCCAGTAGATATATAAGTCGCTATCACTGGTTTGGATAAGCGTTTATGGATTTCGAGTGATTCGAGATAGAGATTATTGGATATTTGAAGAGATTTCGCCTTTCTTAAAATCATTTCTTTTATCTCTTTATTGGTGCGATTGTGAGCTCTTCTAGTTGTTTCTTCATTGAAAAATAAGTATTCCATATCAGTAGCCCTCAAAAAATAATTTCAAGCCTTGAATAAAAGACCCGTTGCCGTTTCTTCTCGTGATTTCAGCGAAGATAATCGTGCTGATCGTTCCAGAAATCACACAGAAACCGAGTAAGATTTCTAATAATGTATTACTCATTTGTTCAGCTCCTGAATAGCTTTTAAAATTAATTCTTTTTTGTCGCTGGTTAACTTATCTTCTCTTCTAAGCCATACGATTAATGTTTTTTCAGCAACGCCGATTTGATCCGCTACTTTCCATTGCGGAAATGAAGCTGATTTGATTTGAGATTTAAGAGATTTTGTTTGTGTTGTCATGTTGTGACTCCTTTGTATTTAATTGAATTTAATTCCTAATTTAGTGAGTGCCGTTTCAAGACGCTCTTTTTGACTTGCGTTTAATTCATCAGGGTATCTTAGCCAAACAGATAAGTTTGAAGCGCTAATATGTGCCTCGTGAGCTACCTGATACATTTTGAAACCCGAGTTCTGAATTAATTTACGATAATCTTTTGCCATGATTTTTGCCTTTCTAGATATCTATCGATATCTTTTACTTGCCAGCGGTGATGGCCGTTTATTAATATTGATGGAACGTTGTCAAAGAAACTATATTGAGCACTGTTTGCGTGTTTAACATGGAAATAAACTTCAGAAGCTTCATCGATCTTTAACAATGACCGAGGGTTTAAATTCTTAATATCTCGCATGGTTGCTCCTTCCCGTTCACGACTATCGTGTTAAAATTAAGATTGTTTATTTTATTCATAATTTTTTTGCAGGTGTGGCTGTTATCCGCACCTGTTTTTTTATTCCTTTCATTTTTTCTTCATGCGATTTGCATGTTATTTTGTTCCTTTAATGGAACGTTTATTGTAAAAAAAAGAGAAGCAGGTATGCCATATATTTCAACCAGTCTACGACTTTCTTTCAAAGTGAAATCTGGACCGGTCCCGTTTAGCTTATGGTTAATAGAAGTCTGCGGTATACCAAGCGTTTCAGCCAATTGCTTTTGCTTGATACCATTTTCTACCAGCCAACCTTTTAATTCAAAATACGGTTGTCTTTTTCTAATAAGCATGTATTTTATTTTCCTTTCTGTTCCTTTAACGGAACAAACAAAGCATATAACATTAATTGCATGGTGTCAACAAGTTATTTCTAAATAAAACAATTTTGTTCCTTTTTAGGAATATAAATGATATAATTTTTCCTGTTGAGGAACATATAAAATGCTTGGTGATGAAATTAAAAAAATAAGAGATAAACAACATTTATCATTGGACCAACTCGCTAATATATTGAACAAAAAATATAATGCAAAAATAAGTAAGAGCATGTTGTCTAGATGGGAAAACAGTTCTGACGATAATATGGGTATGAATTACGCACGCATACTTGCAGATTTTTTCAATTTAGATCCTTATAGGGTATTAGATTTAAAAAAACCTGAAATTTTAAATATTAAGTCAACCGCTTCTATACGTTTGCCAATCTACAGTCATTTATTTGCCGGCACACCTGAAGGTGCTGAAGAAGACGTTGTTGGAAATATCGATATCCCTAATTCAATCGCCGTTAAATACGGCAAAAACAATCTTTTAGCCGTTAAAGTTGAAGGCGATTCAATGAATAAGGTCATCTTAGACGGTATGGTGGCTGTCATAAATAAAGAAGATACCGAAGTTCAAAATGGCAACATCTATGCCGTCATAATCAACGGTTATGCTAACACTTTAAAAAGGGTATATTGCTACCCTGATCACATTCGTTTTGAGCCAGACAGCTACAATCCTGCTCATAAACCATTCATTTATAAGAAAGACGATAATATAAACATTAATATAGTTGGAAAACTTGTTTATATAGCACAAGAAATAGGAGCTTAATATGTGGATATTGATGATTTTAATTTTATTAATTGCTGGAATTAAGTTGTTCGGCAAATTACTGCCCTATTTAATTGGCGCAGTTATAATTGTGTATTTTATTGAATATTGGTGGCTGGTTCTATTAGTTGCTATCGCTGGCTACTTTATCTACAAATACGTGCAACGTCCACGTTAAACCGCTGGAGGAAAAAATGAAAAAATTAATAGTTAGAAGATTAGTGAGCGGAATTATAAATACAGTAATAGGCTTAATTATGCTGATTGCTGGGCTTGTGTGGATTACAAGCTATGGTGTTTCGGTAGTTGGTAATTCACTTGGAGACGCAGGTTTTTTCGGTTTAGTTCAAGGCGTCATTTATATATCTACCGCTAATAGGCAGCCAAGGAAATGGCTAGAAACAATTATAGGAATTTTAGGCGCATTTAATGTCGTCTATCCATTCTTCAATTCAGCAATTAACGGCTTGGCATTAACAGCGGCCGCAACGTTGATCATCTTTATCGTTTATGTAGTTGGCGCTCCGCTCTCTAAAAAAGGCTATCCTGATATGCCTTATAAAACTAAAGCAGTTAACAATTAATTTCAGCCACTTTGCGTGGCGTACATAAGGAGTCAAAATGGCAGTCTATAAACGTGGCAGCACTTGGTATGCAAGAGTAAGCAAACCATCAAAAGGTGGCTACAAACGCATAAATAAGGGCGGATTTGCAACTAAACGTAAAGCTCAGAAGTGGGAAGCTGAAATATTAACGGGGCAGTCGCTCGAAAAGGATAACAACCTGCTCTTAGCTGATTATTTTGAGAACTGGTTTAAAAAATATAAAGCCAATCGGACGGATGTGACGATTCGTCAATATCAAAACACTCTGTCGGTCATTAAGCGATATTTACCAACGGTCTATTTAAAAAATTTCAATCGTGACGTTTTTCAGACATTTTTAAATGAATACGGGAAGGACCATTCCAAAGAAACTGTTTCCAAAAGGAAGGGACATCTCACAGCCTGCCTTAAAGATGCTTTAATCGATAAAGATATCGCCATAGACCCCACAGCTCGCTTAAATCTCGTGTATAACAATGACAACGAAAAAAATATAGAAGATAAGTTTTTGGAAATCAATGACGCAAAAAAATTAATTGATTACTGCTCAAAAAATCTATCTAAGAGCCGTTTTATGATATTGACAGGTATTTATTCAGGCGCTAGGTTCGGAGAGCTTAGAGCTTTAATCGACGATGATATTGACACAAAAAATAAGGTTATTTCGATAAACAAGTCGGTTGATGGTTTGACAGGTCTTGATAAAGAAACCAAGAACAAACAATCTAATAGAACGATCAGCATGCCAAGCGACTGGTTTGACCTATATTTGCACTATCAACACAGCGGTAAACGTCTTTTTGAGATATCTTCAAACGGCATCAATAAAGATCTTAAAAGAATATGTATGAGTCTGGGCATTAAGTCCGTTACATTTCATGCGCTTAGGCATACTCACGCCTCGATACTGCTCGCTAACGATATATCGATGCAGTATGTTTCAGAACGGCTTGGCCATGCAAATTTGTTAGTAACAGAGAAAGTTTATGCTCACCTCTTGGAATCAAAAAGAAAAGAAGATGATGCTAAGGCTATGAACATATTTTAGTGTGGCAAATTTGTGGCAAATGTGGCAAAAAATAACACTTAATATAGTTAAAAAAAGTAGAATATGCAAAGTGATTAGCGGTGTCACAAACTCCGTCATATCAGCATTTAGACACAAAAAAACCGCCATTACGGCGGTAATTCCCAAAGACACCAATTCGCACTTAATGCCCTGAACAGGAGTCGAACCTGCACGAGATTGCTCTCACAGCGACCTGAACGCTGCGCGTCTGCCAATTCCGCCATCAGGGCTTTAAATAACCAACCAGTATATTATGCCAGAAATCAGACTATTTTTTCAATTTTTTTGTATAATTTTTTAAGTAAGGTGTAAGGGGAAATATGTTAAAAGAATTTAAAGAATTTTTGATGCGTGGAAATGCATTAGATCTTGCTATCGGTGTTGTGATGGGAGCTGCTTTCAGCAGTATCGTAAAATCTATCGTTACCAACCTGATCGGACCAATAATCAGTATTTTTACAGGCACAGTTGATTTGTCTGCCCTTCGTTTTAAGATTGGTTCAGCCGTTTTTAAATACGGATCAGTATTGAATGAAGTTATTAATTTTATCATTATCGGCTTTGTTATCTTCTTAATAGTAAAAGCGATAAATCGTATTTTTCATAAAAGCAAACCTGAAGCTAAACCAGATCCGACCATTGTTTTATTGACCGAAATACGCGATCAGTTAAAAAAAGAAAAATAATTATCAAAAAGCACTGATCGGTGCTTTTTTTATTTTTACAAAAAGATATTTTCCATTTAAATATCTTCTCTGAGATGATAACCTGAAATGGTCAATAAATTTATCGAAAGCGAGGAGATATGGTGATAATAACAGCTGGTATGATCGGGGTCGGAAAAACGACTCTCACAAAATTGATTTCGGAACATTTGGGGACCAAACCATTTTACGAACCCGTCACTGACAACCCAGTCCTACCCTTATATTATTCAAACCCAAAACAATACGGTTTTCTTTTGCAAATATACTTTCTCAATCGGCGCTTCAGTATGATCAAAAAAGCTCTTTCGGATGATAATAACGTTTTGGATCGTTCGATCTACGAAGACGCCCTTTTTACCGAACAAAATCACTTAGACGGCAATATCTCCGATCAAGAAATGGATGTTTACAATGAATTGATCAACAACATGATGTCAGAGCTTCAACAGCTTAGAAAAAAAGCTCCTGATTTGATGGTCTACTCCGATACAGACTTTGATACGATTTTATACCGTATCAAAAAAAGAGCTCGTCCCTACGAACAATTCGATTCAAATCCAGGATTAAAAGATTATTACTACAAAATGTGGTCAGCTTATAAAAAGTGGTATCAAGATTACGATAAATCGCCAAAAATGAAAATAGATCTGCAAAAGTACGATTTAGAAAATAAAGAAAACCAGAAAATAGTTTTAGAAATGATAGACGAAAAACTAAAGACGATCAGAAAAGTAAACGCATAAAAAAACAGCCCTCTCGGCTGTTTTTTAATTAGAGTAATTAAATAATGCCAATTGCTCCAAGTAAGATAACGATTACCCCCAAAATTATTCGATACCAGCCGAATGCTTTGAAGTCGTGAGTCTGAATAAATCTTAGCAGCCACTTAACAACAACGTAAGCAACTAAGAAAGAAACTACCAGACCAACTATCAAAACCACCAGCTGTTCTCCGCTGAAAAAACCATGTTTGAGAATATAAGAACCTATTTTCAAAACAGAAACACCCAGCATAGTCGGAATTGAAAGGAAGAAGGAAAATTCTGCCGCTGCTTGTCTGCTTATACCGATAGACAACGCACCAAGAATAGTAGCCCCTGAACGCGATGTCCCCGGAACGACACTCAGAACTTGGAAAAAACCAATTTTAATAACATCTGCTAAAGTTAAGTGATTGACACTTCTTACTCGAGGGCGCCGATTCTTCTGAAGATTTTCAATAACTATAAATGCGATTCCATAGACGATCAAAGCTACTGAAACGACTTGCCAATTCATCAGATGAGAATCCATCCAATCGTTTATCAAAAAGCCGATCACGACCGACGGAAGAACACCAACGATAACTTTCACCCAGGTAGCCCAAATAGTAAATCGCTGTTTTTCTGTTTTATCGTTTCCAAACGGCCACAAACGGCGCCAATAAAGCAATACGATCGCTATTATCGCACCTAGCTGGATAACATATTCAAAAGTGGTGGTAAACGCCTTATTTGAAGAAATTTTTACGAATTCGTCGATTATTATCAAATGACCAGTCGAAGAAATCGGCAAAAACTCAGTAACACCTTCTACGATCCCAAGAATGATCGCTTTTAAAATTCCAATTATCATTAGTCTCCCCTTGTTCTTTTTTAATCAAGATCAGCTAAACGATAGATCGCCTCAGCATAGATCGAAGTAGCTCGTTTCAAATCGTTTAAACTGATATGCTCATTGGCTTTATGCATAGTATCATCAGAATCCGGGAACAAAGCCCCATAGGCGACTCCTCTTTTCATCAGCCTGGCATAAGTACCGCCGCCGATGATCATTTGATGAGCTGGAAAACCAGTCTGATCATGATATACAGCCAAAAGATTTTTAACGATCGGATCATTTTGATCAACATAATGAGGCTCTTGTATAAAACCGACCGACTTGAATTCCCCTAAGTCTGTTTTCTTTATAGATTCATTCAATTGACTTAAAATTTGCTTGCCGTTAGTACTTTTTGGAAAACGAATATTAAGATTGATAAAACTATCTTCATTTTCAGCAAAAATCATGATCCCAGGATTCACCGAGAGATCTCCCATAAGTTCATCGTGAGAACTAACACCAATCTTAACGCCTTTATAATCTAAATGAGCCTTATCGGCGAGGTACTGAATAAAATCTTTAGCATTTAAAGCCAGCGGGACCCTCTTTAGGAAACTTGCCAAATAAGTACCGGCATTATGACCGCTTTCAGGAAAAGCTCCATGAGCTTGCAAACCACTCAAAACTAATCCTATTTGATCATCAGCAACGATCGCTTGACCAGAAAGAAACGGATATTCAGTTAAAAAACTTTCAAAGTCTTTTTTTAACTGATCGGCATTTTCAACGATCAGTTTTGCTGAGGCCTTGCCGGGAACCATATTAGTTCGTTGACCTGCTCTGAATGATAATAATCGTGCCGGACCTTCATTTTTTCCAATAAAGCGATCTTCGAATTGAGAGATCCCTTTCTCGCCGTTTATGATCGGAAATTCTGCATCGGGAGAAAATCCAAATAAAGGCGCAGGCTCGTGATCAAAGTAATAATTTACACAAGTCCAATCGTTTTCTTCATCAGTACCAACGATCAAACGAATGCGGTGCTTAAATTCAGTGCCCAATCCAACAACGATCTTTAAAGCATAATAAGCAGATAACAAAGGTCCCTTATCATCGGAACTGCCGCGGCCATATATATTACCGTTTTTTTGCGATGCCGAATAGGGATCGGTTTCCCATCCGTCGCCTGCAGGTACGACGTCTAAGTGGCCCAAAATAGCAACGTATTGATCATCAGCACCCTTAGGAACATATTCTATATAACCAACGATATTATTTAAATTGTGAAACTCAAATCCATCTCTTTCGGCAATTTTGCCAAAATGTAATAAGGCTGACTTAGGGCCGGGGCCAAGAGGCGAATCGTTCGCTGCCTGTTCATCATCTCTAAAAGACGGTATAGCGATCAACGACTTTAGATCATCTACAAGCTGTTTTTGACAGCTTTCGGATTTTTTTTGCCAATTAATTTCATTTCGCATATCAATTCTCTCCTTCTTTACGAAAACGTCGCGGAATAAAGCGCTTAACTAGATCATTGGCGACTTTCCACTTAAAAATCAGATAGATCCCTAAAGCGCCGCCGCCAGAAACAGATACTATAAGCACAAAAATTTGATAAAAACGCGACAATGGTACAAACATTTCCATAACCTGAACGATCAGCCAACTGAAAAGCATGACCAAAATCGATAATAAAAATATTTTTATCAAATCACTGCCAATATCAAAAATACCGATTTGATATCTTTTTTTGATAGCGTCCGATAAGTACCAGCTGCTAAATGCGAAACCTATAAAAGTACTGATCATGGCACCGCTGGACTGAAAAAGAAAAACAGCCGGTACCTGAAAAATAATTTTTAAAAACATGCCATAAAATAATGACCGCATTGCTGTTTGCGGATCACCAAGACCTTGTATAACGAAAGAAAGGACGCTGAAAGATCCATAAAATATCGAAACGATCGCGCTGATCTGCAAAAGCTGTACGCCGGTTGCCAAACTCGGATCGGTATTGCCATAAAAAACCATGTAAATGGGCAAAGCAACAGCATAAAGACCAAAAGCTGTCACGATCATCGAAAGTAAAAATAAACGATAAACATTAGCGATCTGTTTTTTTATGCTTGCGTGATCGTGATTGGCAAAAGCCGAAGAGAGCATCGGCAGACTGGTCGCTGCGATCGAACTAGCGATCGGAACGATGATCATAACGAGTTTGTTAGCATTCGCATTGAAGCGGGAAAATTGAACGATCAATTGATTATCGGTAAAATCAGTAAAATGATTCATGATCGGAAAAAAGGTGTATTGATCGATCCATTGATAAAAAGTAACAGCTGAAGCTACGATGATAAAAGGAACAGCTTGTTTGAATATCCCTAATATCAAATCACGAACATCGACTTTCCGTGCAGAGGCAGCTGATTGTTTTTTTGCTTCCTTAACGAATCTTTTCCGTGACGATGAGTATGAATAGATCAAGTAAAACAAACCCGCTAAAGCACCTATAAAAGCCGCAAAAGTAGATTGAACGACCGCACCCTGCCAATTATCAGGATCGCTTCTCAAAACAAGCCAGGTTCCAATCAATAGATAGAAGATCCTGACGATCTGTTCAACGATTTGACTAACGGCCGATTGTTTCATCATTTGGTTGCCCTGAAAAAAACCGCGCAGCATCGACAAAATGGGGAAAACAAAAACCGCCGGTGTAAGCGACCAAAGTACAGGCACTAATGAATGATGGCCGGCTGCCAAAAGCGGTGAAAAAATAAATAAAACGATCGCCGAAAGCAAACCGGTCACAAACCCTATACGGATACCTTCCCATAGCAATCGCAAGGATATCCGTCCCTGATTTATCGCATTATAATGGGCAACTAAGTTGCTGATCGCTGTCGGTATACCAGCAGTAGCGATCATTAAAAACATTGCGTAGATGGTATAGCCCATATTAAAAAGGCCATTGGCTTGAATGGAATAACGGCCAATGATTATCGTCCACGGAATGATATATAAAGCACCAAGAATGCGTGAAAAAAGATTGCCAAAAGTCAGCCAAGCCGATCCATTGACTAATTGTTGTTCGTCATTAGAAGAATCGATCTTGGCTTCCCTCTTGGCAAAGTCTTCATCATTAAAATTTGTATTTCGATTCAAAAATTGTTGACCCTTTTTTTCCAAAATAAAGAACAGTTAATATTTTACTAAATTATGACAATAAAAAAAGCAGTTATCGCGATTTATAGCTTGCTGCTTCTTCATCGGTACTCAAAACAAAATGTCCAGGTTTGATTTCATGCATAGTACGTTTTTTGCCGTCATTCTCGATCGATGGATCATAATTGATCGGTTGGCGTTTCAATTCGATTTCAGGATCAGGGATCGGGATAGCACTTAAAAGACTTTTAGTATATGGATGGATGGGATCAGCGTAAACATCATCGGAATTACCGATTTCTAATATTTTGCCCCAATGCATGACTCCGATCCGATCAGAAATATATTTGACCATCGAAAGATCATGTGCGATAAACAAATAAGTAAGTCCTTCTTTTCGCTGCAAATCCTTAAGAAGATTAACCACTTGGGCTTGGATCGAAACGTCTAGAGCAGATATCGGTTCGTCGGCAATAATGAATTTCGGCCGCACTGCCAAAGCTCTCGCGATTCCGATCCGCTGACGCTGGCCGCCGGAAAATTCATATGGATAACGTTCAGCATGATCCGAATTAAGACCGACCAATTCCAAAAGATCCTTTACTCTTTGGTCACGGTCATCCTTATCTTTGGTTAAATTATGAACATCGAGTCCTTCGGCAATGATATCCTTAACTTTCATTCGGCCATTCAAGCTGGCTTGCGGGTCCTGAAAAATCATTTGAGCGTCCTTGCGAAAACTCTTGAAGTCCCCTCTTTTCAATTTCAGCAGATCATGCCCTTCAAAATTGATCTGGCCCGATTGCGGTCGATAAAGTCCTAAAATAGTCCGGCCGATGGTTGTTTTCCCGGACCCGGATTCACCGACCAGACCAAACACTTCACCTTTATAAATATCAAAACTAACATTATTGATAGCTTTAACTTCGTTTGCTCTGCCAGGGTTAAAAGATAAATTAAGATTTTTTATTTCCAATATTTTTTCTTCTGTCATTTATCCTCTCCCTTTTTTTGTGCAGAAATTTCCTGCCATTTTTGCCAACGTTTTAAAATGGCCGGCGGCGGCGTTACTTTAGGTGCACGCTTATCTAAAAGCCAAGTAGCCGCATAGTGAGTAGAGCTCAAAGAAAAGTACGGGGGCTCTTGTTCGTAATCAATGGCCAAAGCATATTTATTTCTAGGCGCAAATGGATCGCCCTTGGGCGGGTTCAAAAGATCAGGAGGAGTTCCGGGTATCGAATCCAAGTGGTCGCTTTTAATATCGGTCGTCGGCATAGAGTCTAACAATCCCCAAGTGTAAGGATGCTGAGGATTATAGAAAATTTCATCAGTCGTACCATACTCAACTATTTTTCCGGCATACATAACAGCGATTTTATCGGCCATTCCGGCAACGACACCGAGATCATGTGTAATAAAAATGATCGAAGAAGAAATTTGCGTTTGAATATTTTTCATTAAATGAAGGATCTGAGCTTGAATAGTTACATCCAAAGCTGTTGTCGGTTCGTCGGCGATCAAAATATCAGGATTACCAGCTAAAGCGATCGCGATCACAGCACGCTGCCGCATCCCCCCTGACCATTGGTGCGGATAATCATCAAAATGCTCCTCAGCGTCGGGAATACCGACTTGTTTCATCAAATTCAAAGCCTTGCTGGCAGCAGCTTTTTCTTCGATCTCGTCATCGTGGATCAAAATAACTTCCATGATCTGACGACCGATCTTCATCGTTGGATCAAGGCTGGTCATTGGATCTTGAAAAATCATTGCGATCTTATCGCCGCGAAGTTCATAAAATTCTTCGTCATTAAATTTAAGAAGGTCTTTGCCTTTATAAAAAATCTTTCCTTGTGAAATGATTTCATTTTCTGCATTAAGACCCATCAAAGTATGAGTAGTAACAGATTTACCAGAGCCGGATTCACCGACTATCGCTAATGTTTCGCCTTGGTCAAGGTCAAAAGATACATCGCGGATAGCTTTAACTACTCCGGCATAAGTATGAAATTCAACTGATAGATTTTTAACTTGTAAAATTGGTTTTTCTGCCATTTTTAATCCTCACTGCTCCTCGGATCGAATGCATCGCGCAAACCATCGCCAAAAAGATAAAAGGCAAGAGAGATCAGTACCAATACTGTTCCCGGAATCATGACCAAGTAAGGATAGTATTGAATCTGATCGCGAGCATCATTTATCATCGATCCCAATGAAGAAGTCGGCGGCTGAACACCAAGACCCAAGGCCGATAAAATAGCCTCTGACGCGATCGCTTGCGGGATGGTCATCATCAATTGCACGATTATCGTTGAGCTGACATTTGGGATGATATGTTTCAAAGCTATTCTGACCGGGTTTTCACCAAGGACTATCGCTGCTAAAACATAATCTTGCTCTTTTATAGACAAGGTTTGTGCTCTAACTTGACGAGCCATATTGACCCAGCCTGTCAGAATCAAGGATATGATAACCGACCAAATACCTGCACCTAATAATAAAGTAAATAAAGTTACTATAACGATGAAAGGAACCGAACTCAGAATTTCGATAAAACGTTGCAGGATCAAATCGATCCAGCCGCCCTTCCAAGCCGAAAAGACACCATAGGCAACACCGATAACAAGATCAGCAAGCGAGGCAACTAACGCAATAGTCAACGATATCCGCAGACCAACGATCACTCTTTTCCCGACTGATCGGCCTGTCTGGTCAGTTCCCAATAAGAAATTTTGTCCACTGGGAACATTTTGTTCTTCATAAGGATCCTGGCCGGCGTGTCTACCCTGCCAACCAGGTATCGGCAAACCGGATTTAGGCGGTAGATTACGGTAAGTCGATATCCTGTTTGGATCAAACCTGTTAGCCTGCTGCTGGCTTAGGATAGGCGTCATGATAATAGTAAATAAAGATACGAGTATCAAAAACCACATCGAAACGACTGCGACTTTATTTTTCTTCAATCGACGCCAAGCGTCCTGCCAAAAAGTTAATGATGGTTTTGCTATTTTTTCGCTGTCAGCAGACGAACGAATGCCAACAACTTCAAATTCTTTATCTGCCATTCTTTATCTGCCCCCTAAACGAATTCTCGGATCAACTATAGCTGTTGCGATATCACCGATCAAAATCATTACTTGCAGTAAAACGGTGTAAACGATAGTTGTCCCCATGATGACCGGAAAATCTTTTGATGAAATAGAACCGACAAATTGATTTCCGATACCAGGGATCGAGAAAATCGACTCTATCAAAGCAGAACCGGTCAATAACTGAGCCGCTAGCGGACCGATCAAAGTTAACACCGGAATCAAAGAATTTCTAATGGCATGACGAAGAACTGCTTCATTTTCCGTAAGTCCCTTAGCATAGGCTAACTGGATCTGATCGCTGCTCAAAGTCTCAATGGTTTGCGATCTCGTAAAACGAGCAACGTAAGCAATAACACCAGCACCCAAGGCAAGGGTCGGCAGGACACTGGATATCCATGAATCCCAACCAGTTATTGGAAAGATCGGAATATAGATCGCAAAGAATATCATCAATAACATTGCCAGCATGAAATCAGGCAGTGCCGTAAAAAACAAAGTAACAACGCTTAAATCATAATCGATCCAACGATTTTTGTGCATCGCCTGAATAGTTCCGATATATATTCCCAAAGGAAGACCGATTATAAGAGCCTGAGCCCCCAATTGCATGGAAACCGGCAATCTTTGTCCGATCATCAAACTAACGTTTTGACCGGTATTGACGTAGGATGTACCAAAATTAAATTCAGCAGCATTTACGATATAGTGAACGAATCTTCCCCAAAGCGGCTGGTCCAAACCATATTGCCTGGATAATTGAGCGATTTGTGCAGCTGATAATTTGGGATTATTAAAGGGAGAACCCGGCATCCATTGCATCATAACGAAAGTCATCGCAGCGACGATAAAAATCGTTAATATCATGATGGCGATTCTTTTTAAAATATATCTTGCCATTTTTAAACCTTTCGAATTATGTAGGCAAGGTCTTTAGGGACCTTGCAAACAGATCAACAATTTTATCTTGTCTTATGAGCATTCCAGTAATAGTATGGAGCGCCTGAAGAGAAGTATTCAACACCATGAACACGCGGATTAGACAGTACTGGTGAGTTCATCCAGTCGATTGGATTAACAGCAGCCTGCTGGAAGAGAATCTGTTCAGAACGAATTTCGTTTGAAATACGCTGCCTATCGTTCAAGGCATAACGTACTGAAGCATTCTGAATAGTTTGATCATATTCACGGTTGCTCCAGCTGCCATCATTGTTAGGACCATTAGTAACAAACATATTGAGGAAAGTCTGCGGTTCAGCATAATCAGCTCCCCAAGCTGTCAGCAAAACGTCAAAATTGTGGTTTATGGCATCCTGCAAACGCTGCCTGAACGGAACGAATTTTTCATGGACAGTCAATCCCGGAAGCTGCTGCCAAGTTTGCTGGATGGCATCTAAAGTCGGCTTAGTCGTAGCAGATTCAGAAGAAGCTTCAACAGTCAAAGTCAAATTACGGATACCGACTTCACGCATTCCTTGTTCAAATAAGCGACGAGCACGAGAAATGTTGTAGCGATAATCTGTGGAAGATGCGGCTGCTTTAGAAAAGTCTCTGCCTGTTTGGGTACGGGCCAAACCAGCTGGGGTGATGCCTGTCGGTACTGTATAAAGACCTTGAGAAATAGCCTGTGAAACTCCAGCCCGATCAGTCGCCAAATTCAAGGCTTGACGAATATGCAAATTATTCAAGGCTCTGATCCTGCCGGTTTGGTTATATTCGATATAATCGGTTCTTGCTTGATTGTAGATATGAAGATTACGCGCATTACGGTAACGTCTTATCTGCTCAGGAGTGTTCAAGGTGACCTGATCAAGACGGCCGCGGTTGAACAAAGCGAGACTGGCAGTCGTATCAGTTACGACACGGAAATTAACGCCATCATTACGAACTTTGCTTGCGTTCCAATAGTGACGGTTCGGTACAAGCCGGAAACGATTGTTTGAACCATTCCAGCCGACAAAACGATAAGGTCCGCTATAGACTTGACGAGCAGAGTTGGTACCGGTTCTTTTACCCAAGCGAGAAACAAAATGCTGATCCTGGGCAAAGAATACTGGAAAGGCCATCAAGTTTTCAAATTGAGGCATCGGGTGTTCCAAATGAACGACGACAGTATTGCGATCGGGAGCAGAGATACCCAAAGAATTCAAATTTTTATTTCTGCCGGAATTAATAGCATCCGCGTTACGGATACCAGAATAGATATATGCATATTGACTAGCAGTCTTTGGATCGACCGTTCTTCTCCACCCATATACAAAGTCAGAAGCCGTTAAACGATCGCCGTTCGACCATCGAAGGTTCGGCCGCAAATGGAAAGTCCAAGTCATTCCATCTCTTGAATGGGACCAGCTGCGTGCTAATCCGGCAGAAGGAGTGCCATCGGCTTTACGGGACAATAATCCTTGCTGAACGTTTCCTGCGATCTGAAAGGCATATTGATCAGTCATTTGCGAAAGATCTTGAGTCGTCATTGGCGTGGGAAGATATTCGTTTAAAACATTCGTACTATTACCGCGATTTCCGTTTATCGCGGCCGAAACACCAGCGATCGCTCCAACGACTACTACCACAGCGACAACACCGATACCCACCTTTCTGCCAGTGGACATTTTTCTTCTTTTTCTAGCCATTAAATATTTTCCTCCCAAAACCTCTTTTAAAAATAAAATTGAAAATCCAAATATTCCAACAGCTCTTTATCAAAGCTGGTCTATACGAATATTTTTATTATCAAGCCGAAGCTCTTTTTCATAATCAGAACAGTCGTTAAACAAAACCGATCACCGATTATGTAGGGAAAACAAAAAGTTTTCCATCGCTCGTTTAGGATCTGGTGAGCACGCCTTTGGAGTGATCCGAATACAAAAAGCCTTTACCGAAAAGCCTTTTGATAAATAATAAGTCTTCTGAAATAAAAAATAAAATATTTTAACCAAAGCCGAAAAATAATATCAAATTAATCAAACTTCCAATTTTTCCTCTCACACGAATCAATAATTAAGTTGCATCATTATATGCGCAAAAAAAGTTAAAAATCTAGTTACTTGTAAATTTTCCTAACATTTAGTCACTAAAAAATCCGAATAAAAAACCAGCAAAATAGCTATTTACTGGTTTTTTTGAAAGATTATTACAATTTGTTTACATAAAAGATCATTTGACAACGATATTGATGATCCGCTTTGGAATAGCGATCACTTTCACGATCTTTTTATCATGCGTTAATTCTTTGATACGATCATTTTCTAAAGCAGCTTTTGAAAGATCGGCAGCAGTGATATCAGAAGCAACTTCGATATGAGACCTGACTTTTCCATTGATCTGGATAGCCATATCAAGATTATCTTCAGCGATCTTATTTGGATCATATTTTGGCCACGAAGCATACGCGATCGTTTCTTTATGACCAAGCCTTTGCCACAATTCCTCTGTGATATGAGGAGCAACTGGATTAAGCAGCTGCAAGAAAGCCGACATGTAATCTTTTGGAAGCTTCTCAACTTTGTTAGCCTCATTAATGAAAACCATTAACTGAGATATTGCAGTATTGAAATGCATATTACTATAGTCTTCAGTTACCTTTTTGACCGTTTGGTTAAATATCTTATCCAATTTATGATCATTTTCATCAACTATTGCCGGATCAAGCGCACCATCATCATCAACGAATAATCTCCACACACGATCTAAATACCTGCGAATACCCGCTAAACTATCAGTATTCCATGGCTTTGCTTGAGTCAAAGGACCCATGAACATTTCATAAGCCCGCAAAGTATCAGCACCATATTTCCCGACTATGTCATCCGGATTAACAACGTTGCCTTTGGATTTTGACATTTTCTCATGATTTTCGCCAAGGATCATGCCTTGATTGACCAATTTATGGAACGGCTCGCTAGTTGGAACTACCCCAATATCGTATAGGAATTTATTCCAAAAACGAGCATACAGCAAATGGAGGACAGCATGCTCAGCTCCGCCAACATAAAGATCGACATTCATCCAATACTTTAATTTTTTAGGATCAGCTAACATTTTGTCATTTTTAGGATCTATATAACGCAAAAAATACCATGAAGATCCAGCCCATTGCGGCATCGTATTAGTTTCTCTGCGTCCTTTGACACCATCTTCTCGAACGACATTCAGCCAATCCGGATCGTTGGCTAATGGCGATTCGCCGCTTCCTGATGGTTTTAATTGTTCTTTGGTCAAGTGCGGCAGACGAAGCGGCAATTCATTTTCTGGGACCAGGGTTTGAGTGCCGTCTTCCCAATGAATAATTGGAATAGGTTCGCCCCAATAACGCTGGCGAGAAAAGATCCAGTCGCGAAGCTTGTAGTTGACTTGCTTATGACCGAAATTATTTTTAACCAACCAATCGATCATTTTATCGATCGCGCTCTGCTTATCCAAACCATTCAAAAAACCCGAATTGATATGCAGACCATCCCCTGTATATGCTTCCTTGCTTAAATCGCCGCCTTCGATGACCGGCTTGATCGGCAGATCGAATTTGCGGGCAAATTCGTAATCACGATCATCATGTGCTGGCACAGCCATGATCGCACCGGTCCCATAACTAGCCAAAACGTAATCGGCTATCCAAATAGGCAATTTTTCGCCGTTAACCGGATTAACAGCATAAGCACCTGTGAAAACACCGGTTTTTTCCTTGTTCAAATCAGTCCTTTCAAGATCTGATTTGCTTGCGATCTTCGCTTTATAAGCCGCAACAGCTTCTTTTTGTCCATCAGCAGTTATTTTATCTACCAATTCATGCTCAGGTGAAAGGACCATATACGAAGCTCCAAAAAGAGTATCAGGCCGAGTCGTGTAGACTTCGATCTTTGTATCTTCGTCATTAGCCAAAGAAAAAAATACAGATGCACCAACAGATTTGCCGATCCAATTTCGCTGCTGCTCTTTGATAGATTCAGGCCAATCAAGATCATCAAGATCATTTAAAAGTCTCTCAGCATATTTAGTTATTCTCAGGACCCATTGCCGCATCGGAACACGGTAGACTGGATAACCGCCGCGTTCTGTTTTGCCATCGATAACTTCTTCGTTAGCAACAACGATGCCTCCGCCTGGAAAATCCGGTGCCCAATTGACCATTATCTTGTCTTCGTAAGCAAGACCTTTTTTGTAAAGCTGTTCAAAGATCCACTGAGTCCACTTATAATATTCCGGATCAGTGGTATTGATTTCTCGATCCCAATCATAAGAAAAGCCCAATGATTTGATCTGCTTTTTAAAGTGCTTGATATTTTCGTTAGTGAAATCAGCTGGATTATGACCCGTTTTTATCGCGTATTGCTCTGCTGGAAGACCAAAAGCATCCCAACCCATAGGCTGGAGAACGTTATAGCCTTGCATTCTTTTAAACCGGGCCATGATATCCGTAGCTGTATAAGATTCCGGATGACCAACGTGCAGACCCTGCCCTGACGGATAGGGAAACATATTCATCACAAAATACTTTTTTTTGCCAGAATCTTCGCTTTCGGCCGCAAAAGTTTTGTGCTCATCCCAATAATCCTGCCATTTCTTTTCGATTTGACTGTGATCGTAGCTCATATTTTCCTTACCTTATCCCCTTCTTTTAGTGATTCTTTAGTAAATAAAAAACCGCCTGTAAAAATAAACAGGACGGTTTCACCGCGGTACCACCTGAATTCGCTTGCGCGCACTCATTATATTATTATTGAATATCTGATAAACATTGATCGAGTTCGAGATTCATTTATATAGTCTTGCAGCCGCCGACTACTCTCTGAATAAAAATCATCTCTAATACTATCAATTGACACCAATTATAACTTAATCATTAAAAAATGACTTTATTTTTTCGACCTGGTCTAATTTTTCCCACGGAAGATCAAGATCAGAGCGACCAAAATGACCAAAAGTTGCCGTTTGCAAATAAATCGGGCGCTGAAGATCAAGCTGGTTGATGATAGAAAGCGGTCTGAAGTCGAATATCTGGTCGACTGCTTGATAGATTTTATCAAGTTCAACTTTTTCAGTGCCGAAAGAATCGATATAGATCGAGACCGGTTTAGAAACTCCAATAGCGTAACCAACTTGGATCTCTACTTTGTCAAGCAATCCAGCGGCAACCAAATTTTTAGCAACATACCTGGCATAATAAGCACCAGAACGGTCGACCTTGGTCGCATCTTTACCTGAAAAAGCACCGCCGCCATGATGAGCAGCACCACCGTAAGTATCAACGATGATCTTCCTTCCGGTCAATCCTGAATCAGCTTGAGGTCCTCCTAGGGACCAAAGACCAGCCGGATTGATGTAAAACTTCGTATTTTCATCAACCAAATTAGTTGGTAATGTTGGTGCAATGATATCTTCACTGATCCTTGCACGAAGGTCTTCTAATTCCAGACCTTCTATATGTTGAGCTGATAGCACGACTGAAGAGATCCTTTTAGCTTTTCCGTCATCATCATATTCAATACTTACTTCACTTTTGCCGTCCGGACGCAAATAACTGGATGATCCAGCTTCATCTCTAACAGTTTTCAGTCTTTTGACCAAAGCATGCGACAATTGAAGAGCCAGCGGAATATAATCGCTGGTCTCATTATCAGCGTATCCGTAAACTATGCCTTGATCGCCGGCACCAAGCTGATCGGGATCATCTTCAGCATTATTAACGGCCGAAGCTATCTCAGCTGATTGCTCAACGATCTTATTGGAAACGTTCACCGAATTATAAGTGAAGCCAAGATTTGGATCGACATAGCCGATATTTTTGATCGTATCGGTCGCGATCTGACGCACGTTGACATAGGCACTAGTCGATAATTCCCCAAAAATAGTAACATCCCCGGTAGATACAGTCACTTCAATGGCACTGTGAGCCTTGGGATCCTGTTTTAAAACTTCATCCAAAATAGCATCTGCAATCTGATCAGCGACCTTGTCAGGGTGCCCAGCAGCGACAGATTCACTAGTAAAAATCTTTGTCATATCATTAAATCTCTTTCTAACAAAAACAGACCGTAGAGTCTGTCGACCCTATCGATTACCACTTTGGCACCTTGCACACGCAGGTTGCCGACAGGTCATAAGGTGGTATCCCTCGCTGTACTCTAAATAGGTTTACTGTAATTGCTAGTTAAAAGTTTAACTGATTTCATCTATAATTGCTAATTAATGGATGATTTTTCACAAGGGAGCTTTAAATCAAAATGAAACAAGCAGCAGAAAAAAGACTTGGTCGTCCTCTTAAAAACAAAGATAAAAAACTGCCCTTTTCAATAGCGGCGATGATGATCACAGCACTTTCTTTGACACTAGCGATATATCTTTTTTCAAATGATCTGCCTAAAAGTATTCAAAACACTTCCCAACAAAGTTCATCTAATGACCTTCTAAGCTACTTCATGTTCAGCAACATGATAGCTTTTTATTTGTCCTTTACCAGATTGAAATTTTCGCAAGTAAAAATAATCATAAATCTGTTGTCTTTTTTTATTTTATTTCTGCTTCAAAGAAATCTTCAGCCGGAAACAACTGCTTTGCTGGCATTGATAAATATACTCATTTTCATGATGTCTTTTGAAATATTTTACTTGCGTTCTTTTTTTGGATCGATCGCTTTTTCCTTTCTGCTTTCAGTTTGTTTCCCGACTGCTTTTTATTTACTAGATAATCAATATTTGACCATAAATTTCTTAAGGTCGCTGCTACCGCTTTTTGCCGTCTGTCTTTTTTTTATGGTACCGATCTTTGTCCCGACTGGAAAAGCGGAAAGCCTTCTCGGATTTTTATTCGGCTGTGTCCTGATTTTTGTATTGATCTATACCAAGGGACTCAGCTTGACGAATTTTTTGAATATCGCCCTGATCATAATAAACTGGGTAGTCTTCATCAATTTGCGTCTGCGTCAGAGATTCCATCTGCCGATCTTTTCTCTGATGATGCTTTTTTCAGTAATCCTTTTGGTCCTTTGACCTTAAATTCCATCGGATCCTGGCCGGCCAGCAGCCTATCGATCATATCTAAAACACCTTCGTTGTTATTATCTTTGACAGTGTGAAAAAAGATATCTCTTTTCATAAAATCATCAGCGTTTTTCATCACGAAACCATATTTATACTTCTTAAGCATTTCGAGATCGTTTTCATTGTCACCGAAAACAGCCACTTGATCATCATCGACCTGCCATTTGTTCTGCAAAAACTCAAGACCCTTGGCCTTATTGATCCCTGCGGCCAAAACATCAACATTGCCAAAACCGGATCCAGTCGAATGGACTTCGCTGCCGAATACTTTTCTCAATCTTTTTACTTGCTTGGCAACATCGGTATTTTTCCAAATAAAGGTCACTTCCAAGATCTGATCTTTGATATTTGCAAATTTTTCTACTTGGGTGACATGGTGATACCATTCAGAAATTATTTCGATAGACTTTTCACTCGCGTGATTTGAAACATATGAATGATAAAGTCCTGTCAATATAACTAAATTATTTTCCGAAGAAGGATTTTCAGCGTTCCAGGTTATGACCTTATTAAGCTGTTCCTTAGACAAAAATGCAGCGTGTACCAAATGATCTCCTTCATAGATAGCTGCGCCATTGGAAGCGACATAGCTTATCTGATGGCCTTTTTTTAAGATAGGTTCGAACATACTTTTTAAATGAACGAATTTATTACCAGAAGCAGCTACGAAATGGATCCCCCGTTTATTCATTTCATCCAGCTGTGAAGAAAAACGTTCGATATCATAGTGCTTATTATCATCAAGAAAGGTCCCGTCCATATCGCTTGCAATTATCTTTAGATCCATTTTCCCTCCTTAAGACAGTAAAATCTTGTCCAATTTTAACATAGGCAGAAAATAAGATTAGAAAATGACTTGCATGCTGTTTTATAATAAGCGTTGTACTTATAAAAGATAAGGAGAAAAATATGCCAGAAAAAGTTACGATCGGAAAAAGCGATGTTACCACTTTAAAACTAGGCCTTGGTACTAACAAAGTCGGCGGCCACAACCTTTTTCCTGATCTTGATGATGATCAAGGAAAAGAGATCGTTAGAAAAGCGATCGACTCAGGTATCCAGCTTTTAGATACAGCCTTTGCCTACGGGCTTGGACGTTCTGAAGAATTGATCGGTCAGGTAGTAAAAGAATATGACCGCTCAAAAGTTGTGATCGCTACAAAAGCTGCACAAGATCCAAAAAATGATTATAAAAATAATAATGACCCTGCTTTTCTCAAACAGGCAGTTGATGATGCGTTGAAACGTCTGCAGACAGATTATATAGACATTTTCTACATTCACTTCCCCGACGACCAAACGCCTAAAGATGAAGCTGTTGCTGCATTAGCTGATGAAAAAAAGGCTGGTAAGATCCGTGCGATCGGTGTTTCGAATTTCACTTTAGACCAAATCAAAGAAGCCAATAAAGATGGTTTGGTAGATATCGTTGAAAATAACTATAATTTAGTCCATCGAGACGAAGAAAAGGATGTATTTCCGTACCTTAAGGAAAATAACATTTCATTCGTGCCTTTCTTCCCACTGGCTTCCGGTCTTTTGACTGGCAAATATAAGGTTGGTGATCTTAAAAACTTTGCCAACGCCGGCCGTTTCCAGAATTTTACCTCTGAACAATTTGACCAGATCGTTAAGAATTTGGAAAAAGTTGCTGAAATCGCTAAAAGATACGACGCTACAGTCGCTCAAACGATAATCGCTTGGTATATCAAGAATCCAGCGATCAGCGTTGTTATTCCAGGTGCTCATCGGCCGGAACAAGTAGCAAGCAATGCAAAGTCGCTTGATATTGATTTAACTGATGACGAATTCAAACAGATCGATCAGCTTCTCAGATAAATAAATTTGAAACCATCTCTTAAAGAGGTGGTTTTTATGTACAAAAAAACAGCCCTTAAGCCGTCGTTTCTTTTTTATCGGAAATTACTAACTACTACAACTACACAGTGCGAACTCCTTGTCCTCAAAAGCGATTAGCTTTATCAATTAGCTCGTTCAACACTCATACGCTGCTTAAAAGGGCTGCCATCGGATTATCAGCCGTTAAAGATCTTCTTAAACGAAGATCCCAAGCAAATCTTTCATCGCTTTCTGCTCTAATCCTTAACTAAAGTATAACAGCTTATCCTTAATAAAGAAAGCGCTTTCTAAAATAATTTTCTAATTAATTACAGAAAAATATTTGAAAAGATCGGCACGACAAGATCTGCAACGATCCCAATGATAACAACGGCGATCGCCGCCATCGAACCCTGTGCAGAACCTAATTCAAGTGCATATGCAGAACCGATCGTATGTCCGGCGGTCCCTAATCCCAGACCGGTTCCGATCGGATCGGAATTAAGTCTGAAAGTCTTGACTAAAATATCGCCTAAGGCAAAAATGATGACTGCATTTAAGATACATGCCATCGCAGTAATGGCAGAATTTCCGCCGATCGCTGTTGACAAAGGTAATGCAATAGCTGTTGTTGCTTCTTGCGGCAGCATCGATGCTATTCCGGCGCGATCAAGACCGAATAACCTTGAAACCCAAAGGATGACAAACATCGATACAAACAAGCCGATCACTAATGAAAGCAATATTTCAAGCCAGAATTTTTTTACGATGTCGTTTCGCTTGTATAAAGGAACAGCAAAGGCGATCGTCGCTGGATTCAAAAACCAAAAAATAATGTTTCCACCTGGCTGATAAGCCATCGTATAAAAACGGGCGGTCGTCATATTAAACATTTTGGCTAAAATCGCCAAAACGACGACACCCAGTACCATGGCAACGAACAGCGGCTGGAAGAGGAAAAATTTATGAGAAATCTTAAATAACCATTGACCCAACAGGTAAAGTGCTATTGAAATAAATATTCCAAAAAACGGGGTCGCGAAATATGCTAACGGTGCTTTAGGCATCAGGGCTAAACTAAACAAAGAAATACTCATTTGCCGGCCTCCTTAGTTAAAGAATCTATTTTGTTGTCTCCTTTGAACAAATGAACTCTGATCCACATGAATAAACGAGTAGTATAAGCAATAACAACAAGCAAAATGATCGTTGAAAGAATGATAACAACGATCAGCTGCCACCCTTCTTGGCGCAAAATACCAAGTGTTCCTGCTAATTGGATACCTGAAGGTACGAACAAAAATCCGATCAAGCTGATCATAATTCCACCAAACCCTTCGACCCATTCGACCTTAATGATATGAAAGGTTAAAAGCAAATACAGCAAAGCCAATCCAATGACCGGTGTTGGGATCGGAAAACGAGGGAAAGTCAACGCCATCCATTCTGATATGAGCCAAGAAACAAACAGCACAGCTGCATAAATACCCATCTGTATCAAAATAGGCGCTGGTTCAGCAGTTTTTTTCTGACTATTCGCTTTGCTTCTTTCATTTTTATTTATCACGATTTTACCTCCTGAACAGAACGGAACATTTCTGTTTGTGAATAAATTAATTATATTATCCACGGAAATAAAAAAAGCTCCTTTATCCTTAAAAGGAGCTAAATAGATCTCAAGATGCCCTAGGCACCGGTTGAAAAACCTTATTATATTTATATCTTTAAGACCTGCTTAACTGATTTTATAAAAGAACGGCTTATGGGAACTTCTTGGCCATTAGATAAATAGATCCTGTATGTATGATTGAACCAAGGTTCGATTTCGACGATGTCTTCTATATTGATAACGATATTTCGATGGATCTGAAGAAACTTGCCGCTATCAAGTCTGCTGATCAGCCAGCTCAAAGTCTGCTTGCTTTTGTATTTCCTATAACGACTGATTATAGATAATTCGCCATTATCAACGCTGGCGTAAATAATATCATCTTCTTTTAAAACGATCGTTTTATCATCGTTGGTTATAGAAATAATATTATTAGCAGTCTTTGCGGCGCTAACATTTTTGCTCTGATTCTTTTTATTTAATAAAAGGTCCCTTGCTTTATTCAGAGATTGATCGATCCTTTTCTGTTCGAAAGGTTTTAAAACATAATCAATAGCATTAATATCGAAGGCTTTAGCAGCGTAACTATCAAAAGCGGTCGCAAAAATAACCAAGGGAGGATTTTTTATTTTCTTGATTTCATCTGCTAATTGAAAACCATTTTCATCATTTAGCGAAATATCGATAAAAATCACATCAAAATGATTTTTAAGCAGTTTAGCGGCAGCTTGATCGATAGACTCAGCTTGATCGATAACAGAAACTAATGAATTATTTTTTAATAAATAAGAAAGTTCCGATCGGGCTAACGGCTCATCATCAACTATTAATATTTTCATGATACCTCCTTTTTTGGGATCGAAATATTGATACAAGTGCCCTCTTTGCCGCTTTTAAAATGAAGCGCGGAGCCGCTGCCATAAAGACCGAAGAGCCTTTGATTCAAATTCTCTAAAGCGGTCCCGCTTCCCTTAGTTGCCAGAATCGTTTCCTTGCCAAGTTTTGGTATCAATGACGGTTTTATCCCGATTCCGTTATCGCTGACTAATATCTTTATAAAACCATCTTCCTCATCAATAGAAATTTTTATTTTGTTGCCCTTTTTCCTGCCTACAAAAGCATGTTTGATCGCATTTTCAACTAAAACTTGAATCGTAAAGGGCGGAAGTAAGATAAATTGACTGCATTTAACATCAAAATCGATCAAAAACCTTCCCGGAAAACGTGTTTGTTCTAGCGACAAATAAGCTTGAAGATGGTCAAATTCCTGCTGTAAAGTTATCTCAGTCTCTCGCATCCCCTGAAGATTCGTTCGAAAATACTTGCTTAATTCTAAGAGCAATTGATGCGCTTTTTCATTATTAGTGCGCATCAAAGCAGATATCGTATTGATCGCATTAAAGAAAAAGTGCGGGTTGACCTGTGCCTGCAGCGATTTTATTTTGGCATCTTTTGCTAATTTGCTTTGTTCCTCAGCCATTCCTAAAGCAAGCTGGCTGGAAAAAATTGCCGCAAGTCCAGACGCAAGCTGTTCTTCAACAGAAGTCAGATCATGCTGGTCTTTAAAATACATCTTCAAGGTTCCGAGTATTTTGCCTCCTACCGTTAGCGGTATAACGATCGCAGCAGATAACGGGCAGCCTTTGACTGGACAACCGATTTCTTCTTTACTGTGAGCCAACTCCATTTTACCAGTAGACAAAACACGCTTTGAAAGCTTGGTCACGATCGGGCGATCGGATCGATGATGGTCGGCTCCTAAACCGACGTGAGCTAAAACATTTTCCTTATCAGTTATGCCGATGGCATCAAAGTTAGTGTTGTGCTCAATTATTTCCGCGGCCTTTTTAGCTGATTTAGGATTTAAACCGGCGCTGAAAAAAGGAAGCGTTTTATTTGCCAAAAATAAAATATCGTGAGTTTGCAGGGCTTTCAGTTGATCTTGTTGATGCAAATAAGCCTTTATGATCGAAATAAAGATCCAAGTGCCAAAACTATTCAAAAGCGTCATCGGGAAAAAGATCAAGCTGACTAAACGTGGTCCAGAAGGGCTGAAAAGAAAAATAAACAGCATTTGGATCATTTCCATACAAACACCGGTCAAAAAAGATGGGCCGGCCCCAGGGAGGATTTTTTTGTGCGAATAAAAACGGCCGATCGTTCCTGATAAAAATCCGATCACAAACGAACTGGGAACATAAAAAATGTCCGAGCCGCTCCCTTGGAAAACACGATGGATACCAGCGATCAAACCGACTGCCGATCCAACCAGAGGTCCTCCGCAAAGACCAGCTACCGTGATCGCCAAAGTCCGTGTATTGGCAATAGAATCATGTATCGATATTTCAGTTAAAAAGGTCGTGGGCAAAAGATTATTGTGACCATTTATTTCGATTCCGGTAAAATTAGATACTAAAGCAAAAACAGAAAAAACAGCTATCAAAATAAGCTTAGTTTTAAATCTTTCGGTATCAGATAATAGCCGTCTAAAAAAAGGAACATTTACCAACAAGAAAGCTAAGATAAATATCGTACCGACCCTTTGTGCTAGCAATAAGAATAAAGTAAACATGATTAAAAAAATGTCTAGAAAAATTATAGACCAATCCTGTTATTTTGTTTTTAATTTAATCTTGCTCTGATAATGTTTAATTGTAGTTGGTTGGATTATTTTTAAGGAGCAAAAAAATGTCGTCAAAAAATAAGCAAGTAGCCTCCGCAAAAGCAATCATTGATAGAGTTAAAGCTAAGCAAGATGAAAAAAAGAAAAAAATAAGGGCAGCTGAAACTAAAAATTAATCTCGATCCTTTGTTTTTTTGGGAACTGAATAAAAAATATAACTAAGATCAAAGCGAGTGATGGTGGTGAAGATAGATCAAAAGAAGCAGCATCAAAAGTAAAGTTATGATCAAAGAAATAAACCAAGATAGTTCATTTTCTGCAAAAGGAAGATGCATATTCATGCCGTAAAAACCGCTGACTATCGGCGGGATAGCTAACAGTAAAGACCAAATGGTTAAAAATCGCATGATCGAATTTAAATTATTGTTGATCAGCCGATCATAAGTGTCGCTCAATTGCTGAACACTTTGAGATATCGACTCAAAGATCCTGGTCAATTGTCGATCGATCAAATTAATTCGATGAAAATAAGTTAAATAGTCTTTTTTTATTTCTATTCGATTATCTTTAAATTCATCATCAATTCGAGAAAAAAGTTCAGAATTCTCACTTATCGAAGGCCGCAAATAAACTATTTGGCGGTTTAAGATCGTTAAACGATCAAAGGTCTGGCTGCTTTTGCGTGCATCGAGACTTATCTGAATTTTTTCGGCCCTAACACCAAGATCAGAAATACGATCTAAATAATATTCGAAAGTGAAGATAATAAAATCCAATAAAAGTTCGTTAACATCATGAATATTTTCGTCTTCTTGTTTTAAAAAGATATCAAGAAAAGAATTATTAGTATCGCAGAAAAAAATGATCGTATCTTCTTTGATGACAACGGAAACGATTTTTGGACGTACTTGTTTTTTAGGCAAAAACCAAAAAGTAACAAACAAATCACCTTGCTCAGAACTTTCAAGCCGAGCCGGACCGTTTTTATCCATGATATATTCAGCAAACAAACTCGGCAATGAATATTTTTCAACCAATTTATTTTTATCAAGTGATGAAAAGTCTTTAATAATGATGATTTTAAGATTTTTAAATTGTTTTTTCTGTTCTTCTATCAAAGGCCGCTCGCAAAAAAAAATTAACAAAATGTAAAATGGAGACATGATACCTGATCAGCACAAACAGCGGCTAAAAAAAATTATAGATCCCATTAAAAATCATTGGCAATTGATCTTAACTATTATTGCTGTCTTCATAATCGGTGTGTATTTCTCGATCTTAACCTTAAGAGTCCTTAATTGGCTCGTTATTTTAGCGATCAATAATTTACAGACTCTTTTATTAATAATAACTTTAATTATCATTATTTGGATGGCTTTAACAAGTTCGAAGAAAAGCGACCGAAGATTAGAGATTCAATTAAAAACGATCAAAGATAGTTTTCATACAAGCCAATTAGCAAAAGCTAGACCATTATTTTCAATAGGCAGCGGCAATGACAATAAAAAGATCGCACACGATATCATCACCGATAAAGGGACTTTTGCTGGCAAAGAAAATAAGCAGATTTATTGGTATGACCAAGATGATTCGCCGCTTCTGCGATTTAAGGCGACCGTTCTTTTTAAACAGGAAAAAAGTGATGACCTGAAGCTTTCTTTCGTGAATGAAGATAAATTTTCTTGGCCAAAAGATATATTGACTTTTCCCGGTTATATAAAAAATAAAAAAGATGAAACTGGTGATAAAAAAAATTATGAAGCCTGCTTTGTCGTAATAACAGCGACCAACGCAAACAATGAAAAAATTTTTTATTTGAAATATTTGACCCTTTCACAAAAAGAGCTTTATCTATACGAAAATGAAGACGGCCTTTTCCCCTCCCAGCCTTATGTAAAGACCTTTAAAGAATTTGTTTTATCAAACGACAGCGACGATCCTATGTTAGACGATTATTTAAAATTGTTCGATCGCAGTGGAAATTTGAAAAAAGACGTAAAAATAACAGAAATAAAAAATAACTGAGGATTTTAATTGTGTAAGCCCTTTCTTTTTTCAATAAAATATGCTATCATTTATTTAGGATCAAAAGGGATCGCAGTTGACAGCAGTCAAAACATCTGTTTAGAGAACAAATAGATGAGGATCTCAAATGATCCGGACAGTTCCGTTTAGTTGTTTATATGATTTGGCAAAATTGCTATTGATCAATCAACAACCTGTTTGGTTTTGGCAATGGCCATTATCAAACAAACGGGGCTGTTTTTTTATGCCAAAATATAACGCAAAGGATCATTAAATGTATAAAAACGACACAGCCTTCAAGACACTGGTGCTATTTTTAAAAATAATCATGGCTGCTGGCAGTTTTGTTCTATCAGCGAGCCTGATAAACACAGCATTAACAAACAGATCAATGATCGCTTCGGACGATAACTTGATGAAAATATCTATTTACGCTGCCCTCTTGACCGGGTCATTGAATCTGCTGCAAGCTGTTTGTTTATTTTTAGATTTATCTTCGATCCTTAAAAAAGTATATTTTGCCAGTGTGATTTTAAGTAATTTACTACTCATTTTCATAGCCTATATTTGGCTTGCAACGTATTCATATTTGATGTTCGGCATCGGTTTAGGAATATTTAATATCTTATTGATCTCGACCGGGTTAAAAAAAGAAACAAAATAACATCAGATGATTTTAAAATTTTTCTCATCAAAAATTAATTTGATTTTTTTATCTTTTAAATCAGTTATTCTAATAAAGCCATTTCCTGACTTCATTAGATAAATTATGTAATCAAGGTCTTCTTTTGGACCTTGTATTTCCGCTTGAACATCCCCGTTTGAAAGATTTTTCACCCAACCGGTCAATCCGCGGCGTTCGGCAAGAGTTTTTAAGGTTATACGAAAACCAACGCCTTGTACCTGACCAGAAAAAATATATTGATGACGCTCTTTCTCGGAACTGCTGTTATCAATTTTTTTGGGATGTTCAAATTCTTTTTCAAGCGGACCTTTTTCACTTTTTCTTCTATTAAAAAAATTAAACAAATCGACCCTCTTTTTATAAAGTATTTATTGCTGCTCTTGGTAACGAAGGATAGCAACTGCAGGCGACTGCTCATTAACTCGATTTAAATCAGCAAAAGATACTTCACCACCCTGCTGCCAAACCGAATCGCTTACTTTCTCTAAAATATCATCCTGTGGTCGATCAAGTAAGACCAGCTGTCCTTGATCGTTAGTTGTAAAATAATCCGAAAAATCACTTATTGGAAGAAGGAAAAGTTCCCTGACTTGCCCCTGAGCAGCAGCCTGTGCTATCAATTCGACCCTATTCAATAAAAGCTGCCGGTCTGATGCTCGATCGTATTCTTCTTTAAAATGTTCCAAACGGATCTGATTCCACCTGTCTTTTAAAGTTTCTAAGTCTTTTTTTATTTCAGCAGCCGTCAATTTAGCCGGTGACTTATCGATGGTCAAAAATCTGCTCAATCGCTTGGACTTGCTTACTTCACGGTAAACAGCCTGTTGTTGGCTATCGGCAAATAAAACGACCGGTATCTTTTGATCGATATCATTATGATGCTGTAAATATTTTGCAACGATACGAAAATAATTAGATTGGTCGATTTTCTTATCATCAGCTGAACTGCCATGTCCATGAAAAGAAAGACTGTGACCGCGGCCGTTACCGGCGGGTATCGAAGAAAAAGTAACATTTTTTTCATCTACTTCTCGACCCAATGCCTTGATCGAATCAGTTGGAGCATCATCTGAGAAATGGACCCTCTCTATTTGTCCATGACGAAGCCTATAGTACGAAAAGGATTCATTTTGTAGAGCCAGAACATCTATCTCAGGATATAGCTGATCATCGGCTATCAAAGGCAAAACGGCCGGCAGCTGCGAGACATAAACACGGTCCACATCTAAGCTATATAGATCAATAATGCTTAATTTATTTTCGCTGGCAATAAGTGCGACCGATCTGCCGTTATGTTTATCCCAGAAAAGGTCATCATCGATGATCTGCTGGAAATAGTTTTTAAAAGGTTCCCAACTATGATCTGAAAAGCGCTGTTGAAACTTGTGAGCAGCTTGCTCGTATAATTTTTTTAAATGCAGTTTTTGCCACTCTACTCCTTTGGTCGGCTTTCTGATAACTGAATAAATAGAAACGTAGACATCAGAATCAGTTTGAAACTCATTACGCAATTGCTGGGTAAAAAGATTCTTCATAATAAATTCTCCAGAGCCAAAACAGGCAAAATCATTTATACTTTAATTTTATACAAGTATCGCTTTTGGAGCAAACGCTTACACTATCGTCTTCAAAAATTCAAGAAAAAAAATCTTCAAAAATGTCATAATTGAACGTGTTGAAATTTTCAAGGAGAAAATAATTGAATTTGCTTTTAAAGTTATATGGACCTTTTTTTGAAGTAAAAAACTGGTCCATACTTTTCACAGATCCAGATAGTTGGTTGGTAATTTTATCTTTAGTTGCTTTAGAGTGCTTGCTATCAGTCGATAATGCCGTTGTTTTAGCTGCACAAACACAGGTATTGCCTGAAAAAGAAGAGCGGGAAAAATCATTATTTTACGGAATAATCGGTGCTTATGTTTTTAGATTCTTGATCAATTTTTGGGAAATAAAAGTAATCGGTTCCTTATATCTTTTTTACTTAGTCTTCAGTTTTTTTAAAAATCGAAAAAAGAAAAAATTATCTAACAAAAAAAGAAAAACAAAAAAGAAAAAATATCTCTCTTTATTTTGGTCGGTAGTGATTCAAATAGAATTGATGGACATCGTATTTTCGATCGACTCGGTGCTGGTTTCGATCGCCGTCTCCAATAATCCGGTGATAGTTTTGATCGGAGGTATGATCGGAATTCTGACTATGAGAGGGGTGGCTGAAATAATCATGGGTTTGATGACAAAACTGCCCGAACTACAAACCGCAGCTTATATTCTGATCGCTTTTATATCGTTAAAACTGATCCTTTCCATACCAATGATCGATATCGAGATCCCCTTTCCACTTTTTGGATCACTGATGATAGTTATTATTACCGCGACCCTGATCATTCACTATGCTAAACAAAAAAATAAAAAATAAAAACACGCTGATATCAATAAAATCAACGTGTTTTTTTGATCAGGTGGTAACGGGAGTCGAACCCGTGATGACGGTTTTGCAGACCGTTGCCTTACCACTTGGCTACACCACCAAAAAAAGACCACATCTAAAATCATATCAAAAAGACGCCGATAATGCATAAATATTATAATTAAATCATCATGCCTATAAAATTATTTGCTACAGATTTCGACGGAACCTTTCTTGACGACAAAAAGGACTTTGATCATAAATTATTTGACGAGCTAATGAAAAAATTAGTCAGGCAGGGAAAGTTTTTTACCGCTGCTTCCGGTCGTTCCTATAATGGGATCTCGCATCCTCTTGGGAATTTTGTCAGAAAATATCCGATTTATTTTGTTTCCCAAAATGGAGCTTCGGTTTTTGCTGACGGTAAAAACATTTTTCGTTCTGTGATCGATCAAAAAACATTGAAGGAGGTCTTTCTGGCTTTGCCAGAACTGAGTGTCAAACCAAACAACGTAACTTTCGAGGGCGACACAAAGACCTATGTACCTGCCTATCAGCCCAAAGCCGGATTAAAAAAACTTTTATTGTGGAATCCAAAAATAAATATCATTAACGATTTTTCTGAAATTGAGGAACCGATCGAAAAAGTTGCTATTTTCTGGAAAGATACCGATCAAAAACTAATGGCAGAAGAATTGATATCAAAAACAAAGATAAAAGGAGTCAGGGCTACGTCATCAGGGTATGGTGCGATCGACTTGATTAATCGCGGTATCTCAAAAGCGATCGGACTTCAAAAATTAGCCACCTACCTTGGTATACACCATGATTCGATCGCTGCCTTTGGAGATGGCGAAAACGACCTGGAAATGCTATATTATGCTGCATTTCCCTATGTTATGCCTAACGCTCCCGAATTTATGAAAGAGAACTTTAATAAAGATCAAATAGCAGTCGATAATAACAACAACAATGGAGTGCTGAAGACAATAAAAAATATTTTGGATAAATAAAAAACCGCTTGAGCGGTTTTTTATTACTTATTGCGATGGCGAGAAGCCTTTTCACGAGCATTAGTTTCCAAAATAATTTTACGCAAACGAGTGTTCTCAGGAGTAACTTCAACTAATTCATCATCATTCAAAAATTCAATTGATTCTTCAAGTGTTAAATGAGTTGGCGTCTTAATAACGGCTGTTTGGTCCTTAGTTGAAGAACGGACGTTGCTTTGAGCCTTCATACGAGTGATATTAACGGAAATATCGTTTTCACGCGAATTAGAGCCGACTATCATTCCTTCGTATACTTCAGTACCCGGGTCTACGAAAATGGTTCCTCGATCTTCGACTTGCATGATGGCATAAGTAGTAACTTGTCCTTGACTTATGGAAACTAAAGTACCATTCCGGCGGCCAGGGTTCCAACCGGTAATAACTGGTCTATAATCCAAGAAAGTGTGGTTATAAATACCATAACCGCGGGTCTGACTCATAAATTCATTGGCATAACCGATAAGCCCCCTTGAAGGAGCAACGAAATGTAATCTAGTTTGACCGTTGCCCTGCGGTTCCATATTCAACATATCGCCTTTTCTTTCAGACATTGATTGAATGATCGATCCTGTATAATCATCCGGCGTATCGATCAAAACATCTTCAAATGGTTCGCACTTTTGTCCATCAACTTCACGATAAATAACTTTTGGACGTCCGGCTTGCAATTCGTAACCTTCGCGCCGCAAGGTCTCGATCAAAATGGATAGATGCAGTTCACCACGTCCGGAAACGATCCAAACTCCTGGTGTATCTGTATCTTCAACTCTTAATGAAACATCAGTATGAAGTTCCTGCTTAAGCCTATTTTCCAGCTGGCGGGCAGTTACAAACTTGCCTTCTCTGCCGGCAAAAGGAGAATCATTAGTTCTGAAAGTCATTTGCATCGTTGGCGGATCGATCCGCAGCGGCGGAAGGGCATCTGGATGCTTTGAGTCAGCAACGGTCTCGCCAACATTTATTTCTTCCATTCCAGAAACAGCGATCAAATCACCTGATTTTGCAGAATTTATATCTACTTTTTTCAAGCCGAGAAAACCCATCAATTTAGTAACACGGAAATCTTTTTTTGAACCATCAAGCTTTAAAACAGTAACGCTGTCCCCGACTTTAATAGTTCCGCGGACGACACGTCCGATACCGATTCGGCCGACGAAATCGTTATAATCAAGCATTGCGACCTGAAACTGCATCGGTTGATCTGAAGTATCTTCAGGGGCCGGGATGGTCTTGAATACCGTATCAAAAATCGGTTTCATAGTATGCTCTTGTGTACCGAGATCAGAAGAATAACTGCTAGTACCGTTCATTGCCGAAGCATAGATAACTGGAAAATCCAGCATATCATCGTCAGCACCAAGTTCAATGAACAAGTCAAGGACTTCATCGACGACTTCCTCTGGACGAGCACCTGGCCGATCGACTTTATTGATAATAACGATCGGAGTCAAATGTTGTTCGAATGCCTTTTTAAGGACAAAGCGCGTCTGAGGCATAGTACCCTCAAAAGCATCGACAACAAGTAAAACGCCGTCGACCATCGTCATGATACGTTCGACCTCGCCGCCAAAATCAGCGTGACCCGGTGTATCAACTATATTGATCTGCTTATTACCAACTTTGATAGCAGTCGTCTTTGATAAGATGGTTATCCCCCGCTCTTTTTCGATCGGGTTGGTATCCATCGCCCTATCAGCGATCTGAGTATGAGAATCAAAAGTATCGGACTGTTTAAGCATTTCGTTAACTAATGTAGTCTTACCATGATCAACATGAGCAATAATTGCTATATTTCTAATATCTTCTCTAGTTTTTGCCATTCAAAAAAATCCTTTACAAACAAAAAACCGCTTTCGCAGCCACTGGTAAATAATGATACACGAAAATGAATCAGATATCCAGTCTGTTATACAATAAAAATATGATACTAATGAAAGATATTGTTCGTGTAGGAGACCCTGTTTTAAGAGCGAAAGCTGAAAAGGTCTCTTTCCCACTCGATGCAAAGACCAAAGAACTTGGCCGAAAGATGCTGGAATACTTAGTCGTTTCCCAAAATAAAGAAGAAAATGAAAAATACGGATTGCGCCCTGGAGTAGGCTTGGCAGGACCGCAGGTAGGTGCTTCTTTGCAAATGGCGGCGCTGCTGATCCCTGAGACAGAAAAGGAAGGCCAAGAAGAAAAAGAAACGATTTTTTTTAAGGGGGTTATATATAATCCAAAAATAGTACGAGAATCGGCGAAAAGAGCCGCTTTAGAATCTGGCGAAGGATGCTTATCCAAAGATGACGATGTCCCAGGGATCGTTCTCAGAGCGGACAAAATCACCGTCGAATATGACGACGAAAACGGAAAACATCAAAGTATTCGTCTGAAAGATTATCCGGCTATCGTTTTCCAGCATGAAATAGACCATCTGAAAGGTGTTCTTTATTATGACCATATCAACGAACTAGATCCTTGGACGGTCAGTGATGACGTTGTTTTGATAAAATAAAAAATCAGGATATAATTCCTGATTTTTTTATACCCGATAAAGGATCAATGGATCACTGTACCGGCAAAAGATGGTTGAAAATATGGAGAAATCGTTTCAACTTCAACGTTTTTCCCCGGTACCGGGGCTGCCACATATTGATTATTGCCAATATAAACAGCATCATGATAAGAAGTCCCCGGGTCTCCCCAAAAAAGGATGTCGCCCGGCCGAGCATCGACTACTGAATGTTTAGAAACCATCGACTCCTGATAAACGGTATTGTGCGGGAGATTTATACCAACGGCATTTTTAAATACATAAGCAACGAAACCTGAGCAATCAAATCCGCTAAGATCACTGCCTCCATATACATAAGGGATCCCTTGCTGTGATAATTTCAATGCCAAACTAATCAAGGCCTGAACATTAAAATCAGCCGAAACAGATGCGGAACTCGGAATAGATCCGCTTGCTGCCGGTGCCAAAGAAGCAGACGAAGCAGAACTTGGAATCTTTGGTTTAGAAATTGCCAGTGCTGCAGCTTGACTCTGGGGATTCTGGCTGCTCAGAGAAGAACTTGCCGCTGGTGCTGCAAAAGCCGCCTGTGATTTCGGAACTATTGATTGAGCAGAAGATGCAGTGATACTCTTTTTATTATCGTTTGAATCAGCATTGTTAAAAACGGGCCGAGAATTTGTCTGAGAAGTCGGAGCTGAAGATCGTAAAGATCCTGTTTGTTTTTGTTCGGACCGCTGGTCATAAGCACTCGAAACTGAATTGCTTTTGTTAGAAACAGCCTTTTGATCAGCAGAAGTACCGTTAGGACTAACAGCTGTCTTAGAAAAGGTATCTAAATTTTGGTCAGTTTTATTATGCAGATCTGATATTTTTATTTTGAAAACCTGACCAATATTTATCAGGCTTTTTCCGTGATTATAATTTAAAAGATCATCAACAGTAACTCCTAACTTTTTTGCAGCCGGACTTTGTGCAATGCTCCAAAGCGAATCACCGCCAGCAACTGTATAAGAAAAATAGTTAGAATCAACATTAACAGCTGACTTGCTAGCGGTGACTGTTTTATTCTGCTGGTAGTCGTTTTGAGTTTTTGCGGCGATAGATTTTTTATTTACACTTGCAGTGATCGAACGAACCGGAGTCGTAATGGAAGTATTGTCCGGAAGCTGCAGCAGGCCGCCTGTATATATCAGATTTGGATCGATTATTTTATTTTTAAGAGCCAAAGAATCAACGCTTGTATTATTATTGACCGCTAAGCGCCAAAGAGTGTCGCCTGTCTTGATCGTATATTCTTTAGCTTGACCGGCAATGCTAAAGGCACTAGTCACGCTTAATGCCGACACAGCTGTTAAAGCAATTTTTGTTTTTAAAGATGATCCAGTAGTCATACTCACACCTCTTGATGCCTAAATTGTAAAGGCAAAAACATTTTTGTAGGTTTCGCTAATATTACAAATGTTTTCCAGAAATAAAAAAACACTAGTCATAAAAGACAGTGTTTGGATGTATTTAAATCAAAGTTCAGATTTCAAAACACCACCGGCGGCGATGTGATCTGGATCAGATTCACGAATAACGATATTGACAGCTTCTCTTTTAGCTCCAGCATCTTCAACGACTGCATCAGTAATATCTTTGACCAATCGTTTTATTTGTTGTCGAGAACGGCCCTTAAGAAGATCTATTTGTATCAACGGCATGATCAGATTCCTTTCTTTTTTTAAAATCAGCTTGTTTATCTTCGTTAAACCATAATCCGCTTACAGAAACAGTACTAACGATGTCGATAAAAGCACTTGGATCAGTTTGTCTGACGACGCTTTCCATCTCATAAAGCTCCACTCTATTGATAACCATCATCAAAGTTGAAGAAGAACGTCCTGAAAAAGCACCGATCGAAGGTAATATGGTTATACCTCTAACGAGTTCTTTTTGTAAAGCTTTAGTCAGCAGATCAGCTTTTTCAGTTACGATCAGAGCAGTAAGTTTTTGCTGGCCAGTGTAAATAGCATCGATGACTTGGCCAGTCGCGAAAATCCCGATCAGAGTATAAAGAGCGTTCGGCCAGCCGATAAAAAGGCCCGCGATCATGACTATCGCTGCGTTGATGGTATTTTGAATAGCTCCTATTGATTTTTCAGTCCTTTTTTGAACGATCATCGCAATAATATCCATACCGCCAGTCGAGAAACCGAATCTCATTGAGATGCCGATCGCAAGACCCATCAAAACACCGGCGAATAACGAAGCAAGCAGAATATTGCCGGCTAAATTAAATATTGGAAAATACATGATCAAAAATGATGCCAAAACAGAATTGGCCGTACTAAAAATAGTAAAACGCGAACCCACCATTTTCCAGCCAAAAACACCAATGACTGCACTAGAAAGTAAGATAAAAATACCGGTATTTATGTGTACATGAAAAAATCCGAAACTAGCAAGCGATAGTAATTGTGCGATACCATTGAATCCCCCGGTAAAGATATGATTAGGGTTCAAAAATAAATTGATAGAAATTGCTTGCAAGATAGCAGTAAAGACCAAAACAACCAATTGAATGACGATTTCGGGAAAGATATTTTGAATTTTTCTGATCATAATTGTTTTCCTAAGCGATAAAAATAAAATAAAAACGGGTATTTGACCCGTTATCAATAAATCTTATGTTACTTAGCAGCGTTTCTAGCTCTGGCATTAAGGTCTTCCTTAATACGAGCAGCTTTTCCGCGAAGTGCACGCAAGTAGTAAAGCTTTGCTCGACGAACATGACCGTAACGAGTGATTTCAACTTTATCAACACGCGGTGAATTCACTGGGAAAGTTCTCTCGACACCGACACCGGAAGAAACCTTTCTAACAGTGTAGCTGGCAGAAATACCAAAGCCCTTGCGGCGAACGACGACACCTTCAAACAACTGGATACGTTCACGATCTCCTTCAACGATTCGTGCATAAACACGCACTGAATCACCAGGACGAAAATCAGGAATGTCAGTTCTTAGCTGAGATTCGGTCAGCTTTTCTAATAATTTGTTCTGTTTCATTTTATACTCCCAACGAAAACATTGATATTCAATACCTTGGTACAACAGCGCAATGTTACTGATTGGCAAAATAGCCGCTCATAATTATAACAATTTATTACTGGCAGATGCAAGTTTTATATCATCTTTTATTTCTTCGATCATATCTGATTCTTCCTGGCTGAATTTACGATTTTTCAGTAAGTCAGGCCGACGAAGATAAGTTTTTTTAAGTGATTGCTTCAAACGCCATTTACGAATTTTTTCATGATCGCCATTCATCAAAACATCCGGTACTTTTAGACCGCGGAAATCAGCCGGCCGCGTATACTGCGGTTCTTCAAGTAAACCATTTTGAAAACTATCATCTTGAGCAGAATCTTCGTTGCCTAAAACACCCTTTAAAAATCTAACTGTGGCATCGATTATGACCATTGTAGGCAGTTCTCCGCCAGTCAGCACATAATCGCCCAGACTTATTTCCTGATCCACCAAAGTCTTTATTCGCTCATCGTATCCCTCGTAGTGGCCAGAGATAAAAGTCAGATGCTGATAAGAAGATAATTTCTGAGCAACTTTATTATTAAAAACTTCCCCAGCAGGGTCTACTAAAATGACATGCCCTTTATCACCGTTATTTTCTTGAGAAAGGTGATCGACCGCATCGAAAATAGGCTGAGCCATCAAAAGCATCCCTGCCCCGCCGCCATACACCAAATCATCAACATGATTTTGCTTGTTCTTAGTAAATTGACGAAAGTCGGTCACCTTGAAATCAAGGATATTTTTTTCGATCGCTTTGCCAATGATCGATTGCTCCAGGGGTTTAAACATTTCCGGAAACAAGCTAAGTACATCAATTTTCATCCAAACCCTCCAAAAAATCTATTTTGACACGAGACTGTTCTAAATCAACTTCTTTGACGACCTGATCTATATAAGGAATCAAAAATTCCCTGCCGTTCTCTTTTTTTATCTGCCAAACATCATTTGCCTTAGTATGAAAGGCATCGTTGATGGTACCAATAAATTCTCCTTGTAGATCAAAGACCTTTAGGCCAATGATCATATCGATCGTGAATTCATCTTTTTTTAACGTCAAAGGCTGATTTGCATCAGCATAAATGTTTTGCCCTTTGAATGCCTGTGCTTGATCTATGTCGTTGATACCCTTAAATTTTAAAAGCCAAAAACGTTTAAAAACACGGCTTTTTTCAACCTGAAATTTTTTATCAGCAAAATAAACAGAAGCTTCAATTGCAAAGCGCTGATCAGGGAAATCAGTTTTAGATTCGACTTTTAATTCACCAGCGATACCATGGGTATTTATTATTTTACCAATTCTGATCAGTTGCATGATTTTGCTCCAAGGCCAGTAGTTCTCTTTTTATTTCCGTACCATCGCGATAAGATCCGACCTTACCATCATTTTTAATGACCAAATGACAAGGTACAAAAAGTTCGAATGGATTTTTAGCAATGGCTGAAGCCGTGGATCTGACCCAAGCGGCGCCTTTGTACTTTTTAGAAAAATTCAAATAGCTTATTTTTTTGTCTACTTTTGCGAGTTCTTTTAAAACATTCTTTCGGAAAGCCGAAAAATCCCAAAAGTCCCAGTTTATTTTGATCTGATCAAGATATTTTCGATCACCGCTTGCAAAATATTTTTTTAAATTTTTGTCGATCGCTGAATCGCTTAAAAAAGAAAATCGGGCTGGATCACTATTAAATTTTTTAAATGCACCTATCGGATCATCGGAAAAACTAGCGAAAATAATGCCTTCTTGATCATAAAAATAACTAAAAAATCGACCAGAGGGCAAACCGGTCTTTATTTGCGCGTATTTAAAATCAAAATTATTCTTTGTCATTTGCTTTAATTATAAAAAAAACCGCCTGTAAAGCGGTAAAAATTACTTATTTTTCTTGGTGTCGATTTTTGCCTGATGGAGCCGAGTCAATAGACCGGCATCAGAAAGAAAGCTGCGAACTGTATCGCTTGGTTGAGCACCCTTCAAAAGCCAATCAAAGATCTGATCCTCATTGAGCTTGATATCAGCAGGTTTAGTGATCGGATTATAATAACCGACCTCTTGAATAAAACGGCCGTCTCTGCGTGCGCGTGAATCTGCAACAACGATACGGTAGAAAGGACGCTTTTTAGTTCCTGCTAAATGTAAACGAATTTTTACTGACATATATTATTTCCTTTTAAATAATTATTTACTTAAAATAATATATATTATTGATCGACCCTTGTCAAGCATTTTTACTTGACAGAGAAAATTAAAATTTTATTTGTTTTTTCGTAATAATCAGCATGGAAACTTTTATTTTATTTATTTTCGGTGCATCACTGGCTTCTTTTTCTCTATGCATGGCCGATCGATCCAATAAAAAAGAAAGCATATTCGGTTTCTCAAAATGTGATTCTTGTAAAAAAAGAATCAGAATGATCGCCCTATTGCCTGTTTTCGGTTGGATCATATGTCGTGGAAAATGCCTTTATTGTAAAAATAATATTAATTATTTTTATCCCTTGATCGAATTTGCTTATGGAATATTAGCTGTTTTTCAATCTGATAGAATGATTTTTTTGCTAGCTGCTGCAATGATATTGTTTTTATCCCGAGAAGATGTATTTGATCAAAGCTCGCACTCTGCTCTGTTATATCCATTCATTTTATACGCCTACACGATTGACTTTTCTTTAGAAAAAACGATCGGCATCATTTCTTTGCTGCTGGTGTTTATTTTTTTCATCATAAAAAAAGCGATCGGTCCCGGTGATCTGCCGGTAATAATTTGTTTGTTCACTTTACTCGACCCAGTCCAATTTTCTATTTCTGTCATGATAGCAAGCATGAGTGCATTATTGTTCATAATTTTAAAAAAGCGAAAAAAGATTCCCTTTATTCCATTTTTGAATCTTGGATTTTTAGCAGTTATTTTTATTTGATAGAGCAATTTTGGATCAGTCGGTAATCAATATAAAATTCGCCGATGATTATTTTGTCTTCATCATAACCTCCGACATAACCACTGATTATTTCAGGCAGTTTGTGGTTTCTATTTTCCTGATCTATTTGTACGATAACTTCCTTGTGATCAACAAATGCAGAGAAGAGGATCGTCGATATATCCGCAGTCGACATTTTTGTTTCCTTTTTTCTATGTTCGATCTGAAAACGTCTTAACTCATTTTTTTCTATGACCCTGGTGTGATCAGATAAGTAAAAACCGCCCCACTTAACCATACCGCGATCATTGAATTCGGTTAAAAATCGATTTCTTTTTTCCGGGTCATAGTCAGGATATTTATCGTGTTCATCATTCATAACTGTTTCCTCCATTATGGCCGCCGACCAAGTTAGATCTCTCGATAGCCGTTCCGCCCGGAAGCGTTGAAGAAGCCTTGACTAAATGAGAAAAACCATATCTCAAACGTAATTTATCAACAGTATTATCTAAATGTTTGGATTTTATCTGACTTTCCGGAGATCTAAAAAAATCAAGCTGCTGATGATCATCTGAAACTAAATCAGAAAAATATATCGATACATTGCGAACCGGATCCCCCGGCCAATAAGAAAAAAATAAATCAAGAACAGCCTGAGCAAGAATTTTGCTTTCGTTAGTAGGAATGATCTTGGTCTGCTTTGAAAATCCGCCGCCTTTATATTCGTTCCCGACCCAAACATGGATCAATCCAGCTTGTAAATGGTGTTTCCTGATGCGAGCAGCAACTTGATCAGAAAGTTCGCGCAGAACAATGGCCAGTTCGCTTTTTTTAGTATAATTTTTAGGCAGGACCTGAGAATTACCATAAGATTTTGATTTAGCGAAACTCTTTTTGCTGATAACGGCCCGATCTATCCCCCAAGACAAAAGATAAAGCTGACCGCCTATCACGCCCATCTTCTTAGTTAAAATATAAGGATCGCTGTGTGCTAGATCATTCAAAGAATAAATGCCCATATCATTAAGCTTTAAGGCTGTTTTTTTGCCAATACTCCAAACTGAATCCAATTCTTTTATCGGCCAAAGAAGTTTTGCTACCGTAAGATAATGAATCTCACCTATAAAATCGGGACTATGTTTGCCATATATGTCCATCGCTATTTTAGCCTGAGCCAAATTATCGCCTATGCCGATCGTCGTATAAATACCAGTTGTTTTTAAAACATCAGCTTGTATTTTTCTGGCAACTTCGATCGGACTTTTACCAAATAAATGCCATGAATCGGTAACATCCAAGAAGCTCTCGTCGATAGAATAAATATGCAGATTTTTATCAGAGACATACTTACGATAGACACCATTTATTTGCATATTAACGTGAATATAAAAATTCATTCTGGGAGAAACCAATTTTAAATCAGGCACAGAATCAGGCAGATCCCGCAAACGGCTAACGTTGGATTTTAGACCATATTTAAGCTTTGCTATTGGACTAGTTGCTAAAATCAGCCCGCCGCCGCCGACATTCGGACCAGTTGAAACTACTATTAAACAGCTCCTCAGCGGATTTAATCCTCTAGCCCTTGATTCCACGCTAGCGTAAAAAGATTTACTGTCGATCGCAAAAATAATTCTTTTTTCTTCGCCGCTAAAATATTGATCAACCATTTTTATTGCCTAATTAAAATAATACGAACGCATGTTCGTTTGTCAAGTATAAAAAAACGTCCTTTTTCTATAGACGATTTTCTTCTATCATTTTCTTCAATTTAGGACTTTTGCAAAAATCATGTAAATGTTTGGCAGTGACCAATAGTTCGCTTTTTAAATGATAGTCTTTAAGTCCTTCAGCGATTCTGGCTTTTATTAATATCAACTCACCGAAATGCCAGCTGGAATCATTCGACTTTAATATTTTAAATGCCTTTTTTAAATAAAATTCAGAACGCGGCAGATCAGAAAGTTCCAAATGATGTTCAGCCAAGGCTTGATACATCCTAATATAACTAGTCATCGAAGAAGATTCGTGATAAGGATGAGCTTTTAAAAGATCTACCACGCGATCAAAGCATATCCCGGCTTTGTAATAATCTCCGCTTCTATGCCATATCTGAGCCTTGATGGTATTAGCTAATGCATAATAAAACCAGATTTTTTGTTGATCAGGAACATTGAATAGTTCGTCACAATGAAAATTAGCATCATCGATTCTTCCATAATGAAAATAAGCAGACGCATATAAATAATGATATTTTTGAAAATCTATCGATGTACATAAACTATTTTGTCTGATCGCATTTAATTCCTCGATAACCTGACGAAAATGTTCCTTATCCAATTTCGAATGAATTAGATCAAAACGGCTTTCCGGCAAAAAGCCATTGGGAAAAGCCTCCTTGTAAGAAAGATTCAATCGTTCCATGATCGGCTGAAGGATATTGATATTGGGAACGATACCCCTTTCGATCGCACAGATCGTGGCTTGGGATGTAATGCCTAAAGCTAGTTCGTTTTGTGTAAGGTTTAAATCTTGGCGGCGATTTTTAAAAATCTCACCGTTAAGGTTTTGCATAAATTCTCCTGTTATTTTTTCTGGTCAGCAAATAAAAAAAGTAATAAAAAATCGTTCGTCAAAAAGGCGAACGATTAAAAACAGAAATATTAATCATCAATTTCTGAAACAGTACCAGCACCAACGGTATGGCCGCCTTCACGAATAGTGAATTTAAGACCTTTTTCGATAGCAACCGGCTTCATCAATTCAACAGTGAATGTAACGTGGTCTCCAGGCATAACCATTTCTACACCTTCTGGTAATTCAACAACACCAGTAACATCAGTAGTATGGAAATAGAACTGAGGACGATAGTTAGTGAAGAATGGAGTATGACGTCCACCTTCTTCCTTAGTAAGGACATAAACTTCACCCTTGAACTTCTTGTGGGTCTGAATCGAACCAGGCTTAGCCAAAACTTGACCACGCTCGATCTGATCACGGTTGATACCACGAAGAAGAGCACCGATATTGTCGCCCGCTTCCCCTAAATCAAGAGTCTTACGGAACATTTCAACACCAGTAACAACGGATTCTCTAACTTTATCTTGCAAACCAACGATTTCAACTGGATCGTTGACCTTGATAGTTCCACGATCGATACGGCCAGATGCAACAGTACCACGACCAGTGATAGTGAAGACATCTTCGACCGGCATCAAGAATGGTTTATCAACGTCACGTACAGGTGTTGGAATATATTCATCGATAACGTCCATCAAATGAAGAATAACTTTTTCCTGTTCTGGATCTCCTTGAAGAGCTTTCAGGGCAGAACCTTTGATAACGGGAATGTCATCTCCAGGAAAATCATATTCAGACAAAAGTTCACGAACTTCCATCTCAACAAGATCTACCAATTCTGGATCATCAACAAGATCAGTTTTGTTCAAGAAGACAACGATGTAGTTAACACCAACCTGACGGGCAAGCAAGATGTGCTCACGAGTCTGTGGCATAGGACCATCGGTCGCAGCAACAACAAGGATAGCTCCATCCATTTGTGCGGCACCAGTGATCATGTTTTTAACATAATCGGCGTGACCTGGAGCATCGATATGTGCATAGTGACGCTTGTCAGTCTCGTATTCAACGTGTGCAGTGTTAATAGTTATTCCACGCTCACGTTCTTCGGGAGCGGCATCAATCGAGGCATAGTCCTGGGCTTGCGCAAGGCCCTTCTCAGACAAAACCTTAGTGATAGCTGCAGTTAAAGTGGTCTTACCATGATCAACGTGACCGATGGTACCAATGTTAACATGCGGCTTAGTTCTTTCGTAATGTTGCTTTTCAGCCAATTTGGTTTCCTCCAATTTATTAGTTCATCGAATAAGCGATGTAGGCTTAAAATTTTAAGCTTATACTTTATGGCAATTGCACTAAAAGTAAAAAGCCTTAACTATTATACAAAAGTTACAGACAAAAACCAAGGAAAACGCACTTTTACAATAATTTTTAGCTATAAATCGCTAAAACATTCCCTTTTGCAAAAGAAATTTCAACATTTTGCCCTGGTAAAAATTCATTAGAAGCAAAAACACGGTCGGTCTGTGATGAATAATCGTCAAGATCATACTTCGCTCCTTTGATCGAAAAATGACTTATACCGCTCAAAAGAACGAAACCAAGATATTTCTTTCCAAACAGATCTTTGACCTGATACTTTCCGGGGCTGAAAAAATCAATAATATTTTCTTTGTCAAATAATCTGATTTTATCTATCAATCCCTTATAATCATCTAAAAACACGTCCAGAAGATTACTCAATTCGTGATCCATCCTGCCGCCGGTCATCCCGAATAGATTGATTTTTAGATCGTCGTCAAGATCATAATGATTCGTGATCCACTGTAAAGCTAGTTCTGTATCAGTGTAATCTTTTTCCGGTTCAGCCTGTAAAAATTCGTTTGGATCAGTCTTGCTTTTAACTATCCGATATTGATCGCTGGTCAAAGAATCAAAATCACCGATAGAAGTGATATTTTTTAGACCATGGTCGATCAAATAAAAAGCACCGGCATCAACGCCTATCCACTCGACGTCTTTTTCTCTTAACAAGCTATCAAAATTATCGGGTAATTTATCCAGCGGACCGCCGGCTAAAACATTAATTTTGACCAAAATCAGTTACCTCAAGCAAGCGTTTTACTTTCGCTGCCGGGTCAACTTTGTCATATACATAAGATCCAGCAACAGCAACGTTTGCACCAGATTTATAAGCATTGATGATCGTTTTGTCATTGACACCGCCATCGATCTCAATATCAAAATTTAAGCCGTGTTCCTTTTTATAGCTGTTCAGATAAGAAATTTTAGAGACCGTCTCCGGCAGGAATTTTTGGCCACCAAAGCCAGGGTTGACAGTCATCACAAGCACTTGATCCACCATTGAAAGCACCGGTTCGATAGCATATATCGGGGTGCCCGGGTTCAAAACGACCTCTGGATGGATACCGGCTTTTTTGATCATTTGCAAAGCCCTGTGGATATGCGGTGTTGATTCAACGTGAACGCCGATTATATCTGCACCAGCGTCAATGAATTCCGGAATAATTTTTTCTGGATGCTCTACCATCAAATGTACATCTAGAGTAAGTTTGCTTGGCGAGTCTTTGATCTGTTTGACCCATCCCGATCCGTAAGAAATACTTGGGACGAAAACTCCGTCCATGATATCGATATGCAGATATTTAGCACCTGCATCCTCAACTAACTTGATTTGATCTGCCAAATGCAGATAATCAGCCGCCAAAATAGACGGTGCGACGATAACACTCATATTTTCCCTCCAATTAAAAATATTAACAAAAAAACAGTACTTAATGACGATCAGTACTGCTTGATGATGAAGAAGAACTTGATGAAGAACTCGAAGAAGAACTTGATGAAGAACTTGGTCTTGATGAAGAACTTGATGAAGAACTCGAAGAACTTGGTTCCGAACTAGAAGACGAACTTGGCGGAGGCGGAACTATTTTTTGCGCGACCAGCAGGCTGACATCGGTCGTAGCGGTTATTTCCGTTCCCGGATTCGGGTTTTGATTCAAGATATCACCGCTGTTATAATCCTGGCTTTGACGATAATTTATTTCTAAATGGATCCCATTTTGATAAGCCCATGTTTGTGCCTGGTTCAAACTAGTGAAGGTCGGGACGATCACTTTCCTTGGTCCGCGTGAAACAGTGAAAGTTACTGAAGTGGCATAGGGGTCAACTTTACGATCAGCCGGGATAGATTGTCTGATTATTTGACCGCTAGAAACCGTATCAGAATAGCGGCGGATACGGTGAACTTTATATCCTTGGTTCCTTAAAAGACTTGCGACCGTAGAATAATTAGACCCGACATAATCACCAAATGTAACTCGTCTGGCACCGTTTGAAACGAACAGATCTATCTTCGTTTTTTTACCTACGTGTTGGCCAATACGCGGGTTCGAACGTATGATCCGTCCTCTTCTAACTACTCTGGAAGTCGTCTGGCTGACATTCCCGACAACCAAGTCGTTATCTCTGATTAATCGTTCAGCTGTATTAAGAGTTTGATTTCTTGTGTTCGGTACTTGGACAGTGCCCGGCCAAAACATTGCCGTGATGATGACGATCATACCGGCAGCTATCAAAGCTGCCACAGTTATCAGAAAAATCTTTCTATTAAAAGGAAATTTTCTTCCCTTCTTATTTTTTTTATTTCCAGAAGGACCGATCGCACTCTCATCGGTATTTTTTGATTTCGATATTGGACTTTGACTAGCAGTATCAGCCTTCTTTTGTCCATCGATCTGCAAGCCGCTGGCAACCTGATTTTTCAGATCCTCCAAAGGTATCACCTTAGTTTGGGCCTGATCATCAATAAATGGCGCTAATCTTTTTTCGTCCGCCCTTCTTGGCGAAAGGCTGGTCCTGAGATCATTAGCCATGTCTTCGGCGGTTAAATAACGATTATCAGGATTTTTCGCCGTTGCTCTTAAAATAACGTTTTCAAGCGGCTGGGGTATATTCGGATCGATCGAACGAGCATAGGGCATCTGTTCAGAAGAATGTTTCATTGCGATCGAAACAGCTGTTTCGCCTTTATAAGGAACCTGGCCCGTAAGCATTTCAAATAAAATAACACCAAGTGCGTAAATATCCGACTTATTGGTCGCCATCCCCCCTCGTGTCTGTTCGGGACTCAAGTAGTGGACTGAACCAAGAATGGCATTCGTCTGGGTCATTCCGAACTCGCTGCGCGCGATCGCGATCCCAAAATCGACTATTTTTATAGAACCGTCTTTGCCTACTAAAATATTTTGCGGTTTAAGATCACGATGTACGATACCGTGATTATGTGCCATTGAAACAGCCGAAAGGACCTGCTCCATGATGTTTACTACTTGAGCATAAGGTATTGGAAAATAGCGGGCTATGTAATTTTTCAGATCCATGCCGTCAACGTATTCCATGGCTAAATATTGCATGCCGTCATAGGAACCGGCGTCAATGACTTTAACGATATTCGGATGGATCAGTTGAGCGGCGGCTTGAGCTTCTCTTTGAAATCGCCGGACAAAATCAGGATTATCTTGAAGATCGAGACGAAGGACTTTGATAGCTACTCGCTGATTGCTCTTAGTATCGACAGCTAAATAAACGTTGGCCATCCCGCCTTCGCCTAAGGGCCGGACAATTTGATATCTATTTGCAAATGTTGAACCGGGATTCATTGATTGTCCTCCATAAATTGCGACATCAAAAGCACGGTGACATTATCAAAACCGCTCTGTTCGTTAGCCATGCTTATCAGCAAAGCGACCATCTCGCTTAAAGATTTGTGTTTCGATTTAAGCACTTTTAAAATATCTTTTTCGTCTACTTGTTTTGTAAGACCATCCGTAGCCAGCATAACTATATCGTTATTATCAACGATACTCTGTGAAAAGGACATTTCAGTGTTTGCGTTCAAACCGAAATATCTGGTTATGCTTTGGTGATGAGGTATTTTTTCAACGTCATCGGCAGAAACTTCACCTCTTTTTAACAGTTCATTGCCAAAAGAATGATCGAAGGAAAGCTGCTTAAGCTCACTGCCATTAAATAAATAAGCACGAGAATCGCCAAGATTTCCGACAAGCACTTTATTACCGACAGAAACAGCCAGTACCATAGTCGTAGCCATCTTAGAAAGATCATCGAATCTTTTTCCGGCTTCTAAGATCCGACTATTTTCTTCTCTGGCTTTTTGAGAGATCCATTTTTTTGATGAGTCTAAAGAATCGATGCTTGTCTGCTGCCAGCCGAAGCCAAAATTATTAACGACCATTTCAGCTGCTATATCGCCGCCCTTTTCACTGGTAACACCATCGGCCACGATCGCTAATTTATAATGTTTTTGGTTAGTAAAAATACCAACAAAATCTTGGTTTTCCTTTTTTCTTGTTCCGATATCACTTAAATAGGCTATTTGCATAGGTCTTCCGTAACATTATTGCAATATTATAACCCCTTTGTCCAATCACCGACATTAAAAGAGCGGCCGACACCATTCAAAAAATCCTCGATCAACATGTTTTTTTTGCCTGCCGGCTGAACTTTTTTTAATAAAACGACCTTGCCATCAGCTGCTGTAATACCCAATTGGTGCTTATCTTTGATCGATAAGCGGCCGACCTCGCCAAACTTTGGACCGACCGCAGCTTGATACAATTTTATTTTATGCCCGTCTAAATCAAAAATCGTCCCCGGTTTAGGAGAAAGACCTCGGGTCAGATCAACGATCTGCTTTGCTGTTTGCTTATAAAAATTCAATTCAGTTAATTTATGATCTATTTTGGGCGCTAAAGTTATTTTTTCAGGGTCCTGTTTTATTGGCTGAATCTTGCCTTCAGCCAATAAAGGCAAACTTTTCAGCAAAAGGTCGCGTCCAAAGACGGCTAATTTTTTAAACAAGCTGCCCGCATCATCTGTTGGTTCGATCGGTACTTCTATCGTTGATATGATATCGCCGGCATCCATCTCCTTGACCATGTACATGATCGAAATACCTGTATGATCATCGCCGTTTATCAAAGCCCAATTTATCGGGGCAGCCCCGCGATATTTAGGCAAAAGACTGGCATGCACATTGACTGCAGCGATCGATGCTGATCTAAGGAGCCTAGTTGGAACGAATTGTCCAAAAGCAGCAGTAACCAAAAAATCAGCTTTTAAATTTATCAATTCATCCATTTCTTTTGAACCGGATAATTTTTCCGTCTGAAAAACCGGAATATCATTGTCTAAGGCAATTTGCTTGCTTTGAGTCGGTAAAATCAAGTGCTTGCGGCCGACTGGGCGATCTGGCTGACTAACGACCGCTGCGACCTCGAATTGCGGATCGGATATCAAGCCCTTTAAAACCGTTGCGCTAAAATCTGAAGTTCCGAAAAAAATTACTGTATAAGCCATCAAATAAATGATACCGGATCTTTGTCGATACTTAAATAAATATTTGCAGGAAGTTGGAGTGAAAAATGTTCCTGCAGCTGATTCAAAGTCGGATCGAGATTAGGATCCCTTTTATACTTGATGATCATTTGAAAATAATACCGATTGTCCAAACGGGCAATAGCTTTCGGAGTAGGACCCAAAACGATCGTTTTTTTATCCAGACGCGGCTTAACGAATTCGGCAACCTTTTCGATCGCCTGGCCGGCCGCAAATTGATCAGGTCCGTTGACTGATATTTGAGCAATAAAGAAATAAGGCGAATAATCGGCTAAATGACGATAGTGCATCTCAGTCCTAAAAAACTTTTCATAATTTTGTTCAGCAGCCAGCGAAATCGCATAATTATCAGGATTATAACTTTGTATGATGACTTGGCCCGGTCTTTTTGATCTGCCGGAACGTCCAGCAACTTGAGTAAGAAGCTGAAAAGTCTTTTCCTCAGCTCGATAATCAGGTAAATTCAAAGCTGTATCGGCATTTATGACACCGACTAAGGTAACTTTTGGAAAATCAAGTCCTTTTGCCACGATCTGGGTCCCGACCATGACATCATATTTCATTTTTGAAAAATCATTCAGATATTTTTGCAGACTGCCCTTCTTTTTAGTTGAATCCTGATCCAAGCGGACGATCCTTAATTCCGGTAAAAGCTGCTGCAAACGCCTTTCAACCTTTTCTGTTCCAGTGCCAACGTAACGTATCTTATTGCTGGAACAGATCGGGCACACTTTTGGGATCGGTTCTTGATATCCGCAATAGTGGCATTTTAAAGAATGACTATCCAAATGCAAGGTCAGTGAAAGATTGCAGTTTGGGCAATGAGGAACAAAACCGCAATTACGGCACATCAAAAAAGATGAAAATCCCCGTCGATTCAAAAGTAAGATCGTTTGCTGGCCATCCTGCTTATTTTTTTTGATCTGATCTAATAATTCAGGACTGAAGTCACTGTCGCTATGTTCTTTTTGCCAGTTTTGACGCATATCGATTATTTTTACTTTCGGCAGCAAAGAACCGGAAACAGCCCGTTTATCTATCTTTAAAAGTTCATAAATACCCTTTTCAGCACGAGCGCGCGATTCCAAGCTCGGGGTAGCTGAGCCGAGTAAAACCGCTGCTCCGCTATGATCAGAACGCCATAAAGCAACTTGTTTGGCACTATATCTCGGATTGTCTTCCTGCTTATAATTGCTTTCATGTTCTTCGTCGATAATGATCAATCCCAGATCTGCAACCGGAGCAAAAATAGCCGATCTGGTGCCAATAACTATTCGGATCTTCTTATCTAAAATTTCCTGCCATTGGTCCATTCGCTGCCCATCGGATAAACCAGAGTGGATCAAGGCGATTTTTTGTGCAAAACGAGACTTTACACGATCGATCATTTGCGGGGTCAAAGATATTTCCGGAACGAGCAAAATCGCGCCCCTTCCCAGATCAATAGTTTTTTGGATCAATTGCAGATAAATTTCGGTTTTTCCCGAACCGGTGATACCTTCTAACAAAAAAGTTTTATTTTTTTTATCGACGATCGCTTGCTCGACTTTATCGTAGACTGCTTGCTGCTGATCATTCAAATGCAAAGAAAAACTTTTGTGAGGATTTATCTCTTTTAAAGGATCCCGATCCAATCTTTGATACGATTCTTCCAACCAGCCCTTATCTGCAGCTCTTTTGATAACAGCCGGCGAAACGGAAGCTATCTCGCTTATTTCTTTTTTAGTGAAAAAACCATGCTGATTGCCATTCAAAAAATTCAAAAGTTTTTTTTGCTGAGCACTGGTCCTATTTTTAATAGCGAGTTCTTTGATCTCCTGTTCAGCCAAACGATTCTCATAAACAAGGATCTTTTTCTGCTGATCGCGGCGGCCTATAGTACTGACAGGAATGACCATCCCCTTTTTAATAAATGACCTGATTTCTTTTAACTGTTCCGATGAATATTTTTTTGGAGAAAAATCGATCTGGTCTTGGCCAGCAAACAGCTCTTTCAATTTCGGGTCGTCAACATTGTCAGCCATCCGCAAACGCTTTAGATATTTGGCTTTATAGGCATTAGGCAGCATAGACTGGATAACTTGGACCCTGTATGAAAAAACTGCCTTGGCAAGCCAAGATGAAAGCTCAAGCGATTGTTGGTCCAAAATAGGTTTTTGATCGATCAAAGATTCGATTTCTTTTAACTGCATATCCTTTTTTTGATCATCAAGCTCAGCATCTGCAACGATATAGCCTAATAGCCTTCGATTGCCAAAAGGAACGATCACACGGCAGCCGATATAATCGTCCTGCCTTAAATCATCAGGAAGGATATAAGTAAAAGGCTGGTCAGTCTGGCGTGTCGGCAGATCAACTATCACTGATACTATTTTCATTTGTATACCACCTTTTTACCTGTCAAGATCACTGGCATATTTTTCATTGTAATATTTTGCCATCAACTGACGCAGGATACCTTTGAAATCAAAAGAAACATCGGCTTTTTGCAAAGAATGGAACCAGGGCAAAAAGTAATAATGGTCTAAACTGGCCAATTCATAATGACCATCTGGATCTATCTGCTCTTCTTGGATCCCGAAGAAAAACATTCGGCCAAATTTATCGCCGCGAAAACCGGCACCATTGATGTGAAGATCCAAGAGCCTCGGCTGCTGCAGTTTAACTTCTTTGATCAGCTCCAAAAGCAGTTTTCCATCCATTTTCGCCAGCATCGGGTTGATCGTGTGAGGCATATCTTTCAGTAATTGGTAGCTGTCAAGCGGACCGGATAATAAATCATCCATAAACATACCGGATGAAACCATTGCGATGTCAGTATGAAAATTTTCTTTTAAAGCTGCAGCACAATCCTTCAACTGCTGAAAACGGTCTATTTTTTTTGGTAAAAAAGCAACTATTCGTTCTGATAAAACCTTGCGTCCGTGGTCATGCCAGCTTTTGATAAAAAGCGGCTGGTATTCAGGTTTGATCAAATTATCAAAGCTGATCGTATGTGCCTTGACATCGACGATTTTATGTTGAGCATCGATCCTTATCTGAACTTCGCCGACATTTTCGCCATACTTGCCGGCCGCTGCCAGCATCGTCTTGTTGACCTTTTTACCAACAGGCAATAAATGATGAGTATGTGCGCCTAAAATAAGCGATATTGATGGAAAACGTCCTGCGATCTCTTCGTCTGCAGGAAGACCTAAATGAGAAAGCAGGATCTGAACGTCGGATTGACGTGAAAGTCTTGGTTCCAGTTCGGAAATAACGGGAAAAGGCTGGACCGGAATCCAATCATTCAAGGGATATGTCATTTCATAGGCAGCCGTTAATCCGAAAACAGAAATCCTTGTCTTGGCCTTAGTAACAAAGACACGATAATCTTCTGCCCACTTTGGACGACTATGATCATTTTCTAAAATATTAGCCAGCAATACGGCAAATTTTCGCTGATCATAGATTTCTTCCATACGTTCATGCGGAAGTCCCAAACCCTCATTATTGCCGATAGTAATACCATCATAACCGGCGTCATTAAGCAGTTGAGCATTATCCTTGCCCCAAGTAGCTTGCGTGTTGTCGTCAGAACGATCAATAAAATCGCCAATGTCAAAAACAAAAACTTCATGTCCTGCTTTTTGAAGCTCTTTTTTACGATTTTTTATCCAATAAGAAATGGCCGGCCAGTGTTCGATATGGCTGTGCAAGTCGTTAGTGTGTAAAATTGTTATCAATTCGTCTGTCATTTATCGCCTTTTAGCAAAATCATCTGCCTTAGCTTTGATCAAAAAATCAATTTGCTGCATAGACAAAGGGGCACCGAAAATCGGCATATGATCGTGCGGAAAATAATCAAAATCAGCAGAGTCAATGCCGACGTTTATATTTTCTTTGATATCTACCGAACTGTGATGTATATGCCCATGCAAATTAATACTATTTTGTGTGATACCGAAAATAAGCGGATAGTGCGTCAGAAAAAACTGGTGATGATCATATTTAAAATAGGCGCCAACGTCATGAAAAGAAAATTTCTTATTCGGATTATCGGCAGAAACCGGATGATTATTTTTTTCTAAATATTTAAATAGATCACGACTGTCATGATTGCCTTTGACAAAAATTATCTGCACTTTCAAATGATCTAAGAGATCTAAAAGTTGTTTTGGTGATGCTGTTTTATAATAAACGGCGATATCGCCGCAATGATAAACAACATCCTGGTCAGTCACAGTATGATTCCAAGCATCGATTATCGCTTGGTCCATGTCTCCAACGGTTAAAAAATCTGCCCTTCTTGGGGCAAAATGGGGATGTTCGATCATCGCTGGATCAAAAAAATGCGTATCTGCTGTAACAAACTTCATATATAGATTTTAACAATTATAAGGAAAGACAAAAAAATTTAAAAATAATTTTTGAATGTTCGTCTTTTGCTGTTAAATAATCTCTGCGTGGAGGGAAAATGAATCAATATTTTAAATTAAGGGAGAATCACACAACAATAGGTCGTGAAATACTTGCCGGGTTAACGACTTTTGTTTCGATGGCCTATATTTTATTCGTCAATCCAAGTGTATTGGGAGCGGCCGGTATGAACAAAGGGGCTGTTTTTGTGGCTACCGGTTTGATCGCTGCGATCGCGACTGCTTTTATGGGGATCGTCGCTAAATATCCATTTGCGATCGCACCCGGATTGGGGATCAACGCCTTTTTTGCCTACTCAGTCGTCATAGGTATGAAAGTACCCTGGCAGACAGCTCTGGCATCGGTTTTTGCCGCCGGCATACTTTTCTTTATCTTAACTGTATTTAAAATACGCGAGCTGGTCATCAACGCGATCCCTAATGACTTGAAAGCTGCCATAGCCGCTGGGATCGGACTATTCATCGGTTTTATCGGTTTATCTGACGGCGGAATCATTGCAGCTTCCAAAGATACCATGGTCACTTTAGGCAATTTGGGAAATCCAACTACTTTATTGACCATATTCGGCATCCTGCTGACTTTGATCCTTTACGCGACGAAAATACCCGCTGCAATATTTTTGGGAATGATCGGAACGACTTTAGCCGGCATCATAACCGGTTTGATAAAATTACCGTCATCCTTGATATCGCTGCCGCCTTCTTTGTCGCCTACTTTTGGACGTGCGATCTTTAATTTGGGACAGATCAATACTTTTCAATTAGTTATCGCCACTCTGACTTTTCTTCTGGTCGCCTTCTTCGATACTGCCGGTACTCTAGTCGGCCTAGCTAAAAATGCCGGTTTTATCAATGATAAAGGAGAGCTGCCGCGAGCAGGCAAAGCTTTGATGTCGGACTCGATCGGAATGCTGGTAGGACCGATCTTGGGAACTTCGCCTACGACTGCTTATATAGAGTCCTCTGCCGGGATCGCGGTTGGCGGAAGAACAGGCTTAACAGCTTTGAGTACCGCTATTTTCTTCTTGCTTTCGTTGGTATTCAGTCCGCTTTTGACTGTCGTGACCTCGCAAGTCACTGCACCGGCACTGATACTGGTCGGCATTTTAATGGCATCTAATTTAGCCGAGATAGATTGGAAAAATTTCCCGGTCGCTGCTTCGGCATTTTTGATCGCGATCGGTATGCCTTTAACTTACAGCATTTCTGATGGAATATCATTAGGTTTTATTACTTACCCGATCTTGATGCTGGTAACCGGGCAAGGCAAAAAAGTTACTCCGATCATGTATGGTTTAGGGATCGTCTTCGTTGTATTTCTAATCTTGGTTTAAGAGACGACACCAAATCAAATAAAACAAAAAGTTCGCTATTGACGAGCTTTTTTTATATTTTTAAATTTTCCCCGCCCTTAAAAACTCCATAAGCGAATATCTTGCCAGTCTTGAAAAAAATAGTTAACATATGTTCATGAGCCAAAACGAAGAAGAATATCTGAATTTAGCCAAAAGGATCCTTGAAAAGGGCCGCGATAAAGACGATCGAACAGGCACCGGCACAAAGTCGATCTTCGGCAGCCAAATGCGCTTTGATCTTGCCGAGGGTTTTCCTTTGCTGACAACAAAAAAAGTTGCTTTTGGTTTGATAAAAAGTGAATTACTATGGTTTTTGAGCGGCGACAATAATATTCGTTATCTGCTTGAACACAATAATCATATTTGGGATGAATGGCCTTTTAAAAAGTGGGTCCAGAGCAGCGATTACAAGGGTCCTGACATGACCGATTTCGGTTTGAGGGCTGGCAAGGATCCTGTTTTTGCAAAAATATATAAAGCACAAAAAAAGATCTTTGTCGACAAAATACTGAGTGACGATGATTTTGCCAAGAAATATGGAAATATCGGTGACGTTTACGGCAAATTATGGCGCAGCTGGCCTAATACCTCCGGCAAGGGGACAACTGACCAAATAAGCCGTTTATTAAAGGATATCAAAGAGAATCCAAATTCAAGACGTTTGATCTTGAGTGCTTGGGATCCGGAAACTACTCCTAAAGCTCCACTGCCCTCTTGTCATGTATTGAGTCAATTTTATGTTGCTGACGGCAAATTAAGTCTTCAATTGTATCAACGTTCAGGTGATTTCTTTTTAGGAGTTCCTTTTAATATTGCAAGTTATGCCCTGCTGCTGACAATGGTCGCAAAACAAAGCGGTTTAGAAGTCGGCGAGTTCATTCATACGATCGGCGATACTCACATTTACAAAAATCATATCGAGCAGGTCAAAGAACAGCTGCGCCGACCGATGCATAAATTACCAACGCTTGAATTAAATCCGGAAATAAATTCTATTTTCGATTATCGACCGGAAGATATTAAAATAAAAAACTATATCCACGAAGATCCAATAAAAGCTCCAGTAGCTGTTTAATTTTTGATATAATGGCTCTTGGAACTTTTTTTGCGAACATAGTTCAGTGGTAGAACGCCACCTTCCCAAGGTGGAGGTCACGGGTTCGATCCCCGCTGTTCGCTTTTATTTTTATCTAAATTTAAATAGGACGTTAGCTGATGAAAAAAATTATCAAAGAACTTAGGCTGATCGATTTGATAGCTTATACTATTGGATGTGCAATCTATGCTTTTTCTTTGATATACGTCAATATACCTAATCATTTGGCCGAAGGCGGTGTAACAGGTTTAACTTTGATATTCAGAGCTCTTTTTTCGCTTAATCCAGCTATCTCAAACGTCCTTTTTAACATCCCGATTTTAATAATCGGTTTAATAATGCTTGGCCGCCGCCAAATAATCGCGACCTTCTATTCGATTTTGATTTTTTCCTTCTGGTTATGGATCTTTGAAAGGTACCATTTGGTCATAAATTTAAATCATGATCCTTTGATATCGGCTTTACTGGCTGGTTTGTTGATCGGTCTTGGTCTTGGTATCGTTTTTAGATTCGGTTCAACTACTGGCGGTTCTGATGTTATAGCCAGGATCGTAGAGCAAAAATTAGGTGTAACGATGGGAAAATCTTTATTCGTTATCGATTCAGTGGTCTTAACGATGTCCTTAGTATATTTAAATTTTTCGCAAATGATGTACACCTTGATCATGTCTTTTGTTGCCTCGAATGTTATCAATATGGTTCAAGCCGGAGGTTATACAGCGCGTGAATTTTTGATCTTCTCTCAAAAACCGACTCAGATCGCTGACAGCATAATGAAAGAAATAGAAAGAGGCTCGACCTACATAAATATCGAGGGCGGTTTCAGTCATAAACCCGGCAAAGCTGTCTACGTCGTAGTTGATCCTTCCGAGGTCCGTCAGGTCCGAGAGATCATTGATCAGATCGACCCCAAAGCTTTCGTTTCGATCAGAACGGTGACCGAACAATTAGGAGAAGGATTTACATACCTAAGAAAAAAGCGCTCATTTTTCGGGCGCTAAAACTTTTTGAATTATAACATCGAATTGATCGGTCGGCAGTTGATCGATCAATTGGCGATTCAAGGCTAAGGCTATCGTCATGCCTTTATATCCATCCAGATAGCGATCATAATAACCAGCTCCGAAACCAATCCTTTCGCCTTTTTTAGTAAATGCCAGGCCTGGAACAATGATCAAATCGATCTGGTCCTTAGGATATTCTATGCTGCTTACCGGCTCGATTATCCCCATAGATCCGGGCGTCGCCGGTGTGTTCCGGTCATATTCAACGAAAATCATTTTTTTATTAATTATTTTGGGTATTAGAACCTTTTTACCTTGACTAAGGGCTTGGTCGATCAAAGGACCAGTTGCTAATTCTTCCGGCATACTCATCGTGATAGCGACGGAACCAGCTTGTTTCCAAACGGCAGTAGAAAAAAGCTGTCTATATAAAGACAGCGCTTCTTGTTGCTTTACCGTCGGATCATATGAAGCTAGTCTTTCTTTTTGCTTGCGACGAATAGCTTTTTTAATATGGTCGATATTCACCATGGCAAATCAAAACGGATTGGAATCAAATGGAAAATGGTCCATTAAGTTATAAACCTGTTTTTTAACATCAGCTAGTTCAGCTTGATCATCATGAGCCCTTAGAGCAGTAACGATCAATTTTTCTACTTTGACAAAGTCTTCTTCTTTCATTCCCTTCGTCGTCATCGCCGGCGTACCGATCCTAACTCCGGAAGTAACAAAAGGCGACCGCTGTTCGTTTGGAATAGCTTCTCTATTCAGCGTTATTGACACGCTATCAAGGATCTGCTGAGCTTGTTTGCCGGATAAACCGGTTTTTGTCAGATCAAGCGTAAACATATGATTGTCGGTCCCTCCGGAAACGACACGAATGTCATCTTCTTTAGAAAACGCATCAGCCATTGCCTTGGCGTTTTTAATCACTTGTCGACTATAGTCTTTAAAAGAAGGTTGGAGATCTTCATAGAAAGCAGCCGCCTTAGCAGCGACGACGTGATCAAGCGGTCCGCCTTGCGCAGTCGGAAAAACAGCTGAATTTATTTGCTTAGCGTATTTTTCGTCTGCCAAGATCATGCCGCCGCGAGGTCCGCGCAAGGTTTTATGTGTCGTAGTAGTGATGACATCAGCCAATCCAACCGGGCTGGGATGAAGACCGCTGACGACCAAACCAGCGATATGAGCAATATCAGCCATCAGATAAGCGCCAACTTCGTCTGCAATATCACGAAAAGCTTGAAAATCTATCGTTCGTGAATAGGCTGATGCTCCACAAACGATCAAATTAGGTTTAAATTCCTTCGCTTGTTTTAAAATTGCATCGTAATCCAGCAGCTCCGTATCAGGATCAAGCTTGTAAGAAGCAGAATTGAATAATTTTCCTGAAAAGCTGACTTTAGCCCCATGTGTTAAATGACCGCCGGCATCCAGATCCATTCCTAAGATTCGATCACCTGGTTTTAAAAAGGCCATATATGCTTCAAAGTTAGCATTCGAACCAGAATGAGGTTGAACATTAGCATAACTAACGCCGAACAGTTCTTTAGCTCTCTCGATCGCAAGATTCTCAACTTGATCGATATATTCATTTCCACCATAATAACGGCGGCCGGGATAACCCTCTGAATATTTATTAGTTAAAACACTCCCCTGTGCTTGACGAACAGCCTTTGAAACAAAATTCTCAGAAGCGACCAGCTCAATATTGTGATTTTGCCGTTTTTCTTCTAAGCCAACAGCTTCAGCCAATTCTGGATCCAAAAAATTCCCACTCATTTATATCCCTCCAAGGAAAACTTTTATAAAGTAATTGTAAACAAAGACATGTTTGTTTTGTGGTTTTATGCTAGATATTCTGTCAATCGTTTAACTGCTTCTTGCAAATTTTCATCAGAAGCAGCGTAACTCAAACGCAGGTATCCTTCTCCTCCTTGGCCAAAGCAGGATCCTGGGATCAAACCGACTTTTGCCTTATAAGCTAATTCCCTAGCAAAAGCAAGATCATCTTGATCTCTATCAGCAGGTATCTTCAAAAATAGATAAAAAGCACCATCCGGAGCAGCGACTTTAAACCCTAATTTTTCAAATTCAGGAATAAGGTAGTTACGGCGTTTTAGGTAAGTCTGACGCATTTTTTCATTCGATTTATCACCAGCTGGACTCAATGCAGCTGCCGCTCCGGCCATCGAGGTATCAGAAGCAGCAGTGATGGCAAATTGATGGATCTTAACGATTTGCGAGATCAACTCTTTCGGTGCCGCAACAAAGCCGACTCTGGCTCCAGTCATAGCATGTGATTTGGAAACGCCATTCAAAACGACCGTTTGTTCTGGCAAATAGCCAGCGATCGAAGTATGCTTGCCAACGTAATTGAGTGTTGAATAAATTTCATCAGAAAAAACGAAAAGATCTGTTTTTTTGATTATATCCGCTAAATTCTTAAGCTGCTGCTCGGAATATTCTACTCCTGTTGGATTATTAGGATATGTCAACACTAAACCGACTGCTTTAGGATGATCATCGATCGCTTTTTGCAATTTTTCCGGTGTCAAGACGAAATCGGAATCATTAGTCGGTATGTAAACGACCTCTGCATCATTTATGTGTGCCAACTGGCCATATAGCGGGTAAGCCGGCGAAGGAACCAGTAATTGGTCGCCTGCTTTTAAGATAGTTGAAAGTGCAGAAAAAATTGCTTCTGTTGAACCGACCGTAGTTAATATTTCCGTTTCAGGATCATAATCCAATCCATAATTTCGTTTCAAAAAATCAGTCGCAGATTTACGAAAAGACTCAGATCCGCGTGCCGTCGAGTAATGCGACTCATTGCGCTTGATCGAATCGATCATAGCCTGCTTAACGAATTCAGGCTGATTAAAATCAGGTTCCCCTAAAGTTAGGCGCAAAAGACCATCAATTTTTCTAAACTCGGTATCTACCGCTCTTATTTGATTGACTTTGATATTTCTGATATCCGGCCGAACAACGTTAATTAAATTTTCTTTCAAACTTGGCATTATTTCTCCCTAAATAATTGATAAGATTCCTCGGGATCAGGCACCGAAACTAGGTCTCGTTTAACTAATTCTTCGGCAATTTGAACCGCATTCCAAGCAGCACCTTTGAGCAGGTTGTCAGCTACTACCCACATCCAAAAAGATCCGGGATTTTCTTGGTCGGCTCGAATGCGGCCAACAAAAGTATCTCTTTTGCCAGCCGCATTGATCGGTTGCGGATAAAGCTGATTTTTAGGATCATCTTGAAGAATCAAGCCCTTGCCTGCAGCTATTGCTGACTGTATCCCCTCAACACTTGCCTTATTTTTATCAGCGACCTCAAAATAAACTGTTTCGCCATGACCGACCGGAACAGGTACTCGAACAGAAGTAGCAGTAACTTTTATCTTGCTGGAATTCATGTCATTAAAAAAGATTTTTTTAGTCTCATGGATCATCTTCCATTCTTCATGGGTATAACCGCCGTCTTCAAAAACGTCGATCTGCGGCAAGAGATTGAAAGCCAGCGGATAATGATTCTTATCACCTTTGACCGGCAGGATCGAAGCTTTCATCTCCTTGCCTTCAAGATAATCGCGTGCTTGTTGTTCTAATTCGTTCCAAGCAGATTGGCCGGCCCCGGAAGCTGCTTGGTAACTGGAAACAATAACTCTATCAAGACCGAACTTGTCAAAAACAGGTTTCAAAGCTACGACCATTTGAATCGTTGAACAATTCGGATCAGATACGATACCTTTATGATTTTTTAAGACATCAGCATTGATTTCCGGTACGACAAGCGGAACATTTTCATCCATCCTGAAATAAGAAGTATTGTCAACAGCTACAGCTCCTCTTCTAACTGCTTCCGGCAACAACTTTTTTGAAACTGAACCGCCGGCAGAAGACAAAACAAGATCAACGTCATTAAATGAATCCGGTTCAGCGACTTGAACTGTATAATCCTTGTTCCTAAATGATCTTTTCTGTCCAGCTGAACGTTCAGTCGCTAACAGCTTTAAATTTTTGACCGGAATATCAGATTGTTCCAACTGTTCGCGCATTCTGCTGCCAACAGCTCCGGTCGCTCCTAAAATAGCCACATTGTATTCTTTTGCCATATTATTCAAGCCCCATTATTTTTTCTAAACCAAAAACCAAATTTTTTTGATCATCAACTTTATAAAGGGCCATTTTCACACCTTCCATAAAAGACTTTCGATCAAAACTATTTTGGGCGATCTGCAAACTTTCGCCCTGACCTTTAAAATCTACCGACTGATAAGCAACGTATCCAGCCTTGCGTTTGGAAAGTATCTTAACATCATTGATAATATTTTCCTGACCATCGTGATCGTCAAAATCACTAACGGTTTTTGCACCAGCTTGAGCCAATAACTGAGCCGTAGCTTTAGCGGTACCGCTCGGAGCGTCGACTTTATCCGGATGATGGATCTCGGTTATCGAAACATCTTTCATGAAACGACCGGCGATCTTAGAAAAATACATTGCCAAAACAGCCGACACGCTGAAATTTGGTGCAATAATGCCGCCGACGGAGTGATCTTCAGCCAGTTTTTGCAAACTAGTTACTTGATCAAAAGAAAGACCGCTGGTACCAATGATCGGACTAATGCCGTGTTCGATCGCCCAAGAGCAATTATCAAAAACTGCATCCGGTTTTGTGACATCGATCCAAACATCATAGCTGCCACGGATCTGCTCCAAAGAAGTAAAGAGAGGGATATCGCCTTGGTAAGCATCAGCTTTATCACCAGGATGAGTAAATAAAGCTTTCAGCTCGCTTTGCGGATCATCCTTTATCAAGGACTGTATTTGCTGACCCATCTTGCCAAAAGCACCTGCTAAAATAATCGATCTCATAAGCCGATCTCCTTAATGATATTATCAGTTTCTTCCTTATCCAACGGCAGGATCGGCAATCTTGGTTTGCCGGTTGGTATTCCCAAATGATCATAAACTGCCTTGACCGGCGATGGCGACGGGTGGCTGAACAAAGCTTTGACTCGCGGATTTATAAAACGAAAATCAACTGCTGCTGTTTTTAGATCACCGGCATCCAGCGCAGCAAACATCTCAACGAACTTTTTTGCAAAAAAGTGCGAAACAACTGAAATAGTTCCAGCGCCGCCTAAAGCATAATTAAGAAATGATTGACCATCTTCACCAGTGAATACCAAGAAATCTTTAGGTGCTCTTTGGATAAGTTCGGACATATCGTAATCAGAAGCACATTGTTTTACAGCGATGATATTTTTGTTTTCGGCAAGCTGCAAAAGCGATTCGACCGTTAAACCGGAAATAGTCCTGCCGGGAATGTTATATATGATTATCGGCAGCGGACTGTTGTCGGCAATAGCAGTAAAATGAGCGATCATCCCCTCTTGATCGGGTTTATTGTAGTAAGGCGTAACTGTTAAAAGAGCATCGATACCAGCTATCTTGCCTGCTTTTTGCGCGAAATCGATCGTTTCCTGCGTATTGTTAGACCCGACATTTGCGATCACTTTCGCTCGGCCGTTTACAAATTGGACTGTTTTAGCAAACAATTCAAGTTTTTCATCCTGTGTCAAAGTTGGTGATTCACCTGTAGTCCCTGCAGCCAAAAAACCTTTAACACCATCATCGATCTGATCATTGATGATTTTTTGATAAACATCAAAATTGATATGACCGTCATCATCAAATGGTGTGATGATCGCCGTGATCAAATTAGTATCTGATAAAATATTCGTCATTTTTCCATCCTCGATTCTAAAAATGATCTGATCGCATAAAATCCCTTTGCCAAAGCAGCCTCATCCGGATTCAGGCCATCAGAATGCAAGTCGTGATCTGGATCGCCGACTCCCAGCCAACACATAGTTCCCTGAAAAGTATTTGACAAAAAACCAAAATCCTCTGCGATCATTGCTGGCGGAACGATCTTAAAATCGATGTTAGGATCATTTTGCATATGATCAATAAATAAACTTGCTGTTTTTTCGTCATTAACAACTGGATAGTAGCCGCCTTGGCGGAAATTCAATTCTAGTTTTTGATCAAATGAATGTGCAACACCCTCCGCTATTTTTTGGATATGATCGGTCATCACTCTCATGCCGTCCTGAGTAAAACTGCGAATGGTTCCTTCTAAGTCGCTGCGGCCGGAAATTATATTCATAACTTTGCCCGAAATGAATTTTCCGATCGTGACGACTCCACCTTCGATCGGATCGATATTTCTTGAAACGACCGTTTGCAGGCTGGTGACAAAATTAGCAGCAGCAACGATCGAATCATTTGCTCGCTGAGGATAGGCCGCATGACCGCTTTTACCGATGAAACTTACTCGCAGTTCATTAGAACCGGCAAATAAAGTCCCCTTGCGGCTGGCGATCTGACCAGTTGCTAACTTAGGGTTGACATGCAAAGCATAAAATTCATCTGGGCGGAACGATCCTTTAAAACCGCCTGCATCGTAAAAACGTTTTCCGCCAAAATCATTTTCTTCTGCCGGTTGAAAAAAAATCAACAGGTTATCTTTTGGTTGATTTTCAGTAAAATAATCTGCCAAAGCAATAGCGATCGCAGCATGAAAATCATGACCGCAAGCATGCATGACGTTTTCATTTTGACTAGCAAAAGGCAGCCCCGTACGTTCTTTTATCGGCAGAGCATCGATATCAGTCCTCCAGCCGATGGTCCTTTTAGGATCATAGCCGTCTATGCGCAATAAAATGGCCGTCGGCACCTCTTTGAGAGTTTCAATAGTTAAATGTTTCTGGTCGAACCCAGCGATCTGTTTTAAAAGAAAATCATGTGTCCAATGTTCTTTCATGCCGATTTCGGGATGGGCATGGAGCTGGCGCCTAATATTTATCAAATCTTTTTCTTGAAGCATCAGAGATCTCTTAAGGCATCAACTAAAGCTGTCTTGCTTTCTGTTTTCTCATCGATCGTTTTAATCACTTTTGCTGGAACTCCAGCAACCAAAGTATGCGGTTTAACATCCTTAGTCACTATTGCCCCTGCCGCGACAACCGCCCCGTCGCCGACTGAAACACCTTCAATGACAACTGCATTAGCACCGATCAAAACATCATCGCCGATCGTCACCGGTTTAGCAGAAGCCGGTTCGACTACCCCGGCTAAAACAGCACCTGCACCGATATGCGAATGCTTGCCGACGATCGCCCGGCCGCCTAATACAGCATTCATATCGATCATACTTCCCGCGCCGATCACAGCACCGATATTGATGACCGCACCCATCATGATCACGGCGTTATCACCGATAGAAACCCTCTGACGAATAAGCGCGCCCGGTTCTATCCTTGCTTTGATATTTTTTAAATCAAGCAAAGGCACAGCCGAATTACGAGAAATATTTTCGACCTGATAATCTTTTTCAGATAAGTCAGCCAGTAAAGGTCCAATATCCTGCCAATCGCCAAACAAAACGCCGAAAGCTTCAGAATGAAAATTTTTAACGTTTTCAGGAATATTTTTAGTGATCTTTCCTTGATAAAAAACCTTTACCGGAGTCTTTTTCTTTGCTTCTGCAATATATTTGATAATTTTTTCTGCATCAAACTGATCATTGTTTTCAGTCATCTTTAAACCTCATAATCCAAATCTAAATGTGTAATATCTTGGTAAGTTTCTGGTTTTACGACCAAATCCGATCGAGAACCATTTACAAAAACGATCCCGGGCCGCGGATTGCGATTATAGTTGGATGCCATTGAATAACCATAAGCACCCGTGTCCAAAAGAACCACCAGATCGCCGATTTTAGTCGGCGGCAGGCTCGTCTTAGGTATCAAGACATCCCCGCTTTCGCAATATTTGCCGACCAAAGCGACTGTCTGGCCGTTTTTCGGGTCAAACTTAACTTCTCTGGCCAAAACAGCTCGGTAATCCGCTTGATACAAAGCAGGCCGTATATTATCGCCCATACCGCCGTCAACAGCTAAATAAGAACGCAAACCAGGTATATCTTTACGAGAACCGACCGAATAAAAGCTGTATCCAGCAGGTCCAACGATCGATCTTCCCGGCTCGATCCAAACTTCCGGCATCTTTAAGCCCGTTCTCTTTGTCGCGTTCTTTAATGCGTCGCAGATATTATGAATGAATTCGCCGTAAGGAAGCGGGTCATCGGCTTCCGTATATTGAATTCCGAAACCTCCGCCAAAATCCAAAACTTTTGGTTGAAAATTCCACTGTTCAGAAAGATCAACGAATAATTCTGCCAAATGGCGATAAGCAGCTACATCAAATATTTGTGAACCAATATGAGCGTGGAGACCAAGAAGATCAAGAAAATCAGTTTCCCTGATCATGTCAAAGGCTTTTTTTGCTTGGCCGCTGCTCAGATCAAAACCGAATTTGCTGTCCTGCTGGCCTGTTGAAATAAATTTATGAGTATGTGCTGAAATTCCCGGGCTTATCCGTATAAGGACCTTTTGCCTTTTAAAAATTCCCTGATCATAAAGTTTTTTCAATAAATCGATCTCATGGAAATTGTCAACGATGATCGTACCAATACCGGCTTCGATCGCTTCTTTCAACTCGCTTTCCGATTTATTGTTACCGTTAAAAGCAACTGATCCTAAAGGAAAACCGGCTTTTTTAACAGTGGCTAATTCCCCGCCGGAAACAACATCGCAGTGGATATTCTCAGCCTTTAAAATCTTATAGACGGCAGCGATCGACAAAGCTTTGCTGGCATAACTTACTTGATAGGATACCCCTTCTTTTTTGAAAGCACTTTTAATTTGCCGAATATTTTTGATTATCTCTTGAACGTCGTAAACGTAAAGAGGTGTTGAAAATTTTTCAGCAATGTCTCTCGCCGCAACGTTACCTATATATAATTGATTGTTCTTTATCTGCATATAATAAAACCCCCGTTTGCTCTAAGAAAACAAACGAGGGCTACGCCAAAATCGTTTGTCCGTCCTAGCGCTCCACATCACTGTGACAGTCAGCAGCTTATTAAACTGCTGACCAATGCACGACAGCTGCTCCCATCGACATTTCGGCAAACTCCCCTTTCGTTCGATTCATCATAGCAGTGATAAAAAACCGAATTACTCTTGTCGCTTGCGACCTCTATTACGGATGATAGATTTAGTGTATCATAAAAAATAGCGAATCAAAAATAGTCTGTAAATGAATTTTACTAAGCACTTGACTTTAATCCTTTTTTTTGGGAAACTAATATAGTTATTGAATAAAGGAGCAGCTCATGGCAGTTATATCAAATAAAAATTCTAAATCTCACAAACGCAACCGTCGTGGTCACATTGCTTTGAACGTTCCTAATATCGTGTTAGATAAAGCAACCGGTGAATACACTGTTGCACATCGTGTATCTCCAAACGGTCTCTACAAGGGCCGTCAGGTGATCCAAAAGGCTAGCAAATAAGTGAGAATTAAAACAGCTTCGGCTGTTTTTTATTTTGCTTAAATGCGCTTAAAAAGCAACAAAAAAGCGATCAAGATCGATCGCTTTTTATATTAACTAAGTCCAGTTATCCGGCCGTTTTCGTCAACATCGATTTTTTCTGCGGCTGGATGTTTCCCAAGGCCCGGCATCATCAAAACCGACCCAGCCATTGCAACGATGAAACCTGCGCCTATCTTAGGAATAAAGCGGCGAATATGAATCGTAAATCCACTCGGCGCGCCATAAATTTTAGCATCGTCAGTCAAACTATTAGGAGTTTTCGCGATCACGACCGGCAGGCCGCCCCAGCCATTATCTTTAAGTTCTTGAAGATCTGCCTTAGCTTGATCGCTGAGCTCAAAGTCCTTTCCGCCATAAATCTTCTCGACGATCGTTTGGATCTTCTCTTCGATCGATCGATCTTGTTGATATAATTTTGAAAATTCATGTTGATTATCAGCTGCTGCCACAACTTTTTCAGCTAGATCCAAGGAGCCTTCAAAACCATCAACGTAACTAGTTACGATCGAAAATGCCATCTTCCGGCCTTCAACATAACTTTCGGTTTCACGAATCTCTTCAATGCTGTCATCGAAAAATTTATTAAGAGAAACAACGATCGGCTTGCCATAATTTTGCAGAGCGTCAAGGTGCCGCTGAAGATTGGCGAGCCCCTTTTTGACTGCCTCAGGATCGCTTTTTGACAAATCGCCAACAGCAACACCGCCGTGATATTTTAGTGCCTTGATAGTTACTACGACCACAAGCGCGTCTGGTGCTTTGCCTAATACAGGAACTTTGATATCCATGAACTTTTCAGCCCCGAGATCAGCACCGAAACCGGCTTCCGTAACCGTATAATCGGAAAGCTTAAGAGCAAGATCGGTCGCGATCACCGAATTAGTACCTTGAGCAATATTAGCAAACGGACCGCCATGAATAATAAAGGGAGAATGTTCAAGCGATTGGACCAAGTTAGGGTTAATAGCATCTTTCAAAATTGCTGTCAGCGAGCCGGCAACCTTTAGATCATCTACTGTGACTGGTTTTTTATCAGTATTAAGACCAATAACGATACGGCCAAGCCGCTTTTTAAGATCTTGAAGATCTTTAGAAAGAGTCAAAACGGCCATTATTTCCGAACTAGCAGTGATGTCAAATCCAGAATCACGGACTGGACCGTTTATTCTGCCCTGACCCAAAGTTATTTTTCTCAAGGAACGATCATTGATATCCAAAGTCCGGCGCCAATAAATTTCATTAGGATCGATCTTTAAGGCATTTCCTTGATGAAGATGATTATCGATAACAGCTGCCAGCAGGTTATGTGCTGAAGTGATCGCATGAATGTCCCCGGTAAAATGCAGATTGATATCTTCCATCGGAATAACTTGTGCATATCCGCCGCCGGTCGCACCGCCTTTTAAACCAAAAACCGGTCCCATTGATGGTTCGCGTAAAGCTCCGATCGATGATTTCCCTAACCGGTTGATAGCATCGACTAAACCGATCGTTACCGTGGTCTTGCCTTCACCAGACGGTGTTGGATTGATAGAGGTCACCAAAATAAGCTTTCCGAGTCTTTGACTATTTTTAAATGCCGAGCTGTCTATCTTGGCTTTATCATGACCGTAAGGAATCAATTGCGAACCGGAGATGCCGATCCGTTTAGCGATCTCGCTGATCGGCAGCGGTTTAACACTATGTGCGATTTCAATGTCTGTTTTCATATTATCCTCCGAACTCTTTAGGCAAGAAAAGTATAAAATAAAAAACCTGATCAAAACAGGTTTTAAAAATTAGTCCGCTGTCGTATAAACAGCTAAAACATCATCATTATCTTCTAATTCATCGATTAATTTTTCAAATTTCTCGCGATCTTCTTCTGGAACATCGACACGGTTTTGCGGGATCATGGTGATTTCAGCTTCTTCGAATTTGTAGCCTTTTTCGGACAAAGACGATTCGACCGCTGCAAAATCAGTTGGTTGTGAATAGATTTCAAACGCATCATCAGATGTCTGTACATCTTCAGCACCAGCTTCGATCGCATCATCCATGACTTGATCTTCCGTTAAATCAGGATAATCTTCTCTGCTGATGACAAAATGTCCGCGGCGATCAAATTGAAAACTAACCGAACCGCTTGTACCTAAAGAACCGCCGTGATGGTTAAAAGAATTTCTAACAGCCGAAACAGTCCGGTTGATGTTATCAGTAGATGTCTCAACTAATACAGCAATACCGCCGGGGGCATAACCCTCATAAGTAGCTTCTTCGAACTTAACGTCACCGGCACCGGTAGCTTTATCCAAAGCCCGTTGAACGTTGTCTTTGGGCATATTGGCCGCCTTAGCCTTTTCCATTACAAGCCGAAGACTGGCATTAGCAGATGGGTCGGCGCCGCCGTCTTTTGCTGCAACATATAAGTCGTGACTAATTTTTTGAAATATTTTTCCGCGCTTAGCATCTTGGGCGTTTTTCCGCCCTTGAATGTTGTGCCACTTACTATGACCTGACATTTCTACTCCTTACAAAAATACCATTCAATTTTACGATTTTTCTCCCAAATAGGCAAGCTTATCGACAATTGTATTATACAAAAATATCTATTGATCGAAAAAAAATCGGGAAAGAAAAAACAGCCTACTACTATATAAGAAAGACTGAGTAAAATAGATTATTCGGTTATCGATAAGAATATTTTAGCGGTGGATGAAAACAGCAACTGCTGCCAAGATCACGATCAAGGTGACTATCGCTACTAAAACTTTACATTCTTTTTTTTCGATCTGATTATTTTCCATAACAAAAATCTCAACTCAAACAATTCTAGCGCAAAAACAAACTTTTGCAAGCAAAATAATTGTCAAAATGAACCTTTCCCTATATAATTGTATGAGGTAATTGCATTAGTAAAAAATAAAGGACACCTTGCGCCGGTGTTTTTTATTTTGCAGTTCAATAATATTCACTGCTATCAGTTATAATGTGATTAATGATTCTCGTATACTTTGCCATTTTGATCTTAATAATTTATTTTTCCAGCCATTATTTAGCTGAGTATGCCCCTTATATCACGATAATAGGTATTTCCATTTTTCTTTTGATATTTTTTGTGACTTTTTGGTGGCTCTTTCTTATTATTGCGATCGCAGCAGCAATTTGGATCTATTTTCACCGCCGGCGTACTGACCATTTTCAAGAAAACCAAGAAGATGGACCAGATATATTCAATAATGTCGACGGATCCGATGACTTGCCGCCGAAGGATGTTACCCCGCCTAATAATAAAACTGATGATAATGATCCCGATTAAGGGATTTTTTATTTATTGATTTCGTAGTTTTATAAACTATAATAACTAGTGTTTAAAACTACATGAGGTTTTAAAAAGAATGGAGCATTAAATGAGTGAAAAAATCGCCCTGCTGTTGGATTCGTGTTCCGACGCACCTAGTTTTTTGGATAAAAGAGAATACGTGAGGATAATTCCTTTGCTCATCCACTGGGATGGCAAAACTCTGCGCGACCGGATCGATATTCAGCCTAAAGAATTTTATAAACGTATCAAAAAGGGTGATGATTTGCCAAAGACTTCCAGTCCAAAAAGCGGCGATATCCTGGAAAAAATAAGGGACCTCAAGGAGGCCGGCTACCAAAAAATAATCGCTATAACTATTTCCAGCGGTCTCTCAGTCACCTTTAATCAAATAAAGATCGCTGCTGAACAAGAAAAAAGTGTTGAAATCGCAGTGATCGATAGTAAAAGCATCGGTATCGGCAGCGGTCTTTTTGCAGCTTATGCTGATGATCTGATCCAAAAAGGGTTTGATTTTGACGAGATCGTAAAAAGATTGGAAAAAAGTGTTCCAACCAGTAAAATATTTTTCTACATACCAACATTGAAATATCTCAAGGCCGGCGGCAGGATCGGCAGAGTAGCTGGTATCGTCGGTTCGGCCCTGCACATAAAACCGATCATTTCGTGCGATCCTCAAGGCATTTACTACACAGCAGCTAAAGTTAGAAGCGAGAAAAAAGCGGTTGATAAAATGCTGGAGCTGGTCGGCCAAGCCGCTGAGGGGCATCAGGATTTTCGTTTCGGTTTAGCTCAAGGAGACAATCCTGAGCTTTTAAAGTATACCTATGATAAAATCAAAAAACTTTATCCTGATAAAATCATTTACCAAGGCGATGTCTCCCCTGCTTTAGGTGTCCATACCGGACCCGGTCTGATCGGTATCGGCATTCACATCGATAAGTGATAAATTATTTATGAAATGTTAAAAAAAACGACCAATAAATTACCAGAGTGGGATCAACTGCCGAATTTCGATATTTATCTCGACCAGCTATTGGATATCACCAATCAGTATATTTACCCGATAACCGGTGAAAAAATCACCAAAACGATGATGCACAACTATACGAAAGCTGAGGTGATCATGCGGCCGGACAACAAAAAATATGGTCGGATCCATCTAGCCGGAGCGATCATCGTTTCCCTGCTAAAAAGTGTTTTTTCTTTAGAAATGATAAAATCCGGTTTTAAATTAGAGCTTGATCACGGTCCCAGTCAGCAAGTCTACGATTTTTTTATAAAAACTTTCAACGATCTATACGAACAAAAAGATTTTACAAATATGCAAGAAATTTTATCAAAATCGCGGCCAAATGCCGAGTTAGTCCAGATCGAAGCCAGTTTGGCAGTTATCTTTCGTTTTAGGGCGATTTCTACTGTTAAAAAAATCACTAAATGATAACATAATCAAATAACGGAGGAAGGCATGCCGAGAAAAACCAGTGATGACCTAAAGGAGAAATGGGATCTATACGACCGCAATATGAATATTTGCGGGAAACAGACCAGATCGGACAAGGTCGCAAAAAACCTTTATCATCTGACAGTCTCTGCTTTTATTTATGATCAAAACGATCGAATCCTCCTGCAAAAGAGATCGATGCTAAAACTCAACCATCCGGGCAAATGGGAGGCATCGGCCGGCGGATCAGTGATTGCTGGAGAAAATAGCTGCCAGGCTATTAGGCGGGAAATAAAAGAAGAATTAGATTTAAATTTAAATGTTTCAGAAAACGATTTTTACCTGCGGATTTTTAAAAAAGATTGGATAGAAGATTGGTACGCTGTCCAAACTGATTTAAATTTCAAAGATATTCATCCGCTTTCAAGCGAGGTTCAGAAAGTAGATTTATTTAATTTCAAAGACGCACAGACAAAATTGAAGGAAACCGGCATCACGAACAATCATAAGGAATTACTTGAGTCGTTTAAAAAAATCAAGATGAACGATCGTTTTTGACCCTCTCTTTATCAGTAAATAAAATTTTTTCCGTGAGGACTGAAAGTAGATGAAAAAAATGCATCCATCCCCTGTCTTTAACCTGAATATCATTTTTTTACAATTAAAAATGCTTTTAAGGCCGCTTAGAAAGACATTCATTCTTTTTAAAACGGCTTTTTTGTTTTGATCCTTTTTCCAAAATAAAAACCTCTACGATTTGGCGTTAAAACTGGTTCGAGTCCAGTTGGGGGCGTTAGCCTTCGGCTAAGAATATTGGAATATTTTGGAAGGGAAAATTAATGGGAAACGTAAAAAACTTTTTTCATAAAAAATTATATAAAAAAGGAAAAAATTGGATCGTCGCAGGTATATTATCAAGTACCTTGATATTATCTGCAGGTTTTAACCTGCCGCAAGCAAAGGCAGCCGACTTAGACTCGAATACAAGCGTCGAACAAAAAAAGGTCACGGTCGATACCGCAAAAGATCAGCCAAATGAACAAACAGCAGAAAACAACACTGATCAAAAAGACAGCTCCACAGGCAGCCAGGATCAGCAAACAGCTCAACCTGCGGCAGCTTCCAATAATTCGGACTCCAATAATAAAGAAACAAAGGAATCGCAGCAAACAAATCCACAGCCCGTTTTAAAAAATCAGTATAAAGAAGAAAATGGCAAATGGCTGTATTTTAAAGAGGATGGTACTAAAGCTTACGGTCTACAGACGATCAATGGACAGCAGCAATTCTTTGATGAAAACGGTTATCAGTTAAAGGGGGGTTTTCAAACAGTTGCTGCAAAGACCTACTATTTCGATGCTGACAGCGGAAATGCTTTAACCGGTTTAACAAAAATCAATGACCAATTATATTTTTTCAATCAGCAAGGACAGCAGCAATTCGATTCTTTTACTGATGACCAGCAAGGAAACAGCTATTATTTCGATCAAGCCGGAAAAATGGCCACCGGCTTAAAAAATATTGACGGAAAAAATTATTATTTTGATCAGCAAGGGCATTTACGCAAGGGATTTTACGGAGTTTTCAATGGACAGGTACTTTATTTCGATAAGAATACCGGCCAATCGGCTGATATATCAAAATCGAATTTAAAAGAAGGTCTGACCACTCAAAATAGTGATTTCACAGAACACAATGCCGTTAATTCGACCAGAAGCGAAAACTTCGATAATTTAAATGATTATCTGACCGCTGAATCCTGGTATCGGCCTAAAGATATTTTAAAAAATGGGCAGCAATGGCAAGCAAGTCAAGAAAGTGATTTCAGACCAATTTTGATGAGCTGGTGGCCAAATAAGAAAACTGAAGTTGCTTACCTAAATTTTATGAAAAATAACGGTTTTATCACTAAAGAAAACGATTTTTCTACTGATGAAGAAATTATTTTTTTGAATCAAGCCGCTCAGGCAGTACAAGTTCAGATAGAAAGAGAAATCAGCCGTACTTCTTCAACTGACTGGTTAAGAAAATTGATAAATGATTTCGTTGACAGCCAGCCGGCTTGGAATCAGCAAAGCGAAGATCCGGGCAATGATCATTTACAAGGCGGTGCTTTAACATATGTCAACAGTCCGCTGACGCCGGATGCAAACTCTAACTTTCGCCTGCTCAATCGGACTCCGACCAATCAGACTGGAAAGCCGGCCTACACTACCGATAATTCCTTAGGCGGTTTTGAGCTTTTGTTAGCAAACGATGTTGATAATTCTAATCCGGTAGTTCAAGCTGAGCAGCTGAACTGGCTGCATTATTTAATGAATTTCGGTTCGATAACTGCTCAAGACCCAGATGCTGATTTTGATGGTATCAGAGTTGATGCAGTCGATAACGTCGATGCAGACCTCTTGCAGATCGCAGCCGATTATTTTAGACAAAGATATCAAGTCGACAAAAATGATAATATTGCCGACAAGCATCTCTCGATCTTAGAGGATTGGAGCCACAACGATCCTGAATATATTGCTCAAACAGGCAGCGATCAATTAACGATGGATGACTACATGCACACTCAATTGATCTGGTCGCTTACTAAAGCTAATGATATTCGCGGAAAAATGGATCGCTTCATGGACTACTACATGGTCGATCGCTCTTTAGATGACGGCAGCAAAGACCAGATCGCCAACTATTCTTTTGTCCGCGCTCACGATAGCGAAGTCCAAACGGTCATTGCACAAATAATCTCTGACCTCTATCCTGATTCCGGCAGCGGATTGATCCCAAGCCCTGAACAACTAGAAGCCGCCTTCAAAGTTTATCGGCAAGATATGACCGCAGCCGACAAAAAATATACTCAGTTCAACATCCCAAGCACCTATGCAATGCTGCTGACGAATAAAGATACTGTTCCTAGAGTCTATTATGGTGATCTGTATACTGATGATGGCCAATATATGGCAGAAAAATCACCTTATTTTCAAGCAATCAACGCACTTTTGAAAGCCAGAATAAAATATGTAGCCGGCGGCCAGACCATGTCAGTTGATAAAAATGACCTTTTGACCAGCGTTCGTTTCGGTAAAAATATCGAGCGTGCCGACCAAAGCGGTGATCAAGGAAGCAAAACTCAAGGTATCGGTTTGATCGTCGGCAATAATCCTTCGCTAAAATTGTCAAACGCTGATCAAGTCGTTTTGCATATGGGCATTGCTCATAAAAACCAAGCTTATCGTGCTCTGCTACTGACCACTCAACAAGGCCTGCTTGTCTTCGATGGCGACCAGGGCGCACCGATCAAATTCACAAATGATGATGGGGATCTTATTTTTGATCAAAAGGAAATATATGGTGTCCAAAATCCACAAGTTTCCGGCTATTTAGCTGCTTGGGTACCATTAGGTGCCGGCGATCAGCAGGATGCCCGCAGCAGCGTCAGCGAAAAAATATATCAAGACGGGAAAGTTTTCCACTCAAATCCTCTGCTTGATTCTCAGCTTATTTATGAAGGATTTTCGAATTTTCAAGCTTTTGCAAATAAACCAGAAGAATATACAAACGCCGTCATCGCCAAAAAGGTCGACCAGTTCAAAAATTGGGGTGTGACCAGTTTTCAATTAGCACCGCAATACCGTTCAAGCAGCGATAACAGCTTTTTAGATTCGATCATTCAAAATGGATACGCCTTCACTGATCGCTATGATCTTGGATTCGACAAACCGACCAAATATGGCGACGTTCAACAATTACGGACAGCGATCAAAGCTTTGCATGCTGATGGTATCCAAGCGATCGCTGATTGGGTCCCGGACCAAATTTACAATTTGCCGCAAAGCGAGCTGGTGACCGTCGACCGGACAGATTCATACGGCAGACCGCTTGAAAGCTCCGAACTTCAAGATACCCTTTACCTTGCTTATTCAAAAGGCGGCGGAAAATATCAATCTCAATACGGCGGAGCTTTTTTGGATCAGTTAAAAGAACTCTATCCGGAACTGTTCACGAAAAAACAAATTTCTACCGGACTCGCTATCGATCCAAGTCAAAAAATCACCGAATGGTCGGCGAAATATTTCAATGGATCCAATATTCAAGGCCGCGGTGCCTCTTTTGTCTTATCGGACAGCAATCATCAATACTTTAAAGTTTCGTCCAATGATAATGATCAATTCTTTTTGCCAAGACAATTGACCAATGATATTTCTCAGACCGGTTTTTTCCAAGATGAAAAAGGAATATCATTTTATTCAACTAGCGGTTACCTGGTCAAAAATAGTTTTATTACTGATGACCAAAATAATTATTACTATTTCAACAACGAAGGCTATATGGTAACTGGTCCGCAAACAATAAATAATAAGAATTATTTTTTCCTGCCGAACGGGATCGAATTACAAAATGTGTTCCTCAAAAACGACCAGGGCGACATCTATTACTACGGACCAAAAGGTCAACGGGTAGCCAATACTTACATCACCGATCAAGTCGGCAACAGTTACCGTTTTGATGCGGACGGTAAAATGATTTTCGGCCGCTTAGCTCAAATCGACGGCCACGTTCAGTACTTTGATATGGACGGTGTACAAGCTAAAGATGCATTTATCACAGACCAGTCGGGAAACCTGCGTTATTTTGAAAGCGGAAATGGCAACTTGGCCGTCAACGAATTCAAACAGCTGGCATCGGGAAGCTGGGTATATTTTGGTTCGGATGGTCTGGCTGTTAAAGGAATGCAAACGATCAACGGCCGTCAACTTTATTTTGACGAACAGGGAAAACAGGTAAAAGATGCTTTTATAACCGATGCTTATGGTCACCAGTTTTATTTCAACGGAACGACCGGAGATCAAGTTAAAAATGATTTTATTTATAGCTCTTCAGCTTGGTATTTCGCTGATGAAAACGGTCAGCTGCAAAAAGGCTTTCAAACGATCAATGGAAAAGTTAAATATTTTGATCCGCTGACCGGTCAGATGCAAAGAAACAAGTTCATTCGCCGTGATGATGGCAATTGGTTTTATTTCGATGATGCCGGCGATGCTGTTAAAGGATTATTAAAAATCAACGATCAGTTGAATTTTTTCCGTAATAATTTCACACAAGTCAAAAATGATTTTGCCATCGATCAGGAAAATCAGCGTTTATATTTCTTCAACGGAACCCAAGGCAGTTTGGTTACAAATGATTATTTTTCAGAGGACAAGATCCATTGGTACCACACTGATGAAAATGGTCAGCTGCAAAAAGGCTTTCAAACGATCGACGACCAGATCCAATACTTTGACGATGATGGGGTGCAGGCCAAAGATGCTTATATTTTCGACCCAGTCAGCAATAAATGGTACTATTTTGACAGAAAATTAGGTAATGGAAAAATCGTTGATAAAAATTTTTAAAATCATTGACGTTTGATAAACTCAGCGATTCCATTAACTAAAATTCGACCATTCGTATCTGGAAAGTTAGGATACGGATGGTTTTTATATCAATTATTATCTTGAACAACGAAAGCCGAGCAATACGAACATTTGTTCTTTTCTTATATAAAATTACTGAAAATACCTTTGCAATTAAAAAAAATAAGCGTTAATTTTAATTTGTATCATTTAAATAATAAATATATGGAGGTTTCTATATGGCAAAAAAGAAAATCGTGATCGTCGGTGCCTCTCATGGCGGCCATCAGTCTATTCTCGAACTGCTGAGTCGTTATGACGATGTCGATATCACTTTGTTTGAAGCGGGAAACTTTATTTCATTTATGTCCTGCGGAATGGAATTATACTTAGAAAACAGCGTTACTGATGTCAACGACGTGCGTAATTTCAGACCTGAAAGTTTCCCACAAGAAAATGTTCACATCTTAAATAACCATCAAGTCACCAAAATAAATAGCGATAAAAAAACTGTTTCTGTTACCGATTTAAAAAGCGGTCAAACTACCGAAGAAGCATACGACAAGTTGATCCTTAGTTCAGGTGTCAATCCAAAATCATTGCCGATCCCTGGTAAAGATCTTGAAAATGTCTATCTGATGCGCGGATATGATTGGGCAACAAAAATAAAATCTAAATTAGAAGATCCGAGTGTTAAAAACATTACTGTTGTCGGTGCCGGTTACATCGGTATCGAGGCCGCCGAGGCTGCCACCAAAGCCGGTAAACATGTAAATCTTCTAGATGTTATCGACCGCCCGTTGGGAACTTACCTTGATTCTGAATTAACAGATGTTTTGAGTAAGCATCTTGCCGATAAAGGTGTCGAAGTTCACACCGGTGTTAAAATTTCTGAATATAGCGGTAAAGACAACAAAGTTCAAGCAGTCAAAAGCGATCAAGGTGATTTTCCAAGTGACGTCGTTATTCAAGCTGCTGGTGTTCAGCCAAATACAGATTGGCTGAAAGGAACAGTTGATCTAGATGCTCGCGGCTGGATCAAAAACGATGAATACTTAAGGACCAATCTTCCTGACGTATATGCTATCGGTGATGCAACGCTGGCTTATTCGGTCGCTGCCGGTAAAAAAGTTCCGATCGCACTAGCAACCGTCGCTCGTCGTGAAGCTCGTTATTTGGTAAAACATCTTTTTGAAAAAACTCCTTCGGTTCCTTTTGCAGGAGTAGTCGGTTCTTCAGCTTTGAGCGTTTTTGATTACCATTTTGCTCAAAGTGGGCTTAATAGTTTCACTGCTGGCCGTGCAGAGGTCAAGACAGCTAGTTCATTCTATGAAGACACTTTGCGCCCAAGTTATGTTCCAGCGGAAAAGGGAAATCCAAAAGTCTACGTAAAACTGTTCTTCGATCCTGAAAGTCACCGTCTTCTCGGCGGGGCCGTATTATCAACATACGATATTACAGCTCAAGGCAATGTTTTAGCTCTTGCCATCCAGCATCAGCTAAAACTTGAAGATCTAGCGGAGGCTGATTTCTTCTTCCAGCCCGGTTTTGATCGTCAATGGAGCCTGCTCAACTTAGCTGCTCAGCATGCTTTAGGCGAAGTAGAATTCACAAGAAAGTAAAAAAATAAACCGGGGTCTTTAGTGATCTCGGTTTTTTATACATTTTTTTGGTTGCAGACTAGAATATCTCGACTGATATCGCTTAGTTTTATTGCAGCCATTTTTTGTTCAGCTGCTTTTTGGATCTGATCATAGAAATCTCGCAAGACCGGTTGAATATTACGTCCAACTGGACAATCAAGATTTGTTTGCGGATCAACATGCAATAATTCATGTACTTCATCGATCGCTTGATAGATATCAAGTAACGATATTTCATCAGAAGGTCGCGCTAACTTCACTCTGACGGTTCCAGGCTGTGAAACCAAAAGTCCCTTTTTTGTCAATTGCGCCATCGATCTTCGTACGAGACTTGGATTTGATTCAATACTGTTGGCAATAGCCGAACTGGAAAGGTCGCCATCTTTAAAAATATCAATATAAGTTAAAACATGAATAGCGTCGCTTAGTTTATGTGAATATTTCATCGTTATTTTAATAGTTCCTTGACTGATTCTGCCAAGCTCGGCAATTGTCCGCCCAAAACTTTTTCCAGATCATTTGAGGCCACGGCTAATTGCCGGTTACGAACGATATCGGAAATTGCAATGATACCATCGATTTGTTTTTCACCGATTCCTTGAGAAGACAGCTGTTTTCGATAGCCTTGATCATCGACCTCTTTGATAGCAAAATTCTGTCCTGAAATATTCTTAACAGTTTGTGCTAATTCACGATAAGTCGTCAGCGGTCCGGCAAATTCGTAAATCTTCTGAGGATCCAAAAAAGACAAAACTCTAGCAGCTGCCTGCGCATAATATTTTTCCAGTGCCCAGCCCACTTGACCGTCAGCCGCCGAATAGATAAAATCAGCTCCCTTGGCCGATGCTTTGATCGCAGCTGCTTCGTTTTCCAAATACCAATTATTACGCAAAAAACTATAGCCTAAGCCTGCTTCTTCGATTAAATTTTCTGTTTTTATGTGATCCTGAGCAAGAAAGGCGCTCGATTTTTGGGCATTGGGAAAACTTGTGTATGCAATATAAGATACACCGGCAGCCCTAGCAGCAGAAATAACATTTTTATGCTGATCGATCCGCGCCACAGCTCCGCCGGGTATCGATGAGATGAATAATAGCCTATCGATCCCCGAAAAGGATGATTGCAAGGTTTGTAAATCGTTGTAATCAGCCTTTTTTATATTCTTTGCGTCAGGAAAAATTTCAGCAGCCCGATCAAGGTCCCGTGCTAAAATGACAATATCGTCTTTATTAACGATTTTTAATAATTCTCGATAAGCTTCTTGCCCAAAACGGCCAGTCGCAGCAGTTATCCCGTAAATCATATATATATTCTCCTCATCCAGTTACTTTATAAATAACTTGTTATTTATAAAGTAACACTAATCAATAAATTAAGCAATTTTTTAAAATGGCAACTTCAAAAATAAATAACAATTTAAAAAAGAGAAGCTTCCCGTTGATGGTTAGCCCCTTTACCTCACAATTAGGATCAGCCGTCTATATGATGGGTTTGAACTGGACCTTAGTCAAATCGACCGGCAACACGCAGATCCTCGGTAATATTGAAGCGGCAGGCGGACTGGCCTTTTTAGCCGGCGACATCCTGGTCGGCAGTTTGGTCGATCATCACGATCGCAAAAAAGTATTGATATGGACTGATTTGATATCATTTATTTTTTGTTTGCTAGCCAGTTTCATCTATCAAGACAGCCATCCGCAAATTTGGCTTTTAACGATCGTAACCTTGATTTTGAATATGATGTTAGCCATCAATTATCCTGCATCCAAATCGATCGCCCCAGAAATAATCGCCGAACCAAGTATTCAATCTTTTAACGCTGCCACTAATACCCTGTTTAATTTTGCCAATATTCTTGCACCAATGATCGGCGGTCTGCTCCTTGCCTTTAAAAATATAACTTTCAACGATTTTTTACTGATAAACGGTCTGACCTTTCTTATTGCGGCCGGACTAAATTCATTGATAGTCTATGACTTTAAGCAAAAAGAAACAGACAGCGATCCATCGAGTCAGCAAATTGCACAGCAGTCGGTTTTTAAGTACCTATTTCAAAAATCAGAATTAGTAAAATTAATAATTTCAATGGGAGTATTAAACTTATGCGCCTCTGGCATGCTGTTAGTGAGTCCTTACATCGCTAGTCATTTTTTTGGTGAAAGTTCAAACAATTATAGTATCTTCTTAGCAGTGTCGGCCGTTGGCGGCTTGATCGGCGGCACCAGTCTTTATCTGCAAAAAAAGAGTGTCACTGCGCAGCAATTATGGCAGCAATTGATATTTTTCGGAATGATTCTCTTTTTTAACGGCCTACTGGTAAACTACTATCTTTGGATCGCCATTGCTTTTATTTCAGGAATTTTTCAAGCTCGATTTTTTGGCAGTATCCCTACTCTGATCCAAGGGAATACTGATTGATCATTTTTAGGTCGAGTATTCGGTATCGTTTTTCTCTTTTTCGATGGTATTCAACCATTCGGCAGCTTCATTTTTGGACACATCATAAAAATAACTTCCTATTTCACCTACTCGATGATAGGCGCCATACTAACCTTGGCATTTTCCTTGATGCTTGTATTGAATAATTTTAAAAAAAATAAGAATAAATGACCTACTCGTGCAGCTCGATCGGCAATCCGTCCGGATCAAAGCAAAAGGTCATCTTTTTACCATTAAAATCGTCTAAACGTATTTTTTCGACTTTAACACCTTGTTTCTGCAAAAAAACAGCGGTTTGCTTAACATCATCAACAGAAAAAGCTAAGTGCCGCAATCCCTTTGCTTCAGGAAAAGTCGGCCTCTTTGGTGCTTCTTTTTTGATAAAAATCTCCAATTGAATGTCGGCTTTAGACACATTTAAGATCGTATCATGCTTTTCTGGCCGGGAATGACAGCTATTTTCCGAAAAACCAAGTATATTTTCATAAAAAATACGTGTTTTCTTTAAATCACCAGCAATTATAGCGATATGATTTAGACCTTTTATATTCATATTCTGCCTTTTTTAATCTTTATTTTATTTATCGGCAATATTATATATCTATCAGCCGAACAGCTGAATATCGGAGAAGGATCATGAAATTAAACAATACTATCAAACTACTCAATAAATTTCATAACGAAAGAAAAAACGGCCTAAATCTGAACTCCCAAAAGCCGCTCTTGATTGATTACTTTTTCCGTATCGGCAACTACGTGATCAATTTTCGACCTGTATACAGTTATAGTCTAGTTAGAGTAAAGGCTAATCATCGTCGTTATTAAAATATCAATAATAAAAACAGCTCCTTTGATTTTTTATCAAAGGAGCTGTTTTTTTAATTAAATTCCTCATACTCATTAGGATCTTGATTTTCGATCCTGCCATCCAGACGATTTAAATTGTTAATATTATTCATTTCGTCTTCAGTCAGCGAAAAATCAAAAATATCGATATTCTGACGTTGATGGTCCAAACTGCTGGATTTGGGAATTGGTAAAATACCTCGCTGATAATGCCAGCGCAGAATTATTTGACCGGCATTTTTATGATACTTTTCCGAAAGATCAGTAATGATTTTTTCCTTTAAAGCATCACTGCCGCGGCCTAATGGACTCCAAGCCTCAGTCAAAATGCCGCGTTCATTATCAGCATCAAGAGATTCCTGATTGATCCAATAAGGATGCATTTCAACCTGATTTACAGCTGGCGTTACACCGGTCTTATCAATTATTTTATCCAAATGTTCCGGCAAAAAATTAGAAACACCGATAGATTTAACCAAACCCAGTTTTTGAGCATCTACCAATGCCTGCCAAGCCTCTGAATAAAGACCTCTTTTCGGTAAGGGCCAATGGATCAAATAAAGATCAAGATATTCAGCACCAATACGATAAATGGATTCTTGAATGATCTTCAAAGCATCTTCGTAATGATGATATTGCCCGGGTAATTTAGAAGTGACAAAAAATTCGGATCGCGGCATTCCGGAACGGCGAATAGCTTCTCCGACAGCACCTTCGCTGTCATAATTAGTTGAAGTGTCAAGTAGTCGATAACCATCGTTGATCGCCGTTAAAATTTGATTGACACCAGCACCTCCGCGAATTTGATAAGTACCTAATCCGATCGCTGGGATCAAATTTCCATCATTTAATTTTCTAAAAGGAATCTCTGCTTTATTCATAAATTTCTCCTCAATCAACTAATTATTAGCAAACTTTTCTGAATCATCCCATTTATCGATAGAATCTTTTTGACCATTAGGATTATGCCAAAAGAAATCATCATACCAAAGACTTCTTTTTTCTTGATCTAATTCATTTATAGCATCAATATCACCATTATCGAGCTTAAAGTCATCGATCTGACTATTTTCAATGATCCGTTCTTTATGAGTCGACTTAGGAATAGTGACGATACCCTGCTGATAATTCCAGCGCAGAATAACTTGCGCACTGGTTTTGCCATACTTGTCAGCGATTTTGCCGATCACCGGGTCATTCAGAGAACTGCCGCCGCCTAATGGCGACCAAGCTTCTAATTGAATACCCGCTAAATTCAACAGTGGACGAATATCCTTTTCCTGATCGATAGGATTAAACTCCAGCTGATCAACAGTCGGAACTATTTCAGCACGGTCAAGCACACGTTCCAGCCTTTCCTTATCAAAATTAGAAACACCTATAGCCCGGATGCGGCCATCACGATAAAGTTTTTCCAATGCTTTCCAAGTATCCAAATAACGGCCATCGACCGGCCAATGAACCAAATAAAGATCAAGGTAGTTAAGCGAAAGTTCCTTTAACGTTTTTTCAAAGCCTCTGAGAGTTGAATCGTAACCCTGGTCGCCGTTAAAAACTTTGCTAGTTACAAAAAGATCTTTTCGATTCAACCCCGTTTTGGTCAAACCGTCAGCTATTCCCCGGCCGACACCGAATTGGTTTCCATATTGACGTGCGGTATCGATCATCCGGTAACCATGCTGGATCGCTTGACTAACAGAATTTTTAGCATCTGTATTAGAAGAACGCCAAACACCTAAACCAAAAACCGGCATCAAGGTGCCATTATTAAGATTAGTTTTTTCATCTAAAACTGTTTTCATATATTTGTGATCAGACCCCCGTTACTTTATTTTTTGAAAAATGATCAATTTGCCAGTCTGTCTATGATCGCTGTATTAAAAGCATCCAGATCAGCTGGAGTTCGGCTGGTTATAAGATCATGCTTTTTATCGATTACGACCGGTTCATCTTTTACCCTAGCACCAGCATAATAAAGATCACGGCGGACTGTCAGATAAGCTGTCAAAGTCAACTCAGAAGCCAGGCCTGCTTGAATAAAAAGCTGCGGACCATGGCAAACAGCAAATACAGGTTTGTTTGCCAACAAGAAATCTTTGACTAAATCAACAAAACGATCATCAGCTCGTAATTGATCAGGTGAAAAACCGCCAGGTATCAAAAGAGCGTCATAATCGCTTATTTTAAGGCCATCGATCGATTTATCAACGTCAAACTTATTACCATGCTTGCCGATTATTTGTCTGCCCGCCTGCTTTTCTACTAAATCAACGGTATGGCCTGCCTCTTTTAATTTTTTGACCGGTGAAGACAATTCGATATCTTCGACATCATTTGTTGCAATAGCAATAATTTTGCTCATTGGTACCTCCTTATTATTTTTAAAATGCCTGCTTATTTATTATAAGAAATAACTTTTACAAAATCGTTTCACAAAAAAACTCTAATCAAAATTAGAGTTTTTCGACTATCGATCGATTTAATTTGCTTTCTATCTTAGAGATCGTCTGACCATTATTATCATACATGGTGCAATTTATAAATAAACGGTCACTAATTTCTGGACCCTTATTTATTTTAAGCAGATCATCGACCATCGACACTGGTATATCGTCATCAAAGTCGATCCGTACAACAAAATCAGGATCTTTTTTCGCCTGCTCGATCAGCTGGTCCAATAAACGTTTTTGTTGAGGAGTGAGTTTGTTGATTTGTTGAAGAATATTTTCCATACTAATTAATTTTAAATGTTTTTTGACCAAAAAATAAAGAACTGCAACCCAGCCAGCCATAAAAAAACGGCTATCCAGTTCCAAAGCGGGATCGAGTAGCTTTTAAAATGGCTGCGTTCTGCCTGTTCGCTAAAGGCATGGGATTCCATCCCTTTTGCCAAACTTTCCGACCACCGCAAAGAAGTCAGAATAGCTTTGAAAAATAATTGAGGCGACCAAAAATGCAAAATCATCCCCCGCATCATAGCTGCTGACTTGATTTTTTTCACCGTTTGAAAAACTTAGGGAATAAAATTAAAAGCACCCATAAAACCATAAGTAAATTTGGCCGGTAAATGGCAGTTCTGGTATAAAGAGTCGAGCAATTCACTAGTATCGATAGTGAAGGTCAAATAAGCACCGAGCCAGACCAAAGCATAGATACGGCTCGAGTAAAGCCATGTATTGTAAAGATAATCACCGCTTCCATGCATATAAAAAGACAATCCGGTACCAAAAGCAGGTATCAAAGGCATCAAAAGCAGCCAAAGAATTTTTTTAAAAGACGATCTTGCAAGCAGCAAAAGCAGCACACTGATCGATAAAACATAGAAATTAGCATATATACTTCGATTAAGCGATAATTCTAAACTCATAAAAAGTACCAGAAAAAATTTAACTGATGGATTCATTCTCAAGGATGCCTTCTTTATAATTTATTTTTTTATGCTCAAATGATAGATGATAATCAAAATATTTATCGATCCCATTCAACTGATGGCTTATCATGATGATCGTTTGCGATTGGATCTTTTGCAGCTGACTAACGATTTCCATAACGACACGAACTGATCTTTGATCGAGGCCGGCTAGCGGTTCGTCCATTAATAAAATCTTCGGTGCCAGAATCATCATTTCCAAAATCTGCAATTTTTTCTTTTGGCCACCAGAAAGTTGGTAAACGACCCGATCTGATAATCCTTGGAGCTCCAGCAGCGACAAATATTTTTCAACAGTTTTTTTATTCCAAAAAGCAGAAAAAGTCGTTGCTTGAAGGCTTAGCATCAGTTCCTCTTTGACAGTCATCTTGACATATTGATCCTGCGGGTCCTGAAATAAAAGCACACATTGCTGAACATATTTTTTTAAACCGATCTTTTTGATCTGTTGATCTTGAAAATAAATACTGCCCTCAAAATCATGCAAACGAACAAGGCTTTTAAAAAAAGTGGATTTGCCGCAACCGTTCGGTCCAGTCAATAGAACCATTTTATTTTTGAAAATAGTCAAATTCTCGCTATCGATCAATCTTTCAAAAGAATTATCGATCGTCAGCGATTCCGTTTTTAAAAGCGGCAGCTGATGTTCCGGTGATGAAAATTCTTTTTTGAAAACTAAAGTTCGTTTAAAATTCGCAAAAAAGTTTTGAAGATCATTTTCTTGATACAGTTTTCTATCTTCGATCCGGTAAAGATGATCAGCCAGTGTCTCATAACCGCTTAGATCATGATCGCAAATAAGGATCGTCTTGCCTTCAACAAGCTGCAATTTTTTTAAAAGCAGTAAAATAGCCAATCTGGATCGACGGTCGACATTAGCAAACGGTTCGTCCAAACAAATGATGCTGCTATTTTGCAAAAGTGTGATCGCAAGCGCCAATTTTTGTAATTCACCGCCAGACAGCGTATCGATCTGCCGATTTCTTAATTTCTCGATCCCGATCTTTTTTAAAACGGCATCTATCCGCTCTTCGAATCGTACCGGCGGGCAATCAATATTTTCTAAAACGAATTTCAGTTCCTCATCAGCCGTCCGCATTGCAAATTGATCAGCTGGATTTTGAAATAGCATACCTACTTTTTGTGCCCTTAAAGAAGGATCTAGCTGATCAGGTCGTTGGCCGTCAAGCAGAACCCTTCCTGAAATAAGATGACCGCCGTACTTGGGGTAAAAACCAGCCAGCAAAGAAAGAAAAGTAGATTTGCCGCAGCCGGAACGACCGTAAAGCAAAGAAAAACTGCCTTTTTCAAGTTTGAAATCGATATTATCAAGAACTGCTGACTGATCTTTTTTATAAGCAAAAGTTAATTTGTCAGTAATTAAGTCGGTCATAAAAACTCCCGGTCATTCTTTATCAAGACCTGATCTATCAAACAATTTGTTGATCCAATAAACCAGTACACCAGCGAAAAAACCGATCGAAATAAAGCGGGCAGCAAATAAAGCTGACAAATAACCGATCTTGTAGTTCATATATCCTTCGCTCAAAAGACTCCAAGCAAAAGTAACGATCGTACTTGTGATCGTTGATAGCAAGAGTGCCATTTTGCCAAAACTGCGATAACCGCTGATCGCAAACCCTAACTCATTGCCGATTCCTTGAATCAAACCGGATAAAATAGCGCCCGCACCGAATTGGCCGCCCATCAAAGCTTCGACTGCCCCGCCAAGTGTTTCAGTGATAGTCGAGGCACCGATTTTTTTAGTCACGACTGCTCCTAAAGGACCAGCGATCATCCAAAGGCCTAGCAGCAGCTCGTTTGCAAAGGGTCCAAATCCGATCGCGGTCAGACCGGCTTTTAAAAAATTGTAAATAATGTCGGTGCCAAAGAAAATGGCACCACAAAAAATCCCGATCAAAGCAACAAAAATAATATCACGCAGAGAATAACTAAATTTTTTCATAAAAAAATCCCTTCTTTTTTCTGATCAGCTAAAAGAAGGAACGCACAAAATAACAAGAAATATTTAAAATTGCCGAATATCTTCCTTCGCAGGTCTTAGCCAAACAGGTTCAATGGGTAAAATCTCAGCCAAATAGGCACCCCAGATATTACGCAAAAAATTTATAAAATTTGATTTGCATTTTTTAAACTAACATAGTTTTTCAAAACAGTAAAGAAAATAAAAAAACTTGTGACCAGAAAAAAATTATGATATTCTCAAACTAAATTAAAGATCCACTAGGGGTGCCTGTTCGGCTGAGACGACTATGTCGATCCCTTTGAACCTGATCTAGTTAAGACTAGCGTAGGAAAGTGGCCGAATCTCTTTTTCTTTAGCCCCTTTTCGATCAAAGAGGCTTTTTTAGTGGAAGAAAAGAGTAATGATGTCACTTTCAGAAGAGTTAAAGAAAACAGCCGAGCCGATCTTAGCGGCGATAACGAAGCATCCGTTCGTTACGGGTATCGGTCAGGGACGAGTTCCTAAAGAAGCTTTGTGCTTTTACGTCGGCCAGGATTATCGCTACTTGACCGAGTTCATTAAAATTTATGCTTCAGTCATCAGCAAGCAGCAAGATAGATCGGAAATGAAATTTTTCGCTGACGCTATCGATTTTATTTTAAACAGCGAGATCCATCCCCACCATGTTTTCTGCAGAGCTGCAGGTGTTGAATACAGCAGTCTGCAGCACGAGCAGCCTTCGCCAAAAGCATATCTTTATGAATCGCATATGCACCAAGCAGCCGAAACCGGACAACTGATCAACATTATTGCTGCTCTTTTGCCTTGTCCTTGGACCTATCAAGAAATAGCCGATAAATTAGTTAAAGAAAATAAAAATAACGATGCCAATCCCTTTAAAGATTGGATCGATTTTTATGCAGCTGCAGATCAAAAGGAAGACGATGCTTCTTTGACCAAAAAGCTTTTTACGAAATTAGACGATTTGGCAGAAAAATCCTCCGCTGAAGCGGTCAAACAAGCAAAAAGATTTTTCTTGATCAGCTGCGAACTTGAATGGGAATTTTGGCAGCAGGCCTATTACCAGCAAGATTGGCAGTTCTCAAAAATAATCAAAGGAGAAGATTAAATGATCCAATATCCACAGACCCTGACGATCGCCGGAACTGATTCAGGCGGCGGAGCCGGTATTCAGGCAGATATAAAAACGATGCAAAGCTGTCAGGTTTTCAGTACTAATATCACTATTGCCGTTACAGCCCAAAATACACTTGGCGTACAGGCCGCTTTTGGTCTCCCTTTAGAAATGATCGATAAACAATTTTCTTCTATTTTTCAAGATTTTGAAATCAAGGCGGCTAAAACCGGCATGCTTTTCGACAGAGAGCACCTATTGAAAACGGTTGAAAACATTGAAAAATTCAAGATAAAAAATCTCGTTGTCGACCCCGTCATGGTTGCCAAAGGCGGCGCTAGATTACTGACACAGGATGCGGTCAAAGCAATGATCGAAAAGTTATTGCCGCTGGCACTAGTAGTCACTCCGAATCTTCCGGAAGCCGAGGTCATCGCCGGCTTTAAAATCGATTCAAAAGAAAAGACGATCGCTGCGGCCAAAACAATAGCAAAGAGCGGTGCTAAAAACGTTTTGATCAAAGGCGGCCATCAAGACAGCGATCTGATCTATGATTATGTCCTTTTGGAAAATGGGGACAGCTATTGGCTCAAGGCACAGCGATATCACACCATCCGAACGCATGGGACTGGAGATACTCTATCATCAGCGATCACCAGTGCGCTGGCAAAAGGATACAGTGTGAGAGCAGCGATCGATTTTGGAAAGAAATTCGTTGATAAAGCTATTCAAGAAACAATTTTAGTCGGTCACGGGCATGGCCCGCTAAACCATTGGGCAGCAGCGGAGATCGGACATGAAATTTAAGAAAAAATTTTTAGAAAGCTATTATGTGGCCGGCAGCCAAAACTTTGATGGTGATCAAGGAGCTTTTTTAAAAAGGCTTGATCAGGCATGTTCTTCAGGCATAACCATGTTTCAATACAGAGAAAAAGGACCGGGATCATTAACTGATCCAGCACGTATCGACTTGGGAAAAAGAGCCAAAGAAATCACTGATCGATATCAAATACCGTTCGTTGTCGACGATGATCTGCAATTAGCCATTCAATTAGAAGCTGACGGTATTCACATCGGTCAAAAAGATGAACCTGTTCAACAGATCGCAGCTCCTGCTTTAAAGTCGGGGATGTTTATCGGTTTATCAGTAAGCGACCCTGAAGAACTGCAAAAAAGCGGTGATATCAACGGTGTGAGCTATTTAGGCAGCGGACCGGTTTTTGCGACCAGCAGTAAAAAAGACGCGCACCAGCCGATCGGGATAAACGGTTTAACCGTTTTAAAAAAACTTGTAAAAATACCGATCGTCGCTATCGGCGGTATCAATCCAGACAATGCCGCGGAAGTTTGGAAAAGCGGTATCGACGGCATCTCAATTATTTCAGCAATAAGCAAAAGTAAAAATCCAACTTTAGATATTGAAAGGATGAAAAAACATGACTGATAAAATCTTGCCGATCATCAAAAAAATAAGAAATAATAACCCGGTCATTTTAAACATTGCCAATTCGGTCACCCAACAACACGTTGCCGACGCAATAAATTATATTGGTGCCTCGCCGATCATGTTTGACGACCCCGATGAAGCCGAAGACCTTATGCAAGTCGCTGACGGTCTCAGTATCAATTTAGGAACCCCGAACGACCATGTTTTTAAAAAAGCTCTCTTGGCTGGTAAAAAAGCAAATCAAGCGGGCAAACCGATCCTGGTCGATCCGGTCGCCGTTTCTGCGTCAGCGACAAGACAAAAATTTTTTACCGAACTATCGCAAGAGATCGATTTTTCTCTGATACGCGGCAATGCTGCTGAAATTGCGGCTATTTGCAAGCAAACCTGGAAAAGCCGCGGTATCGATGATAACGACCAAAATGCAAACACCGCTGACAAAATCGCCTTAGCCGTCAGAGCCGCCAAAACATTTGCTTGTGCAGTATTTATATCTGGACAAAAAGATATTATCAGCGATGGCAGAGATACTTTCGTTGTCAGCAACGGCAACAGCCAATTAAAAACGAATGTTGGCAGCGGCGACATGCTGGACGGTATTTTGACCAGTGCGTTAGCAGTAGAAAATTCTTTAGTTTCAGCAGCCTCAGCCAGTGCGATCTTATCAATTTCAGCTGAAATCGCGGCTGATAAATATCCTGATAAGCCGATGTCTTTTTTGGTCGAGCTATTCGATCAACTAGCAAAAATAGACGACGACGTCATTCTTAATAAAATAAATCTGTCTAAAAATACAGCAATTTAAAAAACCTCCGGATATATTTTGGAGGTTTTTAAATATTCGATAAGCTATGTGCTTGCTGACAGGTATCGTCGATCAAATCATAGATACGATTTATTTTGTCCGACAATTCGATCGCTTTGCGATTTTTGATATCACGGTAAATCCAATAAGGCAAGATCCAAGCGATGATCCCTAAAATGCCGATAATAGTCGATAAAAAGCTATTATTATGTAAGATCATTACGGAAATAGCCAAAAAAATACTTCCAAGCAGGCCGACTAAGATCGAAATCATCGTCGCCAAGAAAGTTTTCTCTTTTTCAAAACGCTGGATCTGATTGGTTTCAGATTCAAACTTGCGCTGCAAACGAACCAACTCTTGCTTATTGGCAATATGGCGATCGCGCTTGATCTTTAAAAGAACCTTGCCCGGTCTTGTCGTTGATCTCTCAACTGTCGATAATTGCCAACCGAAGTGTGGATAGTTATCCAAATAAAGATTTAAAAATTTACCATCAATGTTCTTCTCTTGATATTCAAAGCTGATATAATTTTTTTCGTTATCGTGCAGGGGCATCATTTCTCCTTAAAATAATATCCAAATTAATTATTTTCTTTTTTTAAAGGCAGCCAAACCGAAAAACTGCTGCCCTCACCTTTTTTGCTTTTTACACTAATAGTGCCGTCAGCCAGATCAACGATTTTTTTGACCATAGCCAGTCCCAAACCATTACCGCTGCCGGAATGCGAATGATCGCCCTGGTAAAATTGCTCAAAAATATGACCTATCTGAGTATTAGACATGCCGATACCAGAGTCAGCGACAACAACTAAAACGCCTTGATCCTGTCTGAACTGTTTTAAAAATATTTGACCTTTTGCCGGTGTAAATTTAATCGCATTAGCTAATAGATTGTTCCAAACGATCGACAACATTTGTTCATCAGCCAAAATGACACAATCATCCATCAGCTCGGCTTGAAAATCTATCTGTTTATCCTCCCAATTTTTTTCGACTGATAAAGCAGCTTCTGCTAATTGACGGCTTAAGTCAAAATAAGTAAGTTTTACCGGTATTTTTTGATTTTCTAATTTATTCAAACGAAGAATGTTCGTCACCAGTTCAGCCAAATCTTCCGTTGCTTTACTGATAGAATCGATGTAACGCTGACGATCTGCCTGACTGATATTTTTATCCGTCAAACTGTCAGCATAGCCGCGAATGACTGCTAACGGCCCCTTAAATTCATGAGAAACATTACTGATAAAATTGTTTTTCAAAGTTTCAGTCGATCCCAGTTCCGAAACCATTAAATTAAAATTTTCAAATAAGATATCCAAATAATCATACTTGCCTGATCTGTGAAGCGGCGGTAAATAGACAGAAAAATCACCTTGAGCTACCTTTTTTGCTGCTTGACTCAAACGTTGGACCGGCAGGTCAAAATCACGATATCGGCGATAAGCGATCAGCGCTGAAAAGAAAGCCGCGAAGATCACCCAATAAAGCAAGTACCAGCCAAGGTAGCTATTGTTGAACAAAGAGCGCCAATTATGTGAATTCCAAGTATATAGAACTCCCGGCAAACTGCCAAAAATTAAAAAAGACGACAATATCAGCAAATAACCGCGCCAAGAAAAATAAGGACGCTGATTATTCTTTATAGTTAATAATTTTTTATATTTCATGATTTTCAACGATCACCGCCTTATAGCCCAGCCCGTGAATGGTTTTTATTTGAAAATCTTTGCTGGCAGAAAATTTATCACGAAGCTTGGTTATATAGACATCGACAGCACGCAAACTGCTATTGCTGTCAGTTCCCCAAAAATCATCCAGTAATTCAGCTCTGGAAAAAGCGCGGCCGGGAAAAGAAAGCATTTTGAATAATAGATTAAATTCACGAACAGTCAGTTCAACAGGGACGCCGGCTATGCTGGCCGAAAGCTGGTCGGAATTTAAAGTAAGATCGCCGATATGTATCTGATGGTCCAAAGAGATATTAGCCCGTCTTAATAAAGCATTGATTCTTAAGTTCAATTCCTCTAAATTGATCGGTTTGACCATATAATCATCGATGCCGACGCGAAAACCAGCTTCTTTGGTCGCAATATCGTCACGCGCCGTCACAAAAAGGATCGGAATATCAGCGTTCAGTTCGCGAACTCTTTTCGCAAATTCGACCCCATCGATGCCCGGCATCATCACATCGGTCACGATCAGATCAAACAGATCGTTATATAAACTTTCATATGCTTTTTGTGCATCCGAACTGCTTTTTACTTGAAAACCTTTCATGGTCAAAAAACGACTAACGATCGAATTGAAATCATGATCATCTTCAACGACAAGAACTTTGGTCAAAACAGCCTCCTAAAAATTTTGTTGAGCAAATCATACCAAAAAAGATCATTTCTTATTACTGCTTCTTTGCTGGTAATGGTTCCATAAATTTAATGCCAGCAAGCTGAATCCGTTTGTAGATAAAAAAAGTACTATCGATATCATCGCTTTCATAAAACCTCCAACTGCTCATGTTTTCCGATAACTCAAAGATAAACGCTGAATATTGTATTAATGTTGAAATATTGTTTAAGAAATGTTAATCGCCCAGGAATTATAATTAAGGCGCAAGGGAAAAGGTATAAAAATGAAAGAATTGCATTTAAACAAAATCGCTGATCGAACAAAAGATTGGCGTCGCGACAAAATCGCCGAAATACCGATCGAAATTGACGATGATCCGCTTCTGTCTCTTGCTTATTTACCGGAAAAAATAATCTTGAGCCCGCAATATTTTATTCAAGGATTACCCGGCAGCAGACCGGAGTTATACGCGCGCAGCATCGTCTTGGATAAATTAAGGAGAGCCAGCCGTTTCTTACCGAAAAATTATAAATTCGTGATTTTTGACGCTTGGCGTTCTTTAAAAACACAGCAATTCCTATTTGATCGAATGAATGAGCTAGTCAAACAAGCTGATCCGACTCTCACTGCAGAGCAGATAAGAAATGCTGCCTTGCGGATCGTTGCCCTCCCCAGCCGAGATGCAAAAAAGCCGTCACCGCACAACACCGGTGCCGCTATCGACCTCAGCATAGCCGATGACAAGGGACGCTTATTGCCTATGGGCAGTCCCTTTGACGACATCAGCCCTGCCGCAAAGAGTGCTTTTTATGAAAACAAGGATGGAAAAGAAGAAAAAAACTATGCTCATAATCGGCGCCTGCTTTACACACTTTTAAGCTCCCAAGGATTCAGTAATTATCCTGAAGAATGGTGGCACTTTGAATATGGCGATCAAAACTGGGCTTTTGCGACCAAGCAGCAAAAAGCGATCTTTGGTCCTGTCGAACCGAATTTCCCCTGGAAAAATGATTTTTAAGTAGCCAAGTGCTATGATCTTTTTAGTGAGTGATTACTCACTTACCAAAAGGAGCAAAAATGGTCGACGCAGTTGCAGTTGAACACCTTTCAAAAAGTTTTTCTCAAAGGCAGGTTTTAAAAGATCTTTCCTTTAAAATACCGCAAGGACAGACAGTTGGTCTGATCGGGCCTTCAGGAACCGGTAAAACGACTTTGATCGCCGCCCTTTTAGGCATGATCAAGATCGATCAAGGAAAAATAAAGCTGTTGGGACAAACGATTCCTGACCGAAAAATATTTTCTAAAATCGGTTATATGGCACAAAGTGACGCTTTATATTTGAACCTGACCGCTTTTGATAATTTAGAGTTTTTCGGTAAAATGATCGGTTTGAAGAACCGAGTCCTTAAACAAAAAATCAAAGAGGTCTTAAAGATCAGCCGTTTGGAAAGTTCCGCTAATTTAACTGTCAATAAATATTCAGGCGGAATGAAAAGGCGTTTATCTCTAGCGATCGCCCTTCTCGCCGATAGCAAATTATTGATTTTAGACGAACCGACAGTCGGGATCGATCCTGAATTGCGAATCCAGATATGGCAAGAATTAGCAAAGTTAAAACAAGAAAACAAGACGATAATCTTAACTACCCATGTAATGGACGAAGTCGAAAAAACGGATCGAATATTAATGCTCAGAGACGGTCTGCTGATCGCTGACGGCAGGCCGAGCGATTTAAAAAAACACTATCAAAGCCAAACGATCGAAGAAGTGTTCATCAAAGCAGGAAGAGAAAAATTATGAGAACAGCAGCGATATTTAAAAGAATAATCAAAGAAATATTTACTGATAAACGAACACTGGCACTTGTTTTTCTTGCTCCTCTGGTTATTATGACGATGCTTTTTTTAATATTGCAAAACAACGATCAAGACAATATCAAAGTAGCCTGCAGAAATCTTTCGACCCCTTTGGTAAAAGAATTAGACCGCGGCAAACAACTGTCATTGACCAAAATCAGTAATAATAATTCGGCCGGTTCGAATATCAAAAAATATAATTTCGCTGCCTTTATCGAAAAAAGCGGTACAAGGATCAGAGTTTATTATCAAAACAGCGACAACAGTCAAACGGCTATCGTGAAACAAAAACTATTAACCGGTATCAATAAGCTTAGGGGTCGAAAAATTCAAAAATTACTAGCCAAAGCAGTTGATACAAAAACCCTTTTTCCAACTAAAAATGTTCAAGTAGAACAAACTTATTTATATGCTGGTGCCGATAGCAATATTTTTGTCAACATCGCGCCCTCTTTGATCGGCTTTTTTGTCTTTTTATTCGTTTTTTTGATCTCAGGCATATCTCTGCTTCAAGAAAGGACCAGCGGTACTCTTGAGCGTCTGCTGATAAGTCCAGTCAAACGCAGCGAGATAATCATTGCCTATCTGCTTGCTTACGGATCAGTAGCCGTTATTCAAACCACACTGACTGTAACTTATTCGATCTATATTTTAGGTATTCATAGTTTGGGACCGATTTGGCTCGTTTTTTTGACAAATATATTGTTATCAGCGGTTGCCCTTCTTTTAGGACTCTTGGTTTCCACTTTGGCCGATTCAGAATTCCAAATGATTCAATTCATCCCCATATTGATCGTTCCTCAAGCATTTTTCTCAGGAATTTTCAATTTAGAAAATATGACACCGATCTGGCAAACGATCGCAAGGATCTTCCCGCTTTATTATGGCGGCGATGCTTTAACGGATGTTATCAAAAAAGGCCAAGGATTATCATATACGAGCATCGATTTACTGATCCTGTGCTTATTTACGATATTATTATTATTTGCCAACGTTGTCGGTCTAAAAAGATATCGGAGAGTTTAAAAATCAATGCCTGAAAAAAAATTATTTGAATTATTTTTAGAAGCTATGAAGCAAAACAAAGAATTAAGCCAGAAACAAAAAAGAGTTCTAAAAAGCAGTTTGGAACTCTTTGCAACGCAAGGTTTTGATCGTACATCAACTGCTGATATCGCTCAAAAAGCAGAAGTATCACAGGGGACAGTCTACAAACAATTCAAAACCAAGCAATCGCTGTTGATCAACGGCTTGGCGCCGATCATCAAAGAAACATTAGACGATGCGATAAAAGATTTTGAAAGAGAAAAATTTCAAACAAATCCTCTTACTTTAGACGCTTTTCTGCACACGATCGTTTTCGATCGCAGCCGTTTTTTAGAAAACAATATCTTGGCTGCAAAAGTTATTTTTGATCAAATATTAGTAAACCAGGAATTCTCACTTTTGATCAAGGACTTTTTCTTTAAAAAAATCCTCGCCTTGCTCGGTCCCAAACTCGATCTTTTAAAAAAGAAAAATGAGCTCATCGATCTTCCCAATGAAAAAATATTTTCTTTTATTTTTACAAATATAGTCGGTCCGATCATTTTAAACGATCATCCTCGTTCAAACGAAGAATTAGAGGATACTTATCAAATATTGTTAAGGAGTCTAAAGAAAAAATCAGATCAAACCGGCATCTTTTAATAGTTCTTCAATAAAGGTTCCTTTAACTTTTCTTAAAGCGGCCTTCTCGGCGATCTTTGCCGGCAGCGGCAAATCAAGTTGATCTATTTTTTTGCCATCATTCAAATAATAAATGCTTTTGAGCAAGGTGCGGATATCGTAAACCGAAGCAAAAACTTCTGGTACACCGCGGTCAACATCAAGCAGTTGGTAAACAGCTTCCATCGCTGTTCTAACTGAATATTCAGTCGTAAAAACGGTATCGCGCTGCGTTTCGGCGAAATTACCGATAAAGGCAAGATTTTTAGAACCATCCGGTATGACTTTTGGCCGATCACCGGGATGCCTAAGCATGAAATAAGAAGTTATAAAAGGCATGTAACTAGGAATGACTGTACAAGAATCAGCAGCTAAACTTGCGATCTTGCTTTCTGGAACACCTAAATGATAAAAAAGTTCTTGTGCAATTTCTTCGCCGCTGCAATCTTCAATGCTTTTCTTAACATAATTACCAGCAGTATTTGAATAAAGACCGTAGATCCATAGTACAGTCTGATCAGCTTTTTGCGCTTTGAAATGCGGCTGGCGATGGACAGCGAAGCTCATCAGCCAATTAGAATCCTTAATAGTAATGATCCCGCCGGTGACGATCTTGCCGGTATGCACTTCCCGATGGGTCAAACGCTCGATATAAGGGGTAACTTTATCATCCTGCAAAGTCATCGTTGCAGAAACGAACCAGCTTTTAGCCGGCAGATTTTTATAAAATACTTCCGGATGACCGAAATCAGCAGATTTATCAGCCAATTTTTGCCATAATTTCCAACTGCCGCCAGGCTGATCGCTAGCAGTCGCGGCATTATGATGATCGCCGTGAGTCGAACTTTCGGTGATAGATCCATTTGTCACAAAAACCAAATCATTATCAGTCAGATCGATTTCTTTTGCCTGGCCGTTTTTTGATAAAAGCAATTGGCGGGCCCTTTTTTGCCGATCGGAAAAATCGACTTTGATATCAGAAACAACTGTGTCGTATTGAAAATCGACTTTATGGCTTTTTAAATAATCGACCAATGGCATGACCAGCGATTCGTACTGATTATAGCGAGTAAATTTTAAAGCAGTAAAATCAGGCAATCCTTTGATGTGGTGAATAAAGCGCATAACATATCGGCGCATCTCAACTGCTGAATGCCATTTTTCAAAAGCAAACATAGTCGACCAGTAGTACCAAAAATTAGTATCGAAGAAATCTTTGGAAAAAACATCAGATATTTTTTTATCAAAAAGATCTTTTTCCGGAGCCATTACCAGTTTGATCAATTCCTTAGAACTCTTTCCCAAGGTAAATTCCCCATCATCAGGTACACGGTCGCCGCGATCATAGATCAAACGGCAATTAGATGAATTCGGATCTTTTTTATTGAGCCAATAAAATTCGTCAAGAACCGAAGCACCCTTTATCTCTAGTGAAGGGATCGAACGGTACAAGTCCCATAAACACTCAAAATGGTTTTCCATTTCACGACCGCCGCGAATGATAAAACCAGCTTGCGGATCTTGGATACCATCAAGCGAACCGCCGGCCAAAGGAAGCTCCTCTAAAATATGGATCTTTTCCCCTTTCATTTGGCCATCACGGACCAAAAAAGCGGCAGCTGCCAAACCAGCAAGACCCGAACCAACTATGTAAGCTGATTTTTCATCAACAGCAGCTGGTTTTTGCGGACGCGCAAATGCCTCATAATTTCCGTTTGAATAATACATGATCGTATTCTCCTTTCGAAACTTCGATGACGATGCTACGCCTAAATTCTAGCAAAGAAAGTGCTTACCTAAAATTAGTCAATCTTTTTTTGCTCAATTGCCATACAAAACCGACAACGAGCAAAACCAGCAAAAACGATAATGAAGCGATCAAAAAGAGAGAGAAATAAGAGCTGGTATCGATGATCAAACCGCCGAATAAAGGACCGATCGCCCTGCCTAAAGATGAACAGCTGTTAACGAAACCTTGATTGCGGCCCTTATAAGCTTCAGGTGTCAAAGAATTTACCACAGAGGGGATCGTCGGAATAGCTAAAGATTCCCCAAATGTCAAAAAGACCATCGCTATAACAAAACCTAAGTATTGGCGGGCAAAAAATAAAGCAACAAAAGACATAGTAAACATCAGCAGGCCCGCTTCTACTTGAAAATAGGCAGATATCCTATTACCAAAATTGTTATTGAACCAGCTCAATATCATTTGGATACAAACTATCAAAGCGGCATTCATCGTCCACAAAAAACTATAATCCTGCAATGAAATATGCAGGCCGGTCATATAAACGGATAGATTTGATACCCACTGTTGATACATGATCCATATAATAACTAAAGAGATAAAAAATATAACTAAAAGGGCTCTATTTGCTGTTGGAGAACTTTGTTCAATGAGCTCATCTCCCGTTCTGTTCTCAATTTTTCTGCCAGGCTTATATTTTATGATCTTAAATTTTAACAGCACGACAAAAAAGAAACATATGTACAAGGCCGCAGCTGTTAAAAACAATAAATCAACAGAAATAGAGTACAAAAAACCAACGATCGAAGTTCCAGCGACGACACCAAGATTTTGTGCGAAGTAAATATTCATAAAAACCTGGCGGCCGTCTTTACTATGAATACTTGTGGCGATCGAATTGACCAAAGTCAAATTCCATCCGGAAGCAATACCGATACAAAAAAGCAGTATTGAAAAAGCGATCCATCCATTGAAGAAAATTAATAGAGTTAAAATCGCGATCGCAAAAATGATGCCGGCAAGCAAAAGCCGATAGGGATCGCTCCGATCGTATAAGATACCGCTCAAATAACTGCCGAAAACACTGGCAAGCGAATTAAACAAAAGAACGATACCGATAATACTTAAGGGTATCGCCAGTCGATCGTGCAAATAAACGCTGGCAAGCGGCCAAATAAAACTCATGCCCAAGCTGCTAAAAAATTCACCTACGCAAAGCCAAAATAATTTGATCTCTTTCAAAGCCCCTCCATTTAAACACTTAATTCTAGCCTAAAATCAAGATCAAACCAATAAAAAAAGCGTCCGAAGACGCAAATAATTTTTCCCGATTTCAGCAAACAGTCAGGCCAAGCTTTTCTCTTTGCTCGTCGGTAAGATGGTGCGACGAATAATTATTGATCGAAATATTATCATCAAGCATCTCATTATCATCTTTCAAGGCTAGATGCCCTTTATATATCAATAATTTCAAACCATTACCAAGGAAAAATTTCTCATTTTCCGAAGTAAATAACTTAATACCGGCCTCATTTTCAACTGTGATCGGAAAATCAGAATGATCCTGTGCCAGCGATACGATCTGAAACTTATCACCGATCGTACAGCTGCCGCCGACATCAGAATAACGATTAGATCCGTCATCAACAGCCAAAAGCAGATCATTTTTGAAATCAACTTTCTTTTTTAAAAAATCAATTGCTTCTTTTGCAATATCGATCTTCATTTCACTGCCTCCTTGTTACTTGTTCTTAAATCAATTTTAGTTCTTTTTAGTAAGTTAACAAATCAATACCGCTATTTTTTTCTTTGGTCTAGATCGATCGAAGGTTTTAAAAAAGAGACTTTAATAGGATAATTAAGGAATGCAAGAAATCATCAAGGAGATAATGAGCGCTTATAAAAACGGCCTTTCAACCAAAAAACGGCCTTTTGTTATCGCCATCACCGGCTCCGTATCAGTAGGTAAATCTACTTTTTCAACTCAACTGGCTGAATCGATCCAGAAAACTGATAAAAAAGTAAGCTGCCAAATCATTTCGGTCGACTCGTTTATCATGTCCAACCGAGAATTAAAAAAAAGATCACTATTTGATAAAAAAGGTTTTCCCGAAAGTTTTGATCTCAAAAAACTAGCTGACGATATCGATCGATTGAAATCTGGGCAAAAATCGATCATGATCCCAGAGTATTCCTTGGCTATCAACGACATCGTTGCAGGCAGAAATAAAACTGTAATGAATAGCGATATTTTGTTGATCGAAGGAGTAACAGCCTTTCGTTTGCCGGAATATGACTTTGCGATATATTTGGATGCAGACAAAGACCTGATATTCCAATGGTTTTATCAGCGAAAACGTCAATTCATTTTACAAAGCAAGAACGATCCGAACAACTATTACCATCAATTTATCAACTGGAGCGACCAAGATATTTTAAAAATGATCACCGATACTTGGAAAAAAATAAATTTAAAAAATTTAGAAACATACATAGAGCCTTACAAGGGCAAAGCTGATCTGACAGTCATCAAAGGCCAGGACCACAAAATCATAAAAACCATTAAAAAGGAAAAATAAAGATGTTCTATCAAAATAAAAACATAATCGTGATCGTCACCGGCAGTATCGCTGCCTTCAAAGCAGCTGTGCTTGTACGTTATTTAATCGAGCAAGGAGCTCAGGTAAGAGTCTCGCTGACAGCAGCCGGAGCAAAATTCGTTGGACCGCTAACATTTTCAACTCTGACAAAATACCCGGTACTACAAGACATCTTCGACCAAAACGATGGCCAAGTCCTCCATGTTAAATGGGCGCGCTGGGCCGATTATATATTCGTCGTTCCTGCAACGGCCGATTTTTTGGCAAAGGCCGCCAATGGTCTAGCCGATGATGCAGCCAGCAGTACCCTTTTGGCCAGCTCGGCAAGAAAAATCGCCGCTCCAGCCATGAATGACCAGATGTGGGAAAATCAAGCAACCAAACGAAATGTAAAACAGCTCAAAAAAGACGGTTGGCTGATCATAGAACCAGTTGTTGGTTTTTTGGCAGAAGGATACGATGCCAAAGGCCGTTTACCGGAACCTGAAGACATCATATTGCAAGCTCAAGTCCGTTTGCTGGCAGAAAAAGGTTCTTTAAAAGGCAAAAAAATATTGATAACAGCCGGGGGAACCAGAGAAGCACTGGATCCAGTAAGGTACTTGACTAACCGCTCTTCAGGAAAAATGGGCTATAACCTCGCACAAGCCGCCGCTGAAGCAGGAGCGGAAGTAACGATCATCTCGCCAAAAAGCAAAAAAACAGCTTACCCGCTCAAGCAAATAGAAGCAGTAAGCGCTTTGGAAATGTTTGACAGTGTCAAAAAAGAGCTAAAAAACAATGACATCTTTATTTCCGCCGCGGCAATTTCTGATTTCAGACCGGAAAAATTTTCCTCACAAAAAATCAAGAAAAATGGAGCAGCCGGTTTGACCATTGATCTGGTCCAGAATCCAGATATCCTTGCTCAGGCTGGTCGAGAAAAACAAAATCGATTCATTGCCGGTTTTGCTGCCGAAACGGAAAAAATCATCGATCATGCAAAAGCTAAATTAGTAAGCAAAAAAGCCGATATGATCATCGCTAATGATGTAAGCCGCAGTGATGCTGGTTTTTCAGTTGATACTAATCAAGTGACGATCATCAGCAAAAAAACTGTCAAGAAGCTGCCGCTTATGAGCAAATTAGCAGCTGCCCGCAAAATCATCGATGAAATAGCCAAAGAGTTGGATTGATCATTGACCATCAAAATCGACTCTTTTTTTATCGATAAATCGGATCGCCGGCATAACAAAAGCAGCAAAACTGAGTAAAAGCGTCCCTGCTCCAGCTAATATAAATAATCTTTCGATACCGAAACCATCAGCCAACGGACCGGCAAATATCAATCCGATCGGTGCACCTATATTTGTAAAAGCTGTCAAGACACTCATTACTCGTCCCATCGTTTGACTGCTGATCTGTTCTTGGACGATCGCGATAAAGGGAGAATTCATAAAAGCGAGGGAAAAACCGGATAAAATATTGACGATCGCAAAAATCCAAAAACCGATGCTGTTGGCTGGTAAAAATCCAAAAAGCAAAAAAGTGGTCCCTAATAATAGCATGCCGAACAAAATAGAAAAAAATCGATTCTTTCCTGCACCCCAAATGCTGATGAATAGGCCGCCCAAAAGGCTGCCAACTGACCAAGTCGTTTCAACGATACCCGCCTGACCGATAGTGCCGCCAAAATGCTGAGTCGTCATCAAGGGGTAAAGACTTGCGCTGGGCATTATCAGGGTTATAGCGATCAAAGACAAAATACTATACTGAAAAATCCCCTTGTGTTTTGCCAAATCAGAAAATCCAGTCATAAAATTTCTAATAAAAGAATTTTTTTCTTCTTTTCCGTTCGGCGGCGGAACATAGGCAGCTAAGATGGTCAAACTGCCAAAAACCGCTCCCAACAGATCAAACAGTATTATCCACTGAATCGGCATCAAACCAAAGAGAACAGCTGATATCCCGGGTGCGATCACGGTCGTCAATGACTGCAAGGTCTGGATCTGACCGTTGATCTTTGTTAGCTGATCTTTTGGAACGATCGCTGGTACGATCGTACTCAAGGTCGGTTGTTGAAAAACTTGGGTGATCGAACGGACTAAAATAGCAAATAGAAGTATCGCCAACAAATCATCATCGGCGAAACGGCCAATATTAACAGAAATGATCAAAGCAACCAAAGCAGCCAAAAGATCCATGCTGATCATGATCGCTTTCCGTGAAAAACGGTCAATAACTACTCCAGCTACAGGTGCCAAAAAGATCCAAGGCAAAAACATGACCAAAGAAGCCAGCGATAAAGCGGTAGCTGATTTTAAAACATTAGTTATATACCAAATAAAAGCATATTGGACGATCATGGTCGTAAGACCGGAAATAAACTGTCCAATAAAAATCAAATAAAAGTTAAAGCGCCAGTTGTTCTTCTTTTCCAAGGAAAGAGGCATAATCCACCGTTTATTCTCTAATTTTTTAATGATGACCGGATAAAGCGACTTGCTACTGACTATTATCCTCTAAATACTCATCAAAGTCAGTTCTCGTCTAATAAAAAACAGCCCTTGCAAGCTGTTTTCCAAATCAATTCCAGTAATCATCGTCGCCAAATGACATGTGAGTGCTATCTTCTTTATATTTTTTAAACTCATCAAGCGTTTTCTGGTAAAGATCGACCGCGCCATGATAAGCATCTTTGCCGACTAAATAATGTACCGGCGGATCTGCCAATTCAGCTACTTTGATAAAACCTTTGACAGCCAAGGCCGGATCGCCATCCTGCTGTCCGGAATGATCTTCATTAAAATGAGATTCTTGATGAACTCGTGTGTAATCATCGATCGTTTCTTCAGCCGAAATATGGCTGCGCCCTGCCCAATCAGTCCTAAAGGCGCCGGGTTCAATGTTGGTAACATGGATATTAAAGGGTTCGACTTGTTTTCTCAGAGCTTTAAACAAGCCTTCGAGTGCAAATTTACTGGCATTATAGTACGAAAATGGAGCAAATCCATCCAAACCGCCGAAGGAAGTGACCGTTAAAATACGACCGCTTCTAGCTTTACGCATGTAAGGCAGTACAGCTAGCGTCACATCATTAGCACCCCAAAAATTAGTATCAAACATTTTGCGGACTTCTTTTTGATCAGACTCTTCAGTCGAACCAAAGTAGCCATAGCCAGCATTGTTGACCAAAACATCGATCCGGCCAAATTTTTTGATCGCCTGATCGACTGCATTTTTTATTTGATCTTTGTCGGTAACATCAAGTTTGACTTTCAATAATTTATCCGGATCACTGGGTTTTAGATCATCCAGCTTGCTTGTATCACGACTAGTCGCAACTAAAGAATAGCCGTCTGCTAAAAGTTCTTTGGCAAGAGCTTTGCCGAACCCAGTCGAAGTGCCGGTAACGAACCAAACTTTTTCTGTCATATATAACTTCTCCTTATCTTATTTTGGATCGATCCTTACAGTTGCCTGGATCGGCCCATTTGTGATCATTGGTGCTAAGTAAGGGCTGTTTGCATATTTTTTGCGATAGGCATCACTGACAGCCTTATCTAGTTCTGGCGTATTTTCGACCGGCTGAAATTCAACTTCATAATCTTGACCGTTTAAGTGAATTCGACCGGCTTTTTGTACAGCTGCTGATTTGTACCAACGAGAATTTTTACCATTGTATGCACGAACATACAAATTTCCATCAGCGACGACCGACCAGATCCAAGTTGGTGTCCCGTAGGTTTTTCCATCCGAATAAAAAGGAGAAACATGCATGTCATCAGCCGAAGCGAAGCCGTCTAACTGTTCTTGAGTCCATTTTTTTGCCATTTTTACCTCCTCTTATAATTTTAAGTTTTTATGGCCCGATCTTGCAAATAAAAAGTAAGTAAAATATTAAAATTGTAATGAAAATAAAAATGTAATTTTCATTTAATTTGCATTAATTTATCCATTCCTCTAACATTAAGTATGTAATTATTTTAAAAACAAGGAGAAAATTATCGAAAATTCAGAAAATGATTCGCAATTCAAGCATATGATCAATGGCCAACTTTATCATCAGGATGATAAATTATTTGAACTTAACATGGAGGCTCGAGATAAATTATTTGAATATAATCATTTGAGATATCGAGATTTAGATAAAAGATCGGCAGTTATTAAAGAATTGATGGGAGATGTTGGTGAAAATTGCTTCATCGAGATCCCGTTGCAGGTCGATTACGGCTTCAACATAAGTATTGGAAACAATTTCTTCGGCAACAATAATTTAACGATGGCTGATGCTGCTCCGATCACGATCGGAGACAATGTTTTGATCGGCCCTTACACCGGTATCTATACCGGAGGCCACAGCATCGATCCTGAATTAAGAACAAAAACCGGGGCCGAATACGCATTTCCAGTAACGATCGAAGATAATGTCTGGCTAGGTGCTAATGTTACGGTCACGCCTGGTGTAACGATCGGCAAAAATTCAGTGATCGGTGCTGGCAGCGTTGTCACAAAAGACATTCCTGAAAATGTCGTCGCATATGGCAACCCGGCTCAAGTTGCGAGAAAAATAAACAAAAAAGATCGTGAATACTACTTTAAAGATCACAAAACACCAGAAGCTTTTTTGCAAAAACTAGAAGCTGGTGTCCTTTTCCATCGATAAATAAAACGCTCTCAAGAATTTGCTTCTGTTTTGATCAACAGCAGTTATTGAGAGTTTTTTTATAGGAAATTTTATCATTAATATCTTTAGGAATTTTAATCATTTTCTTTGACAGCATCCTGCAGGAGATTAATAAAACGATTCTGCTGGTCAAGCAAATCGGTATTTTGGTGATTGATCAAAGTAAAAGAAATTGAAGCAAGAGCTAACTCCGCATACATTTTTGCCAAAAAAATTTTTGAAAAATTTTTATTCGTTGGATGAAAAGAAAAATAGGTCAAAGATTCTTCGATCAAGATCCTTCTCATCTTGTTTTCCAAACTGTCCTCCCCTTTAGTTGCCCTCAGCAGCACTGATAATTGCTGATTATAGACAGACAGTTCTTTAGTTATGTGACCTATAACTTGAAAGGTATTATTTTCGCTAACAGATTTAAATCGTTCATGGATCCGCACTTGAAATTTTTGTGCATATTCGTCGCTGATCCTCTTAAGCAGAATATATTTATCCTCATAATGATCATAAAAAGTGGATTTGCTTATCATTGCCTGATCGCAGATCTCCTTGATGGTTATTTTGGATATTTCTTCCTTTGACAGCAGATCGACAAAAGTTTTCTTGATGAGCCGGTCTGTTTTTAATACTCTTTTATCAACATTAGACATGATCATCTTTCTCCATAAAGTAGGATAACAAACTTTATAAGCCGATCGGTTCGATAAGCTACTTTAAAGCATGAATCGCTTGTTGTTTAAGACCTTCGTCCTTGTTAATCTAACGATGAAATAACAAACAAGGAGATAAAAATGTTTAAACGATACGTCGAAAACGAACAGTTCAATTTACAGATCAATCGCTTTATAAATGATGAATACGAAAATGATCCAGTCGTCCAAGCCGACCTCAAGACGATCATACCGAAATTGACTGATACTGAATCCTGGTATGAAGCGTGGCTAAAAAAGGCTCAGGAACGAGAAAATGAACAAAAATATGCGATCGCTTCTACCTATTATCAAGCTGCCGAATTTTACTTAAACGCAAACGATCCAAGAGATAAAACTGTTTATGAAAAATATAGGACAAATTTCTACAAAGGCTACAACGATTTTGAATACGAATCATACAAAGTACCTTACGAAAACAGTTATTTACCAGTCGTTAAATTAATAAATCCCAAGGCAACAAAAAATCTGCTTTTCTTTGCCGGCTTCGATTCCTACATGGAAGAAATGGTCAAGATGGCTCATTTTATGAAAGGGATCGATTACAATATTTATATTTTCGATGGCCCCGGACAAGGCAGTACGCTTAAAAACGGCCTTACTTTGATCCATAGCTGGGAACGGCCGATCAGTACGATCTTGGATTATTTCAATATTCAAAGAGCGAGTGCAGTCGGAATGTCGCTTGGCGGATATTTAGTCATGCGGGCTGCTGCTTTTGAAAAGAGATTGGATAAAGTCGTCGCTTTTGATATTTTTTATAGTTTTATGGATAGCCTTAGAATTCGCCTGCCCTACGATAAGATGACCAAGATCGAGCAGTTACTGGCAAGCGGTCAAAAAGATATCATTAATCAAACATTCAAGATGATGATGGATCAAAGTATCGATTTGAATTGGAAGATCAATAAAGGTCTTGAAAATACAGGTACAAAAACGCCCTATGATTTATTGAAAGAGCTGCAAAAATATAATCTTGAACCAATCATGCCTTTGATCAATCAGGATGTCCTGCTATTAGCAGGTCAAAATGATCAATATGTTCCCAGCAGCCGTTTATCCGAGATAGCCAAAGGATTGGTGAACGCTGCTTCTGTCAAAACCGTTATGTTCGACAAAGCCTCGGGCGGCGATCAGCACTGTCAAGCAGGAAGACGAGAGCTCGGTTTTAATGAAATAAAAAAATTTTTATAAAATAAATACAATAAGCTCCCTAGGATCGGTTTCAATGCTGATTTCAGGGAGCTTATTTTGACCGGCATATAATGAGCTGATCTTTTGGATAAAACCGTTAAATAATCAAAAAATTACAGTCGAGATTTTATATAAAGCGTCCGATGAAAATTATCTTTGACTGGTAAAACTTTAACTCCAGCATACGTTCCTTGGCGGACACGGCGCAAAAAAAGATTGCCGGCCTTCACTTTGTCGCCAATATATAGCCGCTGCCAAAATTCTTCACCAAGCAGATCTACTAAAGAAAAAGACCTGCTATCAGGCCAATCGATTAATTTCTCTTCAATTTCAGCTAAAATTCTTCGAACCTTATCATCAGTCATCTTAAATCAGCTGCCTACTTTTTTTAAGTCCAGTTCATGGTTAACGGACAGCATGCGATAAAGAGCGCCATAAAGATTTGCATCATTACGGAACTTGGCAGCCTTGATCTCCGGTTTTGCCAAGACAATGTCCAGCATCGTAACACCCTTTCGCAGCTGGTCATACTCTTCTTGGATCGTTTTGATAACGATTTCTTGAGCCGAGATCCCGCCGCCGATAACAACACGGCTGCCATCGATAACCGTTTGTACATTGTTGATCATAGCAGCGATATAACGGCAAAAACGATGGAAGATTTTAAGCGCTTCAGGGTTGCCGCTATTTATTTCTTTAAAAACAGTCAAACCGTCGTGACGATCTTTTAATTTTAGAATATCAGCGATATCTTCGATCATCATTACTGCCGAAGCACTCCGACCAAGCATATTGTCCATGTCGAAATGATGCCAATCAGTCATAAAGCTAAGTTCGCCGGCCTGAAAATGGTCCCCATAAAGCAGCTTATGATCAACGACGATACCGCCGCCGACACCAGTTCCTAATGTCAGCAAAAAACCATTTTTGACCCCGTGCAGATTGCCCAGCCAAACTTCAGCTAAAGCCGCTGCTTTACCGTCATTTTCTACCGTAACCGGCAAGTCGGTGATATCTTTCAAAATATCTGGAAAGGACTTTTTATCCAAAAACGGTATCGCCCCGCCGCCATAAATACGATCATCTTTATGATCTATTTTCCCAGGTACGCTAAAAGCGATTCCTGATACTTGATCTTTATATTGGTTAACAATAGCTTTTATGCTGCTTATAAAAGAATCGAAATCCTTTGTCGGCGTGATGACCGAATCCTTATGTAATATTTCCCCAGTTTGATCGAGTATGCCGAACTTCATCTTCGTTCCGCCAATATCGATCGCTAAATATTTTTTCTGCATAGTAATTTTGTCCTTTGAAATTATCAACAATCTAAGTATATACGGAAAGCGTTTTCATGAAAAGTGTTTTTGTGCAAAAATTTTACAATATAATAATTTTTTCTATAATATTATTTTTATTTTTTATATCAAAACCTTTTAAAAATTCTGGATTTCTTAGCTGGTATGATTAAACCAAAAGGAAGTAAATTATGATCTTGTTATCTTTGATTCTGATCGCATTATTTATAATGACTGCTAAATTGATTGGTAAAATCTTTGTTTTTTTGTTGATGGCTGCCTTGGTAATATTTTTGATACACGTCTGGTGGATAATTTTATTAATGATCATCGGCAGTATTTACGCGATCAAACATTTAAAAAATTAGCACAAAAAAACGACCGAATCATCGATCGCAAATCATTAAAATCACTGATCAAAAAAGTCCGATCACAGTATTGATACTTGCATAGGCCATGAACAAAACGACCAGCCAGCCTAAGTAGATCAATATCCGGGGATGATGGTAATCTCCGACGATCTTTTTTCTCGTAGAAGCAAGCAGCAAAATAGCTAACGATATCGGCAAAATAAAACCATTCATAGTTCCGACAATAACCAGCACTTGTGCCGGACTGCCGATAAAATAAAAAATTGCCGTAGATATAACTATAAAAGCAACAATTATCCAATTGCGATATTTATTAAATCTGCTTTGGCCATTGTTGCCAACTGCATAATCTAAAAACGAAGTAGATGTAAAAGTAGATCCTAGTGTTGAAGTCATTCCGGCTGCTAGCAAAAGCAAACCAAAGAAACGATAACCGAAGTTCCCAGCCGCATAGCGAAAAATCGAAGCCGCAGGATTGCTTGGATCAAGCCGGTCGCCTAAAACAACAACTGATAATCCAGCTAAAAAGAGCATAATACGAATTATTGAAGCAATACCGATCCCAGTCAAAGCTCCTTCATTAACGTAACGGATTTTATCTTTGCCGATTAGCCCTCCTTCAAGCAGACGATGTCCGCCGGAAAAGGAAATATAACCGCCGACAGTGCCGCCGACTATTGTTACGATCGAATAAAAATTAATCTGATTCGGTAAAAAAGTATGAACTACAGCTGATTGATAAGGTACAGCCATAATCGACATAATATAAACTAAAATACCAACTTTAACCACCGCCAATATCTGAACGGTTCTATCCATAACTTTCAAAGCGTTTTTAACAACGAAGATTGCAATTGCCGCACAGGCTGCAATCACAGCACCGTTTTCCGGAGAAATACCAAAAAGTACATTCAAGCCAAGCCCGGCGCCGCCAATGTTTCCAATATTAAAAAACAAACCGCCAATCGCAACAAGAAACGAAAGGACATACCCTAATCCTGGGAAAACGTCATTGGCAATCACCTGGGCTCTTTTGCCGCTGACAACGATTATCCGCCAAATATTCATTTGGACGATAACGTCAACGATAATACATATTAAGATGGCAAAGCCGAAATTAGCGCCCATTTGACCGGTAAAGGTTGCCGTTTGTGTTAAAAATCCTGGTCCTACAGCCGCCATTGCCATCAAAAAAGCAGCTCCCATCGCAACACTGCGGGCACTTTTTTTCGTAAGCACTTTATCGGGGCCATTAGCCAGAGGTTGATTTATTTCAACTTCTTTTTTATTATTTTCAGCCATTTTACATTCCTCTGTCTTCAAAAAAATTTAAAAACTTTTTACCTGTATTCCTGCTTTTTTCAAATTAACGCGTAATGATTTAACTATTTCCAAGGCAGCTCGATTGTCGCCGTGGACACAAATTGAATCAACTTCGAAATGTACGATTGATCCGTCGACAGCAGTCACTTGGTGGTTTTTAATCATCGAGATAGCTCTCTTGGAAATGATTTCCGGATCACTAATAACAGCATTTGCCTGGCTTCGAGGTACTAAAGTTCCGTCAGCTTGATAATTTCTATCGGCAAATACTTCTTGAGCGTAGGGAATCCCCACCTTCTTGGCAGCTGCAATCATTTGGCTTCCTGCTAAACCATAAATAGGCAGACTGCTGTCGACAAAAGCGATTGCTTGGCAGATAGCAAGCGCAGTTTGATAGTCTTTGGCCGCTAAATTATATAAGGCGCCATGAGCTTTAACGTGATGAAGCTTTTTATTTCTCGTAAAAGCCTGCAGGGCACCTATTTGATAGATAACCATATTTTTAATTTGATCCGGTGCCATTGCTAAAGTCCGGCGGCCGAATCCTTGCAGGTCTGGAAACCCAGGATGTGCTCCAATGGCAGCGTTGTCCTCTTGAGCGATAGCAACCGTTTTCGCCATTACATCGGGATCAGCAGCATGGAATCCACAAGCGAGATTAACCGAACTAACCAACTTAATAACTTGGTCATCATTGCCTAAAGTATAACGGCCAAAACTTTCTCCTAAATCACTGTTAAGATCAATCGATAACATTTAAAACTCCTTTTACAAATATTTCAAACTAGTATTAACGACATCAGTAATAAGCATATGGCCAGGTGCGTGCGTGATTACAAAATCTGGTTTAACCCGCATGATGACATTTTGCGGTGTAACCCCGCAGGGCCAAAATACCGGTATCTCACCCTCTTTGATCGTCACAGAATCACCATAGTCCGGCCGAAAGATATCTTTAATTCCAATTTTTTCCGGATGACCGATTTGGATCGGCGCTCCGTGAACCTTTGGCATAGCCGCGGTAACTTCAACACTTTTAACCACCTGTTCTTCTGGAATCGGTCTCATACTGACAACCATATTTCCATGGAAAGGTCCAGCCTCCTGCAAAGGGATATTAGTATTAAACATTGGTACATTAACCCCTTCACTAATATTTCTCACTTCAATTCCAGCGGCTATTAGTTCGGCTTCAAAAGAAAAACTGCATCCAATGATAAAACTAACAAAGTCGTCTTCCCAATAATCTTCAACACTTGTAACTTCTTTTTCCAAAGTACCATGCCGATAAATACGATACTTAGGAAAGTCATTTGCCAAGTCGATATCGCTAGCCATAACTTTTAATTTGCGGCTGCCGGTATCGCTGACTTCAAGTACCGGACAAGGGCGAGGATTTCTTTGCGTAAAAAGCAGAAAATCATAAGCTAATTTCTTGGGTAAAATAACTAGATTTGCTTGCGTGTAACCTGGGGCTAAGCCGCTTGTCTGTCCGTTAAATTGACCTTTTCTGATCAGGCGGCGCAATTCTACCGGTGATAATTTTTTTAAATCTTCCACTGCCGTCATATTTTTTCCTTTCATCTGCTTAAACGATCAAGCCAATTAATATCTGTATTATTTTTTAAATAATCTTCTTCTCTTAAAAGCTGTGCTAAAAAATCAAGATTAGTTGAAATACCGCCTATCACTGTTTCATCAAGAGCAGCTTGCATTTTTTTAATTGTCGAACTCCGACTTTTGCCATAAGCGATTATTTTAGCGATCATCGAATCATAATAAGGCGGCACTAGATAACCTTGATAAAGAGCATCATCTACCCGAATACCATTCCCGCCCGGGAGGTGCAAAGAAGTAATTTTGCCGGCTGTTAAAGCATTAATCCGGCACTCTAGAGCAAAATTTTCAACCGCTGATTTTTTCTTAAAAAGATAATCTATTCTTTGGCCGTTAGCAATCATCAGCTGCAATTCAACTAAATTATGATTTGAAGTCAGTTCGCTAACAGGATGTTCGACCTGTAAACGTGTGTTCATTTCCATAAAATAAAAATTGCTCGGTCCCTGATAAAGAAACTCCATTGTGCCGACGCCGACATAGCCGATACTTTCAGCAGCTTTTACCGATATATCAAACATAACTTGACGGGAATCGTCATCTAAAGCGGTCGCCGGAGCTTCTTCAATAACTTTTTGATGGCGCTGCTGAATCGTACAATCGCGTTCGCCCAGAGCAAAAACATGACCAAAATTATCAGCGGCAATTTGAACTTCAATATGCCGCGGGTCAGGCAGATATTTTTCCAAATACATATGTCCATCGCCAAAAGAATTGACGGCTTCAGCTTGTGCTGTTGAAAATTGATTAGCGAATTGATCAGCAGAAGCGACGATCCGCATCCCCTTTCCGCCGCCGCCGGCACTGGCTTTAAGCATGACCGGATAATCAAGTGCTGCCGCTGATTTTAAACCGGTATCCAAATCAAGAAAATCGTTTTCGCTGCCGGCAATAATCGGTACCCCGGCTGCCTGCATTGTCTGTCGTGCTTGTTCTTTATCACCCATCGTCCGGATTACCGAAGCGCTCGGACCGATAAAAGTTAGACCGTTGTTTTGACAAAGCTCTGCAAAATCAGCATTTTCTGATAAAAAGCCATATCCCGGATGAATAGCGTCGGCTCCAGTTATTTGTGCGGCGGCAATAATGTTATTTTGATTTAAGTAACTTTTTTTAGGATCCGCTGGGCCGATACAGACAGCTTGATCAGCCAATTGAACATGCAAGGCGCTTTTATCAGCGAGTGAATAAACAGCGACAGTTTTTAAATCCAAGACTTTGCAAGCTCGAATAACCCGTACAGCTATTTCACCACGGTTAGCTACCAGGACCTTCTTCACTGGCCATCACCAGCCTTAGTGATCTCAAACAGAGCCTGATCAAATTCGACTTGGCCGCCGTCAGAAACGAAAATTTTTTTGATATCTCCATCTGCACTGCTTTTGATTTCATTTTCAATCTTCATCGCTTCGATGATAGCTAAGGTCTGACCTTTGTGAACATGGTCGCCGACATTAACGAAATTATCTTTGCCTGGCGCCGGAGCAGTGTAAAAAGTTCCCACAAAGGGCGCTTTAACAAGTAAATCATTTTCCTGACCATCGTTAGCAGCCTTTGTCGGTGCAGAAATTTTTAAATCACGATCTAAAACCTCTTTAGACAGATGGTTATTTTTTTCAAATATAAACGAACCTTCAAAATCTTTGATTTCCATTCGATCAAGCCCTGATTTATTGAACAGATCAATCATTTTTCTAATTTTGTTTAATTTCATAGATCATTCCTTTCTGCGGCTGCTGATTTCAATTAATTTTTGAATAGCCGGTGATGATTTTCTGCTGGGACCAATTGGAAAATGGTATTTTTTAAAACGCCACTGATCAACGATTTTTTTCAAATTCTGCCTTGTATCAGCTATTCGTAAAACGGCATCGTGATAATTAGTCTTTTCAAAATGGAATTTCCTGCCGGCCGGCATTTGAACAAAATATGGGATATCAGCCGCAATGATAGTAGCTATTACAGGATAGCCGCCGGTTGTCTGCCGATCGGCCAATAAAACAATTGCTTGACCGTTACTGGTTACCTGAACATTGCCAAAGACGGTTCCTTGAGACAAGATACTGATTTTCGGAGCCGGTTCAATTTGTTCCTGCAGCCGATAACCCATTCGATCACCTTGCAGAGGCGAAGTGAAAGTCTGTTCAACAAAAGATCGGATTGCTTTTGGATCGAAAATATCCCATTGCGGACCAGTCAGAAAATGAATCGTTTCCGGAAAATCTTTTGTTATTTCAGCCTTTCGCCAATTAAGGCTAGGCATAAAGAAGCTCTCATCAGCGGGAATTTTATCGCCTATTTCTAAAGCACGACCATACATACCGCCAATTTGAGCTTTAATGGTCGTTGAACGGCTGTCCATAACCTCATTTATTTTGATTCCGCCACCGGCAAAGGAAATATAGCCGAAACGTCCATTATCGATCGTCGAAAAGGAAAGACAATCACCCTCATTAACTTCAATAGTTTGATTGATTGAAATCGGCTGGCCGTTAAGCTGGGGATGGCTGTTACTGCCGGTTATAGCGATAAAAGTGTGGCCGGAAAAACGTAAAGACGGTCCTAAGATTAAAAATTCAATTTGTGCAGCAGTGATCGGGTTATCTACTAGAAGATTAGCAAGGCGAAAAGAATACTGATCAATCGCTCCAGAAACAGGAAATCCTTCAATCTGGTGATGATAGCGGCCTAGATCCTGGATGGTTGAGGAAAGCCCCTTTTCGATAACTTCAATATTCATCGCTTTCTCCAGAAATAGTATTTAGTTTGTATTCGCCGGCACGATCCTGTTCTCTAATCTGCTCATATTGTTCTTTGCTGATTGATTTAAAACGAATATAGTCGCCAGCCCGATACCTTGGTTCAGGTCTATTCGGATCATAAAGTATCAACGGCGTTCGGCCGATAATCCGCCATCCCCCGGGAGACTGAACCGGATACATTCCAGTTTGTTTCCCGGCAATACCGACACTGCCGGCTTCAAGTTTTTTTCGCGGCTGAGCTAATCTGGGCATGGCAATTCGATCAATAACTGTGCCCATGTAGGCAAACCCCGGCAGAAAACCCAGCATATAAATGTAGTAATCGCTATTTGTATGTGTTTCAATCAGCTGGTCAATGCTCATCTTGGCGTATTCGGCAAGATCTTTAAGATCCGGTCCGAATTCATCATCGTAGCAAACCGGAATTTCAATAATCCGCTTTGCAAAAGAGGAATTTTTAAAAAGATCGCTGTTTAATAGATTATTCAAAGATTGCTTTGCTTCTTGATATGAAATAAGCAGGGGGTCGAAATAAACAGTCAGCGTATGGTAAGCCGGGATTAGATCGATAATACCGCGGTATCTTGAAATATTTTTCAGTAAATAACGTGCCAGATTCTGAATCAACCAGTTGATCTTGATATCAATCTTGTTGGCAAAGACTAAATCGAAGGCTTCCTCACTAATTAACTGATAGCGATATTCAAACATTCGAACCTCCTTTTTTTGATTTTTTTAATTATTAGATGAATATTAGCAAAAAGAAAAGAAGAAAGTTCGGTTATTGTAAGTTTTTATAACACAGGTCAGATAATTTTTTATAACTCTCGATAAAACGGGCAATCATGTAAAGCTTAAGCGGATACAAAAATAACCGCACCATTTATTTTTTTAAAAGGGCGGTTATTTGTGAGTTTTTAATTAAAACAAGTGATTTTTTTATTTAGTTATTTAAAATCCTTCTAGGAAATACTTGTTAGATGAAGAAATGCTAATTTTAAAATATTTTATAGATTTTTCATCATCAATATCAATTCCAAATAAAGAATCACCATCATTCTTCCACGGAAAAAGATGAGAACCTACCTTTTCCCCGTCATTAACGAAAACTTCTGTTATTCCATGATCAAAAAAATTTCAATTTTTTTATTTCTTTAACATTTGTACCAAAATAAACTTTGTGAAAATAATTAGGTTCAGAATCAAAAAATATTTTTGATCCATACCGTTTTAAAAATAAAGAAATTTTATTTTTCTTTGATAATGTCAAGCTAAAGTTAGTTTGATAATCAAATTTTATACAAATATAATAAGGAATATTTTTTAAATTTTTTTTTTTAATTTTAATTCCTTTAAAACATCAAAATTCTTATTTTTATCATCATATAAAATGAAACTATTAAATAAATTATAAACTTGGTTAATTGGTTTCTGTATCAAAATATTATCTTTTAATTGAAGTTTCCGTGGAAACGACATAGCTCCGCTAAAAGGTAATGATTTATTATAACCATAGTTCTCTAAATACCAGTCAGAAAACCAAGAAATAGCAATGCGCTCACCATGGTGTTCAAAACTTTGCATTGCATATAAATTACCACCAAAATCTACCAATCCGGTTTCTTTTTGTTCAAAATCTTTTCCATTAAAATTCCCTACAAACCATTTTACTGGCTGAAAACGATTGCTTTTATCTTTCCACCACATAAGTGATGCAGTTAGAACCCATTGATTTTGTAATTTAAAAAAATCAGGACATTCGATAGATCTAGCTCCCAAATATTCATAGAATTTTTTGAGCGTACCGCAATATCGCCAATTATTTAGATCAGTTGATTTAAATAACAGCACAGATGGTACATTTAAATTATTATTATTTAATAAAATATCATTATCGTTGATACTAGCTGAAGGATGCCCATCAAAATCTGTTATATTATATTTTTTCTCATTAGAAATATCTACAGAACTGCCAATGACCATATACCAAAAAGAATGATTCATAGAGATACTATTACTATCATTATTATAAAAACCAACTTTTGGATCCCGAAAATCAAAATTAATATTCTTTAGCGGTCTTCTAATAATTGGAATTTCACGACCAAACGTAAGACCGTCAGTAGAACGCATAACAACTTGGTACTGTGCCGTCCCAGCAAATTCATCTTTAAGACCGAAATGTCTAGTAAAAAACAACCATAAATATTTTTGATCCTGATATTTTTCTTCAGAAAAATTATTATCTTCATCAGTTACGACTGCAGAACCAGAAAATGCACCTCCCTTAATCCCTGAAAAATGATAAAGCTCTTCCTGAGGAAATAATATGACTGGCAAGTCAATCCAATGGATTAAATCTCGACTCACGGCGTGGCCCCAGAACATATTATCCCAAATCTTATCGTAGGGATTATATTGGAAAAACATGTGATATAGTCCCCTGAACCAACACAAACCATTAGGATCATTCATCCAACCTTTAATAGGATGAAAATGGACTGTAGTATTTTTTTGAAAATTTATATTTTGAAATAAATATTTTATTCCTCTTTCAAAAATATCATTTGAACCAGAAAGATATGCTAATTTAATGCACACATTATCGGTTTTAATTTGATAACTTCGCCCAGGATATATTCGAAATTTTAAGAATTGACGATTCAAAGATATATCGCTTGAACTTAAAAAATATTTTTCATTGTTTTTAATTGAAAACAATGAAACAGATCCGTTTTCTTTTTCAAAATGTTTTAATTCAACAAAAAGTTCAATTGTATTATATATTTCAGAATCAAAACTTTTTTGATCTTCTGATTTTTCCATAGCTTTACACCTTTGACTAAAATATAATTAAAATTTTTATTTATCAAATTGCTTAATTGTAATATTCTTAAAAAATGCTTTTCCACCGCTAGAATAAAAAGAAATACCTGTATCCTCTTTTTCAAAATATACTTGATCCGAAAAAACTATTTTTCCATTATCCGCAAATACTTCAACGGATTGATGATCCACAAAAATTTTAATATTAATTTTTTTATTTTCTGGATTAAAATCAGCATGTGATTCTACCCAAGGATAAAATCTATATCCATCATTCTCGGATCTTTGTCTATTTACATAAAAAGTATCATTATTAAATAGGCCTATATCAGTATGCCTTTGACCATCGCCTGACTTGCCAACCTGTATTCCAACGTTAGAAAGTTGATCCCAAGAAATATCTAAATTAATTTCATACGATCTTCCATGATAGTTAATATCGTGGCTGCCATTCACAACAAGATCAGGTATTTTGGTTTCCTTATTGACGTAATTTTCAAGACTTTTAACAGGGTATGATTCAATTAAATAGTCATTATCTGCTGTTTTAATTAAACGTATAGTTCTCACGATTGACATTTGACCATTATAGCCATCGCTAGTATCAGTAGGAATATTTCTATTAGCATATTCCCAGTTATTCATCCATCCGATGTAAAATCTTTGACTTTCAGGATTATTATGATCTGGCCATGATACCGAAGCATACCAATCCCATCCATAATCCAACCATTTCGGGCTAGAATGATCTGGAGAAAAAGTACTTCCGTTCCAATCACCAGTCCAATAAGCAAAAGTATTTACCTTGCCTGAATAATCTCCTTGAACACTTGCGCCTAATACCCAATGCCAACTCCCATCGTTGGCTTTTATTTGGTAAAAATCCGGGCACTCCATACCACCTATATTTGGATCATCATATTTAAAAGTAGAACAATACTGCCAATCTTTTAAATTTTTGGATACATAGAATACAACGCTTTGAGGTCTGCCAATAACTGCAACCCACTCTTCTTTTTGACTATCCCATTCTATTTTAGGGTCACGAAACCAATTAGAATGATCAGGATTTTTTATTACTGGTTTCTCATATTGTACGAAACTTTTACCGTCATCATGAGAATACCAAAGGTATTGTTCTTGATTATAGGAATCACCTCCAGTTGGCTGCGTAACAATCGCAATAATTGTATTTAAACCAAATCCGGCAGTATTATTTTTATCAATAATAGTTGATCCAGTCCAAACCGGAATATTATTTTTTAAAGGTATGGAAATCCCTTGATCCTTAAAGAAAACATTGTCTTCAGTTGTTGCTCTTCGCCATCCCCCTGGAGAATTATTCGGGTTACTATAAAGATAATAAAGATTATAGTGTCCGTTAACAAACAGTGGCCTTTGAGGATCACTTAGCCAATGATCTGGCGGTGTTAAATGATAAATCGCTCGATTAGATTCAGTTTTGTTATATTCCGCATTCGAAAATGAAGAAAAGAATAGAAAAGAAACCAAAAAAGTTATAGATAATAATACTGTCTTTAATAATTTAGAGTGGTTCATTTTGCCACCTCGCAAAAAAACAATTTATTTAACTAATACTGCTAATTGATTTTCTAATTATAATGGGGCAATGAATATGAGTAACTGTTTTTTTAAAGGAGGAACCGGAATCATCAAACAAGCTCAACAATTTCTTAACGCCTTGAACTCCTAGATCGTAATGAGGAAGGCCAACCGTGGTAAGTGAAGGATGCAGGTGAGCTGAAATTACTTCTTGATTATCGAACCCAACAATCGACATATTTTCTGGGATTTTGATATTCTTTTTGTTTAATGCATCATACAGACCCATCGCCACCCGGTCGTTATGGCAAAAAACTGCAGTTGCTCCGCTCTTTATTAATGAATCGGCAAAGTTATAACCGCCTTCTTGGTTTGGAGTAACATTGAAAACTAGAGAATTATTAAATTCAATTTTAGATTCCTCTAAAGCGGTTCGATAACCTTTAAGGCGGTCAGTTTTAGCAGGCGAAGGTGAAGTAGTATTAAAAAATGCAATTTTTTTATGGCCAGCATTTATTAACAATTTAGTTGCATCATACCCGCCTTGAAATTCATCAGGAACAACAGATGGACAAATATCCTTTTTGTCAAAACAATTCACTAAAATAGAGGGCACCGTTAATAAATAATCAGGAACAGATAAAGGATGATGATACCAAGTTGAGTAAATTATACCTTGTACTCGATATTCTTCCATCATGTTAAATGCAGCTTGTTCCACAGTATCTTTGCCATCGGTATTAACAATTAATAATATTTTTCCACTTTTCCAGGCTTCGTCCTGAGCTCCTTGAATAATCTGACCTGCAAAGGGAGTAGTCGCAACATCATCAGTGATAAAACCAATAAATTTTGTTTCTCCACTGACCAATTCGCTAGCCAGCGCATTCTTTTTGTAGCCCAATTCTTGAGCAATTTTTTGGATTCTATTCCTTGTTTCTAAAGGAATTCTAACATTTTTATTATTATTTATAGCCCAAGAAACAGTTGCAATTGAAACTCCTGCTTTTTTTGCAATATCGCGCAGTGTCACTCTTTTCATTCCTTAATCATATCGTTAATGGTAACAAAATGTTAGTTACTTTACGCCTTTAATGCCAACTATTGAAAATGCAGCAATTGCAGTTATAACGATAGCTACGGGAAAAACCGGTGTATAAGAACTAGTAAAAGTTACAAGAGACGAAGTTATTCCAGAACCAATTGCTTGACCAGCACAACTAGCTACATTCAAAAAGCCTAAATCCTTACCAGCGTTATCCTTATTTGGCAACACATCAACATTCAAAGCCTGGTCAACCGACATAAAAATACCATAACCAAGGCCAGCTATTCCAGCAAAAAGAAACATACCTGTAGCGGAAGGAATTAACCAAGGCATAGCTATTCCTAAAGCGTACAAGGCACAAGCAGAAATAACAACTGGCTTACGACGGCCTATTTTATCTGAAAATGGTCCGGAAGTAATTGATGCTGCAAATGAAACAATCATAGTTATAACTGACATTATCGAAATTATCGTACCAGCGTTTCCTCTAGATTGTCCTAAATGGTCTTCAATTATATATAATTGATAAGCTGAAATCATCTGATAAGCAACGATCAAACTAGTACGGCAAATAAAGGCTCGCCAAAAATCCGGTGCATGAAATGGTGGAGTAAACGCTTTTATTATAACTTTCCAAACACTTTCTAATTTTTCTTTTTCATATTTAATATCACTTCTCGGTTCCTTCGGCAACAAAATAAATGCAAACAAGCCTGCAAAAATGTACATTAAAGCTGCTGAGAAAAAGCCGACACCAGTCTGAAAAATAAATAGTGATCCTAAAAAAGTACCTACTGCTTGTCCAACAGTAATCCCGCCCCCATAAGCCGCAGATACAGTGCCCCTATTGCTATGAGGAACCCTATCGGAAAGAGTTGCGACTATTGGAGCTGTCATCATGTTTTGACCAATATTAGCAAAACAGTAAGCCAAAAGGACACCGATTCCTGTTCTAGGCGAACCGATAAGATAGAAAGAAATAGCGGCTAAAAGCGCACCACTTAAATACCATGGAGTACGCTTACCAAAACGGCTCCTGGTTCTATCAGACATAGAACCAACAAAAACATTTACAAAAAGTGAGATAATGGCTCCCGCAGCACTAATAGTTCCTAGCAAAGCATTTGGATTTGATATACCAATATCTTTTAATCTTTGAGGCATAAGTACTGAAGCGATCATATAGAAACCCGTATTTTGTAAAATTGCATAGATACCGAAACCAGATATAAATCTAAAATTGTTCCATGATAACGTTCGACCATGTGTATGAGTACCAATCATTTTTATACCTCTTTATTCAAAGATGTTCTTGTACGAACTTCTAGTGAAGTTAATTTTACAGATCCGTCGCTTACAAAATAGCCAAGTCTGCCTGTTTTTTTATCATAAATTCTTGTACTTAAAGTAACATCTTGATCCAAAACAATAACCGCGATAGAATCTTCAACAATAATTTCAAGAGTATGACTACCAAGTGATAAATCGCTTGGACGCTCCAATTCAACATAAAATGGAACATCTCCAGAAATTTGCCACTGTTCAGTACCAGTATTTTTTCTTGGCCACCTATCAAAAACCATTCTTGATCGATTTGGTTCAAGCCTAATAAAGTAGGAAGAGTCACCATCTTGGGAAGATCTGAGTAATACTCCAAATTCATGAGTTCCTTTATCTACCTCAAAAGAAATCTTCGTATATGAATTATTTGGTAAATCTACATTAGAAACTGCGCTCTTAAAAGAATCAATTGCATTTAATTTTTTGGGTTCGATTGAAAATGGAATCTTCTTGTCAAAGCTATTGACTAAACTATCTGGGAATTTAAAAGAAAGAGTACCATTATCTTTTTGAACTGCTTCAAGAGTTGACATGGTGCCTGCCCATTGCCACGCGCCATCATCTTTTTCTCCTTCTTTTGTTGAAATCCACCCAGTAAAAAATCGTTTACCGTTAAGAAAAGTACTCTTTGCCGCATAAAAAGCACGACCATCGATAGTATCATGATCCGGAGCAATCCACGGACCCTCCAATTTTTTTGAAATTCTATACTTAGTTGTAAAAGCGTCTGTAAATTCAGAATAAAAGAAATACCACCAACCATTCCAAAAAAACACTTCTGGACATTCCATAGCAAGAAATCTATTCGGATCCCAAAAAGGTTCTACTTGTTGCCAAGAATAAAGATCTTTGGAAACATATTGCGCTGTAACGCCACGACGTCGATAAGGTCCTTTATTTTTTCTGGCAGCAATCAACATTCGCCATATATCATTATCTTCATCGTGAAAAACAAAAGGATCGCGCCAATCGTACGGCTCAAACCCATCACCAGGACCAAAAGACAGCTCATCATGTCTGTTCCAAGTCTGCATACCATCGTCACTAGTAGCATGCATTATGAGTTGAAAAGAATGGCCAGTGTTATCCGTAATATAGGGATTATTACCGGTATAAAAAACATGATATCTGCCATTACCATCCTTAACAATGCTGCCGGTATAACAATTAAAATCCTTTGATTTTATTCCACCAGACGCTAAAGATATTCCATGATCATCCAAATTTACATAATCTTTTGTTGTAACTAAAGACCAAGGCATCCCCGGTTTCGGGACAGTTCTTTCATCCAACAAAAAATATAAATAACTAGTACCCTTTTCAGAATACGGGATTACATCTCCTACATAGGCACTTTTTGGTCTATAAAAAATTTCATTTGACATTTTTAGCTCCCAATAACAAGTGTTATAGATTCTTAAGGTTTAAAACCGTTTAAACGTTTAAGCATCTATAAATAATTATGGTAGCCCTTACATTTTTTGTCAAGAAGAGTATAAAAAATTCCTTATTCCAAATTATTAATATATTTTTAGCTCTCCCTAAGACGTTTAAGACCACATCATGCCAACGGAAATGACATCGTAGAAGCTTATCGCTCATATTTACCCGGCGTATCCCTAAACGATAATCCAAAGTTAAAGTTAAAAATTAAAGAAATAGAGCAAGAAGAAAATCTCAATTTTTTTGAATTAGTCGATTTTGAAAATGACCTGACGAAACTTTTTGATTCGATGAATTAACCACGAATTCTCAAGATAAAAATAAAATATAGACTTGCACTTTCACCTTCTTTCATGAAATAATATAAAAATTGCATTAAAAAGAAAGTAGAGACATTTATATATGCCAGCAATTTTTCTTAGAAAAAGTACCAAAGAAGATCTGCCGGAGATCAAAAAAATTTTTGATTCTGCTCGAGCAACTTTAAAAAGCCAAGATATCGATCAGTGGCAAAATAGTTATCCTAATGAAAGCCATTTAGTAAACGATATCGACAGCGACAGCGCTTATATTTTAGTTTATGATCAAAAAATCGCTGCAACAGGATCTATCACTTACGGAGAGGACCAAGAATACACTCAAATTAAAGGCCAGTGGCAAAACGGTCAAAATAAAGATTATGCTGCCATTCATCGTACAGCCATGTCCGATGAATTTCGCGGTAAAAACTTATCAAAATTTTTGATCAGCAATTTGATAACGACCGCGGTCGACAAGGGCTATAGAGATATTCGTATCGACACCCACCCTGATAATAAAGCCATGCAGCACGTGATCGAATCCAACGGATTCAAATATTCAGGTGATGTGTGGATCATCGAATCAGGTATCAGGACCAAACGCTTTGCTTATCAATTATTGGCATAAAGAAAACCCGCAAGCTTATAAAAAGTTTTGCGGGTTTTTAAATATATCCAATTATCGATCACCAAGCGTAAGCTTCTGGTGCAGAACCGCCAGGTCCTGGGAAGATCTCGTCAAGCCTTGCCAATATTTCAGGAGACAACTTGATGTCAACAGCATGGACTGCCTCATTTAACTGCTCAACAGTTCTTGGACCAACGATCGGTGCAGTTATTGCAGGATTTTGCAGCAGCCAGGCCAAAGCAACATTAGACTCGCTTTCGCCTAATTCTTTGCACAAAGCTGCATAATCTTGAATCTGCTTTCTCTGCCTGTCGGTCAGACGGCTCGCTCTTTCAGCACGGCGTCCACTGGTAGCACCCAAAGCATTTTCGGCCAAAAGTCCTCCTTCAAGCGGGCTCCAAACGATGATACCCATCCCCAGATCCTTGGCTGTCGGCAGCAGCTCTAATTCCGGCAAACGCTCGAACAAGTTGTACAAATGCTGTTCACTGACCAAACCAAGAAAATGGCGTTTTTCAGCGGCTGCATCAGCAAAGGCCAAGTGCCGAGCCCCAAAATTGCTGGAACCGGCATAATAGATCTTGCCTTGAGCGATCATATTTTCGTAAGCGCCAAAAATTTCGTCCCAATTGATCGTGTGGTCAATATGATGCATTTGGTAAAGTTCGATATGATCAGTCTGCAGACGTTTCAAAGAAGCATCTAAACTGCGATAAAGTTTATAAGCTGAAACGCCGGCGGGATCATTAGGACCATCAAGCTCATTTTCCATGTGATTATAGAACTTAGTCGCTAAAACAACTTTTTCACGTCGTCCGCCGCCTTGAGCAAACCAACGGCCGATGATCTCTTCAGTATAACCACTATGCTGACCAATTCCCCAAGCGCCATAAACATTGGCAGTATCGAAGAAATTGATTCCTAATTCCAGAGCGCGATCCATGATCGCAAATGAAGTTTTTTCATCAGTTCGAGAACCGAAATTCATCGTTCCAAGAACCAGACGACTAACTTTCATTCCAGTTTTACCTAATTCAGTGTATTGCATATCATTCTCCTTACATGGAAAAACAAAGCCATTTGCCTTACTTTTAAAAAGCAACATGGACACTGAATATATTAATCCTTGCAGTCAACTCCAAGTCAAGCAAAAAATATTAAAACCGCTCATTCTTTAACAAACGATATTGGTTCTCATCATGAAAACCGTCTAAAAGCAATGCCGACTGTTTTAAGCGAGCTTCCAAGACGAAGCCGGCTTTCTTAGCGGTTGCGTTGCTGGCGGTATTTTCAACAGCTGCGCGAATTATCAGCCGATTGAGGTCATATTCTTTAAAAGCTATTTCGGTAATAGCTAAAACTGCCTTGGTCATGATCCCTTTTCTTCGAAAATCTTTACCAAGCCAATAACCGATATCGGCACTTCTATTCAAATGAATGATTCTATTCAAACTGATCATTCCAACAGCTTTATCTTGGTAATTAATGACCAGATTCAAAGATGCTTCTTTTACAAAATTTAAATTAGTTTCTCGTAAAAAATCTTCTTCAGCTTGAACATCTTTTAAACTATCGGCCCAAGGCAAAAAACGACTAATACGATCACGATCTGAAGCGATCATTTTATATAAACCAGCAGCGTCTTTTTTAGGCCGCGGCAAAGACAAAGACAGTTGGCGATCGATTTTATAAGATAACATAATTTAAACCCTTCCTATAAAGATTACAGAATACGATACAGATCGTTTGCGCGTACGCTCCGGATGTTTTCGACCATTACCAAAGCCTTGCCGTCAACATTTTTGATAAAAGGTATCACTTCGACCAGCTGCTTGCGATCACAGGTCAAATAAAGGATCTGTTTGTCTTGGCCGCTATAGAAACCGCGAGCCGGAATAACTGTTATCCCCTGTTTTAGATGTCGAGAAAGTTCTTGCGCTATCTGCTGGCTTTTATCAGAAATGATCATTAAAGACTTTTTCGATCCAAAACGAGCTAAGAAAATATTGGTTATTTGCGCTGAAATAAAAAGTTCTAATGCCGTCAACAGCATATTTTCAAAACCGATTATAAAGACTGACGGCACTGCGACTGACAAATCAAAAAATAGCGTCGACCAGCCTACCTGTATCCCAAAATATTTATTGACTATTTTGCCTAAAATGGTGCTGCCGGCGATCGATCCGTTTGAATTTAACAAGATCCCCATCGAAAGACCGGTCAGGCTGCCGGCCATAACAGCTGAAATAATAGTTTGGTTCGTACGGTAGACGAAAATAACCGGCAAACGCAGAAAAATAGATAACCAAACGACCGCCCAAAGCGAATACAAAACTAATTTTAAATTCAAAAACCGGACCGCTAATAACAGGATGATCCCATTCAAAACGATATTAGTCAGATAAGGAGGAATATTCAAAGTGTAGTAAGCGATCGTTGTCAAACCGGTGACCCCGCCCTCGCCAAGCCTAGTCGGTATCAAAAAATAATTGATCGAAACGGCATAAACAAAAGAACCAAAAATAATATAAAGCAGATCTTTGCTTATCAAGGTTTTAACATAGCTGGTCAGTGAGCTGTCCAAACGACCGAAAACATACTTTTTCAAAGGATCCCCTCCCTTTTTCTCGAATTTACTTTTTAATTGTAGTATTTTTCAGAGAGCAATCAGCATCAAAATATGTTTATTTCAAAAAAATAAAAACCCACTTTCAAGACCGTGATACTAAGTCCTGGAGTGAGTTTTACAACTTGTATATTAAGTAAACTTTTAATTTTGATCTTTATCAAAAAACCACATATAGGCGCCGTAAACCGCATTTACAGTCATCAAAACCTGCAAGACAAGCATGGACAAAGAAGCCGGACTTGAAACTTTTAACTGATTGAACCAAACGATCACATTGATAACGTCCAAAGCGATCCAGGCTATCCATTGAGAACGGTAACCGTAGGTCATCAAAACCTGCCCAACGATTCCCAGCGGCAATAGAGTAGCATCCAAATAGATTTGTGTACCATTCAATCTTTTTGAAGTATAAAGTACGATCGCATAGATGACTAGCGAAGCAAAAAACCAAAATAAACCTTGTTGCCAAGTCATTTTTCTTGATTTTAGTTCGATACCCTTGCTTTGCCGGTCGATCCTCTTGCCCCAAACATAGATACCGACAAATTGCATTACGAAATAGAAGACCTGAGAATATATATCACCGATCAGCCTGTTTTCAATATCAGTTATCAACCACGCGCCAGCACTTAAGGATTCCCAAAAATAAGTGGTTATCCTGCCCTGGTCACAAAGAATCAAACTTATAATCTGTGTTACACCTGTAAAAAGTCCAATGTAGCTGACCGCATTATATTGATCAGCAAATAAAAAAGAACCGATCTGAACAGCCAATAATCCAAACAACAAAATCAATGTTGCCTTTTTCAAGGTGACTAATTCAAACCAGTCGTATTTAAAATTAAATGTTTTTTTGACTAAAAACCAGAACTCGTGCAAACCATTGTTATTTTTCTGCTCAAAAGATGCACGATCCGCCGAAACGTTTTCTGTCATTATTTTCTCCTCTTGTTTTTTAGAGAGCCGTGGTCGGAAGCAACGCTCTTTTTTTGTAATTAACTAAATTTAATTACAAGAATGATATATCACAAAGAACAAAGGATTAATAAATCGTGTTAAATTTGTTAACATACTTTCGCTTAATTTATTTTAAAAGTAAGAAAACGGAAATACTTGTGGTTAAGTAATTTGCGAAATTTAAAAAATTTAATTACTATCTGAATTTATATAATTGAACCTTTTTTTGTCCCTATAAGTTGGTAATGTAACTGCTGAGTAATTCAACATCACTGAAAAGCTTTAAATAGCTGCACATAACATAGCTAACGATGAATTAACTAAAATTAAAATTTGTGTCAAAAAAATCACCAAAAGCACTAAAAGTCTAAAATATATTAGACACAAATATTCGCATATAAAAACTAAATCTTGACTTATGCACGATATATTTCACCATAAAATACAGACAATACAAAAATTGCAGTTCCTATGAGCAAAAAATTACTCAACACATCAAAATTCTGGTTTCGGTTCGCACAACTGTTGCAACTAATGCAATTGGCAAAAGAATCAGAGAAAAAACATCATGAGCAACGAGTGCCCTTCACTTGTTTATTTTTATAATCCGGTTTGTGTTTTAAAATTTAAATTAATAGAATGTAAATGATATAAGACTTACAAACTGAATTTAGAAAACAAAGCATTGGTTTCTTACAAGACTTCCTATTATTTACTAAACGATTTCAATCCTACTAAGTTTCAAAAATCAATTATAAGTATTGGTAATATCATGCAATGGGCGCAACTGCAAAAAAGTATTAATCGCGACCTGCCTCAAAGATACTTACGCAAATAAGCAAATATTAAGTTTACAAGAAAACCGGGGTGAAAAATGTGGATATTGATAGTTTTGATTGCTAACACATTTTTTTAGAAAGATCCTGCCTTATTTGCTTATAGGCATTACAATAACATTTACTTTTATTTTATTGACGGCTATTATTAATCGCAGTAATTATGGAAGTTTATTTATCTAACAAGTAAGATAAGAAAAACTTATAACGATATGTTGAGAAAATGATATAAAAAACCGCCTAAACGGTGCGGTTAAATTCATTTTTTAATCAACGATATTTGTTCTAAAGAACTATTCAAAGTTTCTCCTTTGATTAAATTAACTGTTGTGTTTGTAACCTGTCCTAGATTAGAATCGGCAGTTGTTCCTAATATTTCATTAACAATTCCATCATCGGTTTGTAAATTACCTGACCCTTGAACAGCCGAAATAGTATAACGACCAGGTTTAATATCATAACCAACTTCATATGAGCCAGCACTTAAATTTCCATTATCAACTGGAGTGCGACTGGTTATAGCCACAAGATGTACTCCCTGCAGTCCGGAAAGTTGTAATGTCTGCCCACTTTTTAGATTAGCTCTATAAGAATCAACTTGGTCTAAATCATTATCAACTGTTGTTCCTAAAATTGTGTTAACCTCTCCATCATCAGTTTGCAAATTACCAGATCCACCAGTAGCAGTAATCATATACCATCCAGGTTCAATATCTTTTCCAGTACCGACAGACCAATTTCCTGTTGCTAAATCAACTGTCTTAGCAGTGTTTTCTGGAGCAGCTGCAACACTAGACGAAGAAGACAATGACGAAGAAGAAGAATAAGAAGCAACTGTTTTTGTTTTCTTCGTTGAACTAATGGTTGTTTTTACATGTTTACTTGAAGATGAAGACTTACTAGTTTTGTTGCCGGAACCACCACTGCCCCCAGTCGCTGCTCCAATAAATAAAACGACAATAATAACCCAAAACCACCATTTTTTATAAAACGGTTTCTTAATTTTTTTCATTATTTTCTCCACAAATAAATTAGTTCACCATCTCTTCATAAATGTGAGCCAATATAATTGTAAACGTTTACAAATAAGTTTTGTTGAAATATAAAAATATTTTATGTACAACGACCTTATTAATGTTAAAGGTAAGCTATTGAATAATTTTAATTAGACCCATTCGATTATGAATTATAATTCTTTCGACATCAAAGCCGCGTTTAATTTTTAAACCCGTTTTCCTGGCAGATGAAACATCTAACAGTGACTCCATAATTTGGTTAGATCCATCGAAAGCTTTGGTGACGATCGTCGGCGTCTTCCTATCCGATCTGATCAAATAATCCGCAACTAAACAGTATGTATGGTATCGATAAACGATCCGGCATCGTAAAGAAACGGCTTCAGGAAAAATTCCAACATGTGAATCTTGTTCTTTAAAATATCAATATGACCGTGAACTGGTGTTAATTTACTAAAGTCCAGATCGCATTTATTAAGATCCTTTCAAAAGATCGTGTCCTTTTGAATATTTCAGTCAAACTAAATACATAAATTTGTTTTCTTTAAAGCTAGCCGCAAGGGCTCGATCATCACCAATCTTATCCCTGTAAAAAAAGTAATCGTTTGATTCAAAAAATATCTTCAAAAGCGTTGTCCTGATCTCAAGCTGTGCAATGTATCATCGCCCCTAATAAAATTGATAACTACTCTTCTTTTCATAAAAAAAAAAAACGACTAAATTAATAGTCGTTCTCAATATGTACATGGGTTTAAGGTGTCCTGGTCCAATGTATTCTTTTTACGTCTTAGGATTGACAAGCGGCAAGCAAATTACGGCAACTCTAGGCTTTTAAAGATGTACCAGCGTCTGCTGCAAGACATAACGGACAAACAGCGATGTTCGTCTCTTGTCTTAGTTTATTAAATTTAGTGAAATAAAAAATAAAATAGAGCACTTATCAGTACTTGCACTAGCAAGAATTTGAAAAACAAATCAATAATCGAACCGGCAGATTTAAGAATTGATCTCTTTTATAAAAATAAAATCAGATCGTCTAACTTAAAGTTTTTATAAAGAAGAAGCTGAAAAAAATTGATCACTGTATCGAAAATCGTTCTCTGGGCATTTTCTAATGTACCAACTTTGTACCAACTTTTAGCATTGTTTGGTATATTTAATCAGGTTTGGTCATGTTTGTAAAGAGCCCAGAAAGATTGATATACCGCCTTTTAAGTACAAAAAAGGCTTCATACCAAGAAATGGTATAAAGCCTATTAGTAGCTCGATCGGGAATCGAACCCGAGATTTCGCCGTGAAAGGGCGACGTCTTAGCCGCTTGACCATCGAGCCAAATGGTCGTGTCGCAATTAAGCAACAATAATATAATACGGGAGAATGCTCCGAAGGTCAACCATTTTTTTAAATTTCTTTTGAAAAAAATTAATACCAGCCGAAAACGCGATGATGCTCAGCCGCTGCCGACCACGAACCGTACCTTGCAGCAACATATCGATCAGCAGCCTGACCGGAATAACCGCCGTATTCAGCGGCAGCTTGACTGCTCATTTGAAACATGCCTTGATACTGGCCATTTGACGCATTAGGATCACCGCCGGATTCAACTGATTTGATCCATTCTTTGGCTGGGTCATCAGCGACCCCATAATTACTGTCAGAAGAAGAAACAGCTGGTGCTGCAGCAGCCGTCGTATCTGTTACGGGTTTTTGCACTTGAACAGATACCGCCTGCGTTTGTGCTTGTACTTGTTGATTTGAACTTACTTGATTTTCGGTCGGTCGTTGAACTGCAGTTTGATCGACCGCGTTCTGTTCAGCCCGGGCTGCTTGAGCTGCTTGAGCTGCCTCTGCCCTTTTCTTTTGTTGATCAGCAGCGATTTTCCGATCAGCATCTGCCCTAAAAGAAAATTGGGATGAGATCTGTTGCTGTTCTGTCTGATAAAGATGAACTTTCTTTTGAATCTGCTGTTCAAATAAATTACTGTTATTATCCGGTGTTGCCTTGGCAGTCGTTATCCAAGTTGCCCCTAAACTAGCCTGAGCTACTAGAGCTGTTAAAAACAAGGATTTGCCGACGAAAGATTTATAATTAGATTTCATTGCGAAATTAATAATGAAGAGACAAATTTACATAAAATTTTCACAAATATGTTTATTTTGTAACATCACAATTTAGTTGTATTTAGCAATAAGCTTATAAAACAACGTTTTTCCTGTAATATTTGGTATTTAAGTCCAATTAGGCTTAAGATTTTCTTAATAATTAGCCCTAAACGTAAAATAAACAAGGTGATTGTAATATACAATAAATTATTTTTTTAAAAAAAATGGAGAAAATAATACAAAACAAGTCTAAAAAAAGCATTTGTTAAACGTTATTTTTTTAAAAAATGCCCACTTAAGGTCAAAAAAAATTTTTAGAAAAATGTTTCACAAACAGGAAAAACTGCTAGAATAAATCTTGTGATTATTTGTACAAATAATCGATGGAGGAAATTGTTGATGTTAGAAAAACGAGTAGCAATGGTAACTGGCGCTAGCCAAGGAATCGGTGAAGCAATCGCTAGACGTTTAGCTAAAGACGGCTTTAAAGTTTCTATTGTTTGCCGGCACCTTGATAAGGCTCAAGAAGCTGCAGAAGCAATAAACAAGGATTTTGGAGAAGATACAGCTATCGCAGTCGAAGCTGACGTCTCAAATCGCGACGAAGTTTTTGCCGCTGTTAAGCAAACTGCTGATCATTTTGGCGATTTCAACGTTATCGTAAATAATGCTGGCGTTGCACCTACCACACCGATCATGGAAGTGACCCAAGACGACTTGGAGTGGACTTGGAAGATCAATGTCGGCGGTGTCGTTTGGGGAACACAAGCTGCAGTTGATGCCTTCAAACACTTTAATCACGGCGGCAAAATTATCAACGCGACCTCACAGGCCGGTGTTGAAGGCAATGCAAATCTAACAGCTTATGGATCAACTAAATTTGCCATTCGAGGAATTACACAAACAACTGCCAAAGAGCTTGCACCTTATGGCATAACGGTCAATGCCTATGCTCCCGGAATCGTAAAAACACCGATGATGGAAGACATTGCTCATGAAGTTGGGCAAAAAGCCGGTAAGAGCGATAATTGGGGTATGCAGCAATTTGCACAGAATATTACTTTAAAGAAGCTTTCCGAACCAGAAGACGTTGCTAACGGCGTCGCCTTCCTTGCCGGTAAAGATTCTAATTATGTTACCGGACAAACGCTAGTAGTTGACGGCGGCATGGTATTTAATTAAAAAAATAAAAAATCTCGTTTAAAACGAGATTTTTTTATTGGAAAAAATATTAACATTTTTATGAATTATGCTAGAATGTACTTGTAAGCGCTTACCGGTAGTTTAAACAACTAATGGCAAAGACTTACATTCCTTTGATAAATTTTCTTCATATCTTTTCGCAATACTGACAACATAACCCCAAATGTTTCAGTGAAGCGGATTTAACAAAACTAAACCCTTCCAATTATTTCATCCAATATTTGAAAATGAAAACCATTGCCTTATGACAATGGTTTTTTACTGTACTATTTAAAAGAATTCGATCAACGCTGTTCCGCTTATCATAACTAAAACACCGATCAATTGAGAAAACAATACTTGGTGTCGACGCGACCGGAACCAGCCGAACTGGTCAACAAAAATACTTCCGACGATCTGTCCTAACAAAATAATAACGACTGCCGGACCGGTGCCAAGCCGCGGAGCCATAAAAGCATTTCCCAAAACAAAACAAGCCCCGATCACACCGCCGATCCAGATCCACCAAGGAAGCCTTTGTTTAACAAAAGATAAGCGGATACCCCTTTCGATCACAGCAGTCAGGATCCATAAAGCGATCGTACCGATCAAAAAAGAAATAAAAGCTGCATCGATCGCCGAATCCAAAACAGTACCAAGATGACCATTGATAGCCGTTTGAACGGCACTGAGCATTCCGGTCCCGACTGCCGCGATCCGTATCAACCAAATATAGCTTTTTTTAAAGGAAACAGAAGAAAATTTGGCTTGACTATTGCTTTGGATATCTTTTGATGCTACCGCAAGGAAAACACCGATCAGTACTAATAAACAGCCGGATATCCTCATCAAATTTATATCATGACGCGGTGAAGAAAACCAACCGAAGTTATCGATCAGCATACCCATTAAAATTTGCCCAACGACCGGCATGATCACTGTTTGCACACTTCCAAGGATCGGAAAAAATAAAATATTACCAGTCAAAAAAACAACGCCTAATAAGCCGCCCAGCCATAGCCACCAAGGCTGTCGATAAAAATCGAGCCCGAATATATTTCCTAAACCTCCGCTAGCCGCAACAACTATCAACAAGCTGATCGTACCAACGGTAAAGGAGATCATCGAGGATAGCAGCGGTGAAGATGCGGCGATACGCAAACGAGAATTAACGGCTGTTTGCATCGGTAAAATAAAACCAACACAAATAGCAGCGATGACCAAATACATAAAAAGCCTCCAAAAAGTTACTTATTTAAATATAGAACTTTTTTGGTCACTGTTCTTTGTTTTGACGCTTAATCTCCTCTTTTTTTAACATACTTAACTGCTTTTCGGCATCAGAAAGAATATTTCTTGCGTTTTCGATAGTATGATTAGCTTCTTTTTTACGGTCTTGAATTTCAGCATCTGAAAACTTTGACAACTGCTGGCTCATGGTCATCGTTTGATCATAGCTATACGCAACGATCCGATAGGTAAAGTGAGCAATGTTGATAAATCCCAGTGAAACGCTGTGCCTGCTTGGCTTTTCCGAAAAATCATCAGCTGCCTTATTTAAGGGATAACTAACATGTTTATTCCAAAAAACGATCAATGGTCCGGTGAAAAAAGCAATTATTATCGAAGCCGCGCCTAACGGACCGGCGGCGAAAAAAGCAATAATGATAAAAATAATATCTTGAGTAACACGGCAAATACGATAATTCAAATGAGTTAATTTAACTGCGATCGGTGCGATCGCATCATAAGGCGCTACCCCAAGGTTGGCGGCCATGTATAACGAACTGCCGAGGCTGAAAAGGACTAAACCGATAAACAAATAACCGATACTCATCCAAACACCGCTGTCATTTCCCCATAATTGTGTGAACAGTTTGGTGAAGATCTCGATCAGAAAACCAACACCGAACATATTTAAAACAGTACCGATACCTATCTTGTTTCGATCAAAAAAGAAAACAAGGATCAAGAACACAAAGTTGACTAATAATTGATAGCCGCCAAGTGAAAAACCGATTTTCGCTGAAATACCTAAGTTGGCTGAGGTAAAAGGATCAAGTCCGAAACCGCTTATACGACAAAATGTCGCACCGGCAGAAAGCAAGATTATGCCAAAAGCGGATATGAGAGTTTTAAGAGTTATATTTAAAAGATTGAATCTGGGAGGTTTGCTTTTATTTGATTTTGAAAAATTTTCTTCAGAAGACATCAATAACCTGATTATACAAAAAAGACTCAAAATAACAAGAAATTTATTTTCGATGCTGACGTATATAAAGAATCAATGCCGCTACTAAAATGATCACCGCCGCGATTCGCGAAAGGTAACGATCTTCTACCATCATACGTACCAAATGAAATAATCTAAGCAAAATATATCATTCCTCTGCATTCAGTTTATTACTCTTAAATCAAAAAACTTACCATAAACAAGCAAAAAAAGTTTCTTTTTGTTAAAGTTAATTTGATTATGTATGATGACCGCCCTTTTTTAAAACTCTTTCTCTTAATAAAAAAGATATTTATTGCAGTCATCGCAATGACTATCTCGATCGTTCTAACAGAGGAGAGCCTGGTCAACAATTCAACGAGATTCGACGAGATCGTCATGAATTTATCCATATATGGCGCTATTTTTGTATCGCTGTTAAATGTTTTTCAGGCTATCCTTTTATTTACATACTTAAACAGGAAAATGAAGATAGTCTATCTGATTTCGGCTTACTTAAGCAATCTAATGATCACAGCGATATCATTTTCCCACCTGCAGAGCTATCCGTTCTTGTACTTAGGCCTATTTGCCGGAATTCTTGGTCTTTTATTGCTTACTTATGAACTCATCAAGCTGAAAAGCGCCTATTTTAGCGAATAGATCACAGAACATCATGGATAGTGACGATACCGGCGACTTGTTTGTTTTCGTCGGTTACAACCAAATTGGAAATATCGTGTGCAGCCATCAAACGCCACGCATCGCGGTTTCTTTTGTTCTGGTCGATACTGACAAAACCCTTAGTCATATAATCGCTGGCAACTGATTTTTTTACCTGCGAGACCGACAAGAATTTTTTTCTGATATCGCCATCAGTAATGATACCGATCGCTTTATCGGAATCAGCTTCTTTGACCAAGGTCATACCGATACCAAAGTCGCTGATCCGATAGATGACCTCATTGATAGGAGTAGTTTGGTAGACGTAAGGTATTTTGATATGCATGACATCTTTGACCCGCTGGAGTAAAAGCCTTCCTATCGAACCGCCGGGATGATATAGGGCAAACTTGCTCCGATCAAAGGAAATTTTCTCTTCCAGTGCTACCAGCAAAGCATCACCAAAAACCAAAGTCGCGGTCGTTGACGAAGTCGGTGCCAGCCCTGTTAGATCTGCTTCTTTTGAAACCGACAGATCAAAAGCCAGATCAGTATTTTTAGCCAGCGTCGAATTTATTTTTCCCGTTAATGCGATACTTTTAAAACCATCCGGGAAAATAGTCTGCAAAGCGAAAAGCGTTTGGATAACTTCTTGTGTTTCCCCACTGTTGGAGACAAAAATAACCAGATCATCTGCATTGATACGTCCAAGGTCGCCATGATAAGCGGTACCGGCATCAACTGTGTAGCTGGAAAAAGAAATCGACGATAAAGAGGCAGAGATTTTTTCAGCAATGATTTGAGATTTGCCAATACCCACAAAAACGATCCGTCCTTTAGTATCAAAGATAGTTTGGACCAAGCGATCAAAATTTTCATCCAGCCTATCGGCAACAGCTGCTAGTTGACTGGATTCTTCAGCAAATACTCTTTGAGCTGTCTTATAATAAGCCATCGACCGCCCACTCCCTTCGCTTATCTTTGTTCGCTTGAAAAATTTCAACGGCCGAAGTTAAGATCGGTTCGATTTTGTCTAAATAAAGCTGATTATCGGCATCAGAAATCGCCGTGGGCGGATCAGGATGAACTTCGGCAAATATGCCATCAACGCCGACTTCTAAGGCTGATCGCATCAAAGGAAAGGCATAATCACGATTACCGCCGGAATGATCACCATGACCGCCAGGCTGCTGAACCGAATGAGTGGCATCGAAAATGATCGGAAAACCAGCCTTGCGCATTTCAATTAATCCAGTCATATCAACGATCAAACGATGATAGCCAAAACTGCTGCCCCGCTCAGTCAGCAAGATCTTATTAGTTATATGGCTGATTTTTTTGGCAGCTCCGCCGATATCTTCCGGCGCCATGAATTGGCCTTTTTTGATATTGACAACTTTGCCTGTTTCGGCAGCAGCGATCAAAAGATCAGTCTGCCGACTCAAGAATGCCGGTATCTGTAAAACGTCAGCGACTTGAGCAACTGGTGCACATTGAGCTGACTCATGCACATCAGTTACGATCGGCAAGTTGTATTCATCTTTTATCCGTTGAAGGATCTTTAAGCCCTCTTCTAAGCCGACACCACGTTCAGAATCGGCTGAGCTTCTATTGGCTTTATCAAAAGATGACTTGAAAACTAGATTTATATTTAATTTTTCTGATAATTCTTTAAGGCGATCGGCGACTTGAGCAAGAATGTCATATGATTCGATCACACAAGGACCGGCCAGTAAAGTCAAATTAGAATCTTTAAAATCGAAGTCCTTAAAAACACTTGAAATTTTTTCCATGATCAGAAATCTTCCTTTGCTTTTTTTGTTTCATCGATTTACCCCTCCTATTTGTGAGGGAACGTTTAAAAATTATTAAGTTTCTATAATTTAAACAAAGCAAGATTAAATGAAAATTTAAAGGATCATATGATTTCTTTGATAAAAGACCTTATATTCTTATCTAAAAAAGTATTTAAGGATACTGATCTTTTCTGCTGGCGGCTCAAAAAGTAGCCAAAATTCAGCCAAATAAAATTAGCAGCGATCACTTCGATATCGATATTTTCTTTAAAAACGCCTCTTTTTTGAGCTTCCGATAAATCATCGATAACGATGGCTTTGAATCTTTCCGGAATGGCTTCGACCACTTGATTGACTTCAGGATAATCCAGTGATTCGCGCAGGCCGACCATAACGATAGCTCGGTGGTCATTGATAAAATTTTGATATCTGCCGGCGATCTGCGTGAGATCTCTGAACAGATCATCGCTATTTTGATAAAAGTCGCCTATCCCGTCAGCGTCACTTAAATATTTTTTTACTAACGCAGTCAGCAAACCATGCTTGTCTTTGAAGTGGCGAAAAAGCGTGCTTTCATTAACACCGGCTCTTTGAGCGATTGCCATCGTAGTTGCTTCTTTATAACCCTTCTTTAATAACAATTCCGTAAAAGCATTGATTATTTTTTTATCGGTACGCTCAGAATTCATCTATTTTCGGTCTCAATTTGTCTACCTCGAATTTTAGCACACCTTTTTTGAGCGATTTTATTAAAAAATAGGCCTTATCCGATCAAATAATCATTTTGATATGTTCTTTTCAAAAAATCATCGATTTCTTTTATCATATGGCTGGTCGAAGGTGTTTGTGATTCCGTTTTATTAGTAACTAAACAAATAGTCCTCTCAAAATCCTGATCAAAGGGAAAAATATTGACATCCCCTGATAATTTTTTTAAAGCTAATCTAGGCAAAATTCCTAATCCCAACCCGCTTTCAACCATTGACAAGATCGACTGGTCGTCGATCGAGTAAGCTAGCGAATTAGGTTCGACTTGATATCGATCAAGGGCTTTTTTAGTCTGCCGGTCATAATCTATTTGCTGAAGAATAAAGGGACGATGGCCGATATCGTCATAGCGCACGTGCCGACCATCTTTAGGCTGAAAATCAGTCGGTGTAACACAATAGATGGGGTCCTTGATCAAGGGCTTGACGAGCAGATTCTCGCTAACAGGCAAAGAGCTGAAGCCGATATCCAATGACCCATTCGCGACCTTTGCAGCGATTTGATTAAAATCGCCTTGGAAGACCGTTACCTGCACCTTGGGAAATTTATTTTTAAAGCGGCGAATGATCGTTGGCAGCCAATTGATACAGACACTGCTAAAAGCTCCGATGCGCACGCGGCCAACGTTAAGACCTTTGATATCATCAGATATCTGCCGCAGTTTTTCCTCGGTATTCAAAATGTCCAAGACGACCGGCAGCACGGTTTGACCATCATTAGTCAGCTCCACTCCGCTGCGATTCCGTAAAAAAAGCGGAAAACCGAATTCTTTTTCCAATTGATTTATGGAATGGCTGACAGCACTTGGCGTTACGTGCAAGGCTTTAGCAGCTTGAAAAAAAGTTCCTTTTTCTACGACTGCGGCGAAAACTTGGTATGTAAAATCTGCCATTTGAACTCCTTTTTTCTTTTAAGATGAATTTTTTTCATTAATATATGAAAAAGTTGAATTTTACTTATCTATAAACTCAGCATAACATGAAAAGAGAAAAGTGCCAGTGATCAAAGCACTTAAAAAAGAGGTGTAAAATATGACAGATTTAGCAAGCAGGATCCAAAGAACTTCCAACAGCGGTTTAGACAAGCTTTTTTCAACCGGTGATAAGCAGGAGATCACCTTTTCTGCTGGATTCCCTGATCATAATCTTTTTCCCGAAGATGCATTGAACGAATCTATGAAAGAAGCTTTTGCACAAAAAAATCCCAAGCTGATTCAATATAACAGTGCTGCCGGATTGCCTTCATTGCGAAAGAAAATAGCCGCAAAGATGCAAAGAGATGAAAAAATCAGTTGCCGGCCAGAAAACGTGATGGTCACTCAAGGTGCTCAACAAGCGATCGATCTGACTGCCAGGTTATTGCTGAATAAAAACGACGGTCTTGTCGTTGAAGGCCCAACTTACATTGGTGCACTGGCTGCTTTTCAGGCCTACGAGCCGACTTTCTATCAAATCCCAGTTGAAGAAGACGGCATGAAAGTAAGTGAATTAGAAAAAATACTCAGCCAGCACCAAGTAAAAATGATCTACACTGTCCCTGATTTCCATAATCCAACAGGGACAGTCATGTCTGAAAAAAAGCGCCGGCAGTTAGTCGAACTAGCCGATCGGTACGATGTAACTATTTTAGAAGATGGCACTTATCGAGACCTTCGCTATGAAGGCAAAAACTTGCCAACTATCAAATCACTGGACACGCATCACAAAGTTATCTATGTCAGCAGTTTTTCTAAAGTTATTGCACCAGGTTTAAGAATGGGCTGGCTAACAGCTGATAAACAAATATTCGATAAATTGATCGGCTTAAAAAGCGGAGCTGACATCGAAACAAGCAATTTAATGATGTCGATGGTCGATAATTATTTGGAAAATAATGATTTTCAGGCACATTTGCAAAAGGTGCGCGCCGTTTATCGAGAAAAGAAAAATGCAATGATCGATGCCCTAGCAAAAAGTCTCCCAGCTGAGGCTGAATTCACTCGACCGCAGGGCGGTTTCTTTATCTACTTGACCATGCCAAAAGAGTTTGATATGGAAAAATTCTTAAATGAAAAATTACTGCCGGAAAAAGATGTCCGCATTACCCCTTCTACTCATCTGTTTGCATCCGGTGATATCAAAAATGGTGCTCGCTTAAACTTTACCGGTGAAGATATCCCTCAAATCAAAAAAGGGATCGAATCTTTAGGCCAGGCTCTTCACGAGGTTTCAGCAAAAAATCTTGTCAGTTAAAATCTACCTTAAATTAAAACCGCTCTATATCTATGAGCGGTTTTAATTTTGGCAAAACAAAAAACCGGTGACAAGCACCGGCCCAATTATTTTTTAAGAAAGGGAATTGATAAATAAAAAAATGAAATCTTCTCTGTAAAACAGTAATAGTTAAATTTTTTATTAGTAAGGGATGTAACCGATGTTTCCGGCTACAAGTAATAATATATGTCCATTTAATTAAATCAAAATAAAAGTTAAATTAATTGAAAATAAAATAAGGCGGTCATTGATCGATGACCTTTTTATTATCATCAAATAAATTAGCCAAAATCACCAACAAAATAACTAAAACAGAAAAAAGCATCACACTGTGAAGTGCCATTAAAATGATATTATTGATCGATCCCCTATCGGAAATAAATCCTTTGAATCGCGAACTGATCACATCGTTAACTCTAGAAAAAGATATCGAACCAAGATTTAAATGAATAACTAAATTTAAAACGGTACCTAAAATACCGGTCATGATCGTCTGCCCTAAAGAGCGTCCGAGTGTCAATACGGAGGTCGCAGAAGCGATCTTATCGGAATCGACCAAATGCTGGCTGAGGATCGTGTTCATACTGATAACGACTCCCATGCAAGCTCCATTGATCGCTGTGACCAAATAAAATCCCCAGATCGGAAATGACCGGCTTGCCAATACCATAACAGAATAACTGAGCAAAAGAATTCCCGCTCCAGTTAAGGCGATCCTTTTAGGCACGAATTTTGCTATCAAGCGTCCCACAAAAAAAGAGGCAAGGAACCACATGACCGAACTAGAAGTAACTACCAGCCCGGCAAAAGCAGCTGGAACACGGTATAAGGACTGCAGCCAGATCGGAAAATAAATTTGATAGCCAACCAAAATACCGCTTAAGAGAGTACAGGTGATGATCTGAACAGAAAAGGTCTTATTTGAAAACATTACCGGATCGATCAAAGGCTGAGAAAACTTCTTTTCATAACGAGCAAAAAAGATAAATAAAGCCAATGAAACAAGTATGATAATTACAGCAAAAGCAAGTTGATTTTCCAGATACTGAATACCGACAAGCAAACAGATCAAAGCCAATGACAGAACAAAAATTCCGTTCCGATCGACTTTAACGACTTTCTTTTCGAATTTTTCATGATAGCCGTACCAAGTGATGAAATAAACAAAAATACCAAGCGGAACGTTGACAAAAAATACCCAATGCCAAGATAAGGCATCGACTAAAAAGCCGCCTAATAAAGGACCGATCAAGGCAGATATCCCCCAAGCGGTATTGTTGAAAGCCATGATCTTTGCTCGCTGTTCAAAATCATAGTTATCGGCAATGATCGTGAAAGTCAAAGGCATTATCGCGCCAGAACCGGCCCCTTGAACAGCCCTAAAAATAACTAGAAACCAAATATTCGGCGCCAGACCGCTCAACAAAGATCCGAGCGTAAAAATCAATAAACCAAACATAAAAATTTTTTTACGGCCGAAAGAATCAGCTAATTTCCCATAGATCGGCGTAGTGATCGCCGTCATCAAAAGATAAGAACTCATGATCCAGCTTTGGTAAGCCAATCCATGCAGCTGGCTAATGATCGACGGTAAAGCGGTCGTCACGATAGTAACTTCAACAGAGGTCATAAAAGTCGAAACAAAAACGGCCAGCATGACCAGCCAGCGGCCCCTATGAATTTGTCTTTTTTCCATATTTCACCCCGCAGTCAATAATAGGTCCTTTCTTTTCTGAAAGTAAATCAAGAACTTCTTCTTTCAACAAAATGAAATGGCGTAAAAAAGGATTTAAAATTTGAAAGATCTGAACTCGTTATTTTTTTGACCCCTTCTACACCCATCTGATAAAATGATTGGCTGAAACTAGTAATTGTAGGTCTAAACATATTACATAAATTAGTTCCATCTAAGCTAACCACGGATAAATCATTAGGAATTTCTAAGTTCATTTCTTCGGCTTGATTAATAACTCCCATTGCTGAAAGATCACTTGAAGCAATTACAGCAGTCACATCTTTCTTGTTTCCTATTTTTTTCATTGCCATTTCGCCGTCATCATATGTGAAATTGCCATTATAGATAAAGTCATAATTAATGGGCAAGTTATAGTCTGACATCGCCTTTTCATATCCCTCTAAACGCAATTTGCCCGTATAAGAACTAAGATCCAATGCAACCAGAGCTATTCTTTTATGCTTTTTTTCTATAAGGTATTTAGTAGCATGATAAGCTATATCAAAATTATTAGAAGATATGAAAGGAAATTTATTTTCGGCAAATGATATAGAAATAAACAAATAAGGTATGTTCGACATAGAAAGGTATTTTGTGTTTTCTATATTTAAATCAACTGCTACTAGTAAAATCCCCATAACCGAACGTTCAATAACGGTTTGCAGAGCTTTTCTTTGCCTGACAGGATCGCTTTCACCGGCATAAAGAATAATCACATTGCAATCATTCATAGATGCCTGATCCTCGATTCCATCAATGATTTCATTAGAAAAATTCGTTTTAGTCGAACTAATAATCACTGCTATTACCTTACTTTTTTTCGTTACAAGTTCAACAGCGCTAGCGTTTTTTTGATAATTAAGATCGTGAGCGATTTTTTTAATTTTTTTTGCGGTCTTCTCTGAGTAAAATTCAGAATGTCCCGACAAGACTCTTGAAACAGTAGACAAAGAAAAGCCCGAAACTTTAGCTATATCTTTAATTGTTACAGCCATAATTAAACATTCTTCAAACAAATATTACATATAATTTTATCACATTGTTTTTTTAAAAAAACAAACGTTTGTGTTGCCTTTAAATAGCTATTGAAAACGTTTCCATTTAATGATATTTTAAAAATGTAAGCGATTTCTTTACAGTCGTTTAAATGGAGATGTTCTTATTATGATAAACAAAAACAATCATGCGAAGATAAGCTATTTAAACAAAAAAACAGTAAAAAAGAAAGAAAGAAAAGATAGAATAAGCGATTTTAATTCCGCATCTGAAAATCGATTGCCAGATTTAAAATTAAGCACAATCTTTGCAATGACTTTTGGATTCTTAGGCGTCAATATGGCCTTCTCTCTTCAATTCTCACAGATGGGGCGTATATTTCAGACCATTGGTGCAGATCCAACTAAATTAGGATTTTTCTTCATATTACCCCCTCTAGCAGGAATGGTCGTTCAGCCATTGATCGGAAAGTATTCTGATAACACGTGGAATCGATTCGGTCGTAGACTCCCATATCTTCTTATAGGTGCTCCAGTTGCAGCATTAGTTATGTTTTTGCTTCCAAATGCTGGCTCATTTGGTTTTGGCTATGCTTCATTAGGCGCGTTATTGTTCGGTGCGATAGCAATTTTGTTTATGGATCTATCATCAAATGTTTGTATGCAACCTTTCAAAATGATAATAGGCGACATGGTTAACGAAAATCAAAAAGATCGTGCTTGGTCATGGCAACAATCATTTTCAAATCTGGGTGGTGTAATCGCAACTTTATTTCCATTCGTATTGACTTGGCTCGGTGTATCTAATGTTGCTAGGCGCGGAGAAGTTCCTAATTCCGTTAAATTAGCTTTTTATATAGGGGCAACGGTTTTATTGCTGACCTCAATTTACACTATGGTTTCGGTCAAAGAATATGATCCGGATACTTATGCACGCTATCACGGATTATCTTTAAACAAAAAGCAAAGCAAAAAAATTAGTTTATGGCAATTAGTTAAAGATGCTCCAAAGTCTTTTTGGGAAATATCGTTCGTGCAATTGTTTGACTGGTTTGCTTTTCAATATCTTTGGACCTACGGAACCGGAGCGATCGCACAGAACGTTTGGAATACAAGCGATCCATCATCAACCGGTTATCAGGCGGCAGGTAATTGGTTTGGCATATTGACTTGCGTAGAATCACTGGCGGCAGTAGCTTGGGGCTTTCTGGTCATTTCAAAAAGTAAACCAACTTCTAGAAAATTTTGGTTCAGGGTCTCGCTCATACTTGGAGGAATCGGTTTTATATGGTTGTTCTTTATACATTCACAATTAATGACAATTTTTCCATTTATTCTGATCGGAATAAGTTATTTAACAATGCAGACCGAAGCATTATCTTTGTTCACAGAATCGCTTAATGGAAAAAACGAGGGTGCTTATTTAGGACTCTTCAATTGCGGAATTTGCCTGCCTCAAATAATAGCTTCTGTAGCAAGCTTTGCAATTTTTCCAATCGTTGGCAAGTCTATGCCAGCAATGCTAGTAGCTGCAGGTATTGCAATGTTCTTAGGTGCAATATCAGTCGGAATAATCCATCCGGCATATAATCCAAACAAAAAATAATTATTATATTTATGAAGGAGAAAAACATGACACACAAATGGTGGCAAGGTTCAGTAGTCTATCAAATATATCCAATGAGTTTTCAGGACAGCAACAATGACGGCATCGGTGATCTTCAAGGAATAATCAGCCGGCTTGATTACGTTAAAAGGCTTGGTGCCGATGTTATTTGGCTAAATCCTATATATAAATCTCCCAACAAAGATAATGGCTATGATATCGCTGATTATCGCTCAATAAATCCGCAATACGGTACGATGGACGATTTTGACCAGCTTTTAGAAAAAGCTCATAAAAAAGGTATAAAGATCCTGATGGATCTGGTCGTAAATCACACTTCTGATCAACATGAATGGTTCCAAAAAAGCAAGCGTTCCAAAAACGACCCCTACTCCGACTATTATATTTGGCGCGACCCCGTTAATGGTCACGAACCAAACAATTGGCGTTCTGCTTTCAGCGGTTCTGCTTGGAAATATGTCAAAGAACGAGGTCAATACTATTTGCACTTGTTTGCGCCAGGCCAGCCCGATCTTAATTGGGAAAATCCAAAAGTGAGACAAGAAGTATTTTCTCTGATGCGTTTTTGGCTGGATAAAGGGGTTGACGGTTTTAGAATGGATGTCATAAATTTGATTTCCAAACCAACCGGATTACCAGATGTCAAAGGGACAGCAACTGCCGGAACAACGATGGATCTTGTTGCCGATGGGCCGAAATTAAATCAGTATCTGACAGAAATGAATGAACAAGTACTTTCCCGCTACGATGTCATGACGGTTGGGGAAATGCCTGGTTCTACTCCTAAAGATGCTATCAAATACACGGGACTTGACAGTCATGAATTAAATATGGTTTTCCAATTTGAACACGTTGGCCTTAGTCCAAATCCTGATCTTCGCTTAGGCAAATGGAACGATCAGCCGGTAAAACTAGTCGAATTAAAATCAGCATTGAATCGCTGGCAAAAAGCATTAGACGGTAAAGGATGGAACAGTTTGTATTGGAATAATCATGATCAGCCGCGTGCTGTATCCAGATTCGGCAGCGATGATCCAAAATATCGCGTATTATCAGCCAAGATGCTGGCAACCACTCTTCACTTTTTACAAGGCACGCCCTATGTTTATCAGGGAGAAGAAATAGCGATGACCAACGCCCATTTCACCGATATAAATCAATATGAAGACTTAGAATCACTGAATATATACCAAGAAATGGTCAAAGAAAACAAGATCGTTGATGCCGAGACGATGATGAAATACATCGCTCACAGTTCACGGGATAACGCCAGGACACCAATGCCTTGGGATCAAAGCGCCAATGGCGGTTTTACTAAAGGAAGTCCTTGGTACAGACTCAACCCGAATTATCAGCAAATAAATGTTCAGCAAGCTTTAAATGATCAGGACTCGGTTTTCTATCATTACCAAAAACTGATCGATCTTAGACATAAAAATGATCTTATCAAATTCGGCAGTTTTGAGGAAATAGATCCCGATGATCAAGAAGTATATGCTTATAGAAGACATTATCAAGGACAAACATTACTAGTTATAAGCAACTTCACAAGCAAAGATATCAGCAGAAGCTACCCCGAGGAAAAGACCGGCAAACTTATCATCAGCAATTACCGCGATGATCAAGGAGAAAAGCTTCGTCCTTACGAAAGCAAGGCGTATATGATCAACTGATAAAAAATAATGAAAACAGCCGCAAACGCGGCTGTTTTTTTAATGGAAAAATTTGCACTATAATTGAACTATCTTTTAGAAAGTTCTGAAAAATATGTCCGAAAATTTCTTATCTTTACTGCTCTTGTTCCCGGCCGGGGTTATTGCCGGTATCTTAAGTACTGTGACTGGATTAGCATCGCTTGTCTCCTACCCGTCTTTACTGATGGTCGGATTAATGCCGGTATCTGCCAACGTCACCAACACAGCTGCGTTGATATTGACCGGTTTGGGTTCGGTGTTTTCATCAAAAAAAGAACTGGCCAGCGATCGCCAAGAAATAATTAAAATCGTTCCTGCTGCTCTTTTAGGCAGCGTTTTTGGTTCGCTTTTATTGCTGGAACAACCAGCATCCGAATTTGCCAAAGTTGTGCCGTTCTTCATCTTTGCCGCTGGCTTGTTATTGCTTTTTAGAAAAAAACGGACTATTTCGGTGACGGTTTTAGATAAAGAAACAGATCCAGCGGCTCCCGCTACTAACAATCAAGAGATGAGTTCTTTTTTTAAAATACTATTTTTTATCGCCATATTTTTCACCGGCGCTTACGCCGGCTATTTCGGTGCAGCCGCCGGCGTAGTTATGTTAGCCATTTTGTCGTTTATAAGCGATAAAAGCTTTCCAGTTTATAATGCCCTGCGAAATCTTTCGATCGGATTATGCAATTTGATCGCGACCGTCATTTTTGCTTTCAGCGGAAAAATAAGCTGGCTGATGGTAATACCTTTGGGAGCAGGACTATTTTTAGGTGGTTATATAGGACCGAAAATCGTCAGAAAGATCCCTGCTCATTTTCTAAAAATAGTCGTTGCGATCGGTGCATTTTGTTTAGCGATCGTTTTATTTTTAGAGGCTTGGGTATAATAATTTTCATTTAAAATGATTCAAAATGGAACCTGATAGAACTATTTTAATCACTGAAACGCCACTGTTTGTCCATAATAAAGCGGGCAACAAAAAGTCCCATCGGCAAAAACATGATGATCAAGGCCGATCTAGTCAGCCACAAACCGCCGATGCCGATCTGATTCAGACCGATATAGTAAACAGCTCGGTAGATATATAGACCGGGAACCATTATAACGATCGACGGCACTGTCAAAGATATTCGCGGAAAACCGGTCCTGCGATTGATGAATGAAGCCAATATGCCAGCAGTTAAAGCACCGATAAAAGCGGCAGCTGCAGCTGGAATATTGGTAAGATCGACTAATTCTAATCGTGTCGTATTTGCAACAGCACCGATAAGACCAGAAAGAATAGCCATATTTCTCGGGCTGTTAAACATAATAGAAAAACCGAAAACACCACAAAAGCTAGCCGGTATCCTAAAAAGCATCATTTCAAGATCAGTCAATCCCAATGGAAGAAAATTTCCCGGTCGAAAATGAACTAACAAAGCAACTAACCAGCCGACCAAGGTCGCTACAATAGTTATCATCAAGGCATAAGACAATCTTTCAAGGCCGGATCGCATGTCTGATTTGGAAAGGTCCAGCATGCTGGTTATAAACGGGAAACCCGGAACAACAAACAGCATAGCACCGATGTATCCGACTTCATGCTGACGGGAAATCGAAAAAAGCAGTTCTAAACCAGAAAGAAGCAAAAGATAAAAAACACAGGCCACAGCAACACCCGCTGCCGTACAAACCAAAGTAGTCGTCTTGTGATTTATCAATTGGCGACGAGTAAAATTACCGGCACCGGCACCGACAAAAGAACAGATCATTTCTATCGGTCCGCCGCCCAGCAAAAAGACGAAGGCACTGCAGGCTAAAGCGGCGCCTAAAGCGGCTTGAAGAGTGGAATAAATGCCGGGTTTTCTTTGAATGTCATCGAGCAGGCGGTGGATCTGACGAACCGGCATCGAAGCATATTTTTGTTCGAAGTCCTTGACGAATCGTTCCATGATATCCAATTTTTCCGTATTAACGCCCGTTTTAGGCAAAGAAAGTACTTGAGTATAACTTAGATCTTCAGTGAAACAAGTATATTGGATAGAAATCAAACCAATATCAGCCGAACAGGTGACCCCTAAATTTCTTGCGATCGTGTTCATCGCTTCACGAACACGCCATGCCCCGGTCCCGCAAGAGAGCATCAAAATTCCTATCCGCCCTACCAGCGAAGCCTTTTCATCTAAGGGTGCATCCCCAGCTGAATTGTTCTTATTGCCAATAAATCTTCCCCAATGAATGACCATGTGGTGATTATGCGACTGCACGATCCCTTTACCCGCATTATCGATTATTTTTTTGATGATCAACCTCCAACATCGTATATAAACTTTTTTCATCCAAATGAACGAATCGTATTTAAAAAAGAGAGCCAATGAGTTCTCTTTTTGAAAAATAACTGACAGTATCTAATATAATACTAACCAATTGAATATGTTTGATTTGTTTCACATACAGGTCAAAGAGAATTCAGGGCATTCTCGATTTTTTGTTCACCCGAATGCATCGTGATGACTTTTTTATAAGTATGCTCGTTTTCTAATGATCTGAATAGAACTTCTGCAACATCGACCAGCTGATTTGAACCGGTCTCATTCACATTCAAAGCAACCTTGCCGGTCCCTGGTCCCGGGATCAAAGCAGTCGGCTGAATGATCGTATAATTGAGACCGGAATCGTTGACCAGCCAGCTGTCAGCAACAAATTTAGCAACATTATAATCTTGAATATCACTCAAAGTTTTATCGTGCCAGTGTTCCGGCTGCAATGAAAAAATCGAACTGAGCATGATGTAGCGATCGATCCCAGCCTCTTTAGCAGCTTGAATAGTCTTGATAGCACCATAGATATCGATCTGGATCAAACTGCCGCCTCTAGACCCAGCCGTAAAATAGACCGCATCAAATCCTTTCATAAGAGGGACCATATCTTTTTTGGGCCAAGTCAGATCAAATTTGACCGTCTGAGCATTGTCCGGGATTTCCGGATCATTTTTAAATTTTTCTAAATTACGGATAGCTGCCGTCACATTATGACCGCCCTTGTTTAAAAACAAAAACAATTGTTTACCAACTCTTCCGCCAGCACCGATCACTAATACTTTCATAGTTCCTCCTTTTATTAATTATAGGATCTTTAACGACGAACCGTGGATGCGTTTGGTTGCAATGATATCGACACTAGGGATGCCGTTTGGTTTGCCTTGGATATAGCTTATCAAATTCAAAGCTGCTCGTTTGCCGATCTGATAAGAATCCTGCTTGATCAAATCAATGCCGCCCCGCTGTGCATAAGTTGCCCAATTACTGTCGTCAAAAGCTAACAAACCGATTTCTTCGGGAAAATAAATATTCTTTCGGGAGAAAAAATCTAATACTTCCGATATCAGCGGTTCGATCAGAACAACAACGGCAGTCTTTACTTTTAAATAACTTTTTCCAAGCGATCTTTCCAGAATATCGCCAAACTGTTCCGAAGTTTTATTGATTAAATTAGCCAGATCAACTTGTATGCGAAAATCCTTAGCCGCTCTTTTAAAACCAGCGACTTTTTGATTTTGGGCAGAAGTTTTTTTGACCTTGCCGACAAGCAAAATACGTTGATAGCCCTTTAAAACCAGTTCTATTCCAGCTCGAAAAGATGAAGAAAAATTATCAGAAATTACTCGGTTAACAGCCTCAGGCTGCCCTTCTACTCGTCTGTCGACCATAACTAAGGGCAATCGTTGAATGACAAGATCACTATAGGCCAAAAAATTTTCATGGCTCGGTTCGATGATCATTCCATCTACCCGATGATTTACGAATTGTTCGATTCCCTGTTCTTCAGCGAGTGCAGAATTATCGCTGTTAAACAGCATCAAACTGAATCCGAGCGGATGCAGAACGTCAAAAGCACCCGTGAACAGAAATGATGAGAACTGACTCGAAGTATCGCACAAAATCAGACCCACCGTTTTTGTTGCTTCATTGGCCCAGCGGCGAACTGTTTTCAGCGGAAAATAATTCAATTTTTTGATCGCTGCATCAACCTTGATCTTCGTTGTTCGGCTCATCTTATTGAAATGGCCGTTTAAAAATCGCGAAACAGTCGTGATCGAAACACCAGCCTCTTTTGCAACATCTGAAATTGTGGTCATCTTTGTCATTTACTACATGATAAAACTGTTGCTCTTTTTTAAAAACTGCTTGTTAACTCTCAACTCGAATATATTTAAAACAAACAAAATCGATCAGCCGTGAATTTTTTTGCTGGATAAAATCATTCTGTCAGCGATTTTGATATCGACATCAGCCGATCGTATCAGCAAAGCTGTTATACGAAATTCGAAACAACAAGGATCGAAAGTAGTCCAGAAACAGCTATGACGCTGGTCAAAGTCGTCCAAGATAAGAAAGTTTCTTTGAGACTCAAACCGAAATATTCTTTGATCATCCAAAAACCGGCATCGTTAACATGATCGGCAAAAACACTGCCTGCACCGATCGCTAAAACGATCAAAACAGGATCTGCGCCCGTATTTTTAACGATTGAAGCAACTAAACTGGCAGCCGTGATCGAAGCAACCGTTGATGAACCAAGACTGACTCTTAGTAAAGCAGTTATCAACCAAGCAATAATGATCGGAGAAATATTGCTTTGACTGAAAAGGTCGCCGATAAATTTAGAAACACCGCCGTCAACGAGCACTTGCCTAAAAGCACCGCCGCCTCCGATGATCAAAAGCATCATTGCGATCTGTTTAACAGCTTCAGTCATCTCTTCGCCGATTTCTTTTATTTTGGTCCCGCGCAGTATGCCCATGGTGAAAATTCCAAAAATCAACGAGATCAGCATCGCAACGTCAGGTGCACCGATAAATTCGATAAATTGAGAGAAAAAATCATTTGAAGAAATAAGAAAAGAATAAATAGTTGCAATACTGATCAGAATAACCGGCAGCAAAGCTGTCAATACACTGATACCAAATTTAGGTGTTTCTTCTAATTTGAATTCTTTATAATGACCCAGCACAGAAACATCGATATTGCGTCGATAGACTACTGGATAAAATTTATGCAAAAAATAATTGAAAACTGGTCCGGAAATGATCACCGTTGGGATCGAAACCAATATCCCAACCAAAAGAACGTGGCCCAAAGGTGCATTCAAAGCTTGTGATACAGCTGTAGGGGCCGGGTGCGGCGGCAGAAAACCATGGGCAACGTTCAAAGTAGCCGCCATCGGGATACCTAAATAAAGCAAAGGAAGATCGACTTCGCGTGCCAAAACAAAGATTATCGGCAATAAGACTACTAAACCGACTTCAAAAAATAAAGCAAGTCCGATGATAAATGAAGCTATTATTACAGCTATTTGAATTCTTTTTCTACCAAAAATTTTTATTAACTGATTCGCTATTCGATAACCGCCGCCCGAATCAGAAATGATTTTGCCAAGCATCGAACCGAAGCCGAAGATCACCGCTAGATGTCCCAGCTGACCGCCGATCCCTGTCTCGACACTAGCAGATATTTTAGAAACCGGGATCCCTAAGGCCAGCCCGACCAAAAAGGCTACGATCACCAAAGACACAAAAGTATTCAATTTTAGTTTCGTGATCAAAAAGATCAATAAAATAACGCCGATTAGAACGATCAAGAGTGGCATTTTTTCACCTCTTTAAAAAATTATCTGAGCAAGTAACCGCCATCTACCGGTAAAGTGACACCAGTCACATAATCAGAGGCATTACTTGCCAAAAAAATAACTGCTCCAGCAAGATCTGATGGTTTGGCCCAATGTCCCGCCGGAATATGAGCGAGTATTTCACTATTTCTTTGCGGATCATTTTGCAGGCTTTTTGTCATAGGGGTATCGATGTAACCGGGTGCGATCGCATTTACCTGAATATTATCAGCCGCAAGTGCGTCAGCATAGGCTTTGGTCAAACCGACCACACCGTGTTTGCTGGCAGTGTATGGAAAAATAAATTTACCGGCCCGAAAGGATTGCATTGAAGCAATATTAATGATCTTTCCCGATTTTTGCTTGATCATGACTTTAGCGACCTCATGAGACAGATAATATAGTGCATTAAGATTAATATCTATCACTTTTTTCCAATCCGAATCTTGAAAGTCTGCGAGCCTGTTTCTGATCTGGACACCGGCATTATTGATCAAAATATCTATCTTTGAAAATGAAGCAGCTGCTTTTTCAACGATCGCTTTTCCAGCATTCTCATCAGTAAGATCTTTTTGAAAAAAATCTGCCTGACCATGATTTTCTTCGGCAAATTTTTTTAATTCCGTCCAGCCTTTTTTGCTTCTGCTTACAACCAATAAACGTGCACCAGCAGCTAAAAGCACTCTGCTGTATTCTTCGCCTAAACCGCTGGCTCCACCGGTTACGATTGCTGTTTTTCCTTTTAAATTAAAAAATCGATCATAAACTGATGTCATTTGTATATACAGCTCTCCTTAAGTTGTTATTTAAAATTAGTAACCGCTTTCATCGTAAATCCTTGCGACTTTCAAGTCAATAAAAAAACCGGCATATATGCCGGCAGGAATACGATCTAAAATCACTTAGTTAAATTAACATAGTAATTAGCCAGAGTTATGGAAATATAAGGAAAGACCCAGAAAGCAGCCAATCCAAAGGTCACAAAACTAAGAAGGATCCAGCCGATGAAAGACAAAAGCAAAACAAAGTATTCCCACTTATGTCCGTTCATAAGTTGTCTGCTTTCAGTAATAGCCTGTAAAAAACCGATCTTTTCGCCTTTTTTAATATGATCACGGTAAATATAAAAAGCTTGCGAATAAGATAAGGATTTTATAACACCGGGGACAAAAAACAAAAACATCCAAAGAAGTACAAATATCCCCTGGAGAATACTGATAACGAGCAAGCCAATGAAATAGTCGCTGCGATCAAAAATATTCAGAGACTTTTGCAGCGGTTTTTCTAATTTGCTTTCGTTACGCAAAATATCAATATTGGCTGAGAGAAAACTTACAGAAAGCAAAGAAGCGATCAGAGCAGAAATCATGGATATAAATGAAAAACTGTTTAAGTTCATATCAAAATATGTGCTTACATAATCAAATCTCAAATTATTTCGGTTATCAGCGATCATTTCTATAAAAGAAAAAACCAAAGACGGAAGCGACATCAAAAGAAAAAAGATAAAATTTTTGTTCAATAAATTTTTTGCTTGCTGTTTTAAAACTATTCGATCCACTAAAATCCTCCAAAGTAATATATTAAGAATAACATTATTGAAAAATTATTTATTTGATAACTTTCTTGGTTATTTTTTTAACTCTCTGCGAAAAATGTAAAAATTTAAGATATTGACGGCGGTCCCGTTTGAGCAATTTGTATTTTTCAGGATTTTTCTTATAAAAATCTTGATGAAAATTTTCAGCCGGCCAAAAATCAGTTGCCGGTTTGATCTCGGTCACGATCGGATCTGTATAAGCTCCTGATTCAGCAAGTTTTTGCTTGGAATTCTCCGCTAGCTGATATTGAGTATTGCTGGTATAAAAAATAACCGGTCGATAATGCGCACCGCGATCATTTATCTGACCAAATTCGTCGGTCGGATCCGTGATCTGCCAATAAAGTTCAAGCAGCTGCTCATAAGCGATCAAACGCCGGTCAAAAAAAATTTCAACTGCTTCGACCTGGTCAGTCAGACCACCCACAACTTGCTGATAAGTCGGTTTTTGAAATTTTCCGCCGGTATATCCTGACAAAACAGAAAGGATACCGGGCTGTTCTTCAAACGGTTCGACCATGCACCAAAAACAGCCGCCGGCAAAAACGGCTCTCTCAACAAATTTATCATCTATACCGAATGAAGATCTTTTAGAGGAAAGCTGCGGAGAAGTCAATGATGATCCTTGACCAGAATAGATCTTGCCGGAAAACAATTCACTGTAAAAATCAGCCACATCCGGTGTCAAACTATCACGGACATTTAAAGGCCGCAACGAAAATTCTAAATCTTGCAGGCTCCTTTTCAGATCATCACCGCCTTCGATCCGGTCTTTAGTTTTTTTCAGCAAAAAACGCTCCCACTCAGTCGTTGCCGGATCGAGCATTAAGTTGTATATGGTTCTCAAAACACGCTCTTGTTGACTGTTTTTATTGTCCATACTGCCACCATCGCTTGTTATCTTACAAATTCATTTTAACCGAAAAAATCATATCACTTACCTTTTAAAAGTAAACTGGCTGAAACAAGAAACAAAACCATAGATATTCGCGATAAATTCGATCAACACAATACCGAAAAAGTGAAAAACTAAAATTATTAGCAGCATTATAAACCCCGCTGCATCAACATTTGGACACAAAAAAACCGCCATTACGGCGGTAGTTCCCAAGGACACCAAGTTCGCACTTAGTGCCCCCTCTCGGATTCGAACCGAGGACCTTGGGATTAAAAATCCCCTACTCTAACCAGCTGAGTTAAAGGGGCATTGCTTATCAGCAACAAGAAATATTCTATAGGATTAAAAAAAAATTTGCAAGTGTTTTTTTCATTTTGTTGTTTCTCGCAAAACAAATTCGTGCGGCAAGATGACTGCTGGGTCCGAAACCTCCTGATTGGACATTAATTTAGTCAGCAAGCGCATAGCTACAGCACCAATATCGAATTTCGGCTGCGTGACTGATGATATCGAAGGCCGGGTCATTTTGACCAGCTTGGTATCGCTGGTAGAAATGATCTGAAAATCTTCAGGGACTTCAACGTGATTATCGCGAACGTAATTCAAGATTCCAACAGCCGTTGCATCTTCAGCGACAATGACTGCCTTAATACCGTCGCTAAGCAAACGGCGGCCAAGATTATAACCCATTTGATATTCATCTTCAGCTTGATAAGTTTTACCGTTTGGCAATGCCTTAAAAAAGCCTTGGCGTCTAAGCTGAGACAATTTTGAATTATCTGGATCTTCTACTAAAGCGATCTTGGAATCTTCGAAATTTTCTTTAAGTTTACCAGCAGCTTCACTGAAAGCTTGAATGTAATCGATATTTACGGACGGGAATTTTCCTTCAGGATCAACCGAACCGGCAAATACAACTGGAACTGATGAAGATACCATCAGCTGCATGATCTCATCAGAAGGATTGCTGCCCATATAGATAACACCATCCACTTGCTTAGAACGAAGTGTATCAAAAGCTTCCCTCTCGGCTTTGGCATTTCCGTCAGAAACAGCTAAAGAAACAGAATAGTTGTAAATCTTTGCAACAGCATCAATGCCTTGAGCAAGTTCTGCATAATACAAATTGGTCAGATCAGGTACGATCATCCCGACCATAGTAGTTTTGGAGCTGGCTAAGCCCTTAGCCATTGCATTGGGACGATAATCCAATTCTTTGATAGCTTGCAAGACCTTGGCGCGAGTAGATTCCTTTACCTTTCCATTATTATTGATAACTCGACTAACAGTAGCGAGACTAACACCGACTTTTTCGGCGACATCATAAATTGTAGGCTGTTTTTTTTCTTCCATAACGTTAACCTAGTATAAATGATAGCGATTATAAAAACTTAAAGCAAGCGCTTACAATTGAAAAAAAATAAAAAATCCGGCGAAAAACCAGATTTTTTTCTGAAAATATTCATTTTGTTTCTTTAGGATCGCTGTCTGAAGCGTTTTCCGTCCCATCTTCTGTACCGGTATCATCTGTCTTGACTTGCGGATCTTGCAGATCAGGATCAACTTCGACCTCTTCTTTTTTAGCAAAACGTTCTTGCAGTGAATCGATCGTATCTTTAGCCTTATTGACAGCCTTGTCTACATATGGAGCAGTAGTGTCTTTAGCCTTCTTCACATAGGGCTTCGTCTGCTTGGCAAGGTCGCCGGCTTTATCCTTTATGTCGGAATATTTATCGCCATATTTAGAATCAGAGATCTGTTTGTCCAGATCGATCACTTTTTGTTGAGCCTTGTCAGAAAAATCTCCGACAAGATCAGCACCAGCATAGGCAACATCGTAGCCAAGATCTTTTGCTTTATCAAAGGTGTCGCGAGCCTTATTTTTCAGCTCTTCTTGTTTCTTTTCGGGCAAAGCTTTGAAAAAAGCATAACCTGCAGCTGCCGCTAAAGTTCCTGCAATAATTCCTTTTAAATGCATAATACATCCTTTCTAATGTTTATCATCTTGAACTATTTTTATTATGTCTATGATCGGCGAATAATTTTGCGAAACTCAAAAGTGCACCTGATTTTACTGCCGAATTGAACAATTTGATCACATTGTTTTTATATTTGCTTTTAGTGTCGCTGGCTTGTTTCTCTTTTCGTTCCAGCTTAGCGATCAAACGGCTTATCAAGCTTCCCAGATCAGCGATCGCCTGAACAAGCGGATCGATTTTATTTACTTTGCCGGAAACATCCTCCAACAAATCATTAGTCGAGCTTGTGATACGATTTATATCACTCGCGATCGGATCGAGATGCTTTTTGATTATTTGCAAAGTTTGATTCAATGAAAACAAAACAACAACGACAGCGATAACTAAAACAGCAAAAGCGATCGCAGCGATCAATCCGGCAATTTGGCCAAGTCCCATATCTTATCCTCCTAGTTATTAATTATAACCGCTTTGGGAAATAACTTTTTAACGAGGAAAAACAAAGGTCATATTCGGCATCGCCTGCAGTTCACGATCAAAAAAAACAACTTTAAAATCATTTTTGTCAACATCAAGTACAGCAAAAGTCCCGCCCATTTTTCTAAATGATCCGCGCGGATAAGTGGTAGAACCAGGGTTTATAAAGAGTATCGATCCATGTTTTTCAGCCAAAGGACGATGCGTATGACCAAAAATAGCCACATCTGCATGATTTAAAGCGGCCGCCTTCTCAAGAAATCCAAGTCCAAAATCAACTCGCTGCAAATGTCCGTGAACTTGGAAGATCCTTAGACCGTCTCTTTTGTTTTCATACAGACGATGATCAGGCAAATCGCTAAAATAATCATTATTTCCTGCAACTGCATTGATATTTTTTAAGATCGGATCGTTATTATCAAAAAGCGAGTCGCCATTATGAAAAATTGCCGCGATTGCTTTATCTGAAGAAAATTTGGAAAAAATTCTCTTTAAAATCTCTCGATCACCATGATTATCACTGACGATCAAATATTTCATAGATAAAGCCCCTTCTGATTTATTTTTAGCTCATAGGCATTCAACCGGTCTCTTTTCAACCAGCCTTTCGCAAAATCGATAAAATGATGCAAATCTCCCGTGGTGTAAAAAACATCTTCTTTTTGGTGATCGATGGTTTTGCTTTGGTCAGCTTGCAAATGGTTGTCTTTTAATATATCGATGGCATCCAAGACTTCTTGTTCGGCCGGATCAACGACTGCCATGTTTTCTGGAACCGCTTGAGCTATTTGATCGATGATTATCGGAAAATGAGTGCAGCCCAATACTAAAGTGTCGGCTTTTTTTGCTTGAGGAACTTGATCGAACCAATCGGCAAAACTGTCTTTGATAAACTTAGCAGTCCGAGGATCCTTGATATCGCCCCTTTCGACCAAGGAGACAAAATCCTGCATCCCCCGCTGAAAAACGTTTACCTTGCTTGAAGTACTGGTAATTTTTTTAAAATAAGCTTTCGAATTAACCGTCGAGTCAGTCGCAATAACGTCGATGAAACCATTTTTCGTTTGAGATACAGCTGCCTTCGCGCCGGCATCGATCACACCAACGATCGGTATATTCAATTCTTTTTTTAAATATGGGATCGCTTGAGCTGATGCGGTATTGCAGGCAATGACCAGTAATTTGATATTATGCTTTTCAACCAAAAAATCAGCCATTTGCAGTGTAAAATCAATTATTTCCTGATTCGGTCTAACACCATAAGGCATCCGTGCCTGGTCTCCGATAAAATAAATTTTTTCGTTCGGGATCAACTTCAATGCTTGAGAAACGACCGTCAGACCGCCGAATCCCGAATCTATGTAACCAATTCCGTGATTATCCATATTTAAAGTATAATTGCTTTGCCCTTCTCTGATCAGTTTCTTAACGATATACTAAGTTATGTGAAAAGAGATGCCTTTAAAAATCTTTCAAATTTTCCAAACGAACAAACAGCTTTCTCATTAGCTTTGTTACGCGATGGTATTTTAAACGATATATTAGATGATGATGCCGACGATATTTTATATTATGCCGGTAAAGAGATCGCTCGACAATTTTTTGCAAGGACCTTGGATGATATCCAAGATTTTTTTGCTATTGCCGGCTGGGGAGATATTGAAATTTCTTCACAAAAACCTGATCGCGAAAATTGGACTTTAACCGGTGAAGCGATCAAAATAAGAAATGCTGCGATCGAAAAACCGTCTTTCTTCCTGGAAGCTGGATTCCTAGCACAAGATATTCAGCAGCAAACACACAGAAGAACTGAATGCAGTTACCAAATCGAAGACAAAAATAAAGTTATTTTTACAGTTTATATCGATTAAAAATCAAATGCGCCTGCTTTTACCGCTCATCAATACCGGCCGACTGAGAAATTTGACCCTGTCAATGATCCGTGCTGCCTTTACAGGCTCATAAATATTCCGCGAATATGATAAATATTGGTCGCGCAGTGAATCTAAATCAAAATTAGAGGTGAATAAAGTCGATCTTTTTTTGACCATTCTTTGATCTAAAATGGTGCCTAAGACACTATCGCGAAACCACGATGTCAGATCACCGGCGCCAATATCGTCAAACAAAAGCAGCTCAACATTAGCTAAACGTCTGATCAAACGCTGTTTTTCGACCATAGATATCCGATTAAGACGGCTTATCAAACCGGTCATATTAACAAAAGCTGTTTGGACCCCCTGACTAGAAAGTTCATTTAATAATGCAGCCATCAAATAACTTTTTCCAACTCCAAAATTACCCCAAAGATAAATGCCCTTTACAAAACCGGTATTTTTTTTATATTCGCGAACAAACTCCACAGCGGCGATCAACGCCTCGTTACGATATTCATCAGTATCGAATTTTCCAAAATTCAAGTCAAAAAAATCTTCCGGTTCGCCAATTCGAAACTGGTTAACATCATGCGTTTTTGAATCTGCTTCATAAAAAATTTCAGCCTTGCCGTCGACTAACCGCAGCACCGGTCGATAATCAGGAAAAAGCGGGTGCTTCTTCTGATCATAAAAATCTTCTAAGACAGAAGAATTATCAGAAAAAAAGCGATCATTATCCATCAAATCGTTTTCAACGATAAATTTATTCAATTCAGGAAGTGTCAGCAGATGTTTTTTATTCATTGCTTTTTCTTTTCTTTTTCATACTCTGATAATGCTTTTAAAGCCGAAGAATTATCGATTTTTTTACTATTCGAATAATCTATTTTCTTTTCTTTTTTGATTATCCGACCATTGTTTTGGCTCTTCTTTTGTTGCCTTTGATCGATTTTATCCTGCCTTTTTTTGATGAAATCGATCGCTTGTCTTGCAGAAATGAGTTTTTTCTGCAAAAAAGTATCAGCGATCCTTTGTGCTAATGGCTCAGACAAATATTCAGATCCATAACCGATAAGTGCCTGATGGATCAATATATTTATCACCGGATTTTTTAATCCCAAACCGGCAAGATAAACGAGGACCTTTCTTTCAGGAACCGTAACTATGCCGTCTTTTTGTTTTTTTAATTGGTCTAAAAATTCAAATGGAGTCAAATTATCCGCTATCTCAGCTAAAGAATTTTCCTCATCGGTCAAATTAAAATCAGGCCTTTTTGCTGATCGATCGATCGTATTTTCAACAGTTTGTTTGGGAGACTGAATTTGGCGATCCATGCTGTCGATCTGTGAGTAGAACAGATCGTGGTCGATCTTTTTCGTATCCAAAGTAATCGAATTTGCGGCTAAATCAACTATCTGCTCTTCGTTAAAGCCGAAAATCAAATGAACTGAAACGATAAAATTGTGCTGACGGCCGATCTCATCATCTGCGATACCATATTTTTTTAATTCACCAGCGACTGCTTTAAAATCAAAATTTTCGTCTTCCAGCGCAGATCTTTTTTGCCTGTCATCTTGACTTATACCATCACTTGAAAAATCATTGCGTAATTCTAAAGCCTTTTTATTCAAAGGCACATTGCCGAAAGCTTCGATAAAATTAGCATTTATTTTCATACCGGATCCGTTTATTTTTTCAGCAGAAAACTTTTTGATTAGTTTGGAAAATTTATCCTGGTCTAAAATTCCATATAAAAAGCTGGTCAGCAAATCATCTTTAAAAAACTCCCTAAAAGAGAGCGGCCTTTTCAAATGCAAAAAAAGCTGTTCGGGTTGAAGATAAGTATCCAACAAACCAACTGCTTCAAGTTTCTTTCGTGCGATATCGAAAATCGAGATAGAAAAATTAAGATCATCTAATAAATCACTGATCAAAGCTTCCTGTTCTGAAAAAGCCAATTCTATGTATAAAGAAAAAGCATCGCTTCCAATCAGCGGAAGATACATGGTCTTCAGATTTCGCAGGTCGGATAGATCAAAATCGTTTTTTGTAATCGTATAAGGAGAAAACGCATTCAATTGTTTTGGTCGCTGGTTCATGGCTGCAAGTGTTTTTCTGAAATTATTCTTTCGACTTCCGACTCTAAAGCCGGCAGATCTATTTTGGAATTATCAATAACTATATCAGACATTTTTTTCTTTTCATCAAGCGGCATTTGCGATGAAATACGGTTAAATGCCTCTTGGCGGGAAATATCGTCTCTTTTGACGATTCTTTCAATTCTCGTTTTCTCATCAGCATACACCAAAATTATAAAGTCAAAAATATCCTGATAACCATGTTCAAATAAAAGAGGAATATCATAAACAAGCGTATTAGTCAGTCCCTCTTTTTGCAAAAAATCACCCCTCATTTCGATCGTTTGTTTAATGGATGGCTGAATTATCTCGTTCAGTTTTCGTAAAGCCTGCTGATCAGAAAAAACTATTTTTCCTAACTTATGGCGGTCCAAATTAGAGCCATTCATCACACCCAAACCAAAGGCGTTTTTTATTTCTTCGAGTTCCCATCGACCGGGCAAAACGATTTCGCGGGCTATCTTGTCGGCATCGACGACCTTAAAACCAAGCCGGGCAAAAATATTAGAAACCGATGTTTTGCCGCTGCCGATACCGCCGGTAATACCAACTTTGATCATTTTTGACATGTTGGACAATAAGTAGTCCCCCTTTGTGCGACTCTGATTTTTACCAAAGTCGATCCGTCGCGTTCACAAGTTTCCCCGGCCCGGCCATAAGCATGAAGCTTATCCTGCATGTGTCCGCTGTGACCGGAAGCATCCACAAAAGAATGAACGGTAGAACCACCGTTTTTAATAGCAAAAGCAAGCTCTTCAATGATATTTTTTCGCAAAAAATCGCTTTCTTCTTTGGTGAGACTATTTGCCGGCCTAAGAGGATTTATCTTGCTTAGCCAAAGCACCTCATCAGCGTAAATATTGCCTATCCCGGCAACGTTATTTTGGTCTAAAAGCCAAGCCTTTATCTCTTTTTTAGAATGCTGCAAACGGTCATAAAAATAATCGCTGGTAAGATCCTTTTCAGTCGGTTCGGGTCCCATAGTTCCTATTGATTTTACTTCATTCGTCTCTTGACCGCTATCAACTAATTGCATGCGGCCGAATTTGCGAGTATCATCATAAAAAACACGATCGCCGTCTTCTAAATCAAAAATAACTTCGGTATGTTTGTGAGGCTGGGTGCCGGCAGTTTCGACTGAGTACCTGCCTTCCATCCTTAAATGAGAAACGATCGTTAAATCATTCGATAATCTGATCAGTAAAAACTTTCCGCGCCGATCTATTTGCGATACTTTGCTGCCGAGAATCGAATCAACAAATTCTTGCGGATCTCCAACGATGATCTTTGGATAAATTATTTTAATATCAGTAATTTTTTTATTGGGAAAATATTTTAAAAGACCGCGACGCACGGTTTCAACTTCAGGTAATTCAGGCATTAGTTCCTCCTAAAAATTTTTTGACTTTACTCTTTAAAATTGGTCGATATGCTTCGCCAAGCAGTGATAGCGCCATATCGACAGAAACGAATTTTATTTGCTCTATTTCTTCTTTTTGAATTTTAAAATCAGCAATGCTTAAGCCGGTTTTGATGATATACCAATTATCAAAAACCGGCCACTGTTTAAAAACTGCTGCTAGGTCGCTAGGAGCAAAATCATAATCAAGAGACAATTCTTCTTTGACTTCTCTTTTTAAAGCATGCAGCGGATCTTCGCCTGCCAGTACGGAACCGCCGACTTCAGCTTTCCATTTGCCAGGGTCGCCGATTTTATTAAAAGAACGCTGTTGGATCAAAATTTGCCCCTGAGAGTTAACTATCGTTGCATTAGCAACTTTGTGCCATTCATTAGGAGCAAAAGGCCTGCCTCTCTTTTTCAGGCCGATTTTATTTCCTTTTTTATCAAAAATATCCCAATTTTCGCCAAGATTATCAGCAAGGAAAGATTTTTTACTTTTCATCGTACCAATTATCTCCATGATGAGCCTCGACTTTGAGCGGAACCCTTAATTTGACTGCAGAATCCATAATTTTCGGTACCAGACTTTCCAATATGCTTATTTCTTCCGGCGGACACTCAAAAATCAGCTCATCGTGGACTTGTAAAAGCATCTTGCTCTTTAAGTTTTTTTCGGCTAATACCTTGTCCATATTTATCATCGCGATTTTAATGATGTCGGCTGCCGAACCCTGTATAGGCGTGTTAGTAGCTGTCCGTTCAGCAAACGAGCGGAGATTAAAGTTTTTGCTATGAATTTCAGGTAAATAGCGCCGGCGATGAGCGATCGTTTCCACAAATCCCTGTTTGTGAGCCAAAGCGATTATTGAGTCTATCCAATCTCTGACCTTTGGAAATTCGCGGAAATAAGTCTCGATTATTTCCTTGCCTTCCTGGCGAGAAATGCCAAGGCGTTGTGCCAGCCCAAAGTCAGATATACCATAAACGATCCCAAAATTAACCGCCTTGGCTCTTCTTCTTTGCTCAAAGGTGATTTTTGTTGACGGATCAAGGCCAAAAATAGATCGAGCAGTGGCAGCGTGAATATCTTCACCCTCAGCAAAGGCTTTTTTTAAATTATCATCATCGGTCACATGAGCCAATACCCGCAGTTCGATCTGCGAATAATCCGAACCAAAAATCTGCCAGCCTGGATGGCTCGGAACGAAAGCTTTCCTGATGCGCTTGCCTTCCTCATCGCGATCGGGTATGTTTTGCATATTTGGATCAACTGAAGATAAGCGGCCGGTCTGTGTCAACGTTTGCAAGTATCTCGTATGGATCTTGCTATCATTTTTATCAACAACATCCAGCAGTCCTTTTACATAAGTCGAATTTAACTTGGCAAATTGTCGATATTGCAGGATCAAAGCAACGAATGGGTATTTATCGGCCAATTCTTCTAGAACGGAAGCGGCTGTAGAAAAACCTGTTTTCGTTCTTTTTATCGGCGGTATCTGCATTTTTACAAACAATAATTCAGCCAATTGTTTTGGAGAATTGATATTGAATTTTTCACCAGCTTCTTTATATATACGCTGCTCTAAATCACTTATTTTTTCATCAAATTCTTTTCCAAGATCAGATAATTCTGCTTGATCCAATTTGATGCCATTGATTTCCATGCGAGCTAAAACATCAGATAAAGGCAACTCGATCTTATAGTACAGGTCTTCTTGCTCATTGTCTTTTAATTCCCTAAGCGAGGGAGCATATAAGCGGCTGATAGCAGAAGCTTTCTGCGATAAGTGTTTGAATAGGACCTCTGATTCAGGAATCTTAAATTTGCTTTTAGAACCAAAAACATCATCGTCGGACTCGATATAGATTTTAAACCGACTGGCTAAAGTAGATAATTTGTTGTCATTATCTGTTGTATTGAGCAAATAAGAAACCAGCAAAAAGTCGAATTGAATATTGTTTATTTTCAAACCGAGATGATCAAGCAATACCGTTAATTCTTTTGCGTTAAAAACATATTTAGGAATCGAACTCGTAAATAATTTCCTGACAACTGAAGAATTCAAAAGCTGGATATCATCGGAAACGAAATAACCAGCCTGCTCATTACCGATAACGAAAGCCAGAATGCTTGCCTGATGATAATTCTCAGAATCAGTTTGAAAATAAACAGTCAGATAATCTTTGATTTCAGTCAAATGATCAAGATTGGCAGCTGTTAATTCAGTAAAATAATTAGTTTTATGATCATTATCAACCTCGTCATTTTCTGGGATCATCCCCGACTTTTGCATAGAATGGATCTTAGCTAATTGAACCTTAAAATCAAGTTCTTCATAAAATTCGATCAGCTTTTGAAAATCGATCGGTTTGACAACTAAATCTTCCAAAGCTATTTCAACAGGTGCATCGCACTTAATAGTCGCTAATGTTTGAGCCCGATAAGCGGTATCGCGATCATTTACCAAATTTTCTTTTAATTTAGAAGCCTTCATTGAATCTACATTTTTGTAAATTCCATCCAGCGATCCATATTTATTCAACAATCTAAGAGCTGTTTTTTCACCAACTTTGGTGACACCGGGATAATTATCGGATGAATCTCCAGTAAGAGCTTTCATGTCAATAACTTGTGCCGGACTGATGCCCGCCCATTTTTTTGCCAGAAAATCAGGTGTATAAGCATCAAGGTCAGTAACGCCTTTTTTTGTAACTTGAACCAGGACCCTATCGCTGACAAGCTGCGTCAAATCTCGATCTCCAGTAATTATCGTCGTAAGCAGACCGGCTTGTTCGGCTTTTTTAGCATAGGTGCCGATGATATCGTCAGCTTCAAAAGAAGGAAGTTCATAAGAATGGATCCCGTGCAGATCAACCATTTTTCTTAAATAAGGAAATTGTTCAGAAAGTTCCGGCGGTGTCGTCTGACGGCCGCCTTTGTAGTCCGAAAAGATCTTGCCGCGAAAAGTCGAGATGCCCTTGCCGGCATCCCATGCAACGAGGGCGTAATCTGGTTGAAGTTTATCAACGATCTTATCAAAGAAATTATTGAAAGCTACTAACGCATTAGTGTGAAGCCCATTATGAGAAATCATTCGGTCTAACTGATTGTGCATTGCATAAAAAGCACGAAAAGCTAGAGAATTACCATCGATTAATAATAAAGTTTTAGTCATTTATTTTATTTTAACAATCAAAAACGCCCTTTTTGGGCGTTTTATAAAATATTGAATATTTTTCTTCATAAACCTTGCTTTGAAATTTTTTCGTCTCCTAATTCTGTAAATGAATAACTGATGTGCTGCTGTCGATCAAATTCTTCAAAAGCAAGTTTTACGATCTTATCAAATTGCTCTTTTCGAGATATACCAGCTGATTCAAATAAGATAGGAAACAAACTCATATTGGTATTTCCAGGTAAAGTATTAGGTTCTCCTAAATAAATTTCACCATCGCTGCTCATTAAAAAGTCAATTCTTGCAAAGCCCTTTATGCCCAAGATCTTATAAGCCTTTTTAGCCATATCGACCAGTTCGCGACTTTTTTCTTCGCCGATTTGAGCCGGTATTTGATATTTCATCTGAGTATTGTCGATAAATTTATTTTTATAATCAAACCAGCCATCGCCGTCAGTCTGGTGCGGAGCCCAATGAGCTCCGATCGGGCTGGTGATCGTCTTGTCATTGCCGATAAGACCGATCTCCAATTCAGTTGGATCTTTGACAGCCTCTTCGATCAAAATCTTTTCATCATATTGAAAAGAATCATCAAGTGCGAGCTGATATTGGTCTTGGTCGCTGACACGCGATATACCGACAGATGACCCTTGATTAGCAGCTTTAACAAAAACGGTGGTACCTAATTTGTCTGTAACTTCTTGCCAACTGGGTTTTTTTTCATCGTACTTATAGGCAACTAAATATTTAGTATTTCTTATACCGTTAGCCGTCATCAATTCTTTAGTGATCACTTTATCAAAACTAACAGCATGCGCACGCAAGCCGGATCCAGCATAAGGTACTTTCAAAAGTCTGAACAATCCTGCTAAAGTACCATCCTCACCTAAATTGCCATGGACTGAAGGAAAAAGAAGATCTAACTTTAAATCTTCTATCGCTTCGATCGGATAGAAAAGATTTTTTTTATCTTCTTTTAAATCATTTAATAATCGATCTTCGTCAGCGCCTAAAAGAATTTTTTTTGAGACATTCGAATCTATCATGACGCCTTGTTTGGAAATAAGGATAGGGAAAACCTGATATTTCTCCGGATCCATCACGTCATAGTATCTTTTTGCTGAACGTTTGCTAACGTCATGTTCCGAAGAATTACCACCAAAAAATAGACCGACACGAATCTTATCTGTCATAGAAATTAAGCTCCCATAAAATTTATAAAAACGAGTATTTGGAAACTTAACAATCTCATATTTCTAATTATTTGTCAATAGATCGATCAACTTAAAAAGTCTTTACTGCTCTGTATATAGTCAATTATAGGGCGTGGAAAACTATCAGTTTTAAGTAAAATAACTTGCAAAAGCCGATTGCGATTATAAACTTTGTTCCAACCGGACTCAGTTGAAATCGACATTTGAGCAGTTAAACCCTGATGCCAAAATTTAAGAACTCTCAGAAAATAGTCTTCATAAAGGCGATTTATCTTGGTCGCATAAGCAAGAAAAGATGCAAGTCTTGAATCTTCACCCGCCACAAAAGGTACAGCTACATTATGATAGCCAACCAGCATAGAAGCCAGCAATAGAAGCTTATCAGACCTGCGGATCCGTTCATCACCAAATAAAACAGTTAAAACGTTACCGATATGAACAAAGGCATGAGCCCAGCCCTTCTCGCCCACGAATCCTCTGCCGTCTTGTTCTAGTAAAGAATATGATGCAACTTGCTCGATTATTCTGTTTCTTAATTGATCATCGATAAAATGATCTTGAGCATCTGTAGCAAGAAGCTGCCCAAGGACCAACATTGAAAAAGACCGTTCAAAAACAGCGTCATTCAAGGGTTCGAGAATGTGCGCGAAAAGACGGTCATCGGAAATCAAGTAATTGGTTATCCAACGCATTTGTTCAAAGCTAAGAGCTTTATTAGAAATCATGTCCGTCAAAAAATAAAAAGCGCCACGATCACGATAAGCCGGATTCGGCGAAGCTAATTGCCTTAAAATTTCAAAAAGTTGATCATCAGTCAAAAATACTTTTTTTTGCTTAATAAATTTTTCCGCTGTCTGCTGCATCAAAGCAAGAGCCTGGTCCCCGCCGTCGGGAGATTTTACAATCGTTTTTGATCGCTTGGAAAGACTTCCAACTAGATTTTCCAGCTGGCCATTCAAAGAACCATAAACTTTGCCTGCTGCCAACTTTTTTCTAGCCTGAGAAACAGTGTCCTTAACTAAATTTATTTGACTTTCTATCATTTAAAAGAAGTCTCCTTTTTAGAAAACGCACTCGTAAAATTATGATATTGCATACTCAAGGTCAGGCCGATCCCGATCATGTTCGCTATTAAAGCTGATCCTCCTTGGCTTATAAACGGCAATGGAATACCAGTCAAAGGAACTAGTCCGATAGTCATACCGATATTTTCAAATACGTGAAAAAGTATCATTAGAACAACACCGGACACAACGTAAGCATAAAAGGAATTGCGGGTGTCAAAGACCCTTCTGATCATACTGTAAATCAAGAAAAAGTATAGTGCTATTAAAACAAAACCGCCAATGAAGCCGAATGCTTCGCCGATTACAGAAAAAATCATATCAGACTCGCGTACCGGTACGTTTACCGAAATATTGCCAGCACCGTTTCCGAATATTCTTCCTGATCCAATGGCTTTTATCGATTGAAAAAGCTGATACCCGGAATTGGTACTGCTATTCCCGCTTGGATTCAGCCAAACGTCGATACGAGCAAATTGATAAGGCTGAAATCCTAATCCTGCAAGAAAATTTCGACCAATAGTTGTCGTGACTGCTAAGAGAACGATAGCTGCTAAACTAGCAACCGAAACGGTTATAGGTATCAATATTCGGTTTAAAATGCCCGAAACCAAAAACACACCAGCAAATATAGCAACAAAAACAAGACTGGAACCAAAATCATTTTGTAAATGCATGAGCACTAAAACAGGGAGAGTGTAGGCAAGCATTTTTCCGATCAGCAAAAAATCTGATGAGACAGTGTGTACCGGATATTTATTATTATGGACATATACACAACGTGCCAGCATTAGGATCAAGGATGGCTTCATTACCTCTGATGGCTGAAAAGTCAATCCACCGAAACTCAACCAAGACTTTGCGTTATTACTGGCAGCTAAACTGCGGCTGTAAGCAAAAAGAACAAAAATAAGCAGGCCGATCCCGAGTGCATAGGCGATCGGAGCGAATCTAAAAAGTTGATCAGCGTCCAAGTGCATTAACAGGACGGCTAATCCCCAGCCAAATATCCACCAAAGGACTTGTACTGCCAAAGTTCTAGTGACAGATCCGCTTGAATCAGCCCTTAATGCCAAAAACAGCGATACAAAACCGATCGCCATTAAACCCATAACTATAAAAATGATCCGCCAATCGATTTGATAATTATCATCTCGATGGAAAGTCATTCCTCTATTTTTTAAATCAGCATTCTGCATATTTATCCGAAAATCAAGCTTGTCTTAAGTTAAAACTGGATATAACAGCCATAACAGCTTGATCTTCTTTTTTAAAATCTCCAATAAATTTTTCAAAAAAATTAGTAGCCTGATACTGACCGCTATTTTTGTCAAAAGAAACCGATCCAGCAACTTGCTTCCCTATGCGGACAGAAAGCCGATCGCCTTCTTCAACTATTTCTACCTGATATTGTTTTTGATTGCCAGACATCAATTTACTGCTCAACTTTATTAATGTGAATATTATTTGATTTTATTTGTGTTTCTTTATCTAACTTCTTTTTGTATGAAGGGTTGCCGATCCCCAAAACTTGATGTGCATGGTGCCGCTCTTGCTTTGCATATTCTAGTAGAGTACCGGCGCCCTTAGCAACATTATCCAAAGGCGAGTCAGAAATACTTACCGGCACATGCAGTTCTTGTTGAAGCAGAGTGTCTATGCCGCCGCCTTTAACATTAGTTCCCAGCAGAGATCCGCCTCCTGTCAGCATAATGCCGCGATCAATAATATCTCCGGCAAGACCTGGCTGGATCTGACCTAAAATTTCCTTTGAAGAACGGACTATATGTGTAAGAGTAGAATGCATCGCCTCTTCAATATCATTTGAATCAATAGTAACTTGCTTTGGCAGCCCTTTAACTGAATTGGTATCATTAAGGTCTTGGCCTCTAATAGTCATTTCGATCGGATTTGCGACCTGTAAAGCAGAACCAACTTCTTGTTTGATTCTCTCAGCCATCGGCGTTCCAATTAAAATACCAAACTGCTGGCGAACATAATGAATAATATCTTGTGTCATTTGATCTCCAGCCATTCTAAGCGACTGACTAGCAACAATATCACCGCCTGACAAAACAGCAATATCTGATGTGCCGCCGCCGATATCAATGACCATACTGCCTACAAAATCAAAAATATCCAATCCTGCTCCAACAGCAGCGACCTTGGGCTCATATTCTAGATAAACATTTGCTCCGCCAGCTGACTGTGCTGCTTGAATGATCGCTTTACGCTCGATTTCAGTTATATTAGTCGGCGCACAAATCATTATATTCGGTCTGCTCATCCAACCCTTTACTCTCAATTGGTTGACAAAAGTTGTGAGCATTGCCTCTGTTGCATCAAAATCAGAGATAACTCCATCTTTTAACGGTCTGACCACGCGAATGTCTTGGTTGCCTCGATCGATCCATTTATAAGCGTCTGATCCAATTGCTAAAACTTGATCCGTTTTAGCATCGATCGCAACGACGGACGGCTCATTTAAAGCAATGCCCTGACCCTCAACATAGATCAAAACATTAGCTGTTCCCAAATCAATTCCAATATCTTTTGCCATAAAACCTCGCATTCAATTATAACACGCATACTTTTAACTAATGGCTAATGCTGTGAGAGAAATCGATTATCAGATTACCCATAGTTAAGAAAAAATTAGCTACAAAGAAGCCGATTATTATTGCCAGAAAAACCCGAAGTAAAATTATTTGTCGACCAGCTCTGGGATCAATAATTTTTTCAAACTGAACATTTTGTAAACTCCAAAAAGATAAATAAACACAAATCAGTGTAAAAAGAAATTGAAATAAATTCTGCATGTTTTGATTGTATACAAAAGAGCGCGGTTTTCCGCACTCTTAATAAAAACATTAATAAAAACAAGATTATCTAACTTTAGATGTATTTATTCGATTAATGGCTCGGGCCAATGCTACTCTAGCACGTGCTCGTTCATCAGATGTTTTAGCTCTTTGAGCTCTGATCTTCGCTCTTTGTTCCGCAGCTTGAGCACGAGACACATCGATATCACTGGCGTTTTCAGCAGAATCAGCGACAACCGTCAAAACATTATCGCTAAACTCAGCGAATCCACCATTAACGGTGTACAAGTCCTCTTTTTCACCGCGATGAACACGCATTTGAGAAATTCTCAAAGCAACTACAAGCGGAATGTGATTAGCCATGATCCCTATTTGACCAGCTAAAGTATCTAAAACCGCCATATCAACATCATCTTGATGATAAACAGTGCCGTCAGGAGTCACTATACTAGTTGACAAATGCTTACTTTCACTAGGTGAATTATCAGCCATTAAAGCCTCCTTACTTCATACCTTTAGCTTTTTCAACAGCTTGGTCAATAGTACCGACATTACGAAAAGCCTCTTCAGGCAGATCATCATGTTTTCCTTCAAGGATTTCCTTAAAACCGCGGACTGTTTCAGAAACTGGAACATATTGTCCCGGAACACCGGTAAACTGCTCGGCAACTGAGAAAGGCTGGCTTAAGAAGAACTGGATACGGCGAGCTCTGTTAACTATGGTTTTTTCCTCATCAGAAAGTTCATCCATACCAAGAATAGAAATAATATCCTGCAGCTCTTTATATCTTTGAAGAACATGTTGAACTTCAACGGCTACTTGGTAATGTTCTTCACCAACAATATCAGGAGTTAAAGCGCTGGAAGTCGATTCCAAAGGATCAACAGCTGGATAAATACCTTGTTGAGTTAATGAACGCTCCAAATTAGTAGTTGCATCCAAATGAGCAAAAGTCGTTGCAGGCGCAGGGTCTGTATAATCGTCAGCTGGAACATAAACAGCCTGAATAGAAGTTACAGAACCTTTTTTCGTCGAAGTTATTCTTTCTTGAAGCTGACCCATTTCAGTAGCCAAAGTTGGTTGATAACCAACAGCTGAAGGAATACGGCCAAGCAAAGCAGATACCTCAGAACCAGCTTGCGTAAATCTAAAGATGTTATCTATAAATAAAAGAACATCTTTATTTTCTTGATCACGGAAATCCTCCGCCATCGTCAAACCGGTCAAAGCTACCCGCATACGTGCTCCAGGCGGCTCGTTCATCTGCCCATAGACCATAGCGGTATTTTTCAAAACCCCGCTTGCCTTCATTTCATAATACATATCATTACCTTCACGAGTGCGTTCACCAACACCTGTGAAAACAGAAATTCCATTGTGTCCTTGGGCAATATTGTGAATCAATTCCTGAATAAGAACAGTCTTACCAACACCTGCACCGCCAAACAAACCAGTTTTTCCACCACGCAGATAAGGTTCAAGCAAATCGATAACTTTTATACCGGTCTCGAGAACTTCTGCAGAAGTAGCTAGTTCATCATATTTAGGAGCAGGGCGGTGAATCGGATGACGATCGACAGAATCAGGTATATCTCCGGCACCATCAACTGGTTGACCTAAGACATTGAAGACTCTTCCTAAAGTGGCTTGACCGACTGGAACTTCAATAGGGTTGCCAGTATCAACTACTTCAGATCCACGAACCAGACCGTCGGTAGAATCCATCGCGATCGTTCTTACAACGTTATCACCAAGATCAATAGAAACTTCCAAAGTTAAATCACTGCCGTCAGGTCTTTTAACTTTCAGAGCATTATTGATATCCGGCAACTTAACACCATCTGAAAACTGAACATCAACAACAGGTCCAATGACTTGCAAAATACTGCCTTTTGTCAATTCTTTATCATTCGAAGAAAAAGACTTTTGCTGATTTTCTTTATTGGATGATTGAGAACTTTCAAGATCAGCAGTTTCTGCTTTTGAATTACTTTTGTTGTCTGCCATCTTTTCTCCTTTCTTTTTAATTATTCTACTGCAAAGCTGCCATGCCACCAGTAATTTCTGTAATTTCTGTAGTTATAGCGGCTTGTCTTGCACGATTATATTTTAAATTCAGCGAAGAAATTAAATCTTTTGCATTATCGGTTGCTGTCTGCATAGCGTTAGCCGATGCCGAATGCTCAGCAGTTTTTGCATCTAAAATAGCTCCATACAATAAGGATTGAGCAAATTGCGGAAGAACTGATTTTAATAATACTTCCGGTTCCGGTTCAAAATCATAGCTATGAACAGTATTTTGATATTTATCATTAAGCAGATTTCCTTGATCATCTTTCCTAAAATTATCTGCCTTGATCGGCAAGATGCTTTCATGAGTTACACGATTAGAAAGTCTGTTTGCAAAATGATTAAAGATCAGTTCCAAAGCATCAAACTTTTCTGCTGCGTATTGCTTAGTGATTTCACGAACCAAATCAGAAACTTCCCAGAATTTAGGCACATCAGTTATATCTCGATTTTCAAAGGCGATCTTAAAACCTTTTTTGTTGTAATAATCAGCACCTTTACCGCCAACGGCGAAAATCAAAGTATTATCAGCCGTTAAATCATGATCCGACATAAACTGATCCGTAGTCTTCAAAACCTGGTTATTGTAGCCTCCAACTAATCCACGATCAGAAGTTATTACCAATATCGCCGTTGTCTTGATCGGCCTTTGCGTAAGAAAAGGTATATCGCTTCTATTGTTCTGTTCGAATAGATGTGCTTGCGATAGATGCGCAACGATCGCCTCAACATGATTTGCGTAGTCCAAATAAGTAGAAGTGTGTTTTTGAATTTGAGTCAGTTTACTTGAACTTACCATATACATCGCACTGGTAATTTGACTAGTTTTCTTCGTCGAATCTATTCTTCGACGAATATCTTGGAGGCCTGCCATTATTTATTCTCCTCTTTTTCTTTTTGAGGAACATAATCACTTGGTTCTTTTGACTTAGAGAATTGCTTCTTAAAGTCATTTAACGCCGCAATCATGATGTCGTCTTTTGGTAGATTACCAGTAGATTTGATTTCGCTAAAAATCTGAGAGTGTGTTTTATCTTTTGAAACAAAATCAATCAATTCATTTTGGAAACGTTGAATATCACTGACATCAATATCATCAAGAAAACCATGAGTCAAGGCATAAAGTATCAAAACTTGGTGCTCAACTGCCATTGGTTTGTGGAGCGGCTGGTTCAATACTTCAACTGTACGACGGCCACGGGCCAATTTAGCTTGGGTCGGTGCATCCAAATCAGATCCGAATTGAGAAAATGCTTCCAGTTCATGATAAGAAGCCAAATCCAAACGCAAGGTACCAGATACTTTCTTCATGGCTTTAATTTGTGCATCCCCGCCAACACGCGAAACAGATGTTCCAGCATCAATAGCAGGACGGTTGCCAGCAAAGAATTGATCAGCATCCAAGAAAATTTGTCCATCAGTGATCGATATTACATTAGTCGGAATATAAGCAGAAACATCCCCTGCTTGAGTTTCGATTATAGGCAAAGCGGTCATTGAACCTCCACCCAGATCATCACTTAATTTAGCAGCTCTTTCTAACAAACGGCTGTGCAGGTAAAAGACATCTCCAGGATAAGCTTCACGTCCAGGCGGACGCCTCAAAATTAATGAAAGCTCACGATAAGCCATGGCTTGTTTGCTCAAATCATCGTAAACGATCAAAACATTTTTGCCATTGTACATAAAGTACTCACCAATCGCTGCTCCAACATAAGGTGCCAAATAAAGCATAGGCGCCGGCTCAGATGGTCCGGCAGAAACAACGACCGTATAAGACATCGCTCCCATTTGGCGAAGAGTTTCAACTTGGCTGCGAACGGTTGAATCCTTTTGGCCTATTGCAACATAAACAACTATCATATCCTGATCTTTTTGATTAAGGATAGTATCGATAGCTAATGAAGTTTTACCAGTTTTACGATCACCGATGATGAGCTCACGCTGCCCTTTTCCAATAGGAACTAAGGCATCAATAACTTTGATACCAGTCTGCAAAGGTTCAGAAACTGATTTACGCTGCATAACACCGGGTGCTTTAAATTCAACAGGACGCGTATGGTCGGTTTTTATTTCGCCTTGACCATCGATCGCCTCGCCTAAAGCGTTAACGACACGACCGATCATTTGGTCTCCGACCGGTACTTCCATAACTTGGCCAGTTCTTTTAACGGAATCGCCTTGGCTGATCCCTTCGAAATCGCCCAATACGATAATACCTACTTCAGACTCTTCAAGGTTCTGAGCCATTCCATAGACGCCATTTTCGAATTGGAGCAATTCTCCAGACATTGCATTGGCTAATCCGCTGGCACGAGCAACTCCATCACCAACGTAAGTAACAGTCCCGACTTCATCTATTTTTAAAGACGAATCGTATTCTTTAAGCTGCTGTTTTATCAGCGAACTTATTTTATCTGATTTAATTGCCATTACTTACTCCTTTCCGACAGCATTCTTAATATGACGATTCAGCTGTCCTAATTTTGTTTTTAGTGAACCATCGATCGTTTTGGAACCAGATGTTAAAACGACTCCTCCAACGATCGTTGGATCAATAATATTTTTAACTGTAACTTGACCAAGACCAAAAGTCTTTTTTGCAATTAAAGCTATCTTCTCAGTCTGCTTTTTATCTAGCGGAACTACGGTCTTAGCGGTTACTATTGACTTATTTTGCCGAGCATCAATCAAGTCTTGTAATTGTTCAACAATGCTGTTAAATAATGAAAAATGACGATTATCAGCTAATGTATGAAGAAAATTAGATACAACATTCGTTGATCCGTCAGATAAAGCATCAATAAAACGATCTTGCTGTTTCTTTATGACCGACACATCATCAAGCAATTGTACTAATTTTTGGTTTGTATCTAATACCTTTTTGATCGCTTGCAATTCCGATAAAACTTCGGACGCATTTGAATTAGATATCTCTATCAAAGCTTTAGCGTAATTGCTAACAATACGATTATCATTTTCCGACATCAGCTATTCTCCTTGTCGGACCCGCTTTTCTCTTCGGTTTCGAGTTGATCGATAAAATCATTTATCAATTCTCTATGCTTATCTGCATCTATTTCAGTTTGTAACAGCTGAGAAGCTATCGAAACAGAAATATCTGCAATCTGATCTTTAGCAGAATCCAAAGCGTCAGCTTTTGCTTGGCGAGCATCGGCTTGGGCTTGACGGCTGACTGAGTCAGCGTGCGCTCTTGCCATGTCCACGATCTTCTTCGCCTCATCCTCAGAAGATTTACGAGCTTTCTCAACTATATCAGCAGCCTGCGCTTTGCTATCCTTAAGAAGTTTATCTGCCGTGGAATGAAGTTTTTGAGCTTCTTCACGAGATTTAGCAGCAGAATCAAGATCACTATCAATCTGGTTTGCTCTTTCGTCCATCATTTTAGTGATAGGACCCCAGGCAATCTTTTTGACAAGATACATCAGAAGAATAAAAGTCAACAGCACTAGAATTGCAGAACCCTGCGGGATAACAATTGCAATTGTTGTGAGCATACTTTATACCTCCTTTTTTATTATCTGGAATTCATCAAAATAAATGACAAAGCTATAACGATAACCGGCATGGCTTCAACAAGGGCCATGCAGATAAACATATTAGTACGCAAACGGCCTTCTAACTCAGGCTGGCGTGCAACTGATTCGATCAGTTTAGACATCAAGATACCATTTCCGATTCCAGCACCAAGAGCTGAACCGCACAAAGCAATACCTGCAGCAATAAAATTCATAATCCTTTAATCCTCTCTTTTTTAATTTGTGAAATCAATCATTCTTTCGTAATCATTTGTGAAATATAGACACTGGTCAAAGTTGTAAAAACAAACGCCTGTATTGCACCGATGAAAACACTAAAACCCTGCCAAATTAGTTCTAAAGGAATCGCAACAATGAATCCGATAGGAGAACTAAGGCTGTTATTCGGTAATGCCAAACTTGCAATTAAATTTAAAAGCAGTTCTCCAGCAAATATATTTCCGTAAATTCGAAGACCCAGAGTTAAAAGATTCGTTAATTGATCTAATATCTCTAACGGAAACATGGCTGGAAAAGGCCTCAAAAAAGTATTCTTGAAGTAACCTTTAAGGCCAAACCTAGCAACACCGGCAAAATGAGCAACAACCATGGAAATCAAGGCAAGTGTCAAAGTCACTAGCGGAATAGATGTAGGACTTTTTATTTGAGAAGCATCACTTCCAAATTGTAGAAAAAGACCCATCTGATTAGAAACAAAAATAAAAAGGAAAAGAGTAAAAATGTACAAATTATATGAAGAACCACCCTTCACAGGTATCTGGTCCTTAACTATACCATTAGTAAAATCAATTACCCATTCCAAAAGATTTTGTCTTTTACTAGGACGAACACTTAGGTTTCTGGATAGAAAGAATACAAGTGCCAAAACAATAATGAAGGCTGACAAAGTAGAAATAACCGTTGTCCAGTCAAAGGTCAAGCCCAAAAACTGAAAAGTCTTCAATGTACCACCAGGCATATCATCACCTCTTTTCCATATACTTCATTTTACCGCTTATCATTTATTTTTTTGCGAATTTTTTAACTTGTAAACGCTTACTAATCAATTGCTTGCAATTTTGTAATATGTTAATCTTTGGACGATATGGAAAAAGTAATAATAAAGAAAGAAATATTAAGTAAAGTAATTAAAAAAAGAGATCCGCAGCTAAATAAAACGAATTTTGGCAGGCTGCTTCTAATATGCGGAAGTGCATCTTTAGGAGGAGCAGCGATAATGTCAACCCGAGCTGCAGTCTATTCCGGAGCTGGTTTAGTCACGTTAGCTTCTGACAAAATAAATAGGACCTCTATGCTTAGTGTCGTCCCGGAAGCTATGTTTATGGATTACAAGGATACGGAAAAATTAAAAAAAATGATAAACCGTTCGGACGTGATCCTTATTGGTTCAGGTTTAGAAAAAAGCCAAGAAAGCTTAAATTTGATAAACCTTCTTTTTACAGAAATAACAGACGATCAAATTTTAGTAATAGATGGAACGGCACTAAGTTTGATTGGCGAAAAAAATATTAAATTACCCGATAAAGGGATAAAGATATTAACGCCTCACCAAGGAGAATGGCAAAGAATATCAAAACTAAATATCGAAAACCAAAAGCCTGATAAAAATTATTCTATTCTCAAAAAAATAAATGCTGATTATCTAGTATTAAAAGGACCTTCGACCGAAATCTATTCCATAGACGATTCACAAAAATATTACAAATTAACCATTGGCGGACCATTTCAAGCAGTGGGCGGAATGGGAGATACTTTAGCAGGTATAATAGCATCGTTCGTCGGCCAATTCAAAACAAGCATTTATAACACCATCCAAGCTGCCGTCTACCTCCACTCGGCCAGTGCCCGGTCTTTAAGCCAACAGTACTATACGACCCAGCCCAGCCAGGTGACTGACCACTTGGCCGAATTGATGGCCCAGGCCGCTAAAAAGCTGCCAAAAGACAGCTCCGGCCTTGAATAGACCGACAGCTTGCTGAAACAGATATAAACACAGACCAAACACAGACCAAATTACTGAAAAAGATATAAACACAGACCAATACAGCACAAACATAAAAGCGGCTCAAGCTGCTTTTTTAATAGATCCAAGGGCTATAAGCAAACACAACATACAAATAGACACAAAAAAAGCACCCGAAGGTGCTTTTTGCATCGCATCGACCTAATCTCGCAACAGGCGTTCCTGTAACTACCTTGGGCCCGGGTGAGCTTAACTACTGTGTTCGGAATGGGAACAGGTGTGACCTCACCGGAATAAATACGACACCAGTGCTTGTACACTGATAACCGAATAGTAATCTTAAAATCCATTAACCTTGAACCGAACCACGATAATTACTTGGTTAAGTCCTCGACCTATTAGTACTAGTCCGCTGCGCGCATCACTACGCTTCCACTTCTAGCCTATCTACCTGATCGTCTCTCAGGGGTCTTACTTCTAACGAATGGGAAATCTCATCTTGAGGTTAGTTTCTCACTTAGATGCCTTCAGCGATTATCTAATCCATACATAGCTACCCAGCGGTGCTCTTGGCAGAACAACTGGTACACCAGAGGTATGTCCATCCCGGTCCTCTCGTACTAAGGACAGATCCTCTCAAATTTCCTGCGCCCACGACGGATAGGGACCGAACTGTCTCACGACGTTCTGAACCCAGCTCGCGTACCGCTTTAATGGGCGAACAGCCCAACCCTTGGGACCGACTACAGCCCCAGGATGCGATGAGCCGACATCGAGGTGCCAAACCTCCCCGTCGATGTGGACTCTTGGGGGAGATGAGCCTGTTATCCCCGGGGTAGCTTTTGTCCGTTGAGCGATGGCCCTTCCATACGGAACCACCGGATCACTAAGTCCTACTTTCGTACCTGCTCGATCTGTCGATCTCACAGTCAAGCTTGCTTATGCCTTTACACGCAAAGAATGATTTCCAACCATTCTGAGCAAACCTTTGAGCGCCTCCGTTATTATTTAGGAGGCGACCGCCCCAGTCAAACTGCCTGCCAGACACTGTCTTCGATCAGGATAACTGATCAGAGTTAGAACGTTCATACAACAAGGGTAGTATCTCAAGGGTGACTCGATCGAAACTAGCGTTCCGACTTCAAAGTCTCCTACCTATCCTGCACATGCAGCACAAACATTCAATATCAAGCTACAGTAAAGCTCCACGGGGTCTTTCCGTCCTGTCGCGGGTACCCAGCATCTTCACTGGAATTTAAATTTCACCGAGTCTATTGTCGAGACAGCGCCCAAATCATTACGCCTTTCATGCGGGTCGGAACTTACCCGACAAGGAATTTCGCTACCTTAGGACCGTTATAGTTACGGCCGCCGTTCACTGGGGCTTCAATTCAGACCTTCGCCGAAGCTAAGTCCTCCTTTTAACCTTCCAGCACTGGGCAGGCGTCAGCCCCTATACTTCATCTTACGATTTTGCAGAAACCTGTGTTTTTGATAAACAGTTGCTTGGGCCTATTCGCTGCGGCTGGCAAATGCCAGCAGTCCTTCTTCCGAAGTTACGGACTCATTTTGCAGAGTTCCTTAACAATAGTTCACTCGCTCACCTTAGTGTTCTCCACTCGAGTACCTGTGTCGGTTTGCGGTACGGGCGATATCTTCTTCCTACGAAACTTTTTTCAGCAGCGTGAAGTCACACAATTCCCAAGTAAACTTGGTACCTTCACAGCTTATCCTTAAGTATAAAAGCATTTGACTCTTATACAGACTAACTGCTTAAAACCACATCCAATAGTGGCCTGTGCTATCCTTCTGCGTCCTTCCATCGGCAATTCAATATCGGTACAGGAATATCAACCTGTTGTCCATCGACTACGCTTCTCAGCCTCGCCTTAGGTCCCGACTAACCCCCCGCGGACGAGCCTTCCGGGGGAAACCTTACTCATTCGGTGGATAGGATTCTCACCTATCTTTCGCTACTCATACCGGAATTCTCACTAGTTAACGCTCCAACATGTCCTTACGGTCATCCTTCATTGCATTAACTACGCTATCCTACCATGCTTACGCATCCACAGTTTCGGTAATATGCTTAGCCCCGGTACATTATCCGCGCAAGAGCACTCGACTAGTGAGCTATTACGCACTCTTTAAAGGATGGCTGCTTCTGAGCCAACCTCCTAGTTGTCTACGCACCTTCACAACGTTTTCCACTTAGCATATATTTAGGGACCTTAACTGGTGATCTGGGCTGTTCCCCTTTTGACGATGGATCTTATCACTCACCGTCTGACTCCTGCATATACTTAGCTGGCATTCGGAGTTTATCTGATTTTGGTAACCCAGAAAGGGCCCCTAGATCAAAAAGTGCTCTACCTCCAGTAAGCTAAATGCAAGGCTACACCTAAATGTATTTCGGATAGAACCAGCTATCTCCGAGTTCGATTGGAATTTCACCGCTATCCACAGTTCATCAAAGGGTTTTTTAACACCCACTTGTTCGGTCCTCCAGTAGGTATTACCCCACCTTCAACCTGACCATGGATAGGTCACTCGGTTTCGGGTCTACAACCACGTACTGAAGCGCCCTATTCAGACTCGCTTTCGCTACGGCTCCAGTCTTTGCACCTTAACCTTGCACGTAATCGTAACTCTCCGGTTCATTCTACAAAAAGCACGCTCTCAGCCATTAACGGCCTCGAACTTCTTGTAAGCACACGGTTTCAAGAACTATTTCACTCCCCTTCCGGGGTTCTTTTCACCTTTCCCTCACGGTACTGGTTCACTATCGGTCACTAGCTAGTATTTAGCCTTGGGAGATGGTCCTCCCAGATTCCGACCCAATTTCACGTGCTGGGCCGTACTCAGGATCCTGATTAGAGAGCAGGAGATTTCGCTTACGGGTCTATCACCCTCTATGGATCAGCTTCCCAACTGATTCAGCTATCTGCTGCCTTTGTAACTCAACATCAGTCCTACAACCCCTGGATGCAAGCATCCAGGTTTGGGCTCTTCCGCGTTCGCTCGCCGCTACTGACGGAATCGAAATTTCTTTACTTTCCTGCTGCTACTGAGATGTTTCAGTTCACAGCGTGTCGCCTCATTCAATCTATGAATTCAAAAGAATGATGATCATTAAGATCGGGTTGCCCCATTCGGAGATCCCCGGGTAAGCTTACTTACAGCTAACCGAGGCATATCGTAGTTAGTCACGTCCTTCATCGCCTGCTAGTGCCAAGGTATCCACCGTGCGCCCTTATTAACTTAACCTATGAAGCAAATGCTTCACGATCAGCCAATAAAATATGAGATCTAAATTAATAGATATTTATTAGCGGTAACTTTTCAGTTACTTTTATCGAAGTGAATTTCTCGGTTCAATTACCTGCCGCCCGATGTCGATTAGACGGCAGGATTTAAATTAACAAGAAATTAAAATTACTATTCAGTTATCAATGTACAATTGGCAATCAATGCCAATGGAGAATATCGGGTTCGAACCGATGACCCCCTGCTTGCAAAGCAGGTGCTCTCCCAGCTGAGCTAATTCCCCAGTTGCTGTTCTCAGGGCAACGCTCTGAAAACCGAACAGAACAGACAAACAAATTTGATATCAAAATCAGTGCAGGTTTCCGATTATCCTTAGAAAGGAGGTGATCCAGCCGCAGGTTCTCCTACGGCTACCTTGTTACGACTTAATCCCAGTCATCGGTTTTACCTTAGGCACCGGCCTCCGAAGTTAGCCAAGCGACTTTGGGTACTTCCGACTTCCATGATTTGACGGGCGGTGTGTACAAGACCCGGGAACGTATTCACCGCGACATGCTGATTCGCGATTACTAGCGATTCCGACTTCGTGGAGTCGAGTTGCAGACTCCAGTCCGAACTGAGAGAAGTTTTAAGAGATTAGCTCACCGTCACCGGTTGGCAACTCGTTGTACTTCCCATTGTAGCACGTGTGTTGCCCAGGTCATAAGGGGCATGATGATCTGACGTCGTCCCCACCTTCCTCCGGTTTATCACCGGCAGTCTCATTAGAGTGCCCAACTAAATGCTGGCAACTAATAACAAGGGTTGCGCTCGTTGCGGGACTTAACCCAACATCTCACGACACGAGCTGACGACGACCATGCACCACCTGTCACTGCTGTTCAAAAGAAAAGATCTCATTACAAGACCGGTCAGCAGGATGTCAAGACCTGGTAAGGTTTTTCGCGTATCTTCGAATTAAACCACATGCTCCACCGCTTGTGCGGGTCCCCGTCAATTCCTTTAAGTTTTAGCCTTGCGGCCGTACTCCTCAGGCGGGGTGCTTAATGCGTTAGCTACGTCACTATGAGGCGGAAACCTCTTAACAACTAGCACCCATCGTTTACGGTATGGACTACCGGGGTATCTAATCCCGTTTGCTACCCATACTTTCGAGCCTCAACGTCAGTTACGATCTAGCAAGCCGCCTTCGCCACTGGTGTTCTTCCATATATCTACGCATTTCACCGCTACACATGGAGTTCCACTTGCCTCTATCGCACTCAAGTAAACCAGTTTCCAATGCCCTTCCGGGGTTGAGCCCCGGGCTTTCACATCAGACTTAATAAACCGTCTGCGCTCGCTTTACGCCCAATAAATCCGGATAACGCTCGGGACATACGTATTACCGCGGCTGCTGGCACGTATTTAGCCATCCCTTTCTGGCGAGGTACCGTCAAGCCAGAAACTTTCTCTGAATCTGGTCATTCTTCCCTCGCAACAGTGCTTTACGACCCGAAAGCCTTCATCACACACGCGGCGTCGCTCCGTCACACTTTCGTGCATTGCGGAAAATTCCCTACTGCAGCCTCCCGTAGGAGTTTGGGCAGTGTCTCAGTCCCAATGTGGCCGGCCAGTCTCTCAACTCGGCTACGCATCATCGTCTTGGTGGGCCTTTACCCCACCAACTAACTAATACGCCGCAAGACCATCCATCAGCGATCCAAAAGGATCTTTTAAACGCAAAACATGTGTAATGCGTTGTTACGCGGTATTAGCATCTGTTTCCAAATGTTATCCCCCACTGAAGGGCAGGTTTCTTACGTGTTACTCACCAGTTCGCCACTCTAGCCATATGCCTTCAATCACTCCGAAGAGATCATGTCGGCGACTAGCGTACGACTTGCATGTATTAGGCACGCCGCCAGCGTTCATCCTGAGCCAGGATCAAACTCTCATATTAAAGTAAAAGTCTGAACTTAGCGTTCAAAATCAACTACTGACTTTTTTTAAAAAAGGTCCGTAATTTATTGTTTTTTGTATTACGAATTGACTTCGCAAATTAATGAATCAATTTATCCAATTGGATCAAAGACCCAATTAGAACCCTACACAATTTGTTTGTCATTGTTCTGTTCAGTTTTCAAAGTGCTGCGTCACTTACGAAAGCAACTATTTAATAATACCAGCGTTTTTAACGAATGTCAAGAACTTTTTTAAATTCTTTTTCGCAGCTCCTTACCTGATCTAACAAGCAAGGAACACATCAACGAGCTGACTTAAATATATTACCGCCATTTACAGCGAAGGTCAAGGAAAAATACAAAAAAACCTCACAAATTTTTGTGAGGTAGAAAAAACGGGGGGGAAATTTAATTTTTCTTTCGATTTGAAGGGGTTTTTGACTTGTTTTCGCTGTCAAAACTCTTTTGTAATTCATCCAAAGTAGGTATTTTTTCCAAAGGAGCGACCGGAGAAGCGACTACCTGGTCTTTAATATGACGATATTCTGCAACTCCAGTACCGGCAGGGATAACCTTTCCGATAATAACGTTTTCTTTAAGGCCGACCAAAGGATCATTTTTACCACGAATAGCAGCATCTGTTAATACTCGTGTAGTCTCCTGGAATGAAGCGGCAGACAAAAATGAATTAGTCTCCAAGGATGCCTTAGTTATTCCAAGCAGAACAGGACGAGAAGTAGCAGCTACCTGCCCAGCCAAAACAGCTTTTACATTAGCGCGACGGAAGTCAGCTATATCCAAAAGCTCTCCCGGGAGCAAGTCTGTCTGGCCAGGATCCATAACACGAACCTTGCGCAGCATCTGACGAACCATAACTTCAACGTGTTTATCAGCGATACCAACACCTTGCATACGATAAACTTTCTGAACTTCGGCAAGAAGATAATTCTCAGTCTTCAAAGCGCTGGATACCTTGATCAATTCTTTTGGATCAAGTGGTCCTTCATTGATAGGTTCAGAACGGTGAATCGAATCTCCTTCGCCAACTCTTAAACGCGCAGAAATTGGAAGAGTATATTCACGAGTATCAGTTTCTCCCTCGATAGTGACAGTTTTAGTCCTATCGGCAGGATTTTCCTCAATGCTCTTGACTTTACCGGTAACCTCTGAAATTTCAGCGCGTCCTTTAGGATTGCGAGCTTCAAAAATTTCCTGAACACGAGGAAGTCCTTGAGTTATATCCTCAGACAATGCAACACCGCCGGTATGGAAAGTCCGCATAGTCAACTGAGTTCCTGGTTCACCAATAGATTGAGCGGCAACAGTACCAACAGCTTCACCAACTTCGACAACATCGCCAGTAGCCATATTGCGGCCATAGCATTTAACACAAACACCATGTTCTGTACGGCAAGTGAAAATCGAACGAATCGTCACAGTTTGAACACCTGCATCGACGATCTTTTTAGCAATATCTTCATTAATGAGCTCATTTTTGCCAACTATTTTTTCTCCAGTTTCAGGATCAAAAACAGATTTCATTGCAAAACGCCCTAAAATACGATCGTAAAGCGGTTCTATCACTTCATTGCCATCCATGATAGCTGACACTTCCAATCCGCGATCAGTACCACAATCTTCTTCTCTAACTATGACTTCTTGGGCCACATCGACCAAACGACGGGTCAAGTAACCAGAGTTGGCAGTTTTAAGAGCAGTATCGGTCATTCCTTTACGAGCTCCATGAGTAGAGATAAACATTTCCAAAACAGAAAGTCCCTCACGGAAATTAGCAGTAACTGGAAGTTCAATAACTTTTCCATCAGGAGCAGCCATCAAACCACGCATACCAGCCAGCTGAACGAAGTTTGAAATATTTCCACGAGCCCCAGAATCACTCATCATAAAGATTGGATTCTTCGGATCGAAAGAATCGATCAACATAGATTTTATTTTATCTTGAGCATCAGACCAAGTCTGAGTTACCTGTGTGTAACGCTCATCATCAGTTAATAATCCGCGTCTGAATTGCTTAGTGATCGTTGCAACTCTTTGGTGAGCCTCTTTAAGAACTTCAGGCTTTTGCGGAAGTTCAGTGATATCAGACATCGCGACCGTCAGACCGGAACGCGTTGAAATATCATATCCAAGATCCTTCATATCATCCAAAAGTACTGAGGTCCGCGTAACCTGATAGCGAGCGTAAATTTGAGCGATGATATCAGACAAAAATCCTGATTTGAATGGATCGTTCAATGGTTCGTTTTTGATCCACTCAGCGATATCGGTACCCGGTTCCATAAAGAAACGATTATCGATTTTATCAAAATTAGATTCTTTTGCTTCGTTTATATATGGAAAATCTTTAGGTAAAATCTCATTGAAGATAATTTTACCAACAGTCGTAACTAAGACACGTTCCCTTTGCTGATCAGTAAAGGGCTTTTCTGGATCAAAACTAGAAGTATCTATTCCTATCCTAGTGTGCAATTCAACGTCATGATTCTGTAAAGCGATTTTAACTTCATCAGCTGAAGAGAAGACCATCCCCTCGCCTTTAATACCAGATTCCTCTGTTGTCAAATAATAGTTACCAATAGTCATATCCTGTGAAGGAGCGACGATAGGTTTACCATCCTTAGGCGCTAAAATATGTGACGCAGCAAGCATCAGCAATCTAGCTTCGGCCTGAGCCTCATCAGATAAAGGAACATGAATAGCCATCTGGTCGCCATCAAAATCAGCATTATAAGCCTCACATACCAATGGATGAAGCCTCATAGATTTACCAGAAACCAAGACTGGTTCAAAAGCTTGGATACCTAAACGATGCAAAGTAGGTGCACGGTTTAAAAGAACCGGATGTTCACGTACGACCTTTTCCAAAACATCCTGAACGACTTCAGCATGTTTTTCAACCAGCCTGCGAGCAGAACGAAGATTATTAGCACCGCCATTTTCAGTACCTAATTCTATCAGGCGATTGTAAATAAACGGTTTGAACAATTCAACGGCCATTTGGCGCGGAAGTCCCATCTGATTCATTTTTAAGAAAGGACCAACATCGATAACAGAACGTCCAGAATAATCAACACGTTTGCCTAATAGGTTCTGACGAAAACGACCGCCCTTGCCTTTAAGCAAATGCGACAGTGATTTCAATGGTCTATTGCCAGGACCGGAAACAGGACGGCCGCGGCGGCCATTATCGATCAAAGCATCTACAGCCTCTTGCAGCATCCGCTTTTCGTTTTGAACGATGATTCCCGGTGCATTCAAATCAAGAAGACGCTTCAAACGATTATTACGGTTGATAACACGACGATAAAGATCGTTCAAATCAGATGTCGCAAAGCGGCCGCCTTCAAGCTGGACCATTGGACGAAGATCAGGCGGAATAACCGGAATAACATCCATAACCATCCACTCTGGTTTATTTCCAGACTGCAAAAATGCTTCAACGATATCTAATCGGCGAACAGCACGAGTCCTTTTTTGCCCGGTAGCATCTTTCAATTCATCTTTTAATTCTTTTGCTTGCTTATTGAGGTCTACTTCGGCTAAAAGATCTTTGATAGCTTCAGCACCCATTTTTGCAACAAAAGCATCAGCTCCGTACTGATTTTTATAATCACGATACTCAGCCTCTGTAATAAGCTGTTTTTTCTCGAGTTGAGTGCTTCCCGGATCGATAACGACATAACTAGCAAAATATATTATTTCTTCCAAAGACCTAGGACTCATGTCAAGAATCAAGCCCATACGGCTTGGAATACCCTTGAAATACCAAATATGTGTCACTGGAGCAGCTAATTCTATATGTCCCATTCGCTCACGACGAACTTTAGAAGAAGTTACTTCAACACCGCAACGATCGCAAACGATACCCTTATATCGAATCCGCTTATATTTTCCACAGGCACACTCATAATCTTTGATCGGACCAAAAATCCTTTCATCGAAAAGTCCATCACGCTCAGCTTTTAAAGTTCGGTAGTTGATAGTTTCGGGCTTTTTAACTTCACCATAAGACCACTCACGGATCTTAGCCGGAGAAGCAAGGCCGATCTGCATAGATTCAAATTTGTTAACGTCTATAGCCAAATTAATTCTCCTTAAATATTTTCTTCATCTAACTTCGTGTTAGAGATACGGGGCTTATCGTCCTCATCGCCTTTAAAAAGATCAGGCTTTTCTTTTGCGATCTGCTCAAGTGCATCTACCGTGGCAACATTGTCATCTTCATCCATTTGTGCCATCTTGATAGAACGGCCTTGACCGTCAAGAACTTTCATATCCAGACCCAATGCCTGCAGTTCCTTAACGAGAACACGGAATGATTCCGGTACCCCCGGTTTTGGCATAGCCTCGCCTTTAACGATAGATTCGAACACTTTATTTCTGCCGCGGACATCATCTGACTTATATGTCAAAATTTCCTGCAGAGTATAGGCGGCACCATATGCTTCTAGAGCCCAAACTTCCATTTCACCAAAACGCTGGCCTCCAAATTGAGCTTTTCCGCCTAATGGCTGTTGAGTAACCAAAGAGTAAGGTCCAATAGAACGTGCATGAATCTTATCATCGACCATATGAGCTAACTTCATATAATGCATGACACCAACAGAGATACGATTATCAAACGGCTCTCCGGTTTCGCCATCATATAAGATGGTCTTACCATCTTCGTTTAAGCCGGCTTCTTTCAAAGCGTCAATGATCTCATCATCACTAGCACCATCGAAAACAGGTGTCATAACTTTGATACCTAATTTTTTAGCGGCCATCCCTAGGTGAAGTTCAAGGATCTGCCCTATATTCATTCGAGAAGGAACACCCATTGGCGAAAGAAGAATATCGATCGGAGTTCCATCAGGCATAAACGGCATGTCTTCTTCTGGGACCACGACCGAAACAGTACCTTTGTTACCATGACGCCCAGCCATTTTATCACCGACTTGGATCTTACGCTTTTGAGCGATGAATACACGGACCATCATGTTAACGCCAGGTGCTAATTCATCGCCGTTATCACGAGTAAAGACCTCGACATCCTGAACTATTCCGCCGCCTCCGTGGGGAACTCTAAGAGAAGTATCACGCACTTCTCGAGCTTTTTCTCCGAAAATAGCATGTAACAAACGTTCTTCAGCTGAAAGTTCTGTAACGCCCTTAGGAGTTATTTTACCAACTAAAATATCGCCATCTTCAACTTCGGCTCCGATTCGAACGATTCCGGAATCATCAAGGTCTTTAAGCTGATCTTCTCCGACGTTAGGTATTTCACGAGTGATCTCTTCAGGTCCAAGCTTCGTATCGCGGGCTTCTGATTCGTGTTCTTCGATATGGATAGATGTATATACATCGTCACGAACCAAACGTTCGCTTAAGACGATGGCATCTTCGAAATTGTATCCATGCCAAGTCATGAATGCGATAAGAGGATTTTGGCCTAATGCTAATTCACCATTTTCCATTGAAGGACCATCAGCCAAAACTTCGCCCTTATCAACTTTTTGCTGATACTTAACGATCGGTGTTTGATTATAATTCTTACCGCCGTTAGAACGTTGGAATTTCATCAATGGATATTCACGAAGATTTCCATCTTCTTCACGTATTCTGATAACGCGGCCATCAACATATTCAACGGTTCCGCTTTCTTTTGCAATTTGAGAAAGACCAGAATCAACGGCAGCACGATACTCGATACCAGTTCCCACGATCGGTGAATGCGGTTTGATCAAAGGAACGGCCTGACGCTGCATATTAGCACCCATCAAAGCACGATTCGAATCATCGTTTTCCAAGAATGGAATAGCCGCCGTAGAAACAGCAACAACTTGTTTTGGCGAAACATCCATGTAATCAACATCTTCGATCGGTACTTCGATGTTGTTATCGCCGTGACGAGCAGTAACAGTCGCATTAACAAAGGATCCGTCATCATTTAACGGAGAGTTGGCTTGTGCGATCGTATAATTATCTTCAACATCAGCCGTTAAATAATCGATTTTATCGGTAACCTTATGTGTATCCCAATCAACACGTCGGTAAGGTGTTTCGATAAAACCATACTCATTAATACGGCCATAAACAGCCAGCGAGGTTATCAAGCCAATGTTCGGTCCTTCGGGCGTCTCGATTGGATCTATTCTGCCGTAATGAGAATAATGAACATCACGAACTTCATAGCCCGCACGATCACGAGTCAATCCGCCAGGTCCCAAAGCAGATAAACGACGCTTATGATTAAGCTCTCCAAGCGGATTGGTTTGATCCATGAATTGAGAAAGCTGAGAAGAACCAAAGAATTCTTTGACCGCAGCGACAACTGGACGAATATTTATCAATTGCTGAGGAGTCACTGTGTTAGGATCCTGAATAGACATTCTTTCACGAACGACACGTTCCATTCTAGTTAGGCCGATGCGGAATTGGTTTTCCAAAAGTTCGCCGACCGAACGAATACGACGGTTACCCAAATGATCGATATCATCAGTGCTTCCGATACCATCTTGAAGACCAAAGAAATAATTCATTCCGGCAAGGATGTCGGCAGGAAGAATATGATGAATACCTTCATCTATATGACCATTGCCCAACATGCGGAAAACTTTAGTAGGATCTGTTTGACTATATAGCTTGACAGACTGAAGTCTAACAGGGTCAGGCAGAACACCTTCTTCATCGGGTTTCAATTCAAAAAGATGATAATTATCAGAATCAAGCAGAGGTGCAAGATTCTTCATTATTTTCTTATCGATCTTAGTGTTTTTAGCTGCGACTATATTTCCTTGATCATCTAAAAGATCTTCGGCTAAAGTTTGACCGAGCAAACGGGACTTCAAAGATAATTTCTTATTTACCTTATATCTGCCGACGTTTCCAAGGTCATAACGCTTTGGATCAAAGAAACGGGCAACGAGCAAGGAACGTGAAGAATCGACCGTTTTTGGTTCACCGGGACGAAGACGCTCATATATATCTTCAAGAGCTTCACCAACTCTGGACATCGTCGGATCTTTATGAACATCTTTTTCGATCGCAAGGTTGAGTGATTCGATATCATCGCCAAAAATATCTTGGATATCAGAATCTGATCCAAAACCAAAAGACCTTATGAGTTCAGTGATCGGCAGCTTACGAGTACGATCGATCCTGACATTGGCAATACCTTTTGCATCGGTATCGAACTCAAGCCAAGCACCACGATTAGGAATAACTGTCGTTCCAAAAACAGTCCTGCCCGTTTTATCCGTATCATCATTGAAATAAATTCCGGGAGAACGAACGAGCTGTGATACGACAACTCTTTCAGCTCCGTTGATAACAAAAGAACCATACTCAGTCATCAAAGGAAATTCGCCAAAATAGATATCTTGAGATTTTATTTCTCCAGTTTCCTTATTAGTTAACCTGAGTGTTACGTGAAGCGGTGCTGCGTAGTTAACACCTTGTTCACGAGATTCTTTCAAGGAATATTTTGGTTCTCCTAGAGAATAATCAACATATTCCAAAGAAAGTTTACCAGCGTAATCCTCTATAGGGAGAATGTCGTTAAACATTTCTTTAACGCCCTTATCCAAAAACCACTTATATGAAGCAGTCTGCACCTCGGTAAGCGGCGGGATTTCAAGCACTTCTTTTGCAGAAGAATAACTGCGACGAGTTACGTGCTTATTTATCTTCACGTTGTGTGCAACCAAATCAATTCCTCCAATTTTTAATAATCATTCGGCTTTTTCATGTAGGAAAACAAAAAAACGCAAACCTAAAAAAGGATCTGCGTTTTAAAACAACCGGGACAAGATATCCGACCGTCTTTTTGAATAAGCCTCACTTGTCCATAAGTTTAACTTAAAAACAAACTAAATGCAAGCAGTCTAATTAGTTAACTTTAACTACGTTAACTGCCTGAGGTCCACGCTGACCTTCTTCGACATCAAAAGTAACCTTTTGACCTTCATCCAAAGACTTAAAACCATCGGTTTGGATAGCTGAAAAATGTACGAATACATCCCCGCCGTTATCACGAGTGATAAAACCATAGCCTTTATCAGCGTTAAACCATTTAACTGTACCTGTTTCCATGAAAAAATTCTTTCTGCACCATTAGTGCTTCTTTTTTTGTAAATAATTGGTGCAGAACTTTGAATCAAATGAATCTTGGAACACAACCGAATTAATACAGTTATTATTATAACAAAGAATTCGATCGTTTACGAAGATTAAAACAAAAAAATCTAAGCAGTTACATTGCCAGATAGATAGACAGATACATAAGAACCGTACCTAATAGGACCAACAAATGCCACCAAAAATGATTCCACCAGATTTTTAAATCTAAATAAAAGAAGGCGCCGACAGTATATGACAGACCGCCAAAAAATAGCAGCCACAGGCAAGTTGAAGAAACACTATCTCTAATAAAAGGAAAGCATATAACAATCAACCAGCCCATTATCAAATAAATAAGTACCGAGAACCAGCGATATCGCCCGATGAATTTAAAGTCATAAATGATCCCTGCGATCGTTAAGATCAGGTTAGCGATCCAAATCCAGATAGCGATAGGATTTTTAATAAAAATCCAGCAGAAAGGCGTATAAGTCGCTAAAATAATCAAAAAAATACCAACGTGGTCTATATGTTGAAAAACCCAAGCTGATCGCGTAAATATAAGAGCATGGAAAAGTGATGAATCCAATAAAAAAACAAAGAGACAGATGGAATAGATCGCCAAAGCAATGATTGCAATACTATCGGTATATCCCTTTTGAAAAGCATGAATAAACAAAAAAACGATACCGACAATGGCTAATAACGCACCGAATCCGTGACTAATAGAATTAAATATTTCTTGGACTATACCAAATTTTTGAACTTTGTGTTTAAAATTAATCATTAAATACAGGTTAACAAATTTTAAAAAAAATCCCCGTTGAATCGAACGAAGACTTTCCTTTTATTTTAGATTTTAATAAATATCATCATCAGTTAGTTCGTCATCAGAAGTTTTTGGTTTCGGATTATAGTTAGGATCAGAAAAAGGATCATCAGAACTTTTTTTATTTTTCTTCTTACTTGTATCATTTTCATCGGTACTTTGTTCTTGACTATCCTTTTTATCACCGATCCCATAAGCGTTTCTAACTGCATTCAATACTTCATCACGCTCTTTCTTGTGATCCTGATCATCTAACCAATTGACCGCATTAACACGTCCCTGACCTATTTTTTCGCCTTGATATGCGTACCATGAACCTGATTTGTCGATAATATCCTTGTCGACAGCTAAATCTATCAATTCACCAGTCTGGCTAATACCTTTTCCATACATGATATCGACCTCAGCAACTTTAAAAGGAGGAGCAACTTTGTTTTTAACGACCTTTATTTTGGTATTGTTGCCAACGACATCAGTACCGTCTTTTATCTGAGTGGATCTGCGCACTTCAAGCCTTACTGTCGAATAGAATTTCAGTGCCCGGCCGCCGGGAGTAGTTTCCGGGTTGCCGAACATGACGCCTATCTTCTCACGGATCTGATTGATAAAAATAGCAATAGTACCCGTGCGGTTAAGCGTTCCAGCTAATTTTCTTAAGGCTTGGCTCATCAAACGGGCCTGAAGACCAACGTGGGAATCACCCATCTCGCCTTCTATCTCAGCACGCGGAACCAGCGCGGCTACCGAGTCGATAACCAGCAGATCTATTGCGCCTGAATTTACCAGATCATCAGCTATCTCTAAGCCTTGTTCACCGGTATCCGGCTGGCTTAAAAGCAGGTCGTCGACGTTAACACCTAGATCCTTAGCATACTTTGCATCAAGGGCATTCTCTGCATCTATATACGCTGCTGTTCCGCCTAGTTTTTGAACTTCCGCTACCGCATGCAAAGCAACCGTCGTCTTACCTGAAGATTCAGGCCCAAAAACTTCGATTATTCTGCCCTTTGGATATCCACCAACTCCCAAAGCAATATCAAGTTTCAAAGAACCGGTCGGTATGACCTCTACTTTGGTGTGGGCATTTTCGCCAAGTCTCATAATAGAGCCCTTGCCGAAATCTTTTTCAATTTTTTTTAGAGCTGCGTTCAAAGCAGCTTTTCTTCCATCAGCCATATTCACCTGCAATTACAATCCTAATCATTATTAAACCGAAAATTAAGCAAAAATGCAAACATTTGTTCGCTATAACAAAAACTCAACCCTCTAAATAGTGATACGAATAAAATAATAAAAATCAAAGGCCGTCAGAGAAAACATCACGATTTTTAATGAAATACTCGCATCCGGAATAGATGGTAAATATCACTGCTATATAAAATAATATCTGTCCTATTGGAATAGATAACGAAAAATCACTGCAAAAAATAAAAATTATAGAAAACATCTGCGTAAATGTCTTTATTTTCCCAGGCCATTGAGCAGCAAATACAGTACCGTTTTTTTCCACTATCAAGGTCCTCAGGCCGGTCACTGCAAGTTCCCTGATAACGATTATTGAAACAGCCCAAGCTGGTATCACAGAATAGCTGGTCAAAAAGATCAGAGCTGTCATAACTATCAGCTTATCAGCCAAAGGATCGGCAAACTTACCGAAATTAGTGACTAAATGGCGGCGCCTTGCGATCTTGCCATCAATAAAATCAGTCAAAGAAGCGATCGCAAATATAACAGCCGCAACCACCCAACTGGCTGGATGGCCAAACAAAAGACTCCATTTTAACGGAATAGATAAAACGATCATAAAAATCGGTATAAGAATGATCCTAAAAGTTGTTAATTTATTTGGTAAATTCATTGTCCTTCTTGGCCCCTGCTTATAATGACGTTAGTGATCAAAACATTTGATCCATTGGAATATCCGGTATCATGACCGTCGAAACTTATCGTTGTTCGCGCCGGATTTCCAATGTGAATAGCAAATCGCTGCTGATTAGGATCTAAATTAAAAGTTTGAGAAGATCCTGCGGGTAAAGTACCGGAAAATTGGCGGATATTGTCAATGTCGATCGTGACCCAAGAAGGTCCCCCGGCTGTACTTACTTGAATAGTATGAGCCGTCTGATCATCAAAACTCATCGATGATAAATTACCTTGAAAAGTCGGCGCAGATAAGGCTATACGGCTGCTGGAACTAGAGGACGAACTGGATCGGCTTGAACGCGAAGCAGAGCTTCTTTTTTGCGATACACTAGCGGAACTAGAACTGATCGACGTGCGGCTTGCCCCCGGAAAACGAAAAGAACTGGACAGAGACCAAACTACAAATACAGCCGCTAAGACAACAACGATCGTTATAATTATCGGTAAACGAGCCAAAACTTTTTTATAAAAAGGAAAAGATATGTTCATCCCCGCTCGAGGGATACCATCTGTGCCGACCCTTACCGGCCCATTTGAAATCTTTTTATCGTTATTCGAATCAGAATCATCATCTTCGATGAAAGGATTCTTTAATTCTGATTTGTTCGGCAGATCGTCTTGATGTTGATCATCGCTGGAATCGTCAACTGCTTTCGTATCCAAAATAGTATTCGGATCCAAATTAACGGTATTGGCATATTGACGAATAAAAGCCTTGACATAAAAAGGGCCTGGCAGTCTGTCGACCTGGCCGTTTTCGATAGCTTGCAGATAGCGTACTTGGATCTTAGTCGCTGAAGATATATCTTCCAACGTAAGTCCGAGCTTTTCTCTAGCATCCTGCAATATTTTTCCTATTTCTTGATAATCACTTTCCATTCAATAAGATTATAACAATCTTATCAGGATGGTAAGACAGAAAAGGAACTAAATGAGTCTAAAGAAAAATATTTTTTGAACAATGCCAGTGCCTGATCCAAATCCAGTGTTTTTATCAATCCCAACGTTTCTAAAGTTGTTTGGTTTGGATCGAATGCGTCGATAGCTGAAACTAAATTATTTTCAAGCGAGTCTAAAGACATTAAATCAGAGCCGAATCTAGCCTTTTTTTGTAAATCAAAAATTTTTCTGTTCGTGTCATCGATTTTCATCGAAAATAGACGATCATAGACAGATTTTTCAAAACCATTCTTTTGAAAATGATTATAAAATCCGATATAAGCATATTCTCGGCCCATTTCAAACTGAAGATAAAAATCATCATCTATCAAACCGTTGCTATAATTCTCCAAAAACCAAGTTGAGGATTCCGAAAAATAAGTATCCAATAACAAATCGACCGCTAAAGACAGATAAGAAGCCGCAAGGCGGTCATCAGGCATTAAAAATGTTCTGATGCCGACTGCACTCAGCGGGATCTCTAATGGAAAATTGATCGAATCTTCTTTTAACACTGGAATTTTTTTAAATCGATCGATCCTCTTAAAAGCTAAAGGAGATTTTTTTTGGATATTTGATTGTATTTTATCAGTTAAAGATAAAGCTTCGTTTGCATCAAAACCACCAGTGATTTTTAGATATAAATTTTCAGGCTGGTAAAAATAATCGTGAAAAGCAGATAAAGTATCGCTATCGATCGATCCGATCGAAGAAGCAGAACCGCCAATATCAAAAGCGAGCGGTTGTTCGGGATATAAGTTTTTAAGCAGACCGTTTGAAAGATTCCAATCAGGAGAATCGCGATACATCGAAAGCTCTTGCGTTATTATCTGCCGCTCTTTTTCAATAGCCTTTTTATCAAAATATTCCTCTTGGACCATCTTCAAAAGAAGCTCTAAAGATTTTTCAAAAGAAGAAAAAGAAGGATCGCTGGATTCAAAATAATAAACCGTTTGCGATTGAGTCGTAAAAGCATTGCTGTAAGCACCTAAATCATTAAAAATAAGGTCGGGATCATAGTCCTTTTTTTCAAACATTTGGTGTTCGACGAAATGTGCTGTCCCAGCTGGAAAAAAAATTCTTTCACCATTTTTAGAAAGTATTTCCTGATCGGCAGCTCCGGCTTTGACCGTTAAAGAAGCGTAAATAGAATTGAAGCCTTTTTTAGGGGCCAAAGAAACATGCAGACCGTCTTCAAGCTGTGTTTTAAAAATTTCTTGATGATATTTTTTATATTTTTCAATTTTCATTTATAAGTCTTCCAGAAACCTGCTTAATGACCCGCTGAGAAAAAAGAGCAAGTTGTCGCAAATCTATTCGTTCTATAGATTTTATTATTTCATGATCTGTTAAATAATCTTTTTCCAATAATGAAGTCCTGTTTCTTTGAAGCCTTGCCTGTTGAGAATCGGCTTCGAAACGAATATCGGAAATAAGTTCTTTCTTTGCGGAAACGAATTGTGCTGCTGACAAATCCCCATGACTTATTTTCTTGTGCTGCTGATCAATGATTTTTTCTGCAGAATCAATGCTGCTTCGCTTAAGACCAGAGCTAACGACCAGTAAAGATCTGCTTGGATACAAAAAAGAATCGATACTATAAGCCAGGTGCTGTTCTTCTCGGACTGACAAGAATAATAAAGATCGGCTATAACCGCCAAATAATTTAGAAAACAGCAAAGACAAAAAATAGTCATTTGTTCTGAGATCGAAATCCTTTAATAAATATGCTATTTCCAACAAACTTTGGTCGCCTTGTTTATTGATAAAAAAAGAATCTATCGTTTTGCTTTCTTTTTGCACATATAAAAAATCAGAAGGATCGATCGCTCGTTTTGACATTATCGGCCATTTTTCAAATTCAGCTGCCAAAGCCGAAACATCAGTTTTACCGGAAAAACCGACCAAAACACTATTATTGAATATATTTTTATATTCTTCAGCCAAGTCCTGATTCGTCAAGGACAAAATAGATTCACTTTCGCCCTGAAGCGGCATTTTCATGATTTGATCAGTAAAAAAATGATGCCTGACTTGGTCGTGCAGCAAATAATTCTTATCATTGAGATTGCTTTGATTAAGCAAAACAAAATTTTCCTTTTCTCGAGAAAAAACTTTGGGATCAAATGATCCATCGCTGTTTATCAAGGGATAAAATATTTGTTGATAAAGAAAGTCGATCGTCTTTTTAACTAGATCATCTTCAGGAAAAAGACTAGGATCAGGAAACTTTAAAATAAAAATCAATCGCGACATCCTTCCCAAATTGGTAGTTGTCACAAAAAATTCTGCACCGTAATCATTATCCAAAAAACTAGTTATTTTTTGTCGATTTGGATATTTTTTTGAACTGTTTGACAAAATTTGTGCCAATAAGGAACGGGCAGCAGCATTCTTTTTAGTCAATAAAGTATCAAACTCAACAGAAAAGTATGAGCTGTTAAACTTGTCATTGTTTTCAACAAAAAGTTTGATACCATTTTTTAGATTATGTATTTTCATTATATTTTTAAAGTAAAGGAGACAATAGGCGAGAAAACTTTTGTCTTAGAGTCATCCAGAAACCTTGCCTTTCAAAATATTCTTTAGTTAACAAAGTTGATTGATCGATATCTCTTTCGATTTGTTTTTTGATTTCACAAGCGAAGTCGGGACTGAAGATAAAGGCATTTGCCTCAAAAGCAAGTTCAAATGACCTGATATCCATGTTCGCCGAACCAATACTGACGATCTCATCATCGATCATCAACAGCTTGCTATGCAAAAAGCCATGATCATACCGATAGATAGTGGCTCCTTGTTGAAGGAACTCGTTAGCATAATACTCAGTTGCTCTATAAACGAAAGGGTGATCAGGTTTTGCCGGAATAAAAATGTTTATCTTGATTCCAGAAGCCAGGGCCATTGAAATCGCCTCATAAAGAGGCTGATCAGGAATCAGATATGGCGTTTGAATAACTATCGATTTTTCTGCCATTGAGATCATTTTCAGATAACCTTGCTTTATTTTCGCAGTCTGAGAATCAGGCCCAGAAGAAACTATTTGGACCGGATGTATTCCTTTAACATGCATATTAGGAAAATACTTTTCATTGAAAACTATTTTATCTTTTTCTTTTGCTGTAGCATTCCAATCAGTAAAAAAACGCGACTGCAAAGAAAGAACCGCATCTCCATGAATCTTAAGCTGCGAGTCGCGCCAATTGCCGAATCTTTTTGTTTTTCCTAAATACTGGTCGCCAATATTAAAACCGCCAATATAACCGATCCTTCCATCGATGACGACTACTTTCCGATGGAAACGAAAATTTATCCTAAAAGCTAAAGCTTGGAAACGCCGCGTCAGAAAAGGATAAACCGTTCCGCCTGCAGCTCTCAAACTGCGATACATCCGATTATGGGTGCCATGCGATCCATAAGTATCGTAAATTACCCTTACCTCTACCCCTTCTCGTGCCTTTTGAGTAAGCAAATCGATCAATTGATTTCCAATATCATCATTATTGATCGTAAAATATGAAAGATGAATGTGGTGCTTTGCTTTTTTTATTTGACTAAAAAGATCCGAAAAAAAATCCGGACCATCAAAAAAAGTTTTAATATTATTGCCAAAAGTCAGGATAGATCCGGAATCATTTTGAAGCATTTCAGCCATCATTTGTGATTTTTTATCTAATTGCAGATGGGAATTCAAAAAACGCTGATTACTTTTTATTTGTTCCCTGCCGACTATCCGCTGACTAGTGAAATCAAATATTTTTTTGTTGGACAATCCCCGCCCAGCAAACCAATATATGACAAAACCAATGATTGGAACAAATAATAAAACAACCAACCAAGCCCATATCTTGCTGACATCTCGTTTGCTCCAAAAAACTGTGACTAAAGCGAAGACCCCATTAAGGATTATGACGAAAAAAACTATTTCAATAAATAAAATCATACTTTAATTATTAATTATATAAGTTAGTGATTCGATTGGACGATAAAAAATCAATTCGATCAAAATATTAAAAACTAAACTCGGCAGCAAAGACAAGATCGTAAAAGCAAAAATATCTATTCCGCCAAGGCCGGCTACCGTCGAAGCAGCCAGCGAAACAAAGGAAAATATCAGTTGTGAGCAGAGCAAAGTTATCGTTGAAGGAAAAATTCCATAAGGCAGCCTCTGGTCCAAATACCTTATCGAATAGGCCGATAAAAGAAAGGCAGTCAAGTAGATACCAACACTTTCCGTATAATAAAGATCAAAAAATAAGCCGCACAAAATCAGCCAAGTCCAAAAACGAAATCTTTTGAAACACTCAAAATGTATCAAAAAGAAAATAGTGACCAGAAGCAGATTAGGAATGATTTGAATATTAAAAAAAGAAAAATAATTTGCAAAGATATTGGTCAAGCTACCATCAAAAAAAAGAAAGAAAAACAATGATAAAGGATAAAAAACGTTTGGACGCAGAAAAAAATTAGTTCTATGCTGGTTGTCGTTTCTCATCGCCCGCCGACTCCCGTTACAACAAGAACAGATGATATATCGCGAAGATCAGAAGCGGGTCTGATATATATTTGTCGGGCCGACCCGTCTGCATCATTATGAGTACCAATAACTCTGCCAACATAAAGTCCCTTAGGAAGGATCCCTCCTAATCCGGACGTTTGTACCAAACTGCCCTTTTTGATATCGGCACTATTATTTAGTTGGTCCATGATCAAACGATTGCCGTTAGATTGGTATCCGGAAATTATACCGTTTACCGAATCGCTGCCGCTATTAACTTGAACCGGGAAACGACTTGAATCAGCGTTATTGTTAGAAATCAGCGTGACTTTGCTGCTGTTGTTGTTTACTTGAGAAATCAATCCGATCAAGCCTCTGGAATCCAAGATCGGAGAATTTTTGCTGATACCGCTGCTGCTGCCTCTATTTATAACTAATTCAGAATTCCAATTGCTTGGACTGCGGCTAATAACCACAGCACTTACCGTTTGGTAATCAGTTAAAGAGTTCTTTAAACGAAGATTGGCTTTTAATTCCTTATTCTCTTTTTGAAGATTTTGGATCCTGATTTGGTCAGAAGCTATTTGATCGACTCTTTTCATTAACCGCTGATTTTCTTGATAAGTATCAAAAAGCTGACCCAAAGTATTTGCCGATCGGCCAAGTGCATTGACTGGAGCAGAAATACCTCGAGCAACAAAAGAGCCCATATCATTGATAAAACGCTGAACGATAGGGACTCTTGATGCTCTACGATAAAAAAGACTTGAACCAATTATCAAGCCTAGAGCGACTACTAAAGTAATGATAGAAATTAATATTTTTTTTCCGTTAAATTTCAAAACAAATCCATTGATAAATTATTTAAATTGAAGTTGAGAAGACCGCAGCATTTCGCCTAACCCCTTAGCAACAGCCTCCTGCGGATCAGGAGCAACGAAAACAGGCACGTGAACAGTATCTGCGATAACTCTATCCAGGTAACGAAGATTTGCTCCGCCGCCAGTTAAAGTTATGCCGCGATCGATGATATCAGACACTAATTCCGGCAGCGATTCCTCCAAAGTTGACTGAATAGCTGTCAAAACATGGCTAACAGGGCTTGCTATAGCTAAGGCTACATCTTCAGCGGTCACATCCCTTTGAGCAGGGAGGCCGGAAATTAAATCGATCCCTTTAACCGTGACCGAACCAAGCTGCTTTGATGCTTTAACATCTGCAGAACCGATCTCCTCTTTTAAAATCTGTGCATCGCCTTCAGAAATACGAAAATTATATCGTTGCAGGACCATGTCTTTTATAGCTTCGTTCATAGCGTCGCCAGCAAAAGTCGTAGAACGAGAAGCATTAGCCTTGCCCAAACTAATAGTAGCAATGTCAACGGTACCGGCACCTAAATCAACGACCATACAGCCAGGGGCATCATAAACCGGCAAACCGGCTCCTACGGCCGCTGCGATCGTTTCATCTACGATATAAGCATCTCTTACTCCAGCCGAAATAGCGGCTTGTTTAACTGCTCTTCTTTCAACTTCAGTTACACCGCTTGGGACCCCGATAATTGCAGTGGGCCTGCCTAAGCGATTATTGTAAGCAACTGACAAAAAATACTTCAAAAGACCGATCGAAGCGTCAAGATCAGAAATAACCCCTTTCCTTAAAGGACGGATGACTGAGATAGTTGGCGGATTTTTTTCAAACATCCGCTGTGCCGCCGAACCGACTGCCATCAATTCCCCAGTAGCTGTATCTTTAGCAACGAAACTAGGTTCATTTATAACGATTCCTGAACCTTCCAAAAAAACCAGTGTATTGCTAGTGCCGAGATCTATCCCGACGTTCTTTTGTCCAAATCCAAATGCCATATCTTTCCTAACTTTTTAAGTATAACACGAGTAAAAATTCAATTTATTTTATAGAAGCAAGCTGCTTTTCTAGATAATTCCTGACCAAACTCACAAAATAAAGCGAGCCTGTTACGACGATCATCTGCCTTTCATTATCGATTTTTTTGATCAAACTGTTAAGCTGATCTTTCCAATCAGGATAATCATTTGAAAAGCTGGTTTCTTTTTCAAACTTCCAATTAACCGGGAAAAACTTCGCTAACGGCAGAACAGAAAAATCTTCCGTTGAAATATGTTTACTTTTTAAATGACCAAAAAGAATCAATTGTTCTTTATCGCCATATTGTTTTAGCAAGGAATCTGCGAGCGTTTTAACACCTTGTTTATTATGAGCTCCATCAAGAACGATAAACGGCTTTTTAGAAAATATTTCCATCCTGCCAGGCCAATATATACTATTAAGAAACTTTATCAAACGATCTTCCTTCCATGAATCGATCAATGAAAGGAATTCGGCATTATCAAGTGTTTCATGGCAAAAGACCTTAACAGCTGCCCAAGCTAAGGCGGCATTGTACTGTTGGTAGTAGCCGCGCGAAACTTTTATTTTACCGGTTATCTCACCAAAAGGTACTTTTTTGATAGAGGCTTGATTTTCGATAACCTTTTTAGCAGCACTGGGCAAACGTCCATAAACAACAGCCTTAGTACTGTCTTTGATTATCCCGGCCTTTTGAGCAGATATCTTTTCGATCGTATCGCCTAGCATTTCCATATGGTCCAAACCAATGCTGGTAATGACCGCCACCGTCGCGTTGATCACGTTGGTAGAATCCCATTTGCCGCCAATACCGACTTCCATGACCAGAGCATCAAGGCCGGCATCAGCAAAATACAAAATAGCAATGGCCGTTATGATTTCAAAAGAACTCTGGCCGCTATAATGTTTGGAAACGATCTCAGTATATTTGACTAGATCTTCATCAGAAATATTTTTTCCATCTATTTGTATCCGTTCATTAAAACTAACGATATAAGGCGATATGAACAAACCGGTTTTAAAACCTGATTCCGTTAAGATAGCCTGAGAAAAACGCGAAGTAGATCCCTTGCCGTTAGTACCAGTCACATGGATGATCGGAGGAAGTTTTTTTTGCGGCCGGCCCAAATCATCCAAAAGCCTGTTTATTCTTTCCAGGGTATTTTTTTTAAAAAAGGATATCTTTTTTGGCTCGTTATAAATCCAATAAATTGCTTGTTGAGCATTTTTAATCACGATTTTTTTTCAACTCCTCAACACGCTGCTTAGTTGCATCAAGCTTAGCTTGCCAATCAGTAAGTTTTGCTCGTTCTTTTTCTACGACTTGAGAAGGTGCTTTTGCGATAAATTTTTCGCTAGAAAGTTTTTTCATAGAACGTTTTACTTCAGATTGAAAATGATCCGTTTCCTTATTCAGGCGTTCGATCTCTTGATCGATGTCGACTAAGTCGGACAATGGGATGTGAACCGTTGCTCCAGTAATAGTCTGTGACATTGAAAGAGTTGGTATTGCCGGCGACTGGCTGACAATAAAACTTTTTGGATGTGTGAACCGTTCGATGTAATCAAGATTATCCTCGAATATATTCTTCAATTCAGGTCGATCGATCTTGACGATAATATCTACAGCCATGGAAATCGGAGCTTTAGCTTCAGCACGAATATTTCGGATGGCAACAATAAGTTCTCTTAAAGCGGAAAAAGCTTCTTCAGCGTGCGGATCATTTAATTTCTCAACAACGACCGGATAATCAGCCAAAGTCAAACTAGGTTCAACCTTGCTTTTTGCAAATTGCTGCCAGATCCTATCGGTAACAAAAGGAATTATAGGATGGAGCAGTTTCAAGGTCTGATCGAGAACATATGCCAAAACCTGTTGTGAGGCTCTTTTTGCTTCCTGATCATCCCCGTTTAAAGTTTCCTTGGTCATTTCAATATACCAATCAGCAAAATCGCTCCAAAGAAAATTATAGAGCTGTCGGCCTATTTCACTAAACTCAAATTTTTTTGTATTTTCTGTGACACTGCCGACAGCCTTGTTAAGTCTTGAAAGAATCCACTTATCAGCTAAAGTCAGATTCTTCAAATCCGGGAATACAGGTTTAGTATCTGCTTCCAAATTCATTAAAACGTAACGGCTGACATTCCAAATTTTATTAATAAAATTCCAGGAAGCATCCATTTTATCGTAGGAAAAATTAAGATCCTGACCCAATGTGGAACCAGTTGCCAAAAACCAGCGCAAAGCATCAGCACCGTATTTTTTGATAACATCACGCGGATCGATCCCATTGCCCAGAGACTTAGACATTTTTCGTCCTTGAGAGTCGCGGATCAGACCGTGCAGCAGAACATCCTTGAACGGACGTGTTTTAGTAAACTGCCGTCCTTGAAAAATCATACGGGATATCCAAAAGAAAATAAGATCATAGCCGCTTATCATAGTGGAAGTTGGATAAAAACGCTTAAAATCAGAAGCGTTTTGATCAGGCCAGCCAAGAGTAGAAAAAGGCCAAAGAGCCGAACTGAACCAAGTATCCAAAACATCGCTGTCCTGCTGCCAGCCTTCTCCTTTAGGAGCAGTAAGACCTACATAGGTTTCTTCTTTGCCGCTGCTATCTTTTTTGTACCATGCAGGTATCCTGTGGCCCCACCAAAGTTGACGTGATATTACCCAATCATGAACATTTTCCATCCATTGCTGGTAAGTTTCCTCAAAACGTTTTGGCCAAAAATCAACGTGTTCTTCGGGTATTTTTTGCATAGCCAAGGCCTGTTGAGCTAATGGTTTCATTTTTACGAACCACTGAGTGGATAAACGAGCTTCCACTTGGACGTCAGTTCTTTCTGAATGGCCAACTGAATGTACGATCGGCTCGATTTTTAACATATAGCCTTGTTCTTGCAGATCTTTAACGATTTCTTTACGAGCTTTGAAACGATCAAGTCCTTGATACTTACCCGCATTTTCATTCAAAGATGCATCTTCGTTCATAGTATTGATCCGAGGAAGATCATGCCTATTGCCGACTTTAAAATCATTTGGATCATGAGCAGGCGTGATCTTGACCATACCAGTTCCAAAATCTATATCAACATAAGGATCGGCAATTATTTCGATTTCTCTGTCAACAAGCGGAACTACTACTTTTTTGCCAACCAGTTCTTTATAACGGTCATCTGAGGGGTTTACAGCAACGGCTGTATCGCCAAACATGGTCTCTGGGCGAGTCGTGGCTATCTCAATATAGTTTTTGCCATTAAAATAGTAATCTTGATCAGAAAAGAAATATTTAACATGATAAAAAGCACCCTTATCATCTTTATGAACAACTTCTATATCTGACAAAGCGGTTCTGGCCTTGGGATCCCAATTGATAATGTATTCACCGCGATAGATAAGACCGCGATTATACAAATCAACAAAAACTTTTCTAACTGCTTGGTTCAAACCTTTGTCCAAAGTAAATCTCTCTCGAGAGAAATCAAGAGAAAGACCCATCTGTTCCCATTGAGATTTTATGATAGAGGCGTATTCATCTTTCCATTGCCAAACTTTATCAACAAAAGCTTCTCTGCCGAGGTCATAACGAGAAATTCCATCTTGTGCCAAACGAGCTTCAACTTTAGCTTGAGTAGCAATACCGGCATGGTCCATTCCCGGAAGCCAAAGCGTGTCATATCCCTGCATTCTTTTTTGGCGTATTAATATATCTTGCAAAGTAGAATCCCAAGCGTGGCCCAAATGTAATTTGCCAGTTACGTTTGGCGGCGGAATGACGATCGAATATGACTCCGGCTGCTGGTCGACATATTTTTTTGGATTTATTTTACGATCAACATCCGGATTGAAAATTTCAGCCTTCTGCCATTTTTCATATGCACCCTGTTCAACTTCCTGAGGATCATACTTCGTTGACATATTTATTTCTCTCATATTAAAACCCTTCCTTTGTGTCGGTATTTTTGGATAAAAAAAATCCCGGGAAAATCCCGGGGCGCCTAAAGCGCGGTACCACCCAAGTTGCTTAATAAAGCCGCTCAATCATTAAAAAAATAAAATCTTAGCAACCTTCAGGTTTCGTTTTTCTTGGATCGCAGCAGCCCAAGTCTCTGAATAAAAACCACACCTTACTCCTCTAAGTTCATTAAACATTATAAGACATTATATTTTAAATTTTCAAGCTAAAATGGATTCCGATTCCGATTAAGATAACCGTCGCGAAGCCTCTGAAAAGATCCTGGTTCGACCTGATCCAAAGCGTTGCCGACGACTTGCACAGTGCGGGCGTAATCAAAATCTCGCTCATAAAAAAGACGAGCTTGAGACAAAGCCTCCATTATAGCCTGCTGACCGTTATATCGATTTGCATAGTGGATAAGTTCTACTGCCAGATTGGCGTTAAGATAGAGATTTGCCGAGCTGCTTTTTAAATCGGCAAGATCCGCTGTGACTTCATGTGCCTGTCTTTGCGCATCATCAAGATTAACACGGGATGCTGCGACCATATCGTTTAAAGACTTGACTTCATCTGAAACAGACATAAACTGCAAACGATAATCAGCGGGCAGACCGGGCATTCCAACTTGATCCAAAACACGACGAATATTAGATAGCTCGCCGGCGTACTGAAGGGATATTCTCTTTAAATCATCATAAACTTGAGGATAAGACCCCAAAGTCAAATACAGATCGCGCTGGTTCTTTGAAATCTGCTCTAATTCTTTAAAAATATTTTGTTGATTTTGGCGAATATTTGTAAAGGGCGCCTTCTTTTGCCGCCAACGATCTCTGTTTTCCTGATTCAAAGCGGTCACATGCTTAATTTGTTCAGCCCACCCTCTTGTATCTTCCAATTCAGAATGTGAAAGAATAAAATGCTGGTTAAGACGGTCTATTTCCATCGTCAATTCTTGATTTTGCGAACGAACTCTAGATAATTGTTCATTTAACTTTCGATCGTTTTTCTTAACATCATATTCTGCGCCATATTCATTTTCTATCGTGTCATACAAATTTTTGATCTGAACTTCCAAAGTTGCTTGATCATCAGCAATTTTTTCCGTATCCAAATCTTTGAATTCCTCTAAAATATCATCGTTGCTTTTTTTCATTTCAGCTAAAACAACATTCGGATCAGCCTGGAAAATATATCCTCTTTTTGTCAGTTGATCAACGCCTTGCTGCAGTTCTTGAAAATTTTTCGGATAGCGGTTGACCATTTTTTCATATAGAGATGGTATATCTACCATTTTCTTTTCCAGATCGCTGGTCTGCACTCTCAACTGTTCATAAATATCAGTGGCAGCCGTATGATCTCCGGCTTCCGTTAATTTAACGAACTGAGCAAAATTATCTTCCAAATTTGAAAGCACATTCTCTAATTGATCAGCCGCTGGACCATATTTAAAAGACTCAGCCAATATTTTTTTCCGCAAACGATCATAACGAACACGCAATTCTTCAACAGCCTTGCGATGCTCTTTGTCAACTTGTTCAAGCTTTTTTAGGCCTGACTGGATCTCCTCGATCTTTTCCTGACTTTCTTTTAAAGTTTGACTAAGGTTAGAAAAATCTTCCCGTGTTTTAAGAAGATTAAGCCCGCGAGAATCAAAAACAACTGAGTTTGCCAGTTGATCGATATGCATGAACTTAGAATTTTCTACATCATTATAATCAGATTCCAGTTTTTGGTAGTCGCGCAAAGACGATCCTGTCAAACTTAACTTTCGTGCGTCCAATAAAGCTTGCCTGATATTTATCTGTGCTAATTCATCTTTTTGGTCAACTATGTCTTCAGCCCGATGTGCATACGAACGCTGAAAAAAAACAGCTCCTAAATATGCAACAAGAAGTAAAATAGCTATTACTAATATTATCAACATACTAATCCTTATTTTAAATTTAGATACTACAAGTCTAAAGCAACATCATATATTCTTAAAAGATTTTTCAAAAACAAAGCATAAAGTTATAAAAAACTTGCTTTTAATAATTTTAGCAATTAAAATGGAAGAGTTGTTTACAGCAGTCAAACGGGAAGCTCGTCAACAAATCGGTTTCAAAGCATATTCTTTGAGTAGGCAAGCTGTAGAAACCGAAGCCGATCTGAACGAATCTTGGTTTGACCCATTTTACAACAAGAATGGAGAAAATACATGTCACGTTATACTGGACCAAAATGGCGTTTAAGCCGTCGTTTGGGTATTTCTCTTTCCGGAACCGGAAAGGAATTAGCTAAACGTCCCTACGCTCCTGGAGACCGTGGAAACACGGGCCGCAGGCCAAAGTTTTCTGAGTATGCAACTCAGTTAAGAGAGAAGCAGAAGCTTCGTTTCACTTACGGATTGACTGAACGCCAATTCCATAATCTTTTTCTTAAAGCCGGTAAGATCCGCCATGGATTGCATGGTACGAACTTCTTGATCCTTCTAGAAACTAGATTGGATTCAGTTGTTTATCGATTGGGTCTTGCAACTACTCGAGCACAGTCTCGTCAGTTAGTAAATCACGGCCACATCTTAGTTGATGGAAAACGTGTTACGATCCCTTCTTTTGAAGTAAAGCCTGGACAAACGATTTCTGTTCGCGATAGGTCTAAAAAGATCGTGCCTATCGTCAACGCCGTTGAGTCTACTTTACACAATGCGCCATTCGTTGAATTCAATGCTGATAATCTTGAAGGCAAACTAGTACGTTACCCTGAGAGAGAAGAACTTGATGCAGATATAAATGAAGCTTTGATCGTTGAATATTACAACCGTCTTGGTTAATAAAAAACCTCGTTTTATTAAGCGGGGTTTTCTTTTACCCAAAATTAAAAATTTATTTTTGAAAGTACCTGGTAAATAGCGTCGCTATCATTACTGCTTGTGATGATATCAGCGCTGTTTTTTGCTTCAACTTATGAATTATATATTGACATCACTATTCATTATTTCTAAAAAATAAGCCGAACTTATAACTAAATAATTCAACTTTCCAAATATTTTTTTAATTTGATCCCGTAATCCATTTAAATCTTTAAATTCACCTGCAAACACAACTTTGGCCGCATGCTTATACCATAAATAATCACTGCATTTAATAAATAAAAAAGCTTCGCTATTAATTAGCGAAGCTTTTAAAACACATAATCTATAAAAATCAGCCTAATCCAGGCATGCCTGCTCCGGCACCAGCGGCAGGTGATGCAGGCTCATCCTTCTTTGGCAATTCAGAAACAACAGCCTCAGTAGTTAAGATCATTGCAGAGACAGAAGCAGCATTCTGTAATGCAGAACGAGTAACCTTAGTCGGATCAACGATTCCGGCATCGATCATATTTACCCACTCATTGGTAGCGGCATTATAACCGACTTCAGGGTCTTCGTTCTTTGCACGCTGTGCAATAACGGATCCTTCAAGGCCAGCATTTTCAACGATCTGGCGAAGCGGTTCCTCCAAAGCACGAAGAACGATATGAGCTCCAGTAGCTTCATCCCCGCTTAGAGAATCAGCAACTTTTTTGACGCCAGGTATCACATCGATCAAGGCAGTTCCGCCACCAGCGACGAAACCTTCTTCAACAGCGGCACGAGTAGCGTTCAAAGCATCTTCGATCCGATACTTCTTTTCTTTCAATTCGGTCTCAGTAGCAGCACCAACTCTAACGACTGCGACACCGCCAGCTAATTTAGCCAAACGCTCTTGAAGCTTTTCTTTATCAAAATCAGAAGTAGTATTGTCGATTTCCTGACGAATACCTTTGATGCGGTCAGCCAAGGCAGCTTTATCACCTTTGCCTTCGACGATAGTCGTCTTATCTTTAGTGACGTTTACACGATTTGCTTGGCCAAGCTGGTCAATGGAAACATCTTTGAGCTGAAGTCCTAAGTCTTCAGTAATCAAAGTACCGCCGGTCAAAATAGCAATATCTTGAAGCTGAGCTTTACGACGGTCGCCAAAACCAGGAGCTTTGACAGCTGCAACGTTGAATGTTCCACGAAGTTTATTAAGGACCAAAGTCGGCAAAGCTTCACCAGTTATATCATCAGCAATGATCAAAAGCGAACGACCCTGCTCAACGACTGCTTGCAAAACAGGCAATATATCTTGAATATTACCAATCTTTTGGTCAGTGATCAAAAGATACGGATTATCAAGATTTGTTTCCATTTTGTCATTATCAGTAACAAAATACTGACTCATGTATCCGCGGTCGAACTGCATACCTTCAACGACATCAAGTTCAGTCTCGATACCCTTGGATTCCTCTATCGTGATAACTCCATCATGACCAACTTTTTCCATTGCTTGAGCGATCAATTTTCCAGTTTCGGCATTTGCTGCAGAAATAGATGCGATCTGTTCGATAGACGATGAATCTTTTACTTGATGAGATTCTTTCTTTAAACCGTCAACAGCTGCTGCAGTAGCTTTTTCAATCCCGCTGCGGATTCCAACAGGATTAGCGCCGGCAGCAACGTTTTTAAGTCCTTCATTAACGATGGCTTGAGTCAATACGGTCGCAGTAGTGGTACCATCACCGGCTACATCGTTAGTTTTAGAAGCAGCTTCAGTAACAAGCTTTGCTCCCATATTTTCATAATGATCGTCTAATTCGATCGCCTTTGCGATCGTAACACCATCATTTGTAATCGTCGGAGTTCCATAATTTTGTTCCAAAACAACATTGCGTCCCTTAGGACCGATCGTTGTTTTAACAGCGTTAGCTAATTTATCAATTCCAGCCTGCATACGTGTGCGGGCATCTTCAGAAAAACGAACTTCTTTTGCCATGAATTACAATACCCCCAAAATATCTTTCTCGTGAACAATAAGGTAGTCTTCGCCGTCTATCGTTACATTAGAACCGGCATATTTATCAAAAATGACTTTATCCCCGACCTTAACAGCTTTTGGGGCTTGACTATCACCGACTGAAGTTACTGATACAGCAACAACAGAACCTGTCACAGGTTTTTCTTTGGCGTTATTCGCAATTAAAATCCCACCAACCTTTTCTTCTTCTGGCTGGTCGACACTAAGAACAATTCGATCACCTAATGGTTTGATCATGTATGTAAACCTCCTTAAATTTGTTCCGGATAAAATTATAGCGCAATTGGTCAAAAAAGGTCAAACATTTTGACAAAGTCTGACTAATTTTAAAATAACTATTTAGCGCTCTTAATATGCTTGTAGTTATCAACAAAATAAATTAAAGTCTGCATGCCTGTCGTTAGATCGACATTCTGAACACGAACGGTATTGGGAACCGTGATCCTTATCGGTGAAAAATTCAAAATGCCCTTTATACCAGCTTTAACTAATTCATCAGTTACCTTTTGAGCTGATTTTTCCGGCACCGTCAAAATAGAGATAGTTATGTTCTCTTCTTTAAGACGTTTGGAAAGTTCGTCAACACCATAAACAGGTATGAAACCATCTCCACCATCGGAAATCTTCAGTTTGGTCTTTTCCAGATCTTGGTCAAAACCCATAACGATCTGGATATTGTTAGTATGACTAAAGTTATATTTCATCAAAGCTTGACCAAGATTACCGACACCAACCACTGCCACCTTGTTCAATTTGTCCTGAGAAAGAACTTTACTGAAAAAGTGAAGCAACGCTGGAACATCATAACCAAAGCCGCGCTTCCCTAAAGCTCCGAAGTAGGAAAAATCACGGCGTACCGTTGCAGCGTCGAACTTGATCGCCTCAGAGATCTCTGTTGAATTAGTTCTTTTGATACCAGCCGCATCTAATGAAGATAGATAATAAAAATATATCGGTAAACGCTGAGCTGTTGCGCGAGGAATTTGTGTATCATTACTCATTTATAAAAAGTCCTTTCTGAATTACTGATTCTATTGTAAACGAATTAGATAAAAAAATCACAAAAATTGTGAAATAATCACATGACTGGAAAGTTTAAACTAGGTTCAGCATTCAAAGACAGGTCGGAAAAAATACCATCTTGAAAATTCAAATAGGCAGCAGCACCTATCATTGCCGCATTATCGCCCGAAAGTTCGATCGGTGCTTCTGTTAGATCAAGGCCGTATTCTTTTGCGAGTTTTTCCATCGATCGCCGCAAAGCTATATTAGCAGCAACACCACCGCCAAGCAAAAGCTGTTTTGGCGAAAATTCTTCGATCGCTAGTTTAGTTTTATCATAGATAGCTTTGACAACGGCTTTTTGAAAGCTTGCTGCCAGATCATTGCGATCATATTCTTGATCGACCTGCTGATGATGATGAACGTAATTAAGTACAGCAGACTTTAATCCGGAAAAAGAAAAATCAAAGTCATTATCAGTGTGTGCGATCGGAAGATCAATATTTTCTTTGCCTTTAGCAGCCATATCCTGAATATCTTTCCCCGCTGGATACTGCAGTCCCATGATCCGGCCGACTTTGTCAAAGGCTTCGCCGGCGGCATCGTCTAAAGTCGTACCGATTATTTCAAAAGAATTTTTCTTTTTCATCCAAACCAGTTCCGTATGCCCGCCAGACACCATTACAGCCAAAGCGGGATAAACAGTTGCTTTAACAAAATTGGCAGCACTGATATGGCCGGCCAAATGGTTGACACCGATAAAGGGCAGATCATAGACAGCGGCAAAAGTTTTTCCCGCCATCAAGCCGACCAAAAGGGATCCGACCAGACCGGGACCGTATGTAGCGGCAACAGCATCAAGCTGTGCCTTAGGATCAGTTATGCCAGCTTGTTTCAGAGCTTGGTCAGCGACTCGATTGATCCATTCCAGATGGTGGCGGCTGGCAACTTCAGGAACGATACCGCCAAAACGCTGATGACTGGCTATTTGTGTCGCAACAACGTTGCTCAAAATCTTATTGCCGTTTTTGACGACAGCCGCACTGGTCTCATCAGCTGATGACTCAAAGGCTAATATATATATATCTTTTTTAGAATTATCATTTATCACAAAAAACGCTCCATTTCATAAGCATCCTCTTGGTCGATGTCATAGTAGCCCTTTAAAAGAGCAGTATTTTTAAAACCGTTCTTTTTATAAAGATGCTGTGCAGGGTAATTGGACCGGCGAACTTCCAAAGTTATTTTTGTCAAACCGATTTTTCGGCCCACTTCAAAAGCGATTTTTAATAACCGGTCACCGATACCATGATTTTGCCAAATAGGCAAAACCGCTATATTCGTTATATGAAAATCCCTTTTCCAATGACGATGCGATAAACCAATAAAGGCTATCGCTCTGTTATCGGTCATCAATATCAAGTAAAGGTTATCACGGGTATTTTCAATCTCAGAAATAAAAGCAAACTGGCTCCACGGCTGCTGACCGACATAAACAGCTTCTTCAATCTTTACCAAGGTCGAGGTATCCGATAATTTAGCCTTCCTTAATAAAAAAGTACTGTCGCCGATCTTTAACTTTCTATCTGGAAAATAACTTATTTTTTTAGACTTCCGAAACATAATCATTAGATGATTTACCTATTTGATCGGGGTGCTTTTTTAGCCAATTCATTTCAGCAGCTGTTTTACGCAGATAGTTGGGGTGGAATAAAACAGATGAAACCGGCTTATTGACTAAGGCCATCTCCGCCAATACTCGGCTATCGATCAATTCAGCAGTAGAAAATTCCATGAAACTATGTCCATGTGCCCTTATTTCTTCTTTGAATTCATCTCCTGTACCTGCCTCGAAAATAAAACAGGTCGGTTTTTTTATCAAAGAAATAAAATCGCTAAATGGAAAATGAGCTTCTTTGATCAAGACGCTGCCGTTTTGGTCAAACAAAGATGAAAAAACATTATGGTTCCGTGCGTTGATCAAGGGCGACCTCAAAAAACGCTTATCGATCTTATGATCGTGAGATTTAGAAATAGCTGATAAAGTCGACACCGGTATCAATTCACTATTAGTTTGGTCAGTGATGATCTTAGCCGCCGTTGCACCGATCCTCAATCCGGTAAATGATCCCGGACCTTGAGTCAAAACGACACGATCCAAATCTTCAAAAGACCAGCTTATTTGCTTAAGCAAGGATATGACCGCTGGCAACAGAAGGCTTGAATGGGCCCTGGCTTCGTTTTTAAGGTGCTGGTGTTGAAAAAAAACACCGGTTTTCGAATCAAGAACACCGGCATTTAAAGCTTTTCCACTTGTATCGATTGCAAGGATCTTCATTTTTTAATCTTCACCATAACCATCAGGGTGCTTGGTCATCCAATTCCAAGCAGTTCTGATCTCATCTTCAACATTACTGAGTTTTGGTTTCCAGCCAAGGACTTCTTCGGCCTTTTTAGGGCTTGCAACCAAGGCATCCGGATCACCGGCCCGGCGTGGACCATATTCAACTTTAAAATCAATACCTGTAACTTTTTTCGCAGCGTCGATAAGCTGTTTATTAGACATACCTGTGTCGGTACCTAAGTTAAATCTATTTGAACGGTTATTCTTTTGCAAATATTCCAGTGCCAAAACATGTGCATCAGCTAAATCAACCACATGAACATAGTCGCGGACATTAGTTCCGTCAGGCGTATTATAATCATCACCAAAAATCGTTATTTTATCTTTTTTACCTTGAGCTGCCTTTAAGATGTTAGGAATCATATGACTTTCAGGCCGATGATCTTCACCGATAGAACCATCCTCTTTGGCCCCGGCAACGTTGAAATACCGCAGAGCAACTCCTTTGATACCATAAGCTTTATCAGACCAATCCATGATCTGTTCCATCTGCAGCTTTGTCAAACCATAAGGGTTGATCGGTTTTTGCGGATCCTCTTCAGTGATCGGGTTGTGTTCTGGAACTCCGTATGTCGCTGCCGAAGAAGAAAAGACGATTTTTTTGACATTATGTTCGCGCATAGCTTCAAGCAAAGCAATAACACCGTATGTATTGTTGTCAAAGTAAAAAAGCGGCTTTTCCATTGATTCGCCGACTTGAGTCAGCGCAGCAAAATGTACGACTGCATCGAAATTATTTTCATCAAAAATTTTCTTCAAAGCAGCTTTATCGCGCACATCATTTTCGTAAAATTTAACTTCTTCCGGTACTGCTTTACGATGACCAGTCCAAAGGTTATCGATAACAGTAACTTTATCTCCATGAGCCAATAGCCGGTCAACAGTATGTGAACCGATATAACCAGCTCCGCCTGTAACTAATACATTCATACTTTCCTAACTCCTTTTCCAAAAATAATGTTATCACTATTCAAGATCTCCACTCAATTTCTGCACTGGCATTGAGAACGCTTCCGCTGGAAATAGAATGTTGGCTGTGAAATTCATCGATAAAATAGCTCGACGACTTTATTGACTGATCGGGCATGACTTCCCGAATATATCTGATGGAAATATTTTTCGGTTCATGAGTCAACAAAAAGTCATCTTTGACAGATAAGAGAAAATACTTTAAATAATTAGCATTATTAACATGCTGGTTGGTATCGATATCAAAATAATTAGCAAAAAAATCTATACTATCAACACCGTCTTGATCGATATTTAAAATTTTAGGTATCGCTAATCTCGAAACTCTTTTGACTTCTTTTCCTTCAAGCGGTTCAAGAAAATCTTTATCTAAGCTTACCAGCCGCCTTTTTTTAAAATCGATCATAGTCCAAATAGAATCTATGTGAATCAAATGATTGCCTTGGTCATCGTAAAAATCGAAATCTCTGGAAGCAAAAAAACGGTCGAATTCTTTGGGATCGGTCGATAAATGGACTAACTCTGACCGGTTAGGACGCCGATCGATCGAAATATCCGTTTGCAATAGTACCCATGAAAGACCCTTTTTTTGTAATTCCTTCATGCCGACGCCTAAACTTGAAGTCTGATCGAGACTTGTTTCGATGGCTAATTTAGGGATCATCGGCAATGATAATTTATCTTTTCGGTCGATCAGAAAACCTTTTATCGTAAAATCTTCATGATAAGTTTTTGCCATTATTTCTCCTCTGAATGATAGATATCATAAACCTCAGATCGATGATATTGCGTATTTTTAGCAACTTTTTTTATCGCGTCGATCGGCCGCTGGCCATTTCTTACAAGCTCATCGACCATCTGAAAAATATCTTTATTTGTATAATCGACCTTTCGAGGTGGATTATCGACCAAAATAACGTATTCCCCTCTTGGCTGATTTTCAGAAACAAAATCGATCGCTTCTTTGATCGAAGAACGATAATAAGACTCGAATTTTTTGCTGATCTCGCGGGCAATGACGATCTTGTTATTTTCGCCAAAAACCTTTTGCATATTTTTCAAAGTATGCAAGATTCGTAATGGCGATTCATAAAAAATCAAAGTCGTTGGAATTTTTCTAAAATCATTCAATTGCTTTTGCTGCTCTTTGTCCTTTTTGGCTAAAAAACCAAAAAAAGTAAATTTATCGCTTGGCAATCCGCTCGCAACCAAAGCGGTTATACCGGCCGATGGTCCGGGAAGGCTGATAACATCTATCTGCTGATCAACTGCTGCAATCACAAGTTCATGACCGGGATCTGAAATCGACGGCATCCCTGCATCGGAAATCTGTGCGATATTGGTGCCGCTATTTAATTTTTCGATCAGTTCAGGGACTCTTTTAGCATAGTTATGCTGATGGAGACTGATCAGCGGCTTGTTTATATGGTAATGGTCGAGCAGAAGCTTGCTGTGGCGAGTATCTTCTGCTGCGATCAGGTCAACTTCCTCCAAAACTTCAACGGCTCTGAAAGTCATGTCTTGAAGATTGCCGATCGGGGTCGGTACTAAATAAAGTTTGCCTTTTGGACTATCTTGAAAACTCTTTTGTTCCATCATCCCTCTCCAAAATATTTAAAGCACTTAAAGAAAAATCTTCCAAAAGCAGCTGATGACTCAAATTATATTTAGCCTGATTACGATAAAGCAGCCATTTTTCTAAAACGCGAGCATGCTTAAGGTCAGGCCGACCGGCTAATTTTTTCGATAAAATATTTTCAATAGCCGCAAAAAAAATCGAAAGTTTATTTTTATCAGTAATAATGTCTGTAAGTTCGGTTTGAACAAAAGGAAAGGCGAGCGGATTTTTGTCGAAAATCAAATCGATCCACTTGTGGCTGAGCTGATAGAGTTCTTTTGCAAAAGTTGGTTCGATCAGGTCTTCTGATGGCCATTGAGCCTGAGATAATTCCGCCAAAAAGTCGGCAGAACGGCTATCGCACCCTTTTAAAGAAAGAGTTTCTTTGATACGATCACCGCTTCTGCTAGCTACTTTGACCTGCTGGACTCGAGAAAGGATCGTCGGAAGGATTTGGTTTACGCTCTTGGCCGTCAAAAATATGTATTGATTTTCAAATGGTTCTTCAATAAATTTGAGGATCGAATTGGCGGCGGGTTCTGTCATTTGATCCGCTTTAAAAATCAAAGCGATCCGAGGTTTATCGGATCTTTGAAAAAAAAGGTCCTTTAACTGCCTGGTTTGTTCAATGGAGATCGATTTCTTATTTTGATCAGGCTGGACCAAAACGATATTCGGATCATTGAAAACAGTTTGAAAATTTTTCTCTGCTAAAATTTCGCGACAAATTTCAGTTAACAAATCTGTGATCGATTTTAGATCATTACCCAAAAAAAGGTAAGCATGATTCAGCTTGCCTGTCCTGACTAATCTTTTAAATGTTTTAGGTAAATAACCTCTTTCAGAAATCAATTCAGACATCAAAAATGTTGAAAATCCTCAATTTCTTGAACGATAACTGTTGCTCCGCCGATTTCAACCTCGATTGGTTCGCCGACAGTATCCAAACTCATATCCAAACCGATCGGCGGCGTTACAAACTGTTTACGAGTTTTCGAATGTTCTTTTATAACGTCGATCGTTTGGTCTACTTTATCGTCATTAACTGCGATGAGAAAAGTTGAATTTCCCGAACGAAGAAATCCGCCAGCTGAGGCTAACCGTGTAGCTCTGATATTGTTTTCTACAAGTGCATTGGCAACAGCAGAAGCATCCTTGTCTTGCACGATTGCGGTAATTAGTTTCATATTCTCCCCTTCAAAGCTTCTTGAATTAATTGTAAGGCATTCTTTGTGATTTTTTCAGGACTTTGTCTTCCATCGATGATTTTTATGCGGTTTGAATTTTTTGCTGCAAGATCGAGATAAGCCCGGCGGACTTGTTCATGAAAAGATAATTGATCTTGATCGATCCGATCGCTTTTTTCACTTCGATGTTTTTTGATCCGAGCAAGACCTAAATCAGCCGGTAAATCAAGCAAAATAGTCATATCCGGATTTACGCCGGTAGTTGCGAAACGATTTATATCGATAATTTCCTGTACCCCTAATTTACGGCCGATTCCTTGATAAACGACCGATGAATCCACAAAGCGATCGCAGAATACGATCTTTCCAGCATCAAGAGCAGGTTTTATAACTTCGTCTAAATGTTGTGCCCTCGCAGCGGCAAAAAGCAAAGCCTCGGTTCGGCTGCCCATCTCAGAAAATCTTTTATCTAAAAGGATTTCTCTGATCGCTTCGGAAATCTTGACACCGCCCGGTTCTCTAGTTATTATCAAATCCTTTTTTAATTCGTCTGTAATAAATGGTCGAAGATTGTTTATCAAGGTCGTTTTTCCAGAACCGTCAGGCCCTTCAAAGGTAATAAAAAAGCCGCCCTTCATCTTCTAACTCCTACATCACGCAAACGGATCTGCCGCATTAAATATGCTTGTTTATTTTTTGCCAGCATAGTTCGGCTATGTATCAAGCGCTGGTCGACCCTTGTTGTTTGCAAATTTCTTTCTGTCTGTACGGCAGCATTATAATCGTCCTGCAAACGGCCGACTGCCTTGACCAATTCTTCATGAAAATAATCGCTATAAGAAATCTTTCGTCCCCAAATCATACTTCGGTCCTTCCGTTGACTGCTTGAGTTAAAGTCAATTGATCAACATAATTAACGTCAGTACCAACTGAAAGGCCGCGTGCCAACCGAGTGACTTTAATGCCTGACGGTTTTATTAATTTTCCAAGATAGAGTGTTGTTGCTTCTCCTTGAGTCGAGGCATCCAAACCAATGATCACCTCTTTGATCTCATTGTGAGATGACAGCCTGGTGATCAAGCTTCTGATGTTTATATCCTCAGGACCACGACCCTCGCTAGGAGACAAAACACCATTCAAAACATGGTAAAGACCGTTATAATCATGAGTATTTTCGATCGCCATCAAGTCTTGACTATCGCGAACGACAAAAATCTTGCTTTGGTCTCTAGAAGGATCAGTACAGATACCGCAAGGATTTTCATCTTTATCGGTAATGAAGCCGCAGATCCTGCAAAAAGTCAGGTCGCTTTTGCTTGCCTTTAGATTATCTGCAAAATCATTAACATCCTGATCTTCCATACCGAGCGTATAAAAAGCCAATCGCGTTGCCGACTTTCTTCCTATTCCCGGTAATTTGCTGAAGGATTCAATTAATTTTGTAATCGTTTCTGGGTATTGCATCAATAATCCTCACCTTTTATTTTAACGATATCGCCAAATAAATCTTTGGCCTTTTTAACGACATCGTTTTCATCTTTTTCCCTCTTTAACGGTCGATCTGTTTTTTCTTTGACAGGGGCGGGAGCTGACTTCTTGATGATCACAGGTTCTGAGTTAGATCCCTTATTTGCTAAAAAATCTGGTTCCTTGAAATCTTTCCCTTGACGTATCTTTTGAATGAAAGCCTTTTTCAACTCAAACCAATGGTTTTCGCCGATCAAGACCAAAAAATATCTCACGCCGAGAAGGTCATATAGATTCTCTGACAGTTTAGAAATAAAATCAGGTGTTTTCGCTGCAGCAGTCGCAAGCTCAGCGTGAGAAAAGGCAATGATCAAACCTTCTCTGCTGGCCGCGACCGGTTCTGCAGATTCAGCTAAAGCCGATAAAGAATCTTGAAAATCAGCAGCAATGTCAGGCCAAGCCTCTTTCACTGATTGCAGCTCGCTTTTGACGGCCTCCTGCATCAAAGACCAAGCCTGGTTTAGATCGGTGTAAACTTTGACATCGGTCTGATCAGCTGTCTTTTCTTGCAAATCGTCCTGGTCGTCCGCCGGCAATGATCCGACCGGCTCTTTTTTCTGAGCAGCCCGATCTGACAGCTTTATTTTTTTAGTTTGAGGTATTTGAGCATCATCATCTGAAGATAGTGTATGCGCAACGCTGTTATTTTTTTGCTCCGGCAGCGGTTGCTGGCGATCCTCGTTTGAAGTCTCGCCCAAAATATTAACAGATGATGTCTTTAGATCCGGTTCAGTGACAAGCTCAGAACCTTTAACAGCTAAAATTTCTAAATAAAGATCCGGTCTGACACTTTGTTTCATTTTCGCTAAACTGTCGGCTGTCAGATCGATCAATTTTTCAAAAACCCGGTTAGAGTGATCTTCAGAAAGTTTTTTGATTCGATCGATCGATTGGCTATTGACCAGTTCCGGACTGCTTTTGATCAAAATCAAGTTCTTGAACAATACTAAAAGATCCTGGGCAAACTTCAAAGGGTCTTTACCGGAAGACAAAATATCGGAAATAATAGAAAAAGCCTGCCGCATATCTGTTTTTAACAAACTCGCCACGAAATCTATCTGCTGATCGATCCGGCTGGAACCGGTTATTTCATAAGCATCATCAAGGGTGATCGAACCATCTTTCGAAACGGCAACTGCCTGGTCTAAAATCGAAAGAGCATCCCTAAGTCCGCCCGCAGAAGCGTTAGCAATAACTTTTAGTGCTTGAGGATCAAAATTTATTTTCTGATCCTTTAAAACAAATTCCAAACGTGCAGCGATTTCTTTTGGATCGATCCGCCGAAAATCAAATCGCTGTACTCGGCTCAGTATCGTCGCCGGAATCTTTTGCGGTTCAGTCGTTGCTAAAATAAATTTTATCTGTGCAGGCGGTTCTTCGATCGTCTTTAAAAGAGCATTAAAAGCCCCATTAGATAACATGTGAACTTCATCTATGATATAGATCTTAAAGGGATATTCGATCGGAGCATAATTGGCCGAATCGCGCAAATTCCGAATCTCGTCGACGCCATTATTCGATGCAGCATCGATTTCAACGATATCAGCTGCCTTTTCCTCATCTTGGTCAGGAGACATTCCTTCGATCTCGCGGGCAAAAATTTTCGCGACTGAAGTTTTGCCGGTCCCCCTTGGACCGGCAAAAAGATAAGCATGACCAACTTTATCCTCTTTCAAAGCATTTTGAAGAGTCTGTACGATCACTGTTTGTCCGACTAGATCTGAAAAAGTCCGCGGACGATATTGTCGATATAAAGCTTTATACATTAACTAAAATTTTATCATTTAAGCAAAATAAAACGAGCACCACACCTGACTAGCTTAAGGCTGCTACATTCCTGTCCTGACCTGATTCACTAGCGGCATCTGCCCGCATTTATATTGTATAGTATCAAGCAAAGCTGTGTCAAAGAAGTGGCAAAAATAAACTGCTTTTATCCAAATCTACAGTGTAGTTTTGAATTTTTTTAGGGTGGATAGTATAAGGTATATCACAGCCGAAGATCATTAAAAATATTTGCGAATCAGCTTTTAGTCGATAAAAGGTCGGCTGAAAATCTAATTCTACTTGATAATAAATGCCAGGCTTGATTTGATTTACTTTGCCCGGGCCGGCAATGTTTTGAAGATTCAAATGAGCATCGCTGATCAAATGAGATGCCTTTTTTTCCGAATAAAAATCACGAAGATTCATCTGAGATCTATCCGGAGCGAACTTAAAATTCAAATTTAACAGCGGTTTAGTTACGGTGCTGGAATGTTTTTTTGCATCAAGCTCTACTAAAAGTGCCGAAAGCATCCCCACCGGGCGATCAGTTTTGATCGATAAACTTAAATGAGGAGATCCATCGATTGTTTTCGTATCAAACGATGGTATTTTGAATCTTAAAACCGACTTTTGGAAAATATTCTTGAAAGAAAGGAAATTTTTTTCATAGGTACCAAAATCATGGTAATTATTATGATAAATACTGGCCAGATCGTCTTGATAATCAGCGAAACGATCACTGCCTGGAAAAATATCCGACAAAACTATTTGTTTGCTATCTTTGACTTGCCCCCAAGTCTTTTGCCCGTGCCATATTTCAGGATCTAAATTATCCTCAACCATGATATTAGGCAAAGAATCCAAATCATTATCAAGCGAATAAAGTTCGGCACTTAACCAAAAATTGCAAATGTCCAAATAATCCAACGATCTGATATCATGCGGACTGATATGCTGTCCTTGATGAAGAATGACCTTAGTCAAAGCTGTGTCTCTTTTTGCTAAAATTCGATAAATATTGTAAACATTTACCGGCTTAACGTTCCAATCATTAAGGCCATGAACATAAAGACAGTCGATCTTTACTTTATCTGCTGAATTCAAATAATTTCTTTCGTCCCAAAAGCGATTATAATTACCCGTTTTACGATCTTGTTTTTTGCCTAATTCTTTTAAACTTTTTTCAAAAGCTTCATGAATATCGCGGTACTGTTTGCCATCAAACCAGCGAGAAAAAGTATCAACCGCCAAAACATCGGTATCTTCTCCTTGAAATCCGCCGGGAGCCGCTACTAAACCGTTTTCGCGATAATAATCGTACCAAGAAGATATCGCCGATTCAGAAATAATAGTCTTTAGACCTTGCGGATTTTCGGTCGCACATGCAGTAGCCAAAGTTCCTAAATAACTGCGGCCGGTCATAGCGACCGACCCGTTAGACCAAGCAGCGAAGATCGATCCCTGTGCTTGATGTTCGGTGAAAGCCGGTTTCTTGCCGCTTAAAAACTCAATCACTGCACACGCTGACAAGGTTTCATCAAAACCGCCTGTCGAGCGCAGACCATCAGAACCGCGTGTACCCAGACCAGCATAATAAGCAATTGCAAAACCGCGACTGGCAAAATAATCATTAAGAGGAAAATTTAAAGCAACTGTTTGGCTTCCTTGAGAAAAAAGAGCTTTTTTTGATTTTTTTTCAGCCTTTAAAGGCGGTCTTAATAGAGCTTGCTTATCAAAGTCCGGCTTTTTAAAATCAAAATCTTTTTTTTGAACTAAATCGCCAGAAGGATCATACACCGAATCTTCCATGTCGTTAGTACCGAAATAGTAAGGGCTTGCCGTTAAAATAACCGGCACTTCGCGACTGCTTGAAGAATATTTAGGACGCGATACCGTCACTAAAACAAGGTCGTTCTTGCCGTCATGGTCGGTGTCCAAACGTGTATCAACGTAGTAATTTTCAAAAATCAGGTCAGAACTGTTCAAAAAAGCCAGCGAACGGCCAGCGAAAAAAATCGGTGATTTGAAATTAAAATATTTAGATCTCCTTTTTAAAAAACCATCATTGACTAAATTATCGATCAAACTCAAGCCGTTCGCTGAACGAAAATTCAGAGAATCAAAGACGAATTCTTTAAAATTGCCATTATCAACTTGTTGATCGGCAAGTATTTTCTGCCCGATCTTCTTTAAAAAATCACCAGCATGGCCGATGTCGAAATCAATATAAAGTTTAAAACCTAATATCTGCGACAGCGCACAATAAAAATATTCAGCAGGAAAATGATCAAAGGTCCCGTTTAAAAATTTCGCAAGGGTCAGATCTTCACTGACGAGTATTTCCTCTTGTGCTTCTAAAAGAGGCTGGTCAGAACTGATCTGCGGAAAATATTGTTGAAAAGCCTTTTTTACCTGCTCATTAAAATTTAAATGCTCCAAACCGTCTTGAAAAAAATGAATTTTGGAAAGCTCGAAAACAGCATCGAACTGATCATAGCTAGTAAAAGAATTATATTTAAAATCTTTTTTCAAAAGTCGCCCCTTAAAAGTTAATTGTTTTCAGTATAAAACAAGCGTGCTTCAATTATTTTTCTTTTGCCGAAAAATAAATTTTCTCAATTCTTCAAGCAAAACTATCGGGACCGGCAAACAAGCAAGCAAAATCCATTCATCAACGGTCAACGGCGCCGTTTGGAAAACAGACCTGAAAATAGGCGTGTACATCAAAAGTACCAACAAAATTATTTCAAAGAATATTCCAAAATTTACGCGGTGGTTTGAAAAAATACCAACTTCAAACAATGAAGTATCCTGTGTTCTTGCATTCAAAGCCGCTGCTATCTGGCAAAATACGATCGCAGAAAGCGTCATCGTCGTTGCCTGATGGTAATTTATTCCTGATGTTGCCAAAGCAGCTGACGGCCAGCCAAACTTGCTATTAGCAAAGAAATAAGCAGCGGTCGAAACCAAGGATCCGATCATACCGTACCAGCAAAAAGCTTTTATGATCAGATCCTTGCCTAACAGATGCGATTTTCTGTCTCTTGGCGGACGTTCCATAACTCCGGCTTCGATCTGTTCAGCACCGAGTCCTAAGGCTGGAAGCATATCTGTACCCAGATCGACAGTCAAAATCTGCATGACCGTTAATGAAAGCGGGATCGTGCCTCTTGACAGCAAAAATAGGATCGAAGGCACCGCCTCCGGCAAATTAGAATTCAAAATGTAGAGCAGGAATTTTTGTATATTTGAATAAACAGCCCTGCCCTCTTCTATAGCAGCTACGATCGAGGCAAAATTATCATCAGTTAAGATCATATCAGCAGCATCTTTAGCCACGTCAGTTCCAGTCACACCCATTGCAACTCCGATATCTGCTTTTTTCAAAGCGGGAGCATCGTTAACACCATCACCGGTTGAAGCAACGACGTGACCAAGCGATTGTAAGGAACTGACTATCTGAAACTTTTGTTCAGGTGCAACTCTGGCAAAGATTATTTCACCCTTTAAAGCCTCTTTGATCTGCTGGTCATTCATAGAATCTAGTTCTTGGCCGGTAACAACGCGTACTTTATCCGAAACCAAACCGATTTTTACGGCAATTGATTTTGCCGTGATCTCAGAATCACCAGTTACCATGATTATCTTGATACCAGCGGAATGAGCTTTTCTGACAGCTTGATAAATTTCCGGACGCGGCGGATCAGACATGGCCGCTAAACCAATAAAAACAAGCTCTCGCTCACAATTTTGGATACTATACTCTTTTGGATCGAAGCGATCGTTATTTGTCGAAAAAGCGAACGCAAGCGAACGTAATCCGTCTTCAGCATAAGTGCGATTGGCAGCATAAATTTCTTTTTTATCTTCATCGGTAATCGATAAGATCTTGCCGTCTTTATAAATTCGATCACACGAAGCTAAAACAAAATCTAACGCACCCTTGGTATAAATGGCTCGGCTGCCGTCTTTAAGCTGATGGATCGTCGTCATCTTTTGTCTGCGCGAATCAAAGGGCAGTACGCGGATCTTCGGCATCTCTTTTTCGAGAAGAGAACGGTCGATAGAAGATTTTTCACTTAGAATCCGCAAAGCAGCTTCGGTCGGAGTTCCGATTATTTTAGGTATGTTTTTTAAGCTTTTAGGCTGCTGGACTTCAGCTTCATTGTTCAAAGTCGCATCAATGATCAATTGCCTTAAAGCTGGTTCTTTTTCAAGGTCGATCGCTTTATTTTTTTCACGAATATCCCCTTTATTACTATAGCCTTGGCCGCTGACCTCATACTCGGAATCGCTGGTCCAAACATGATTGATGGTCATTTGGTTTTGAGTCAATGTACCGGTCTTATCGGTAGCGATAACGGTCGTTTCTCCAAGAGTTTCAACTGAGTTAAGATTCTTGACCAGAGCATTTTTCTTGGACATACGCTGAACAGCTTGTGCCAAAGACAAAGTCACGGTTGGTAAAAGTCCTTCAGGAATAAAAGCCACGATCATACCAAGTGCGAAAATAAAGGAATCTGCCACTGGATTTTTAACAAATAAAACTGCTGCTGCAAAAAACAGCAGTCCGATCAAAATAGCAATAGCCGATAACTGCTTGGTCAGGTGATTCAACTCTATTTGCAAAGGAGAACTTGCCTGCTTGGCAGTTTGTGTCAATCGAGCGATCTGACCAAATTCGGTGTCCATTCCGGTCGCAAGACAAAGCGCTTTTCCATCACCAGATGAAACGGTCGTCCCAGCATAGATCAGATTCGAATATGCAAATTTCCCTTTTCCTTTTGAAAATTCAACTTCTTTATTTACCAAAACCGATTCACCGGTCAGTGCCGATTCGTCGACCTGCAGCTCATCAGTTTCCACTAGACGTGCATCGGCGGAAATCGAGTCCCCGGCATGAACTAAAAATACATCCCCGGGCACCATTTCTGTTGCCAAAAGTTTGCTGATCTTGCCATCGCGATATACGTTTGCATAAGTCGGCAGCATTTTCATAAGCGAATCAGTTGCTCTTTTAGCGGCAAACTCCTGCCAAAAAGAGAACAGACCGTTGATGACATTGACCAGCCAAATCGCAATACCTAATTCTGCCATACCTGCAAAAATAGCAATAAAACCAGAGCACCATAGTAAAATAGCCATCATGCTGGAAAATGATTTCAAAAAAATCAATAGTTGAGAAGAATTTTTTTGACGAGCGATTATGTTAGGACCATATTTTTTTAATCTTGAAGAAGCTTCCTGAGTATCCAATCCATTTGGTTTTGAAGAAAGCTTTGTATATAAATCCCTCATTTCCATTGATGCAGAATTTTCGCTTTTCATCTTGACCTCCCAAGAATCAATCTTATACACGAGAACATTCTAGTCTTAACTAGAAAATCAATCAAAAAACGCGGATCAATGACCGCGCAATTTTTTAAAAAAACTCTGCATGAGAACGGCCGAGCGATCAGCCTGTACTTGCGAATGTACTAAAACAAAATGATTAGCACGGCTGTCTTCTAAAAGATGATACAGGGAACGAACAGCACCGAATTTTGGATCAAGCGCACCAAAATACAATTCTGATATCCTGCTTTGAATAATCGCCCCGCAGCACATAACGCATGGCTCAAGTGTCGTAAAAAGCGTGCAGCCGTTCAGTCGCCAATCGCCTAGATAGAAGTTAGCTTGTTCGATCGCGATTTTTTCAGCATGCGCCGTCGCTATTTTACTATGTTCTTTTTGATTATGCCCTCTTCCGATAATTTTGTTATCTTTAACGATAACAGCACCGATCGGCACTTCATCTTCATCAAAAGCTTTCTGAGCCTCCTGAAAAGCCAGCGACATAAAATAATCAATTTCTGACTGATCGTAGGACATAATACCCCTTATCTCTTTTTATGATTTGGCAGTTATCGAATTTTTTTAATAAATTTTTTTCAGCCGAAGGAGCACCTTGTTTCTTTTGCAAAACAGCAAAAATAGATCCATTTTTAAGAAGATGATCGTATGCGCCTGTCAGCATATCAGTCACTATTTTTTTGCCGGCCCTGATCGGCGGGTTAACGATTATTGCTGCAAAATTTCCATTTACTTTTTGATAACGATCAGATAGATATAATTTAGCAGACAAACCATTTTCAGCAAGATTTTGGGCAGCAAGACCGAGCGACCTCTGGTTAACATCGACCATTTCTATTGCTCTTTTAGGATCGATTGCCTTCAAACAAATACCAACCGGACCATAACCCGTTCCTAAATCGAGAATCGGACCCGCCGGTATCTTATCGTAATTTTCATACACCGTGCACAAAAGTACTTGTGTCCCATAGTCGATCCTGTTCTTTGAAAAAACACCGGCATCTGTTTTAAAAAATAATTTTTTGCCGGCAAAATCATAGGAAAAAGACCTAAAATCATGCGCTGACTCTGGGTTTGAAGCAAAATATTGTTGATTTTTTTCAGTCATTCAATTTTATCCCGATTATTTTTTGATTAGCAGCAACGATCTGCCCTGTTTTTACGTCCACGGAATAAACTGATCCTGTTGCCCGGCTTAAAAGCTCATGGGGTTTATTTCCAACTAATAGGATCGCTAAAATATCTCCTGCATATACTTGTTCGTTCTTAACGACATTGATTTTATTCACGACAGCCTTGACCGGCGACGATATGGGAACATCTGAATCACTCATCGCTAATATTATAACTTGATATTTTTAAAGAGAAAATAAAAAACCTCAGAAAATTCCAAGGTTTTAATAAAATCATAATTTTACTTTAAAGTAACAGTTGCGCCGGCAGCTTCAAGCTTCGACTTAAGATCGTTAGCGTCATCTTCGCTAAGTCCTTCTTTAACAACTGAAGGTGCTCCGTCAACAAGGTCTTTACTTTCTTTAAGGCCAAGACCAGTTGCATCACGAACAGCCTTAATAACTTTGATCTTAGCTTGACCAGATTCAGTCAATTCAACGTCGACTGAATCCTTTTTAGCAGCTTGATCATCACCGGCACCTGCTGCAGCTACTGGAGCAGCTGCAGAAACACCAAACTCATCTTCGATGGCTTTAACTAAATCAGCCAAGTCAAGGATAGATGCTTCCTTAAGGGAAGCGATAATTGCATCTTTATCGAATGCCATAATTTCCTCCAATGAAAATATTACTTAATTTTTATTCAGCAGCTGGAGCATCTGCAGCTCCCTCTTCTGATTGACGTTTTTCTGAAACTGCTTTAACAGCATACATAAAGCTGCGAAGCGGTGACTGGAATTCGGCCAATAATTGTTGCAGCAAAGTCTCTTTAGAAGGCAGTGCAGCATATCGATCAATAGTCTGAAGGTCAGTTACTTTACGATCGATAATACCGCCCTTTATCTCCAAAGCTTCCGCGTCTTTACTAAAGTTCTTTAAAATGCGAGCTGGAGCAACAGCATCTTCTTTTGAAAATGCGATCGCCGAAGGTCCTTTAAAGACTTCATTCAATTCACTGTAACCAGCTTTTTCAGCAGCACGAACAAGGATCTTGTTCTTGATAACTTTTAAAGAAACACCTTCTTGGCGAAGCTGGTTTCTTAATTCATCAGCTTGGTTAACAGTCAGGCCACGAACGTCTGCAACAACAGATGAAACTGAATTTTGAAAAAGATCAGCAACTTCATCTACTTTTTTTGCTTTAATCGCAATTGCTTTTTCGCTCATGAAATATCCTTTCCGTAAATAGTTTTACATAAGAAAACCGCGCAAGACTCTTACGCGGAAAAATTGGCTTTCCTCGGCAGGATTTACACCTTTCGGTAACCGACGTCTTAGGTAAAAACGGTATTTACTCATAATACTATACAAAAAAAGACTTGTTTAAACAAGTCTTTTATAAAAAATGAATCAAATTATAGAGATGAAACTTCAAGCGGTACGGCTGGGCTCATAGTAGATGCAAGATGTGCACTGACTACGTAAGTACCCTTGACCGTACTTGGACGTGAATTGATGATAGTTGAAGAAACAGTCTTAACGTTTTCAACAAGCTTGTCAGCTTCAAAAGAAACCTTGCCGACCGGCACAGCAACGTTACCGTTCTTATCAGTCCTATAAGTTACCTGACCGCCCTTGGCGTCTTCGACAGCTTTTGCTACATCAAAGGTAACAGTGCCTTCCTTTGGATTAGGCATCAAACCTTTAGGTCCTAACAAACGGCCAACACGACCAACCTTAGCCATCTGATCAGGAGTCGCAATGGCGATATCAAAACCAGTCCAGCCGCCGCGAACTTTTTCGATCAAATCATCAGTACCGACAAAATCAGCACCGGCAGCCTGAGCTTCTTTAGCCTTATCGCCATCAGCAAAAACAGCAACTGTTTTTGGATTTCCAGAACCATTAGGAAGAACGATCGCTCCTCTTAATTGCTGGTCTGCTTTAGTAGTATCAACGTTAAGGTCGAACACTACTTCAACGTTTGAATCAAACTTTGTAAATGAAATTTCTTTAACTAATGAAGCTGCGTCTGACAAAGGGTACTTCTTTGATGAATCAACCTTTTCTGCTGCAGCTAAATAATTTTTACTACGCTTTTTAGACATTATTCAGCTCCTTCTTCGGCATCATCTTCTTGTTTAACAGTTCCGCCGGCTTCAGCAACAGCGCCATTAGCGGCGTCTTCTTGCTCAGCAGCAGCGATCTCTTCTCCGGTTGCTAGACGAGCAGCACCGGAATCCAATGATTTACCGTCAACCAAAACACCCATCGAACGAGCTGTTCCTAATACGACTTTGACAGCAGCTGGAAGATCAGCCGCATTCAAGTCAGGAAGCTTAGTCTTTGCGATCTCTTCGATCTGCTTAGATGTTACATTTGCGACCTTGAGTTTGTTTGGCTCTCCAGAACCCTTGTCTACTTTAGCTGCTTTTCTAAGCAGATCAGAAGCAGGCGGGGTCTTCAAAACGAAATCAAATGAACGATCATCATAAACCGAAATAACGACTGGGATTATAGAACCGGCTTGATCCTTGGTTTTTGCATTAAAATCTTTAGTAAACTGGCCGATATTTATTCCGGCTTGTCCTAGGGCTGGTCCAACTGGCGGAGCTGGTGTAGCCTTAGCAGCAGGTATCTGCAGCTTAACTATTTTTACGACATTTTTTGCCACGATAATGTCTCCTCTCGATTAATCTAGCGGTGGAAAATGCAGCCGTGACGCTGCTCCCGCACATGATACAAACATGCAGAGTTAATCATACACGCTTTTCTAAAGCAAATCAATGAAAAACAGCAGCAAGCAGCAAAACCATCAATAGACCGACGACTGAGATCAAAGTTTCCAAAACAGTCCAAGTTTTGAGTGTTTGTTTGACATCGAGATCAAAAAATTCCTTGAACATCCAAAAACCCGCATCATTAACGTGGCTGGCAGCCAAGGAACCGGCACCGATGGCCAAAACGACAAAGGCTGGATTAACAGCCGTTTGACTGGCAACGATCGGAGCTACGATCCCGGCAGAAGTCATACCGGCAACCGTTGCCGAACCTACAGATACACGGATTATGACCGCGATCAGCCAAGCAAAAATTATCGGCGACATCGAGGTGTGCGAAAAGGCAGCTGCGATCGCCGTTGAAATACCGCCGGCCGTCAGTACACCTTTAAAAGCAGCACCGCCGCCAATGACCATCAGCAGATTAGCGATCGATTTGATAGCATCGGCCAAAGTAGCGTTGACTTCCTGAATCTTTCTTCCTTGGTGCCGTCCCATTGACCACATTGCAAATAAAAGAGCGATCACCATCGCTATCAAGGGATTGCCAAGAAAAGCAATTATTCTCTGAAATTCAGAAGGATCAGTTAAATATCCGCGCCGTGCAGCGCTGGTCATAGCTTTCCAGGCAGAATCTCCGATAACACCTCCATAGACTTGCTTGCCACCATTTATAAACATGGTGATAAGCGTTGTCACGACCATAAAAATAACCGCCATCAAAGAGGTAAGAATCGAAATACCAAAAGATGGTGTTTTGTCTAATTCAAACTCTTTAATAGTTCCTAAGGCATCAAGGTGTTTGGTTATTTTAAAAGCCGAAGGAACATAGCGTTTTGCCACTCTTGTAAATATTGGTCCGGCAACGATCATAGCAGGGATCGCCACAAGGATACCGTATATCAAAACAAGACCTAAATTAGCGCCTAAGATGTTAGTAACAGCTGTTGGCGAAGGCTGCGGCGGCAAGAAACCTTGTGCTGCTGACAAAGCTGTCGCCATAGGAATACCTAGATAAAGCAAAGGAACATCTGCTTCCAAAGCGATCGTAAATACGATCGGGATCAAAACGACCAGCCCAACTTCAAACAAAAGCGATATACCAATAACGAACGACGCTGCTGCAACGGCCCATTGCAGACGTTTGCGGCCAAAACGAGCAATCAAAGTTTTCGCAATACGATAAGAACCGCCTGCATCTGATACTAACCGCCCGATCATAGAACCAAAGCCAAAGACCACGACTAATTCGCCTAAAGTCCCGCCGATACCATTTTTTATAGCGTCAGCGATCCCAGCCGGATTCATCCCCAATGCGAATGCGACTACGATCGATGTCACGATCAAGGTAACAAAGGTATTTATCTTATATCTAAGGATCAAAAGCAAAAGCAGTGCGATCCCCAAGATCAAGATCAAAAAAGGCCATAAATTAATATCACCCAACATCCATTGATACAAACCGCTTTTTGGGTCAGTACCAATGGCTAAAAGTATTGATAAATTTTCTTCCACGATTAATCTTCTTTCGTTTTTATATGAACATGTTCACGCTGGAAATTTGCAATGTTTTCATATTCAGTTTGCAATTGACGGCTCAATCGTATGAATATAGGTGCCAGCTCGCGATAGACATTATAGTTATCAGGATTTGGATCATAAGTTTGAGATTTTCCGACCATGTCCTTGATATTTTCGATCTTGTCAGTGTATCCGAGCGCTTTTTGAGCAATGACGGTCGCTGCTAATGCCCCGGATTCAAAAGCTTCAGGGACTGTCACCGGCTGTTCAAAAATATCAGCCAGCATCTGACGCCACAATGCCGAACGGGCAAAACCGCCAGTCGCTTGAATAGATTTCAAATCGCCGACAACTTCTTCCAAAGCCAAGGCGACCATATAAATATTGAAGATTATTCCTTCTAAAACGGCGCGGACCATATGTGCACGAGTATGGTAATGAGTCAGGCCAAAGAAAGAACCGCGAGCATTAGCGTCCCAGATCGGTGCTCTTTCACCACTCAAATAAGGATGGAACAATAATCCATCAGCACCAGCAGGAACTTTCGAAGCTATTTTGGTCAACAGATCATAAGAATCAATGCAGAGAAGATCAGCAGTCGATTTTTCAGCATCGAAAAGATTGTCGCGTGCCCAGCGAAAAACATCGCCGCCGTTATTGACCGGTCCGCCAACGACCCAATGGTCAGCATCAAGAGCATAAGTAAAGGTCCTGCCCTTCGGATCGATCTTCGGCTTATCAGTTACAACTCTGATCGCACCAGAAGTGCCAATGGTAACAGCAGCGACACCGGGTTGGATAGCATTTACCCCGAGATTAGATAATGGTCCATCTCCTGCCCCGTAAACAAAGGGCGTATCAGCGGATAGTCCGGTGACTTTCGCAAATTCAGAAGCCATCCCTGTTTCGATCTCGTATGGCGAAACTGGTTTTGGCAGCTTGTTTTTGTCCAATTCCAAAAAATCAAGCGTCTGTTGATCCCAATCAAGTTGGAAAATGTTGAAAATACCGGTTCCGCTGGCGATCGAAATATCAACTTTGTTGCTGCCGAACAATTTATGGAAAATATATTCTTTTATACCAAGAAAATGAGCCGCCTGCTTATAAATATCAGGACGCTCATTTTTCATCCAAAACAGCTTGCTCAAAGGTGCCATCGGGTGGATCGGCGTACCGGTCCGGCTATAAATTTTTTGTCCTAAACCATTTTTTCTTAATTCTTCTGAATATTTGACTGCTCGGCCATCAGCCCAGGTGATCACCCGAGTCAGTGGTTTCCAATCTTTGTCCAGAGCAATCAGAGAATGCATAGCAGCACTAAAAGATACACCAGCGATCTTGCTGTCCTTAGGCAGATCAGCTTTTCTAACGACTTCCGCCAGTGAATCTATCAAAGCCTGAAAAATTTCCTCCGGGTCCTCTTCGGCTGTATCAGGCCGGTCGCGGTACAAAGGATAACCCTTATTAGATGAAGAAATAACTTTTCCCTTCAAATCAAAAAGAACAGATTTGGTACTTGTAGTTCCTAAATCAACTCCTATTAGATAATCCATAAAAATTTCTCCTAAAAATCCAAAACGCACTTAATTATAAAAGAAAATTGAAAAAAAGGAAAACGCTTGCCTAAAAGATAATAAAAAAAGAGGCAAACCTCTTTTTTAAACAAATAAATCAATAAACTTTGTCGATATCGTTAAAAGGAACTTCGGTTTCTGTTTCTCGGCCAAACATGTCGACCAAAACACGGACTTCTTGTTTGCCTTTATCGATAGCAGTGATTTTTCCTTCCATACCGCTCATAGCTCCGCCGATAATAGAAACGACCTCGCCGACTTTTACATCAAGATCATCAACTTTTCTTTCGATCAATCCCATTCTATGCATGATTCGATCGATCTCGTCTTTGGTGACGGGATTAGGCTTGGATCCTTGACCATGAGATCCCAGAAACCCGGTCACACCAGGTGTGTTACGTACAACGAACCAAGACTCATCAGTCATGATCATTTCGACTAGAACATAGCCGGGGAAATCATTCTCAACGACTTTTTTTAATTCGCCGTTCGGCCCTGTCTTGATAGTCTCATTTTCAGGTACGATGACTTGAAAAATATAGTCGGACATGCCCATTGACTCGCGCCGCTGTTCCAAATTCAATTTAACTCGATTTTCGTAGCCCGAATAAGTATGAACGACATACCAATCTTTTTGTAATTCTGATGTTGAAGACATATATACCTCTACGATTCCAAAATAAAAAACCTAGGGAAACCCTCGGTTCAATAGTTTAATCTTACAAAATTATCAACCATTTATCAAGAAACGGATCAGCATCGAAAAGATCCAGCCGACAAAGGTCAAAAAAGCGGAAAAGAATACAGAAGTCAAAATGACCGACATCGTATCCCGGCTAGTTTGATCAGCATTGAGCCAAGTTACTCTTTTCATTTCATCAATTGTGTTTCTAAAGTAACGAATCATCTTTGTTTATTCTAACAAAGTAAATTATGCTTGTCATCGTTAACGATAATATTCAGAGACTAAATTTTTTAAAATACGTTTTTTTCGATAATCAAGACAAGGATCTTCCTGTTGCTCTTGCCCGATGTCCTTTTGGAATAATTCTCTGACCGCTTGGCACTCCTTTGGACCTCTTCCAAATTTAGTCCGGCTTAAAGCGTCCTGAAAATTGATCTTTGCTTGAGCTTGATTCCAAGAATGGTCCACCATATCAAAACCGTTAAGCGACAGCTCGTCTAAAGAGAGACTGCGAAGCCGAAACTGTGATTTTTTTGTATAACTCTTTCTGATGATATCCATCGCCCGATTATGTAAAGCTCGATAAAAGTAGGTAGTAAATTTACATTTTCGTCCTTGCTGATACTGCTGGACTGACCTTACTAAAACATCAAGTGCTTCACTGTTCCACTCATCAAAATCGATTATATTACGCAGATATCGTTGATAGATCGAATGCAAAAATCCCTTTGTCGATCTAATGAGGTCCAGATAGCCTGTTTCATCACCCCGTTCTATTCTGCTTAATTCTTCTCTGATTTCGTCCATGATTTCCTTGTTTGCCTTTTAAGATGGTCTTACAAAATACCAAGAAAATATAATCGAATCAAAGATCTTTGATCAGCGAACATATGTTCTTTTTGGAAAATAAAAAAAGCAAATAAGCTACGATACCGTCAAAAAAGCTTTAACAGTGTGATCGATCAGCTTAGATGCCGGAGACGAAAATCAGAAAAATAATTTTTTATATTTTTAAAAATTTATTTTTGATCCAAAAGGCGGATAAAATTTATTTTCTCAAACGGCGGCTGTTATAAGCTTGATAAACTAATAAGGCTGCAGCAACGCTTGCATTGAGTGATTGAACATGACCGGCCATTGGAATAGTGAGCATTTGATCGACTTTCTTTTTCGTTTGAGCAGAAATACCGCGGCCTTCATTGCCGATGACCAAGGCTACTGCTCCAGAAGCATCCCATTGGCTATAATCGGCCCCTTTCACATCAGTACCGAAAATCCAAAAACCCTCTTTTTTCAGAAGATCGATCGTTGAATTTATATTAGTCACCCGAGTAACAGGAACGTGCTCAATAGCACCGGTCGAAACTTTAGCAACGACTTGAGTTAGTTGGACAGCCCGCCGTTTAGGAATGATGATCCCGTCGACTGATGCTGCGTCGGCAGTCCTGAGGATCGAACCCAAATTATGCGGATCCTCTATCTCATCAAGAATAAGCAGGAAAGGTTCCTTTCTTTTCTTTGAACGGGACACCAGTTCATCTAAAGGAAGATACTGATAAGATTTAATTTCTACAGCAACTCCTTGGTGATTGCCGTTAGAACTTAACTGATCCAATTTTTGATTATCTACTAAAACTACCTTGACTTTAGCTTGCAGCGCGGCCTGTTTTACCTGCTGTGCTCTTTTTTTCAGCATACTTTTGCTCAAATACACGGCCTTGCTGCTGACATTATTTTCCAATGCTTCTAAAGCAGCATGAAAGCCATAGATCATTTCATCACTCACGAGTTTCTCCATCTTCGACTTTTTTGATCATCCATCCGATTATTTCTTTTAAGCGTTCTTGATCGTCCTCAAGATAAAGATAGCCTAACAAAGCTTCTACGCCAGTTGATATTTGATAGGTGACAGCATCAGTATTTTTTGCCTTGGTATGCGGGTGCGAGTTGCGTCCCCTTTTAAAAATACTAAGTTCATCGGCACTCAAGATATTTTCTTCTTGCATTAACGAAAATAATTTAGCATGTGCTTTAGCTGAAACAAATTCCTTTGAACGGCGCTGAAGCTGGTTAACTTTTGTAAGACCTGTCGAAAGCAGGTACCTTCTTATGAAGAGCTCATCAACTGCGTCACCGATAAAGGCAAGCGATAAGCCGCTTTGGTTCTTGACATTTTCTAACACAGTCATTATTATAATTGCAATTCACTCAATTTATAAAAAGGGTGGATAATTTAAGGAGATTTTAAAATGAAAAAATTAGTAAGCAGATTTTTTAGTGGTCTAATATCGACGATTGCAGTAGCTGGTGTTTTTGCCGGCTCGATTAATTATGCTCAAGCGGCGGGAAATAAGCAGGGCGTGCTGTACTCGAAGATAAAAGACCGAGGAAAGCTGATAGTTGGTACGTCTGCTGATTTCCCGCCTTTTGAATTCATGGTCCAAAAAAACGGCCAGCAGGTCCCGACTGGCGCAGATATGACTTTAGCTAAAAAATTAGCTAAGGGCCTCGGTGTCAAACTTCAAGTTAAAAACATGTCTTTTGACTCTTTATTAGTCGCTCAAAAATCAGGAAAAGTTGATGTTTTGCTGGCAGGCATGGGCGCAACTGCTCAAAGAAGGAAGACAGTTGATTTTAGTGTTCCTTACTATCATGGGAAAGAAACTTTAGTCATAAAAGCAGCTGATGCAAAAAAAATCAAATCCTATAAAGATTTAGCGGGCAGAAAAGTCGGCGTGCAAACTTCAGCCAGACAAGAAGCATTGATCAAACAATCTTTGAAAAAAAAGGGTCTGAAAAGTGCCAAAATAACCCAGATCCAATCCAATAATGATTTGATCCTAGCTTTAAAAACAAACAAAATCGATGCAGTTGCCCTTTCCGGTGGTGTCGGTCAGGCATATGCCAACAGTGTTTCCGGCTTAAAGTTTACTTATGCTGATTATCCAAAGGGTGTTCAAGACGAAGAAGGCATGCAAGTCGTTATTCCTAAAAATCAACAGGCGCTGAAGACAAGGATCAATAAGATCGTTGAAAAATACAATCATAGCCATTCGTTTGAAAAATGGATCAAACACGCTGGTACCCAGTTAAAACAGGCTAAATAAGAGTTTAACGGAGATTTTATGTCATCATTAATGTTTTGGCGTTTTAGAGATGAACTGCTTTCAGGATTAGGAGTGACCCTTTTGATTTCGCTGTCTGCAGTTGTGATCGGATCGATCTTGGGACTTTTGGTCGCTTTGATGCACATGTCGCACAGCAAAATTGTCAAGGCGATCGCGGCTACTTATGTAGAAGTACTTAGAGGAACACCGATGATCGTTCAGCTGATGTTTGTGTTCTTTTCGATCCCGATCATACTTCAGAGCATATTGTCAGCCATCGGAATCAGAACAGAAGTCGATATCCCAACGATAGTAGCTGGTATAATCGCTGTTTCGATAAATTCTTCGGCTTATGTTTCTGAAGCGATCCGCGGCGGTTTTCAATCAGTCGACAAGGGGCAAACGGAAGCAGCTAGATCATTAGGCCTATCAGGAAAAATGACCATGCGTTTCGTTATCATTCCCCAGGCTTTAAAAAATATTTGGCCCGCATTAGGAAATGAATTCGTTGCATTGATAAAGGAATCCTCGATCGTTTTGATAATCGGTGCACCCGACATAATGTATCAGATAAATAATATCCGCGCGACGACTTTTGACGGCGTTACTCCCCTGATCATCGCTGCGATCATCTATTTCTTATTGACATTCAGTCTCTCAAGAATCATGAAATATTTTGAAGGAAGAATGAAACATGACTGATAATAACGATACGATCATTGAATTAAAAGGTCTGACGAAAAAATTCGGCGACAACGTGATCTTGAATGATATCAATGCCGAAATCAAACGTTCTGAAGTCGTTACCCTGATCGGACCGAGCGGGACCGGCAAATCAACTTTGATCCGAGATTTAAACATGCTCGACAAGCCGACCAGCGGTCAAGTCCTTTTCGAAGGCCGCGATCTGACTAAAATGAAAGATAAAGAACTAGACGCGATCCGTGCAAAAATGGGGATGGTGTTTCAATCGTTCAATCTTTTTCCTCACTTAAGCGTTGAAAGAAACATTACCTTAGCGCCGGTAAAATTGGGTTACTTAAAAGAAGATCAGGCACACGAAAAGGCCCTCCAGCTTCTGAAAAAGGTCGGTTTAGAAGAAAAAATAGACGCTTTTCCAAGATCTCTTTCCGGCGGGCAGGCACAAAGGGTCGCGATTGCCCGAGCATTGGCCATGGATCCGGATGTAATGCTTTTTGATGAACCAACTTCGGCTTTAGATCCAGAAATGGTCGGCGAAGTTCTTAAAGTAATGCAGGATTTGGCAGCAGACGGAATGACGATGGTAGTCGTTACTCATGAGATGGGTTTCGCAAAAAAAGTAGCGGACAGAGTCTGGTTTTTAGATCAGGGAAAAATTTCTGAAGATGCTGAACCTGAACAATTTTTCAGCGATCCGAAAAATCCGCGGGCAAAAGAATTTTTGAGTAAATTGATCGAGGTTTAAAAATACATTAAAATCAAACGAAACAAAACCCGGACCTTTTGGTTCGGGTTTTGTTTAAACTATTATATCTAAAAAGCAGATGATTCATTTATAAACGTAAATACTCTGATGCAGCGAACAACGGGGATTGAATGGCGATCTGCAGCGATCGCAAACTTTTATTTCTTGATAATGTCTGTAAGTAAACTGGTATCCGCAAACACCGCACATAACGATCTTAGAGCTGCTGTTGATCGGATAAGGGACAAAAGCATGATCCTCTGCTAGATCATGACATTTATAGCAGGCGTAGTATTTTCCGCAAAGGGCACAACGATTTGCAATGATATCAAGTTTACTGTGCCAGTGGATACAGCGGCCTTCATTGTCTAATAATCGTCCCCAAATTTTTTCTTTTTTATAAATCATGAATAAAAAATGTTTTTAATAAATTTATCTTCTCAATAATTTTTTTAACGACTGGAGAAAACTATATCGGAATTTTTTGACCGGCAAGATCAAGGGACCCATATTTGAGACCAAGTATCCGTTAAAGCCCTTTTTAAACTCATAGACACCATCGTTTCCGCTGGTATCACCGGAAACACCATAAAAATTGTAATATGGAATATTGTTCTTGACAGCCAAGTTAAGCATCTCTTCTTGAATTCGGTATGGACCATAAAAATTCTTGAATTCAACGTTTGTGTAGCTGAACATATAGGAAACTTCCTGCGGTTGAATAAAAAACATCGCTCCAGCAAGATTTATGATCTCATGACCGGCCTTTAAAATTTCTTTGCCCTGCTCGATCCTTTTTTCGTGTTGGCTTATCTGACTTTGGAACTCTTTGATCTGGTTAGTTTTAGTGGGCTTATCGCGTTTGGCATCGATCTGCTTGTCGTGCTCTATTTTCTTGTTCAGCTTATCGATCTGTCCTTGAAATGAGTCGATATATTTTTTAAGATCGATTTCAGCGACCAAAAAAAGTACTTTATCGCCAAAAGCACGATAACTGCTTTGATAGTAAGCTAAAGTCTTATCAGAAAAACCGATCCTCTTAGCTGTCCGCGTTGTGTTATTATGAAACTCTTCTAATTCGTCATAAGATATCTTTCGTACTTGGATACCGAAATCGTGAGTTTTTTTGATCGAATATTGTGTTTTTTTACTATATGATTTAAATAATTTCTTTTCATCTAGACCTGCCAGGTCTTTTTTATATTCATAATGAGGTGTTTTGGTCGACATACCGATCTGATCATCCAAATCGTGGTAAATAAATCCTCGTTTGCGGTAGATATTCAAATAATCTTCTTGATCAAAATCAGTTTCTTTACCATCGTTATCTATTCTTTTTGTTTTTATATTTGGAATAACGCGCAGATAGTAAGCATGATGTTTTTTTAAATACGGCTTTAAATTATCAAGAAAAAAGCCAAGCACTTGGTCTTTTTTTTGATCATCTAGATCATCTTTGACCAAAGGACCACCCATGATCTCATAAACAAGACCGGTACGGCTGGCGACTGAAGATATCAGGGCTCCCAACAATACTTGGCCGGAATCATCTTCAACACCTAAAATGACGCTTTTTCTGAAGCCCTCATCAAAATGTTTTTTTTGATAAACGCTTTGATAAAAAGAACCGTCAGGATTCGCTTGTTCAAAAAGATCAAATTTTTTCAGATCAAGCTCTTTAAAGTTCATAAATTATAAACACTCCTCTATAAAATTCATCCAACATTTACAATCCTACTACCTAAATAGATATTATTTAAAATCAACTTGCTTTAAGTGTGCTGACGAATCCGGCTAATGATCGCACGCGCTTGATCAGTACTGACCGTATTTACCAAAAGATCACGATAAAAAGCTGCATTTGGCATGGAACGAACGTATATTTTGAAAAAACGTCTCAGTGTAACAAAGCGTTTGCCTCCGATCTTTCGAGCGTAATCGTCATAAAGATCAAGCTGCATCTCAAATAAAGACAGCAATTCCCTTAAATCATGCTGCTCTTTATTCGGGGAAAAACAGTAAGGATTTTCAAAAACACCACGGCCGATCATAATGCCATCAAGGCCCGGATGCGATCGATAAAGTTCCATTCCCTGCTGATGATCTTTGATATCGCCGTTTATTTGAAGAAGTGTTTCTGGAGAAATATAATCACGCATTCTGATCAGTTCGTCAATGACTTCATAATGAGCCGGTACTTTACTCATTTCTTTGCGAGTACGCAAATGTACTGTAAGAAGCTTAGGTTTGTGTTCAAGCAAAAAAGGTATCCAATCGTTCATTTCCGATATTTTAGAAAAACCCAGCCTGGTTTTAACACTTACTGATAAGCCGCTCTGTCGGCAAGCCGCAATGATCCCGGACACTTTTTCCGGATGACGGATCAAATCAGAACCGCCGCCGTTTTTCACCACGGTTGAGTCCGGACAGCCTGTATTGATGTCAATCGCCTTATAACCCATTTTTTTGACCGCAAAAGCCGCCTTGTAAAAAGCTTCGCTTTGATCTCCCCAAAGTTGAACGACCGGCATAGTTTTTTCTGCCGGATCAACGTAAAGACGACCCATGACCGAAAACTTTGCCTTTGGATGAGTAATGCTCAAAGCATTAGTGAATTCAGTGAAAAAAACGTCCGGAGCAGCGGCCCTTGCTACTACCTGACGAAAAATCGAATCAGTAACAGCTTCCATTGGGGCCAAACTAAAGAAAGGACGGTTTTGTTTGAAAGAATTTTTTTTGATTGTTTCCCAAAAAGTTTGTGTCATCATTTATACGTATTCAAAAAAGCGCATCATAGGCTAACGGTTCGCCTGTGACCGGCTGAATCGAAACCTTGCTGCCAGGTCCCTTCAAACCGATATATTGACCGCCGCCCATGTAAAGACCGACTTGATATTCAGCTCCTTGGCCTCCCCAAAAAAGAAGATCACCGGGAAAAGCATACACATATTTTTTGATCATCCGTCCAGCCTGTCTAAGCTTTGCGGCTTGAATATATGGTTTTCCTCCAATATTCGTGAGTCCGGAAATAAGCCGCAGGTATTCAATAAAACCGGCGACATCAAAACCATTTTCGTCATTTCCTTCCCAAACAAAAGGACGGTCCAGCAAAGATAAGGCGTTAGCAATCGTTCGTTTGATCGATATTGATTGCTTGCTGCGATATTTTTCTGGAACATTGACCTGCTGTTCGTTAAGCTGAAAGTCTTGTTCGTGAAGACGAGGCTGCTTCTCAAGCTGCATTTTCATGATATTTTTGAAGATATCAGCCCGATTTTTAATATCAAGAAGATCTCTTTGAGAAATGTGGTCAAATAACCCGCTGATACGAGATTGAACTTTAAAACCGTTTAGTTTGTCCAGCTGAGCAGCACCCGACTTTTCCCAATTATCAAAATCAGAAGTAAGGTTGACCGCCAAATAGGTCGGTGATTTTTCAAATTCGATCTGTCTTATCAAATATTCCTGATTATTAAGTTCGGAAATAAACGGAGAGATCATATCAAAAACTTGGCTTGGACGCCCAGCGATCCCGGTTTGCAGGTCGCGGATCTTCAAAAGATCTTTGGTTTTCGCAAAATAATAATTTATTTCTTCAAAACCGCTTACTTGGTCGTCCAGCCAGCGTCCATGTTTAACTAAATCAATGATAGATTGATTACGAAAAATTTGGAATGTATAGCTGAGATTTCGGCCGCGGCTGCCGTCAGAATTTTCAAAGGGAAGCAAACCTATATTAAGCGCAAAAACAGCCTGATCATCCAAATTTCGTTCACGACTATGCAGCCAGTCATTGGGGTGAAGCATATGATCCAAAAAAAGGTCTGTCATCATTTCTAAAGCTTGGTCGACAGACTCGGCTTCTTCTTCAAGCGACTTAAGATCTCTTATCAAACGAGAATCGATAAAATTACCCTTGAACTGGAAACTGCGAAAATCTTGATAATAGGGACTTATCTCGCCTACGGACGAATTTGGTGAAAAAATCCATTCATTTTGAGTTGTAAAATAATTTCGAAATTGGACCATAACGATTTTTTTCAATAAAAAAATAGCCATAAGGCTAAATTTCATTAAAGCTAACTTTATTATAGCTTAGATTTATTCAATCAGTTATGAATGTATTGGTAACTTGAAGCAGAAGCAACTGTACGAGTATTGCTTGCCAAGCCGTTATAATTACCTTCAGAAATACGAATAGAATTTCCAAATACAGCAGTAACAACACCAACGTGACCATAACCGCTTGCTCCGCCTTGACCAGGCTGGAAGACAACAACTGATCCAACTGAAGGGGTATTGTTCACAGCGAAACCACGAGCAGCTGCGGAATAAGCCCACTGGCTAGCATTACCTAAACCATTTGGAACCCAAGGCAGCAGATTCTTTACATAATAAGTGCACTGACCGTAAAGATATGAATTGCCGCCAGAGTAATTCTGAACTGGAGCCTGTGTACGTACAGGAGCAGAAACAAAAGACCTAACAGAAGTCTGAACCGGAGCACGCCAAGTATTTACCGGAGCTTGAGAAGCTGGAGCCTGTGGGGCCTGAGAAGCTGCCGGGGCTTGGTAAACCGGAGCAGCAGATGCAGGTGCCTGTGATGCTGCCGGAGCTTGACTAGCTGCTGGGGCCTGAGAAGCTGGAGCAGCAGATGCAGGTGCCTGGCTGGCAACGGGAGCTTGTGAAGCAGTCTTAGTTGGGTACAAAGCCAGCTTTTGTCCTGCAAGCAGGAAAGTTGAGCCGTTGTTATTTGCGATCAAAGTTGCAGCAGACACATTAAGACGCGCAGCAATTCCATAAATAGTGTCTCCTGAAGCAACAGTTACAGTATCATCGGCATTTCTAGAAGAAACACTTTGAGCAGCCGTGGTAGCAGCGGGTGCTTGTGAAGCAGGTGCTTGGCTGGCTGCCGGAGCAGCAGATCCGTTAGGGATCTCAAGCGTAGCACCAGCATAGATCAAGCTCGTATTGCTTAATTTGTTTGCCTTGGCTATTTCAGATACAGTAGTGTGGTTTTCTTGAGCTAACTTCCAAACACTGTCACCTTGTTTAATAGTTACAGTATCGGCATTAGCAGATGCAGCACCGACTGTTAACGCAGCAGCGGCACCGGTTGAAATCAAAAGGGCATTTCTAACAGTTTTTGTAGTCATTCTATCTATTTCTCCATCGTGCAAATTGAATTTGATAAAAATCTATAAGGATTTTTTAAGCACAAGAAATAGAATAGGGGTATTTTTTGACATAGCAATTAACACTTTTTTAAGCTTAGTTTACAATGTTACAACAAGGTTACATTAGCTCAAAAAGCCGTTGTTAAGGGCTTTTAAAAAGACAAAATAATTTCATT